>NZ_JBAMME010000221.1:0-6013 GCF_039793925.1 Thermogutta sp. | reverse complement strand
CCTTCGACTACGCCTTGCAATGGCTAGGCTTTGGCGCCAAAACAGCCATTGGGTACGGATTTGGGAGCTTGCCCCCCGGCAGTGCGCCGAAAACCGAGGCTTTCAGTGGCGCAAAGGCCGCCGCCGCTGGGGGGTACCCGAAGCATTCAAATACCGGCTCTCCAACAGACCGCGCCGAAGAGCGGGTCCCCGGTGACCTCCATGAGGTACAAAGGATCCTTCAAAAAGAGCCAACAACGCCATTATCTCGAGCCGAAACCGAACAAGCGCTCAACTTAATCTCGCGCCACTACCGCCATCCGATGGCACGGGATTTGGCTCGAATGCTTGCTCACCGCGTTGTTGGCTCAGATTACCTCTCACGCTTGGTAAAATCGAATCCGATTGTAAAAGCGCTTCTGGAGGATTAACCCATGAAATGGCGAGACTGGACACTGGAGTTGGCGACGCCAGCGTTTCTCGGTGGAGCCGACAAATCCTCGGAGTGGCGAACTGCTAGCCTCAAGACACTTATCCGCCGCTGGTGGCGCATTGTTCACGCGAGAGAAATTGGTTATTGCTTCCACAAGCTTCGCGAGGACGAAGGACGACTGTTGGGGCATTCATGGTTGGAGGATTCTGTTCCTGGCGCCAAAAAAACGCATGTTTGGAGTTTCCGTTCGCCGATTGTAGTCCGTCTGGAGCCGCTCGACGGATCCTGGCGCGGCACCCTTTTACGGCATCAGTGGCGCACGGTCGAGAACGAAAAACTCAAGGTAGACCACCCCTGGGTTACGCCAAAAGAGACGATGGAACACTCCAGTCAAGGAGGCGCACGGATAAGCCCCTTGCTTTACCTAGGATACGGGCCCGTCGGCGCCGGAACAATTACGGTCCCCTCGGCGCTCCAACCGGGAAGTAAAGCCCGCATCCTCTTGGTCCAGCGTTCAGCGGCGAACGACCATTTTTGGAACGATGAGTTACCCAGCGTCTTCGAAGGTATCGCGCTATTTGGAACCATCGGAAGCCGCAGCCGAAATGGATGGGGCTCGCTGATTCTCGTTCCTGACACGCTTCCCGACCTTGATCAACTACGCGAAAGGCTATTCACCTTTGCCAACAAGTTTTCCAGGCCTCTCGACGAATGTCTCCAGGAGGAATGGCCGCACGCCATCGCTAGGGTTGATAGCGGAATGGGCGTCTGGATTTTGGAAAAGCCGCAAAAGACATGGCAAGAAGCCATGGCTGAAATCGCTCGCTTGAAAATAGCAATTTATACGCAGCTTGACGGATGTGGTTCTTTTCCTAAGCTCGAAGAAAATACCGACTTGGAGGGCTACCCGGAGGGTGCGTGCCTGACTTCTCGCCACATAATGAGCTACCCGGTTACCAATCACGGTGTTGCTGGCTGGGTGCGGGAGCGTGACGGGAGCCCCGTAACGAGCAAGGACGGTTCCCTGCGTCAGACAGGGCGTTTGCCGAACCAGCTTGTCTTTAAAGTCCACAAAGTTAGGAGCGGAAATGGAGTTTCCTATGTGGCTGTTGCGGTCCACCTTGCACACAAAATACCGGGCGAGCTCATCAACAAATTGAAAGAACAGCCACGTAAAAGCTTGAGCTCATCCGAACTCTTGGAGCTTTGGTCCGAGGTACATGGCTTTATTGATGATTTTGGGGAGCGGCGCGGCACTCCCTTGTGGCGGAGAGTCCGTTAATGTCCCGCACCCTCCTCTGCACCGTGGGCACCTCCTGGGCTGTGGCGGCCGAAGCGGCACAGCTTCTTGGACCCGGGGGATTCGCTGCTGTGCACGTCCTCACCTCGGACGGTGAGCGAACTGAGGAGTCCATCAGGCGGCTTCTCGAGTTTTTCAGAAGACACCCGGTTCCCGACCTTTCCATTACTCGAGTGGCAGGCTTCACCGACCTCCGCAACGAGGAGGACCACCGACGGTTCGAGGAGGTCCTTTACCGATGGATCCTGGCCAAGGCTCCGGACCCGGGCCGACGCTACGTTTGCCTTGCCGGAGGTTACAAAACCATGTCCGCCGCCGTTCAGCGCGCGGCGGGGCTGTTCGGTGCGGCTGAGGTTTTCCACGTTCTCTGCGAACCTCGTTTTGGGGAAAACGGCTCGCGCGAAGCAAGCACCCTCGAGGAGGTCGAGGCCGCCATTGAGAGCGGGGCCTTGCACTTCATCAAGCTTGGCCCGGAGCCCGGTTGGCCCCAGCTTGCCACCCTGGACGCCCAGCGTTTCCCCCTCGAGACCGAGGGGAGCGGGGTTGTTCTTCGTGCCAGCTCTCTGGACTTTAGGCTTTCCTCCTACGTCAATGAGGTACTCGAGAAAGCTCGGAACCTCGCCGCGAGATGGGAAGACCTTTCGGAGCTTCCCTTCCCGAGCCTGGCCACCTGGCCAGCCAGCACCTTGGCATGGTTGCGCGAGCCTCTCGACCCTCGAACTGACCATTCCTGGGTCCGTTCCCTTCCCAAGGTGGAACTCCATTGCCACCTTGGAGGATTTGCTACCCACGGGGAGCTGCTTCGCGAAGTCAGAAACGCGGCCGCGTACCCGAACCAACTACCGCCCCTCGAGGAGCCTGAATTTCCCGAGGGCTGGCCGTACCCGAAAAGCCCCATAGCCCTCGATGACTACATGCGCCTTGGCAACGCCACCGGCAGCACGTTGCTCAAGGACCCGGGGTGTCTACGGAAACAGTGCGAGCTTTTGTATCAGGCGCTTGTTGATGACAACGTCGTTTACGCTGAAATTCGCTGCAGCCCCGCGAATTACGCCACCGCGGACCGCTCCCCCTGGGTCGTTCTTCAGGAGATCCGGGAAACGTTCCAGCGGGCCATGGACCGGGCCCCAGAAAACCAGCGTTGCCACGTCAATCTCATTCTCATCGCTACCCGCGAGGAAAAGGGAGATCGCTCCCGCATCGCGAAGCATCTCGCCCTGGCCATTACCGCCGCGGAGCATTGGAAGCATGGATGTCGCGTGGTGGGCGTTGACTTGGCGGGGTTCGAAAACCGGGACACCCGCGCCGCCATGTTCGCTACTGATTTCGAGCCTGTCCACCGGGTCGGGCTTGCGGTGACGGTCCATGCCGGCGAAAACGACGACGTCGAAGGCATCTGGCAGGCGGTGTTCAAGCTTTCGGCGCGGCGGCTCGGCCATGCCCTCCATCTGGAGGAATCCCCCGATCTGCTCCGCGCCGTAGCCGAGAGGGGAATAGGCGTCGAAATGTGCCCTTTTGCCAACATGCAGATCAAAGGTTTTTCTTTAGATGGGTCCGGCAATGCCCGGTACCCATTGCTCCGCTACATTCACCACGGCATCCTCGTGACGGCCAACACCGACAACATCGGCATTTCTCGAGGATCCCTTTCGGAGAATCTTCTGCTCTTGGCGCGTCTGTGCACGGGGATTTCGCGCTTGGATATTTTGAAGCTGCAAAGCAACGCTGCCCGCGTGGCGTTTTTGTCTTCGCGAGAACGCCAAGCTCTTCTCGAGCGCTTGTCTCGAGTTCCTTCAGTACTTCACCCCGAGCCGCTAAGAATCACCATGAGCGCGAAGCCAACGGCTGAAGCCCTCGAAGCGCCCCATGGCCAGACCGGAAAAGGAATATGATGACCGGCTGGAACGTGGAGTGTTTTTTGGTAAGGGGGTGATGCCATGACCTCGACGAGCCCTACCACGGATGTCTCCGCAAAGCCCAGTGAGATCGGCCTCACCTCGCCCCAAAAACACCTCCTGCTGGTCAACCTGGGTAAAGGTAGCCCCAACCTTCCCCCTCCAGGGTACGGTAGAACCACCTACCACATGCCGGATGGCAAAGCCTACAGCACCTGCATCGCCGGTCTCGCGCTCTGGCGTTGGCTTGTGGAAACCGCGAGAGCGCCGGCCTCCGTACTTTTCGCGTGCACCGAAGCCTCCTGGCACGACAAGAGAGAGTCAGTGCGGCGCGAAGCCCTGCAGCTCAATCTGCCCTTCGATTCCGCGGTAGCTCACATTAACCTCGAAGTTCCGCGGGAAATAAAAGACATCTGGAACTTTTTGCCTGAGCTGCGGACATGGCTTCAGCAAAATACGGCCTCCTTCGAGCATCCACCTGTCCTCCATATGGACCTTACCCACGCCTTCCGAGCCATCCCGCTGGCCCATACGTGGCTCGCTCTTTACCTCGTCCGACGGGGGGCGGTCCGGCGTGGGGTTTGGGGTTACGGAGCGTACGTCCCCGAAAAACCTGAGGATACCCCGTACCTTGACCTTTCCCATCTCATGGCCCTTGCGGAGTGGGCTGAAGCGGTTCGCGCTTTTCGTGAGCGCCTGGACCCGGAGCCTTTGGCGGCTCTGCTCGAACCTTGGGAGCGGCAGGCTCGGGGGAGCCGTGCGGGTCAAGGTGCAGCCCCTCCACGGGAGGTCAGGGCATTAATTTCAGCTGCCAAGAAGGCTGGGCCTTATCTGCGCACCGGTTTTCCCTTGGAGGTGGGACTGGCCATTGGTGAAGATCTCTCGTCGGTCAGCACCTCAGCGCTCCAAAAAGCTGCCCAGAGCCTTGGCCTTCCGGTAGAGGATTTGCTCGAGGAACTCCATCAACGCCTGCAAGAATTCGCGGTTCAGGATCCCGCGAAAAGAGATGCGAAAAACAACGTGAGGTTGGACAAGGGGGAAATCCAGCGCCAGTTACACCTGGTCAAGGCCTGGTTAGCTGCTGGCCGACTCGATGCTGCCGTCAGGGCCTTCAGAGAGCTCATTGTCAGCCGGGTTCAGCTCGCCCGTGGCGTCTCGGCGGGCAAATGGCTGCAGAGTCGCGACGAAGCTGAAAGTCTGCTCAATAAACTCGCCGAGGATTTACGCCCTCGGCAGCTCTCGAAGGAGGAGGAAAAGCTCCGGAATCTTTGGAGAAGGCTACGAACCTGGCGCAATGCCTTTGCCCATTCTGGGATGAGACCCGAACATATGGACCTCATCAATGCCCTCAAGGCGCTTAAGGAAGATCTGGTGCCGCTATTCGAGGAGCTCAACGCTTGCGAAGGGGTTTGGCGTCTTGAAAATATCGAGTTCACCAATGGTTTACATGGCACCAGCAACAAAAGGACTAGGCCTGAGAGCAATTCGATTTTATCTTCTCGGCGGAGACGGTAAACATTGCCGTTTCTCTCACGAGTGCCCTTGAGAAATGTTTGTAGAAATAAGCGCAAACCAGAAACTGCAGCCGTTGCGACGCTGCTCCGCTTACTACCTCAGCCCTTCGTTTGTTGCGGCGTCAAGATCCTTCATGGGCGCGGAAGGCGAATGTCTTCCTCTCGGGGTATTCCAGGGCCGAGTTCCCGAGCGAATGCGGCCGTCGCCAACCACGTGGCAGAGTCGGTTTTGCGTTCTCCAGCTCTCGGGGTCCCGGGTGAGGAGGCGGACGGTGGTCGCCAACCACGTGGCAGATTGGGCTTTGCGTTCTCGCCCAAGCCACGGCTTGCAATTCCCGGGTCGCCTGAGCCTTGGCCGCGGAGGGCAGGAGTGGTACCGGGTTTTCGCCCTAGTGACCCCGAGTTTGCGAGCTTCCAACCGGCTTGCGAAAAGCGGGTGCCTCGGCGCGCCACCAGCAAAAGTCGAGGAAGGAAAAGTCGAGTCTCGGTGTCTTGGGGATGCCATCGAGGCCAGAAGAGCCGGAAATCGTGGAGGGAGGACTTACCTTTGGCCAATAAGGGCTCTTGGCGTTCGTTCCAGGTGGCAAGGTTGCGCCTTCGGGACCTTCCCATTGGCGGTTGGGTGGTTTATACTGAGCGTTGGAAGGAGGCTCTTTGACAAAATGGCACGAGGTTGGTTGAAACATAAGCCTTTGATTCTCAATAGAATGCGCAAATTCTTGGGGCTTGGAGGACAAACAAAGATCACGCCCCCCCATGGGTTCGTTGGAAGCGGTCGCGAACCCATGAGGACTCATGAAGCTGCAAGCGCGCTGTGAGAATCACCGCCTCGCTTTGAAGAGGATTAAGACCCAAACGGGGGCAAAAACGCCGAGAACCTCCGATTTCCGTG
>NZ_JBAMME010000220.1:0-40637 GCF_039793925.1 Thermogutta sp. | reverse complement strand
AGTGTGGTGATTGGCCCCCGAAAAGTCGTATAACGGGGGCGTCTCCAGGCGCGAGACTTCATAGGAGCCCGTCATGTTATCGATGACCCGACCGCAGCGCTGTGCGGTATCTAGTCTTCGGAGGGGGTTCGGCACGTCTCGGCTGAATCGGCGGCGGTGGCTTCTCAGTCTGGTGGGGACAATGGCCGTACCGACAGTTGTCCGAGCGGCGCGCATTTTTGGAAGCGAAACACCTCGTTTTGAGGTCACAGAAATCAAAACGATCAGCCGGCTTCCCCACCGCTATCACGGTTGGCCCACCGTGACGCGACGAAGGAACGGCCAGCTTGTGCTTGTGTATTCCGGCGGGCGTGAGGCCCACGTTTGTCCATTTGGCCGGGTGGAAATGATGACCTCAAACGACGACGGCGGGTGGTGGACGTATCCACGGGTTTTGTGGGATAGTGCGATTGACGATCGGGATTCCGGTGTCCTGGAGACAGCCCAGGGGACTCTCCTTGTGAGCACGTTTACCTCGCTGGCCTACGTTTCCCTGTTGACACGAGCACGTGAGGCTGCAGGGCAAGGGAGTGGCTGGCCTGCCGAAAAACTGGACCGCTGGCGGGCGGCCCACGAGCGCCTTTCGGAAGATGAGCGTCAAAGGCAGTTGGGAGTGTGGATGATGCGCTCGGAAGATGGGGGCATCAGCTGGTCGGCCCCCTACGATTGTCTGGTGAACAGTCCCCACGGTCCGATCCAGCTTCGGGATGGACGGCTGCTTTATGCCGGCAAGGACCTGTGGCGGACAAAGAGAGTCGGCGTGTGCGTTTCGCAGGACGACGGTCGAACTTGGGAATGGCTAGCCGAGCTACCGGTTCGGCAGGGCGATGACCCGAATCAATACCACGAGCTGCATGCCGTGGAGACAACCGAGGGACGATTGGTCCTGCAGCTCCGGAATCACAATCCCCAGAACGCAGGGGAAACATTGCAGTGCGAGTCCGAGGATGGGGGCAAAACCTGGTCAACGCCGCATCCCATCGGCGTGTGGGGTTTGCCATCTCATCTCATTCGATTACGGGACGGACGCCTACTGATGAGCTACGGCCATCGCCGGGAACCGTTTGGATGCCAGGCCCGACTGAGCAGCGATGGCGGTCGAACGTGGTCAGAACCACTCGTGATCTACGGTGATGGAGCAGGCGGCGATTTGGGCTATCCTTCCACCGTGGAATTGGCAAATGGCACGCTACTGACCATCTGGTACGAACTGCTCCGCGAGTCGCCCTACGCTGTATTGCGACAAGCTCGCTGGCGACTGGTGTGAAGGTGCCTTTTGCGTCATAAATCGTTCGAGGAGTACGCTCAGCCAAGAGGTTCGCGGCGCTCGGAAACACCTTTCGGAGTCCTGTTGGCTTTTCACAGTTGTGCGTGGGATTTAAAGAGCACCGGCGCACAACGGCCATAAGAAATCTTCTAACAAAAAGCTCATCAGTAAACTCCAAATATTTTTGTGTTAGTCTTTCATGCAGCGCAAGCAGTCCGAGAAAAAGCTCCGCGTGAACCGTGCGTTTCAAACGAATCGAACTATAATAAGAGATAGAGACGATTCCCAGGCCAGCCCACGTGTTACCCACCGAATTGAAGACTGCCCGCCGGGAATGCCGCTTTTTAAGACACTTTCCCAAAAGGGATAACTGTTGGGGTTGTCACCAGATCCGTTTTGTAACAGGGAGTCTGCTATGCGTGCGCGCACCGGATTGAACCGACGTAAGCCTAGTGGTTTCACCCTAGTTGAGCTCCTCGTGGTGATTGCGATCATCGGGATACTCATTGCTTTATTGCTTCCGGCCGTCCAGGCTGCGCGGGAGGCTGCTCGACGAAGCGAGTGCACCAACAACATCAAACAGCTTGCCCTGGCCATGCACAACTACCACGACGTGTATAACACGCTTCCGCGGTCCGGGTACGGGGGGAACGATGCAGGCCGACCGTGGAACAACTGGGAACGGTTCGGGGTCAATGTGTGCATTCTTCCGTTTATTGAACAAAAGGCCCTAGCGGATCAGTTCGTGTATGTGCCGGGCACGTCCTTTGGGACCTACTACAACGGACCAATGCAGCGGAAGGTCCCGGCCTTTTTGTGTCCCTCCGCACTGCCGTACCGAAACGTCAACAACACAGCGGGGTGGAATGGGCCGGGCTGCAACTATGCGTGGTGCTCTGGGAGCACGACCTACACGGCATGGGGTGCCAGCGTCAATTCGTTCAATGGCATGTTCCAGGTGCGGATTGAAAAGCCCTTTGCGGCGGTGACCGACGGGCTTTCTCAGACGATCATGGTTTCGGAAATACTTTCCGGTGACGGGGATAGCTCAAAGGCCACCTATCCGTATGACATTTTCTACCCGCAGGGCGGCGACAGCGTGTACAGCAATATCGCCAACCAGGATTTCCCCACGCCTGCCGAGTTAGAGACGATCGGTTTGGCCTGCCGGAATCCGGCAGGTGAACGGAGCAATAACGGGACGCTTTGGGCCTGGTATCCGCACGCCCAGGTGATGTTCAACACAGCAGCTCCGCCCAATTGGCAATATCCGAGTTGCGGGGGTAACTGCTGTCCGGGCGGTGCCCACGACTGGGGTCGCGGAATCATCCCCCCACGGAGCCTTCATCCTGGTGGAGTGAACGTGGGCCTGGGCGACGGCTCTGTTCGATTCATTACCAGTACAATCGACACACTCACCTTCCAGAAATTGGGTCACGCTTCGGACGGTCAGCCGATTCCCGAGTTCTGATGCTGCTACGGCAATGCGTCCGCCGGCTTCGAGTGAGTCGCGGTTGTCTTTTACTTTTAAAGGGGATCCCTGGAGCGTTAATCTTTGGCTTCAGATATCCGAACGGGAATGTGAAATGGAAACGACGAGGATTTCTGGGATGAAGGCGCAACATGTTCAAAACGGTATTGCCTGCCTGCTGATCGGGATAGCGCTTGCCATCCTGGGAGGTTGCGGGAAAAGTGGAGTACCGACTCCCAAAACCTACCAGATTCCTATGAAGGGACCGCTCGAGGAGGCCAAAGCGCTCCTTGAGAACTATGCGAGTGGTGCCCCAATGGGAAGTGAGGCGTCACGGTTTAAAGACTTGGTTGACGCTGTTCGAAAGACGGACCCGGCTAAGGCCGATGTTCTGGAAAAAGGTTTTGCGGAACTCCAGAAGACGTCTCCTCAAGGGCTGGCTCCCAAAGCCAGAGAGATTCTCAACGCCCTCAACAAATAACCGAATTGGGGACAGACTTTACCGGTTGATGCTGTTCGAGGCCGTTGAGCGGGCCCTGGTACCACGTAGACCGAGTTTCTATAAAGCCTGTCAGACTGACAGGCTTTTTTGTTGCGCATGGAATATGTAAGTTCTTTTCTGATAAATACTTATGAAGCTACCGTGCTGGCGGGCATGGTATTTGCAAGGCATCGCGGATGTGGTGTTTCACCCGGCTGGGATGGTCTGCCGGGTGTAAGTTCGGTTGGGTTTTTAGGAGCAAAGAGAAAGGAGACAGGTCATGGCAGTCCCTCCGTTTGGTCCGCAATCTCTGGAGCAGCTCCGTCGTGAAATGGATCGTTTGTTCAACAGCTTTCTCGGTGAGCTGCCGGAAGCATCCTGGCCATTGCAGTGGCGTGAACGTCTGCCGGTGAACATGTGGGAAACGGCGGATGCCTTTTATGTGGAAGCCGAAGTTCCTGGCGTGACACAGGATCAGATCGATATCTCCGTGACGGGCAACGAGTTGACGATCAAGGTGCGGCGACCGCAACCTACCGAAGAAGGTGTCACCTACCATCGGCGGGAACGTGCAACAGGAGAAGCCACGCGCGTCATTCGGTTGCCCGGTGAAGTCGATCATGATCGGGTGCAGGCCGATCTCCAGCTCGGTGTGCTGACGATCACGCTGCCGAAGGCCGAAGCAACCCGGCCGCGGAAGATCCCCGTGAACGTACGCACCGGTTGAGTCGAACGCTGGAAACCCTTTTCTGAAGAACTTGGAGGGCAGTAAGTCCAAGTAATCGGGATGACTCTTCGTAAAAAAGAAAGGAGGGTCAACTATGAAACACCACCATGGTATAAAGCGTGCAGCCCAGGCGGTGCCGGAACATCTTCGGGGCGATCGGTACTACAGCCCGGCTGTCGATATCGTGGAAAAACCCGACGAAATTCTCCTCATTGCGGACGTGCCGGGAGCTAAACCGGAAGATATCGACGTTCAATTTGAGGATGGGACACTGACATTGCATGCCCGGGTGACTCCCAGGTACGCCGAGGGAGTGGAGTTCCTCCGACAGGAATACGGTGTGGGCGATTTCCTGCGGGTCTTCCATGTGAGTGAAGCCATTGATGCGGCCAAGATTTCGGCGGAATATGCTGACGGCGTCCTCACGCTCCATTTGCCGAAATCTGCGGGCCTGCGTCCACGGAAGATCGAGGTTGCGGTTAAGAGTTGATCAGGTCTCGTCATCCCATCAATTCCGCAGGAAACGGCTTACAGCGCCGATTGTTTGGGCGGCTGCGACCGCCCGAGATTCTTTTCCTCCGAGGCCGATTGGGGCTCAGTCTACAAAAAGGAGCGTCTGGTAAGGAGCCAGCTCGAGGCCGAGTGCGTTGTTCAGCGGTTTCAATTGCTGCCTGTCTCCCGTGGCAGGATCGAGCCGGGTCCAGGCTCGCTCGTTGACTCCCTGGAGAGTGCCGCGATAAGCTTCCTGGCCGACGTTCACGAGCACCAGGATAGTGTGATCGTCGCGTGAGAACCGGCCCAAGACGATGCGGTCGCTGGGCGGTTGGATGGCCAGATCGGGCTGAATCCGCGCCACAGCGTTGTTGACGTTGATACTATCGTTAGGTTGATCGTAAATCACACGGCCTTTTTGAGCGGTGAATCGTTCCACGACCTTTTGCGTTTCGGGGGGCAGTTCGACTCCCATCGGGAAAACGAGTGTTGCGATCTCGGCGTTCCCGACCCGCACGGTACCGTGGGGAGTGACTGCTGCCTGGGCGAGATGTTCGTGGTCGATCAGGATGAACGGAATTTGCCTTCTCTGGAATGTTTGGCCGAGCCGCACGAACGAGGAAATGATCTGCTCCGCCCGCGGTGGCGCCGGAGATTGATGAAGTGGTCCGGCTACAGGACGATACTCGGCCCACAAATCATAGATGGGATAATAAAGAGCCACGTGCGGTTGCGGGATGGCCGGCTTGAGGATCGTGTTCAACCGTCCCACGAATTGTCCATACTGCCAGTTTTCGTCGGGGGTTCTGTCTTCCGGGCTGTAATACAGTGTGAATTCCGTGACGCCCCAGGCAGCCTGCCAACCGGCGGTGGCCTGCATTTGGAGGAGGCTCACTGGTCCGGCACCGGACATCTTCTGGATGAAATCGCTCACTTCCGTCATGACCCGGCGATGACCTTCCAAAAGCGCCCCGGAAAGAGGCATGGCTGCCGTCATCCAGCTCATGTGGATGACCGACTCGGGGTTTGATGTGAGCATGTCCAGGCCAGGAATGTCCATCCGTGAAATGGCCTTCAGACCATTGCCGTACAGGGGCACATGATGATAGATGGACTCTTCGTGGAGGTTATGGCCGGAGGAGGCTACCCTGTGCGCCCGGCACCAGCTCTGAATCTGTCCGAAATAGCGATCGGCCACCAGATCGGCCACCGTACTCCAGAATTGCCGTCGAATGCGGCGGTCTTCTGACGAATCGCCTTCGAAGAGGCTTTTCCACTGTGACTGGATATCTTCGCCCCAGCGACGCCGGTAGACCTCGGCGAAGTC
Organism: Thermogutta sp.; assembly: GCF_039793925.1. Taxonomy (GTDB): domain Bacteria; phylum Planctomycetota; class Planctomycetia; order Pirellulales; family Thermoguttaceae; genus Thermogutta. The sequence goes on along the minus strand of NZ_JBAMME010000220.1, from coordinate 34,833 downwards.
GTGGCACCACGGTACGGTGGGAAGTGGTTTGACGTTCGGATCGACGGCGTCTTCAACGGGGACTTTGCTGCGAGCAGGTTCCGGAATGGGCCCCAAATCGACAGCCATTAGTGACGGCTCATCCGTGAAGAAGGCGACAATGGTTTTCCCGAAATGCTCGCCGACTTTGCGGTAATAAGCCTCATGCGTCACTTCGATGAAGCGTGCTGTTGCGTGGTCGTCCATGAGGTTGATGTAGCGCCGCAACGCGTGGTAGTTGTTCGAAGCGTGGGTGTGCTCGTAAGCCCGGCGGAAAAAGTACTCGGGATTTGCTTGTGGGTCATGGGCGAGAACGAGGGCTTCCAATTCTGGATGTCCACGGAGGACAAGTCCCCCGGCTGTTCCACTGGGATAACCTTTTTCGTCGTAAATCCAGACAGGCATGCCGAGTTGGGCACACATCTGGATACCGGCGATGAAAGATTGCCAATGCTCCTCCGATTCGAGGTAATGATCAAACATCACATTACACACGATTCCGCCACGGCCGCGGCGCAGATAATAGGCCAGGCCTTCGTCGGATTGAGGCTGCGCTGCCGGCTGCTGGAGGATTTGGGCGACAGCGTCGGCCACGAGCATTCGTGGAGAAAGCCCATGGACAATTTGTAGAGGCCTGTCTGTCAGGGCCGGTCTATCCCAGTGGATAAGCCATTGGGAGGGCACTTCGCCACAGCATTGCGCTACTGTTGCGGCAGAAGCAAACAAGATCGCGGCGCAAATGAGAAATGAATTTTTTGCGTACAACTTCCTTCTCAAAGCATGATGTAACTGCTGGCCCATTAGATGAACCTTCTGCTAGAAAGTGGCGCTGCGCTACCGAACGTTGTCGCGAAAGAGGGTTGAAATCTGCGCGAAATTTCCCGATCGATCGTGAGCTCAATGACGGCCTTCTCTGGATGGATACAAGCATAAGTGGTTGGGGCGCAAAAATCGAGCGCCCCCAGCGGGGATGGGGGCGCTCATCAAAGGGGAGGGGAAGGGGGCGACTTCTCGAAATCAGGCACCCTGGGCTACAGACCAGGGCCTCCATCAGTTATAAGTCCACCTCCAGGCTGGACATTTCATCAGTATTCCGGAGGCGAGTGGCTACCGCTTTTTTCCTCCTTGGGTTTTTCAGCCACTAGTGCGTCGCTGGTGAGCATGAGGACGGCAACGCTGGCGGCATTCTGAAGGGCAGTGCGAACCACCTTGGTTGGGTCGATCACGCCCGCTTTCACCAGGTCTTCAAACTGGCCGGTGAGAGCATTAAAGCCCATGTTGCCCTTCATTTCGGCAACCTTCTCACAGACGATGCTGCCATCCTGGCCGGCGTTGGCTGCGATCTGTGTGATCGGGGCACGGCACGCCCGAAGGACGATCTCATAACCAACTTTTTCATCGGTGGTGAGACCCTCGGACGAGCATTGCGCCGCCGCACGCAGGAGCGCCACTCCACCACCGGGCAGGATACCCTCTTCCACCGCTGCCCGGGTGGCATGGAGCGCGTCTTCCACGCGGGCTTTCTTCTCCTTCATCTCGGCCTCGGTCGCCGCGCCGACGCTCAGTTTAGCCACACCGCCGGCAAGCTTCGCCAACCGCTCTTCGAGTTTTTCGCGGTCGTAATCGCTGGTGGTCTTTTCAATTTCGCGCCGGATCTGTTCGATGCGGCCTTTGATCTCTTCAGTCTTCCCGGCGCCCTCGATAATGGTGGTGTTGTCTTTATCCACGACGACCTTTTTGGCACGGCCGAGCTCGGCAAGGGTGACATGCTCGAGCTTGCGGCCGAGGCTTTCGAACAGGGCCACGCCGCCGGTCAGAATGGCGATGTCTTCCAGCATAGCTTTCCGGCGATCGCCGTATCCCGGTGCCTTGACCGCACAGCAGCGGAGAGTACCGCGGATGCGGTTAACGACCAGGGTCGCCAGAGCATCACCGTCCACGTCCTCGGCGATGATGAGCAACGGCTTGTTCGCGTTGACGACCGCTTCCAGAAGCGGTACAAGTTCCCGTGCGTTGGAGATTTTTTTCTCGTGGATGAGGATGTAACAATCCTCAAGGACGCACTCCATCTTCTGGGGATCGGTCACAAAGTACGGCGAAAGGTAGCCACGGTCGAACTGCATTCCTTCTACAAATTCGACCTTGGTCTCCATGGTCTTGCTTTCTTCGACCGTGATCACGCCGTCTTTGCCCACTTTATCCATGGCCTGGGCAAGAAGCTCACCGATCGCCATGTCGTTATTGGCGGCGATGGCGGCCACCTGGGCCATCTCTTTGGTCGTCTTGATGGGGATCGACATCTTGCGGAGCTTATCGACCACATCCTCCACCGCCTTTTCGATCCCCTGTTTCAGGCCGATGGGGTTGATGCCCGAGACCACGGCCTTGAGACCTTCGGTGAAAATCGCTTCTGCAAGGATGGTGGCGGTCGTGGTACCGTCGCCCGCTACGTCACTCGTCTTAGAGGCGACTTCCCGCACCATCCGGGCACCGAGGTTTTCGTAGACGTCTTCCAGCTCAATTTCCTTGGCCACCGTGACACCGTCTTTGGTCACGGTCGGAGAACCGAAACTTTTCTGAATGATCACATTTCGACCACGAGGGCCCAGCGTCACTTTGACGGCCTGGGCCAGCTTCGAGACGCCACGGCGAAGAGCATCTCGGGCTTCTTGATCAAAGGCAATTAACTTTGCCATAGTTCGAACGCTCCTTTCCCTCTACGTGATTCCTTAATTTCCTGTGGCGAGAATCAGTTATCACTCGATAACCGCCAAGATGTCCTCTTCCCGCAACAACACGTATTCCTGTTCTCCCATCCGAAATTCATCGCCGGCATAGGAGCTGAACAGGACCCGGTCGCCAACCTTCACCTGAAGAGGTGCCCGCGTCCCATCATCCAGCAAACGGCCGGGGCCCACGCTCACCACAACTCCCCGTGAGGGCTTCTTTTTCGCGGTGTCCGGCAGAAGGATACCACCCGGGGTCTTTTCCTCCGATTCCTCGCGTTCGACCACCACCCGATCTGCCAACGGCTGCAACTGGAGCTTGCTGTCTCCCTGTTCGGCGGTTTTTTTCTTGGCCATCTGTTCAGTACCCTCCTCGAGTGAGTTGGAAAATCCACACAAACGATCAACGGCACATTAAAGACGAAACGACAAAGCGACCTGCTACACACGCCCGACCAGGTCACTCCAGGCAAACAATAAATTGGGCTGCGACGCTGGGTTGCAATTAGCGCGCCAAATTCTAGGCAACGTCAGAAAGTAATGCAGCGGTCATCACTTACACATTGCAGATGCGTCTTGCTCGGGCCCCGATTGGCGATCCCGTGTGCCAAAAGGTGACCTTCCACAAACCGTATTACTGCCAATTTGGCAGAGTTGCTTTTACGGCCCTAGCCGGCGGCCGATCCCTCTTAGGAGGGGTGTGCGACCTTGGCGTTCGTAGTTTGCCGGGGTCTTTCGGGAAGTCACAATAAAGACGGAGCGCCGCCCGTTGGGCGTCTGCGCACCATGATCGCCCCCGGCACGGTTGGCGGCATGGACGGCGCTCCGGCATTGAACTGGAATTGGAAGGGAGCTTTCCAATGTTATCCCGTTGGCGCTTGTGGCTGTTCCACCAGTTCCCGGACCTTTCACTTCGGCAGGCCGAGATAGGCTTTTGGACGGTATCTTTTGCGGTGTCAGTGCTCGTTGTCGGTAGTACAATCTCGCCTCCTGCTTTAGGAGTGGAGGAAGAGCTTCGCGACCATATTCGCCGCCTGGTGGCGGCCCTGGATGCCCCTCAGCGCTCGGTCCGCGACTCGGCCGAAAAAGAGTTGGAATCGCTGGGGTGGCGAATTCTTCCGGAATTGTCGGACGTCGTCGCCACCTCACCGGAAGTCGCTCTCCGCTTAGCGCGGATTCGGGAGCAGCTCGTTGCCCAGCGCATCCGTCAGGAAGCAAGGGAGTCCCACGTGACGTTACAGGTTCAGCAGAGATCGCTGGAAAATATCCTGAAAGACATTCAATCGCAGACAGGCAACGTCGTCACGGTGCGGGGCGAACTGGCTCAGGAACCAATTTCGGCAAGTTATCACGACGCGCCATTTTGGGAAGTTATCGACGACCTTGCCGAACAGTCCCACTCGGAAGTGACGTTCAACACGGATGGAAGCGTGGAGCTCCTCAGCGCAGAGAACGCGGGGCGTTTTAGGACAAAGCGTCAGGTAACGTACGTGGGGCCGATTCGCATTACTGCAGAAAAGGCGTCTCATGCCCAGCCCCGCGAGGAGAACTCGCCATTAACCTCTTCGAAACGGATTGTGCTGAACGTCACGTTGGCGTGGGAGCCACGACTGCGGCCTGCAGTGTTGTGGTGGGGCCCGGTGGAGCTTGTGAGTTCGAGGGGAGGCGCACGGCAAACCTTGCTGCCTTCCCGGCGAGAGATTCCCATTCTGGGATTCCGGCCTGCCGTGGAGACCACTGTGGTGGTAGACGATTCGGTAAGCAAAGAAAGCAAGGCAGCGATTCGCGGGGCTTTTGATTTTGTTTTTCCGGTTTGCCTTGAATCCTTCAAATTTGAACGACCCGTCGGAAATTTGTTCCCCCAGCGGCAGCACATGGGGGACGCGACGGTAACACTCACTTCCTGGCGGGAGAATCCTGGAATGGTCGAAATTGGGCTGCGAGTGGAATACAGTCAGCCACAGGAGGCCTTTGCTTCTCACCGCGGATGGTTCTATCGATGGCAAGCCGAAATCGAGGGCGATGGTTGCCGGAAGACGTTCGATCACCTAGAAGCCCTGTGGCTCGGGGAAAATGGCGTCGAGTTTGTCTATCGCTTCTCAGGCTTGTCAGGTCGTGCCACCGCTGTTCGTTGGATGCTCCCCCTGGCAATTGTGAGATTTTCCGCGGAATTTGATATTGCGCTGGAAAAAATTATCGAGTAAGTACGCAAGCGTCCGGGGGAAAAGGCGGCGGATTACAGGCCCGACAAATCATCAACATGGAAGGGATATCTATGCCAAAAAAGAGTCGCGATGACGAGAAGGGGAATGGCCCGGTCTCTGAACGGCAGCCGGCGAGTGGGCAGGCGGAGAATGATTCTCGAAAAAAGGTCCGGGGCAAAAAGCGAGAGAAACAAAGAAGCCGAAAATCGAAATTAGCTGGCCAAAAAATCAGCGTCCGCGAAATTTCCCTGGGAATCTTCGAATTGGTATATCCCCCACGAGTTCGTCAGTTTAAAGAGGATATTGAGGAGGTCTATGACATCATCGCCCATGAAGAATGGGATCTGGCGGTGGATGAGCTGTTGTGGCTTCTTCAGCAATGTCGGGATCTGTTGGAGGCCCATCAGCTTCTCGGACGAATCGCCCTGTATCGCAACAAACTGGAGCTGGCACGTGGCCATCTGGGATATGCCTTTGAATTGGGTCTGAAAGCTTTGGGAAAAGATTTTAAGGGACGGCTGCCCCTAAATCGGCCAACCAATCAACCGTTTCTCCAGGCAGCACGCGATCTGGTGGAGTGCCTTGTTCGATTGGGAGAGCGGGGCCTAGCGCACTCGGTGGCGGAGCAGCTCCTTACATGGACGCCGGAGGATCCGCTTGGTGTGCGAAGAATTCTGGAGCAGCCTGAGCAGGAACCTGCTAAAGAGCAAGAAACTGTCGGCCAGAAGCTGAGGAAGTCACCGGAATCCGATCTTTTCAGCGGTAAGGAGTCCGACGCATCGGCGCCCACTCCTTCGCGGCCTGAATCAGCGCAGGAAAGTGAGAATCCGCCGGGAAATGGTGGCGGAAAGGACGGAAAGGCATGAGCCGGGACGAACCGCCATTTGAAATCTGGGATGTGCATGTGCATCTTGTCGGAATACCAGGAGAAACTCCAGCGGAGAGACTGGCCAATTTGTTGGAGTATGCCGATCGTCTGGGAATTCGCCGCGTGTGCGTTTTTATGGGGATGACGTTTCAGTATAATCCCAGCCCGGACGAGATGGCCCAGGCAAACCGGGAAGTGCGGCAAGCGATTGAGCGGTTTCCCGACCGAGCGTTTGGCTTTGTCTATCTGAATCCCAACCATCTTCAGGCCAGCTTGGAGGAATTGAATCGCCACGTAGCCGACGGGCCCATGGTGGGCGTGAAGCTTTGGGTGGCAAAGCGGTGCGTTGATCCCGCTCTTGACCCGTTGGTGGAGCGGGCCACAGAGTTGAAAGCGGTGGTCCTTCAGCACACCTGGCTCAAGACTACGGGTAATCTCCCGGGTGAATCGACGCCCCAGGACCTGGCTATTCTGGCTGGACGTCATCCTGAGACCACGTTTATCGCGGCCCACAGCGGCGGTAATTGGGAATATGGACTTCGCGCTGTCCGCCGGTGCCCAAACATTTTGGTGGACCTGTGTGGATTTGATCCCACGGCGGGGGTAACGGAGATGGCGGTGCGGACGCTGGGCCCCGAACGCGTCCTTTTTGGCAGCGACGCACCCGGCAGAAGTTTCGCCACCCAACTGGGCAAAGTATTGGGCGCCGCAATACCAGCCGACGCTCAACGTCTCATCCTCGGGGACAATCTGCGGCGGATCCTCGGCCCGATTTTGGAGCGAAAAGGTATCCGACTATGAACGCCAATGAAGAGCATCGAGGACTGGATCGCCGGTCATTTCTCGTTTCGGCCGGGATCGTCAGCACGTCCCTGAAAGACGTGGCCTTCGCAAACACCTGGGAGGAACGAAAGGCCTTGTCCCAGGGTTTTGGAACAGATTCTCTTGGGCCCATCGTGGATACGAACGTTTATTTGTTTGGTTGGCCATTTCGCAAACTCCCCGACGATACGCCCGAGAAGCTTGTGACTACGCTCCGGCGTTATGGAGTTGTCGAGGCGTGGGCTGGGAGTCTAGAGGGAGTATTTCACTCAGATATGAGGGGTGTCAATGAGCGGCTGGTGGAGGAGTGTTCCCGGTGGCCTGATCTGTTGCGTCCGTGCGGGACAATTCATCCCGGGTTGCCCGATTGGGAGGAAGATTTTCGTCAGTGCGTGGACGATTGGGGAATAAAGATTCTCCGTTTATTTCCCAACTATCACGGGTATTCACTGGACGGACCCGAAGTGGAAGGCCTCCTGCACATGGCGGCCCAGCGGAGGGTAATTCTCCAAATTGTCGTGGAGATGGAAGATTCGCGGACGCAGCCACACCTGTTCCGCGTCCCCCCGGTGAATTTGTCGCGTCTGGAGCGGCTTCTCGAGAAAATCCCGGAGGTAACTATCATGCTGCTCAACGCCCACCGGATCTGTTCCCCGACCCAATTGCGGCGGTGGATGGAGAGCGGACGCGTATTTGTGGATCTAAGCATGCTGGAAGGTGTAGGCGGGATTGAAAGAGTTGTGGAGACGGTTCCTGTCGAGCGAGTGTGCTTCGGATCATTTCTACCCCTGTTCTATTTCGCTGCAGCGCACCTGAAGCTTGTGGAGTCGCGACTGTCACCCGCGGTACGGCAAGCCGTTGCCAGCGAAAACGCACGGCGTTTGCTTGAGCAACCCGGCTCCGGCTGAGGTTTCCCCGGAGGACAGCATCTGCGGGTCATTTTGAGGTGGGTTTGTCGTGCTTTGCGGCCGCTCTCAGCAGAGAGAACTCGCTGCCCGAATCGAATGTTTGCAAATCTGCTTAGTAATGGATGATGGGATGAAAGGCCTTGCATAGGGAAAAGTGGTCTTGGGCGGGTGGCGGTTGTTGCCCTCGGAGTTCCGATCGATTTTTGAAACTGATTCTCTACTTGCATTTTGGTATCCCCCAGTGGGGCGCGGCGCCAATGAATGCGCCTTATTGGGTGGATTGTTTTCGTTTTTCCGTTTCCGACGTAAACTAAAGTTATGTGGACAAGGCCGAAAATGATCGCTTTTTCTACCCGAATTCGTGCTTACCCCTGCGCCGGTGTTCCCGCCGGGTGCTCGGCCGATTTTCGGTTTTGGAGTGGCGGTGGGATGGATTGGCGGGGATTGGACGAGTCTTCTGGCAAAGGGGGTGGCTATGGCAGGCACGATTGAATTTTTATGTCCCAACGGCCACCGCATCCGATGCGGGGAAGATCGGGCAGGTAAGCCGGCGAAGTGTCCGAAGTGCAACGTGAAATTTCTCATCCCGACGTTGGAAGAAATTCGCGCTGCGCAGGCCGGCGACAACGGTGGCGCCGCTACGTACTCGCGCGATCGCACGCGGATTCAGTTCCTTTGTCCCAACGGGCACCGATTGTTTGGCTCTCCGGATCTGCAAGGCCGACCGGGGCAGTGCCCCGAGTGCGGCGTTCGTTTCCGTATTCCCGTCGTGGAGGAACTGTCCGGGAATGAGGCCGAAGAAGCGATCCCGCTCAGTCTCGCGCCAGAACCTTCGTCCCATCTCGTGGCGGGAACTGGGTTGGGCGACTCGGCGATTGTTCCGGACAGCGGTGTCCACCTAGAATTGTTTCCCAGTCGGTCACCGGGAGACAGTCGAGTGGAAATGCGGACCGACTCTTCCCGCGGCGACCAAATTGCCGGGCAAAGTTTTGGAGAGCTGTTTCAGAAGGTGTGGGCTAGCCGACCTATTGCCAGTACCGTGCAGATCCGGCTGGAAGACGGCCAAACCATGACGGTCTTGAAATTCCGGCCGTTCGGACTCAATGGCGAATATGCAGCCTTCATCGTGGAGGATTCGGCTCTTGGTGCGGGATTGGTCGTGATTCCCTGGCAGGCGGTGCGGATGGTTCACATCAGCGGGGTGAAGGAGTTTCCCTCGCAAATCTTCGGCTGAAGCGGATGAGGTGGGGCAATTCCCCGATTTCGGAAGCGGCATCCTTTCGACAAAGGGAGCTCTCTGGGCGAAATTCTTGACATTTCCAGATGCCGTGGCCTGACCGCTGCACGAGAGGCTTTTCATTGATTGGAGGCGGTCTCTCCTTCGGCCTGAACATCTGCTCCATTTGAATCCTGAGGCAGAAGCAAAACACGGAGCCTGGTTTTCAGCTCGGAGCAGGGGACTGTCCCCGGTGCGAGGGAAACGGTCTCAACGCCGGAACATCCTTTCAGTTGTGGAATTTGCTGTGGCTCCAGGTCAAAATAAAAGGGCTGGGTTGGGAAAGTCTGCGGGCGTCCAGGGGCTCACCCGGTAGACGAGAATTGGAGAGACGATAGCCAAACAGAGGCAATGTTCTGCAGGTGACGCGTGTGGAATAGGGAGGTTCAAAGTTTTGCGCGAATTGGTATGGTGGCCTGGTTGTATGACATTTTGAGTGGCCGATATGTCTGATCTTGTGCGGGTACTGGGAACATCCCCTCCATCAACGTTGGCCACAGGGCTTTCTGTGGCGCCGACGCCTCTTCAGCGGGAAACGCTCCACGGACCGCCGAAGCCTTCGGACGTGCTGCACGCGGTGCGACGGCGCTGGTGGCTGATCTTAATTCTGGGGGTCATGGCGAGCGTGGGTGTCATGGTGTTTGCCTGGCGGACCATTCCCGTTGAATACACGGCCACGGCGTGGTTGCAGGTTGCCCTTGAGAGGCCGCGCGTCCTTTTTGACACGAGAGACGATGATCCGTTGCTCCGCAACCGGCAAACGCAGACGACGCTCGTCACCAGCAATCGGGTGTTGACTGCGGCGCTGCAAAAGCCGGGGATCAGCCAGCTCCCCTACATTCGCAACCAGGTCGATCCCATCATGTGGTTGCGGCGTAATCTGCGGGTCCGATTTGCCGATCAGGCGGAAATTCTGGAAATCAGCATGACGGGCGACGATCCCGAGCAGATTGCGGCGATTGTCAACGCTGTAAAAGACGCCTACATGAGCGAAGTGGGAGACCTCAGTCGTAGGTATGCCCTGGAGCGGAAAAAGCTGCTGGAGGCCAATTACGCGCAGACTCTGGAGCTTGTCAAGAAACGCGACCAGCGGTATCGAGAACTGGCCAACGCGGTGGGAAGCCCGGATTCGGAAGTCGCCCGCAAGAAAGCCCTCACGGCACTCGAAACGCTGGCGGACCATCGTAAACATGTGAACGAATTACGGCAGCAGATCAGTGGGCTGGAGCGTCGGATCGCCATTCTGCAAAGTCGACTCCGGTATCTGGAAGAGCACCGTCCGCAGACCACCGAGGAAGAGCGGCGGCAGCGTGATGAGGCTGTGATTCAACAGATTGTGGAAAACGCTCTGCGGGCGGATCCCTGGATTGCGGCGACGCAGGCGAGGTTGAGTTATTTGGAGACGCGCTGGTTCGAAGAGCGACAGCGGGCGGCCCAGGGGGAAAAGGCCCCCAGTGTCCAGCGAATCCGCGAAGAAATGGAGACCCTGCGAAAAGGTCTTGAGCAGCGTCGGGCAGAACTGGCGCCGCAACTCGAGGAATTTGCACGAGAGCAACTGGCCAAGGGGCGGGCGGTTACCCCTCCCACAGAAGCGGAGCAAATTCAGGCCGAGATTGCTCAGGCTGAATTGGAGAAAGCTGTACTCGAAGATGAGTTGAAGGTAGCCCTGGAGCAGTTTGAAAAGGAAGCGGCGGAAGCCGAGCAACTCGGGAAGTACTCTGCCGATCTGGAGGCGGAACGGGCGGAGGTGGAGCGACTGAAAGCTATTGCTGCCCGCATGGGGGACGAGCTGGAGCGGTGGAATATCGAACTTGCCGCACCCCCCCGGGTAAGCGTTTTGGAAGAAGCCAGCACGCCTCGGATCAGCAACATCAACGACAAGTATCGGTTGGTCTCATTTTTGGGGCTAATGGCATTCCTCGGGACTGGGGCTGCCGTGGTGCTTCTCGATTTCCTCCTCAGGCCAGTGAGCTCTGCTTATCAAATCTCGTACGGTTTGGGATTGCCCGTCCTTGGAGACTTGCCGCTCATTGAACGGCCCATCACACGGTGGGTCAGTCGCAACGGTCACCTGCCCGATACGATGCGGTCTGTCTTGATCGAGTCGGTGGACCAGTTACGGACAATTCTTCTCCATCGTGCGGAGCGTCAGGGGATGCGAGTGCTTCTGGTAACAAGTGCTCTGGCGCGGGAAGGAAAGACCACTTTGGTCGCGCAACTTGCGGCCAGTCTTGCACGGGCAGGGCGACGGGTGGTGGTGGTAGATGGCGATCTCCGCCGCCCACGCCTGCATCGGTTGTTCCACTGTCCGCTTGCGCCCGGTTTGAGTGAACTGGCGAAAAATCTGGCTGGGCCGGAAGAGATTGTTAAGAACACAGAAATTGAGCACCTGCACGTGGTGACGGCCGGTCACTCCGACGGCGAGGTGCTGGAAGCGGTGTCGCAGGGGAAGCTCGACCAGTTCCTGCGGTCGCTTCGCGATCAGTGCGACCTGGTGCTGGTGGATTCCAGCCCGATTTTGACCACCGCAGACGCCCTCATTCTCGCCCATATGGCGGACAGTGTGGTCCTCTCGGTCATTCAGGACAAGAGTCGACTCCCGCGAGTGTTTGAGGCCGTGCAGCGACTTCGCAGCGTGGATCTTCCCCTGTTGGGAATTGTTCTCCATGGAACCGCTCCCAGCAGGTACCGGAGCTATTACCGTTCCTACACGATTGACGTGGAATCACAGGCGGCCGATGGGACACACCGATGAATTGGATGCTCGGATGCGGTAGTGCTCGAACGGGTAGGTAGGGGAAAATAATTGAAACTCTCGGCGGATTCACGATCGCGCTTGCTGAAAAGACGGGATGGGGGCAACGGCTACGGGGAGGTGCCTCATGTTCCGAAATTGTTTCATCGTGGTGGGATCAATCCTCACCCTCGCGTACTGGGGAAGTCGCTCCCTGGCTAACGCTGGCGAGGATCGTCCCTGGAATGTCGTGTTGTTTGTGGTGGACGATCTAGGTTGGGCCGATCTGGGGTGTTATGGGAGCTCGTTTTACGAGACCCCGCACGTGGATCGTCTGGCGGCGGAAGGGATGCGTTTTCTGGATGCGTACGCTGCGTGCCAGGTGTGTTCGCCGACGCGGGCGGCGATTATGACGGGCAAATGGCCGCAGCGGGTGGGGATCACGGACTACATCGGCGCCGCCCAGCCAGAGGCATGGAATCGAAACACGCGGCTCTTGCCCGCTCCCTACCAAACGGCGCTGGCCCTGCAAGAGGTAACATTTGCGGAAGTCCTCAAACAGCGAGGATACACCACGTTCTTTGCTGGCAAGTGGCATCTTGGACCGGAAGGTTACTGGCCGGAAAATCAGGGTTTCGATATCAACATGGGTGGCACGGGACAGGGTGGGCCGTACGGCGGAAATAAGTACTTTTCCCCTTATGGTAATCCACGGCTTCCCGATGGTCCTCCGGGCGAACATTTGCCGGATCGCCTGGCTACCGAGACGGCAAAATTCATCGAGCAGCATAAAGAAGGGCCGTTTTTAGCGGTCCTCTGCTTCTACTCAGTGCACACACCGTTGATGGCGCGGGAGGATCTCCGGCAGAAATATGAGGAGAAGAGAAAGCGCCTCGGGCTGGTGGCCCAATTTGGGCAGGAAGGACCACGGGAAGTGCGCCTGGTCCAGGAACATCCTATCTATGCCGCTATGGTCGAGGCCATGGACCAGGCGGTGGGCAAGGTCCTCCGGAAACTTGATGAACTTGGGCTGGCGGAAAAGACGGTTGTCATGTTCACCAGCGACAACGGTGGGCTTTCCACGAGTGAAGGCTGGCCAACATCCAATCTTCCATTACGGGGAGGCAAAGGATGGATTTACGAAGGAGGGATTCGCGTTCCTTTCATTGTGCGCTGGCCGGGGGTAGTCCTACCGGGCACGACCTGTACGACACCCGTGTGCAGCGTGGATATTTTTCCGACAATCGTTGAGCTTTCTGGGGAAGATCCCACCAGATATAAGGTGGACGGTTTGAATTTGGTGCCTCTTTTCCGCAATCCGACGTTCCCATCGGACCGACCGCTGTTTTGGCACTATCCCCATTATGGCAACCAAGGGGGAGCCCCGAGTGCGGCAGTACGAAAGGGTTCCTGGAAGCTCATTCACTGGTATGAAGACGATTCATGGGAACTCTACAACGTGAAAGAAGACATCGGTGAGAAACAGAACCTCGTCAGTCAGTATCCGGAAAAAGTCGCGGAGCTGAAAAGGCTCCTGGAAAACTGGCTCGTCGATGTGGGAGCCCGTTATCCCACGCCAAATCCGAATTACGACCCCCAAAAACCTGACGGGCGAGTGGCCCGCCGCCGATAATGGGAATTTGCTGGGTGTGTGGTCGAAGCGGCCGATCTGGGCCAATGAAGAAAATGGCGATGACCGACCGGGGAATAACACAGGGATCTACGGTGTTCGGCTTGTTCCGGAGCTTGGGTCCTTTCTGGATTGCCGCCTTTGTTGTGGTGGCCGGGGCCATTGTCGAGGGCTACTGGAGTTTTCGCTGGCAATCCAGCGATGCTGAGCTGGCCCTCAACCCGCTCGCACAGGCGGTGGAACAGGTTCCCCTGTCGATCGACGTTTGGAAGGCCAACGAAGTGGTCCCGCCCGATCCACGGGTGGTGGAAATCAGTGGGGCACGCGCGATCTTCAATACCACTTATCGCGATCAAACCCAGGGGGATGCGGTGACGATCTATCTGCTTGCCGGGTGGTCCCGGGATATCGCGGTCCACACACCGGACGCTTGTTATCCGGGAGCTGGATTTGTGATGGAAACGTCTCCTCAACCGTTCACCGTGAGCTATTCGGCGCAAGATGTTAGAGGACCGACTCGCCAGGCGGAATTCATGACTGCAGTTTTTACCAAAAGCGAGCCCACTGGGGTAACAAGACTGCGGGTGTTCTGGAGCTGGAATGATGGTCGTGGTTGGCGGGCTCCTCGTTTTCCGCGGTGGACGTACGGAGGACGGCGTCCGCTCGTCAAACTGTACCTGGTGGCGGAGTCGCCTCCGGGGCAATTGCCCCATCAGAGTTCGGCTCTGCGATTCGGTGCGGTCCTTTTACCAATTCTTGATGCGCGCTTGGAGCCTGCATTGTCCAGTGCGCTGCTCGCGCACAGTAGCGGTACGGTCAATCCGCGATGATCAGCGCGGTCTTCGTGCAAAATCTGGCCTCTGACGCACCGCATCAAAAGTCGAAGCGTTTTTTCTGATCCTGCGAGACAAGTTCGATCCAGTCCACCTCGGTTTCCCGACAGCCCTCCGGCAAGTAGATTCTCACAATGCCGATCGGTTGCATCCAAGGAACCTGCACGACCACCGTTTGCAGACCGGTCGGATCTGTCTCATATGGTATTGGAGCTGGCCGTTCGCCCGAAGGAGGGAGCCACTCTACCTTGCCCGAAAGTTTCCCCTGGACGGAGCCATCGGTACGCAGAACGCGAAGCTGAAAAGCCACCTGTAACGGGCCCGGCTGACGCCCGAGCGAATAGCCCAAAAAGGGCGAAGCGGCTGTGGCGGTCAGATGGAGCTTTCCCTCGCGGAGTTCGGCCTGGCAGCCGCGGGCTTTCCATCCGAGGAGTGGATCCTGGCTGGCCGTGTCTCCCCGGTAGTTGGGGTTGAGCCGCGGAATAACCGCATCGGTGTCCTGCAGATACTTTTCGAGTTTGGCGCGGAGGGCTTCAACGCGTTTTGGATACTTGTCGGCCAGATTGTAAGTTTCGCCAATATCCTCGGCGAGATTGTACAGCTCAAACCGATCGCTTCCGTCAGGATTCGCGGCAAAAAAACGAATGAGTTTCCAATCGCCTTCTCTCAAATAGGCGGACGGTAGGAAGCCAGGAATGTTGCGGGCCTGATTTTCACTGCCGTGGGGAAAGTGGCAAAAGACTTCCCTTCGCGGCGAGCCTTTGCCCTCGAAGGCCGCAACCTGAGAAATTCCGTCCACGTGGTAACCAGAATGATTAATCCCACACATATCCAGGATGGTGGGGAAGAAATCGACGCTGCTGAAGAGGCTTTCGGTGACGGTGCCGGGTTGGGTGTGGCCGGGCCAGACCACAATGAGCGGCACGCGGGTCCCACCTTCATAAATCGAGGCCTTTCCGCTTCGCAAGGGCAGGTTACTGGTTGCCGGAATGTCTGCGTATCCCGGTGGTTGGGTTTCCACGTCACGACTGCCTTCCCGGCGCGGGGGATAAGCAAAGCCGCCGTTATCGGAAAAGAAAATGATGACCGTTTGATCCGCCAGACCACATTCGTCAATGGCAGCCACAATTCGCCCCACAGCATCGTCAAGACTCTTCACCATCGCGGCGTATACCGGATTACGTTGGGGAGAATTGGGGTCGGCCTTCTGCCGAAAATATTCCACAAGTTCTGGCTTGGCACTCCACGGACTGTGAACCGAGAAACACCAATAGTTGAGATAGAACGGACGGTGTTTGTTGTTGCGGATGAATTGAACGGCTTCTGCGGACATGCGATCTTCAATGTGTTCTCCGGGCGTGCCCTGGATCGCGGGGTCTTTGATGAATTTCCACGGTGCAAGATAACCACCGCCCGGCCCGGGAACCTGCGGTGTATGTGGAAAATCGAACTGAAAACCCTGATCTTTGGGCTCGTATGGTCCGCTGTGCCCGAGATGCCATTTCCCGAAATGGGCCGTCACGTAACCAGCATCCCGGAGTACCTCCGCCAAAGTGATGTAGTCCGGCTTCAGCCGGGTGAGGCTGTTGGCCACCTGCACACGAACATGGGGTTGTGGCGCGGTCAGTCCTTTTTCGAGAATTTCCTCAGGCAAATGGCACACCGGCGCGGTGATTCCAATTCGCGCAGGATACAGGCCGGTGAGAATGCTGGCGCGAGTGGGTGAACAGAGCGGATTGGCAGCATAGGCCTGGGTGAAACGCAGTCCTCGCGTGGCCAGCCGGTCGATGTTCTGCGTTTCGTGGTAGGTGCTCCCGTACACTCCAAGATCGCGCCAGCCCAGATCATCGGCCAGAATGAAGACCACGTTGGGACGCCTGAAATTAGAAGGGGGAGCTGTGGGTTCGCCAGCCACCGACAACCCGCCAAAGCTCAACGCGGTTACACAGAGAATCAGGGTCCGGTTCATGATGGTACCTCCCCAAATAGATCTTGAAAGTAATTCTCGCCATGGGGGCCAGGTTATGCGAGACTTCTCCGGTAGAATAGTTTAAACCCAGCTTTATCGTTCGAGATAGCGCTTTTGGCTGGTCTAACCTGGTTTCAAGTAATTAATTGACAGAAGGCGGTCCATGGCACAAGCTTACGACGCCATTTTACTGGTATCTTTTGGCGGGCCCGAGCGCGCCGAAGACGTTATGCCTTTCTTGAAAAACGTGGCTCGTGGCAGAAATATTTCCGAGGCTCGTCTGAAAGAGGTCGCCGAGCACTATTATCACCTGGGCGGGCGAAGTCCTATCAACGACCATTGTCGGGCACTCAAAAAGGCTCTGGAGGACGAGCTCGCTCGGCGGGGCTGGAGGCTGCCGATTTACTGGGGCAACCGGAACTGGCATCCGTTTTTGGAGGAAGCGATCGATGAGATGGTAAAAAACGGCGTGCGGCGGGTCCTGGCGGTGGTTACCTCTGTATTTGGTTCATACTCCAGTTGCCGGCGATACCTGGAGGATCTAACCAGGGCACGGGAAGTCTGCGGTGCTGTTACACTGGAAATTGATCGCCTGCGGTTGCCGTTCAATCATCCTGGATTTGTGGCGGCGATGGTGGACCGCGTTCGGGAGGCCCATGAAGCGGCCAAAAAAGCAGGATTTGTATCAATCAACCTTATTTTTACCGCCCATAGCATCCCGGTGGCGATGGCCGCGGGATCGCCTTATTTGACCCAATTTGAGGAAGCGAGCCGTCTGGTGGCCGAGGCCGCCGGCTTCACCACATGGCGCCTTGCATATCAGAGTCGGAGCGGTCCCCCGCATGTTCCCTGGCTGGAGCCAGATATCCTGGACGTGCTTCGCTCTATTGCTGAAAAGGAGCGTGCGGCAGCCGTGGTGGTGGCACCCATCGGATTTCTATCCGATCATGTCGAGGTGCTTTACGACCTCGACGTGGAGGCTTCGACCCTGGCCAGAGAATTGGAAATCGGTTTCTTCCGTGCCGGGACGGTAGGCACCCATCCCGCTTTTGTGGCCGGTCTTTGCCAGATGATTGAAGAGCGGCTGGATGGCCGGTCGGAGCGACGGGCTATCGGCCGTCTACCTGCCTGTGCGGATGTGTGTCCGGTGGACTGTTGTCCCCCAAGCTGAATCGCTCGAAAGGCCCTCAGACGCACATGTTATAGAACCTATCGCTTGATCAGCTCGGGATGCTCGCGATAGAAGCCCAGCACTTCTCGCCTGACATCTGCAAGATGACGGACGCCTTTTTCGACCAGCTCTGAAATGAAGTCGCGGAAGAGTCCAAAAACAGGGCCGGCGAACCAAGTGGTGAGAGCTTCGTCCGGGGCAGACCTACGACGTCCTCCATCGTCGGGCAAAGCCACCGCGAAATTGTCCGCCAACGGGTCCCAGACGAAACGAAAGCTTTTCGGGACAAATGGGGCGCGACATTCGAGACTGGCCACGCGGCGACGGGGGCGATAACCCTGGGATACGCTGAAATCCACGTGGATGAAGGCGAAAAGTCCCACGCGATCGAGGTCGCCGCGGGCGACGCCGAGCGGCGGGCCCAGAAGGATTTCTGTCAACTCTTGAAGCGTGTCCGCATGGAGACAGGAGGCGATTCTTCGCTGGGCGCTGATGAGACGGAAATAATCGGCGACCGGTCGGCCCCACAGATAGCCGTACCAGTGTCCATCCCCGATCTCGTGAACGAGAAAACACTCGGGTGTCGGAGGGGCCACCTGGAGGGCCTGCCCAACGACGCTCGGGGTATCAACGGTGATGATTTTCACTCCGGGTGGCAGAAGATTGAGAAAAGCGGCCAGGAGTGTGGTTTTCCCGGCGCCGCCAGGTCGGGCTGCTGTAAGCAGTGACGCACCCTGCGCGAGGGCATACATGACTGTGGCCACCATATCCGCGGAGAGCGTTCCCGCCTCAATCAGATCGACCACAGTGAGCATACGCCCGCCCCGCTGATTGAGGTCCTCAAGTTGCTGGATGTTCCGTTGTTCCAGGTCCGGGAGCATCGAAGCGTGCGTTTGTCAGTGTGTCGTGCCCATCGAGTGGGGAGCCTGAAATACGGGCCCCAGGGGTTTACTTCTCATTATCGGCTGGAGGCGGCCTGCTGGTTCGACGGGGATGGAGGGCTGGGTGCGTCCTGGGCCTTTTTCGTATTTGGTTTTCCTTCATCTTTTTTGAGAGCGGCGGAAACGAAATTGATCACCGCCTGTCGGGAGGGATAGCCTACCATTTTTTGGCCTTGGAAGCCATTTTCCGTGGGATGGAAGACAAAAAGTTGAGGAATGGGTCCGCCTTCAGTGAGTTTCTGGGCAAGCTTCGGCTCTTCATCGTAGTCTACAAGAGCCAGCACAGCCTTTTTGAGAATGCCCGCCTGCTGCAGGCCGGGGATACCGTCCTTTTCCAATCTCTGGCAGGCTGGGCACCATTTGGCTCCTACCACGACCACAAGAGGTCGGTTTGATTGCTGAGCCTGATAGTATGCGGTCGCATAAGCCTCCGCGCGGACGCTATTCTGACTGGCCGGCGCAGCGGTGTCCGAAGTCAGCACGGCAAGCGGCAGCACGCAAAACAGGTAGGAAAACGCCATGGATCACTCCTTTCCTGCTGAAAAACGTAAACGGTTCTCCTCGAGGCGGCTAAGGCACGGGACAACGCGCCTTCACGCCCGCACGCCGATAAAATCCCTCCCGGAGAACGGCCCCGAGGGGACAGAAAGCTTCAGTACGGCAGAAATCCGTTTCGGAGGGGAATCGTAAGAATGGGCTCCTTGCCTTTCCGCGTGCCCGCAGCTTTGACCCGGGCAAAGATCGCGAAAGCCGCCAGTGTAATCGATAAAATTTTCCTGACAAGTAACCCTTTTGTAATTCGCCCATTCCCTTGAGAGTCCCCGTCCCGTACAGGGTCCTTTTTCATCGCGGGTGGAACTAATAGACGCTCAGAAGAGCTGACGCGGTGCTTTTTGGGCGGACCGGGTAGTTCCAGAAGTGGGTGATGCTGCCTTTTCGAGTGGTTGTTCTCTATCGGGGGTGTCCGACAACAAACGCTCAATCGGTGAGGATGCGAAACGGGAAATTGGTTGGCTTCGCGTTATTTCGCTCTCGCTGCGCTCCGGGTAAAATAAAAGTGGGGTGGAATGGTATCCGAAAGGAGGAATAGATCCAGAGGATTGCCTCATGAATCGCGCTGCCTGGTTGCGGGAAAAACGAGCTATGCGCCACCTGCGGCGCGGAGCGGTGGCGACTCTGGACTATGTCCTTCTTATAGGGGTGATTTTGCCGGTGGCGGCGTTTACAATGTGGGCGGGGCCCCGTATTATTCGGCTGGCCTATGAAATGGTCTATGTCCTCCTAGTGTGGCCGTTCATGTGACTTATCGAGATGTGGGGAGGGTATCGCCTCACGGCGTTTTCGGTAACAGAGAAGAGTCGAGCAAGGGAGAGAGGTGACACGATGAGCAAGGCGAGTCTGCGGCAACTGCTGAAGCGGATCCACTCCGATGATCGCGGAGCGGTGAGCCTGGAGACCATCCTGATTATCGGCGCGATCGCTCTGCCGATCCTGATCTTCCTGATTCGTGTGGGGTGGCCGCGGATTAAAGGCTACTTCAATCAGGGCCTGCAGGAGCTGGAGGCGGAGCGAGTGAACGCGATTCAGTGAGGCGTGCCTCGCAGTTTTGGGACGTTTGTCGCCGATGAGTGAGGGACGCTGCGCGTGGTTTACATCCTTTTGGTGTTCCTCACGGCGGCAGTCGTTTCGGACGTCCAGACCAGAAGAATATTTAACTGGATCACCTATCCCGGGATATTGGGAGGGCTGCTCCTCAACGGCCTGGCGGATTTGGCCGTGAGGGGCGGCTGGGCGAGCCCCGCGTGGATGCAGACCTGGGGAGCGGTCGGATTGGGGCAGGCCGTGATCGGGTTTTTGAGCTGTGGGTTGGTAATGGTCGCTTGTTACGTCTTCTTTCGCGTCGGCGGGGGGGACGTCAAGCTTATTGCGATGATCGGTGCCTACTTGGGACCCGAGAAGGGGATCACGGCGATGCTGTGGACGTTCGTCCTCGGCGCGTGTTTAGCGCTGAGCGTTCTTGTATGGAGGGTGGGGCCCGTCCGGTTGCTGGTGCACCTGGGGCGAAGACTCGTGGGATGGCTCCGGGTGGGGTACTGGGGGACATGGACGCCGGAAGAGCAAAAGGCCCTGGAACCAACCTTGTTTCTGGCCCCGAGCGCCTGGTTGGCCGTGGTCATTGTACATTTCGGGGTGATAGAACGGCTGCTTGGTCAGCCATAACGTAAATGGGGTGAAGCAAACAGAGGACGGTCGCTTCGTCACCCGGGGAACAGAGAGAGGCGCACCATGTGGCGTGCGATTGTGCTTGCATCCTGGCCGTGGGCGCTGATGCTGATCGGAGCAATCCTGGCGGCCATTGGGTTGCTTCGCTGGGGAGGGTCTGGGAGGATCCCTTTTCGGTGGAGTCGATTGGCTGAGCTTGTCCACGATGATGCAGGCGCCGTGCAAAGCCTGAGTTTTGTGCTCACCCTGCCAATCTTCGTCCTTCTAATGCTTTTTATTGTGCAGGTGAGCCAGATCATGATTGGCACCGTGGTTGTGCACTACGCGGCGTTTGCCGCGGCACGGGCGGCTCAGGTGTGGATTCCTGCTCGGGTGGGCAATATCGAGTTAGAAAACTGTATTGGGCCGGGCTATTATCCAGATCCCACGGCAGAACAGTTTTTGCCTATTGTGGATCCTTCTGACCCCAATTATGGCCCGTCGCCGGGAGGAATGACGTTCATCATTCCGTATGACCCTGGCAGCCCTAAGTGGCAGAAAATCGTCACCGCAGCGGTCCTCGCGCTGATGCCGATCTGCCCTTCCCGGGACCTTGGGCTCTCCGTTCCGCCTTCCGCTGCTGCGGCGGCACAACTGGTGCAGCAGGCGTATTTGCAGAATGTTACCAATGCCAGCGGTATTCCTCGGGTGCCGCGACGGCTGGAAAACAAGCTGGCCTATGCTCTGCTGGCTACGGAAATGGAGCTGCGGTTTTTCCATTCCAATCGGGAACCTCCGC
Organism: Thermogutta sp.; assembly: GCF_039793925.1. GTDB lineage: Bacteria > Planctomycetota > Planctomycetia > Pirellulales > Thermoguttaceae > Thermogutta. Next base: position 13,732 of record NZ_JBAMME010000220.1, on the reverse strand, counting down.
TCGTGCCGTATTATCTGGAAGATGACATCTATCAGTTTCGACCGAACGAACTGGGATTTCAGGATACGGTCACCGTCACAGTCATACACCACATGGCTTTGCTCCCTGGACCGGGAAAGTTTTTGGCTAAGGCTGTGCGGCGTCCCGACGGTTTACCTGACAGAGTCGCGCAGGAGATTGAAGTGCGTAACGGCATTGCCACTTATCCACTGCGAGCCTCTATCACCCTGGGACACGAAGGCGAAAAATCGGTGGTTCCGTACACTTATTGGCTTTCGAGCATGTTTTGAAAAGATTGGTTCGACTGTTTGGCGCCCTGAATCATCGCACGGTGCTGAGTCGTCGGCATGATCGCAGAGGGATCAATACCTGGGGACGAACGACGGACGTTTCTGGCGGTTAAGTCGGAATCGCGGAGAAACCGGTGATGCGAGCGATAGCCAAGAAAATGAAACGACTTCCTATCGACGACTCCGGCGCGATGAGCATCGTGGCGGTCTTCGCGGTTCTTCTGTTGACCATCCTGCTGGGGATGGTCATGAATGTAGGCCGCGCGGTGGATCATAAAATCCGGCTTCAAAATGCCGCAGATGCTGTGGCCTATTCGGGTGGAGTGGTCATTGCCCGCGGAATGAACGCGCTCGCTTTCAGCAATCATCTTCTGTGTGATGTATTCGCGTTGACTGCATTTATGCGGGAGGCTCGGGATCGCAACGCAGAACAGTTTGTGCCCGCCATCCTCGAGACCTGGAATCAGGAAGCGCCGGTTTTCGCACAGTCCAATTTTCCGAAGTTCGTCCCCCTGGCGACAGCCATTCCTGCGAAAACGCCCTTGGAACAGGCCCTTGTGACGGCGTACAGCGAATGGGCTGCTGCTGCCAGCCAGCAGATTCTGCCTACCCTGGAGTTCATTCTCCGGCAGGAGCTCATCCCGGAGTATGAGCGGGCGGTGGTGGCAGCGTTTCCGGATATTGCCCAGCAGGCTGCCATGGAGGTGGCACGACGCAATGGTCGACCAGACTTCGGCCGGGGGGAAATGCTGGGGGTTCTCTGGCGAACCAACGTGACTCCCGTGGGTGGGGCGGGGGAACTGTACGAGCGGACCTTGCCGGTTGTGGATCCGGTCATGGACCAGTATCCCAATCAGGCTGAGTACTTCAATACGGCGCGGAGTCAACGGCAGCGACTTGCTCGGCATTATTTGGACATGTGGAACGATCGGGCAATGTTGTTCTTCGACCGCGAGGCCAAGATGAGTCAGTTCGGCAGACTCTGGCGCAACTTCACATGTGGGCAACTGGAACGGTTGCTGGCCGAGTATCCTGCGAGCAATTTGCCGTTTGTCATCCGCACACCCGGTGAAGAGATCGTGGACCCCAACGCCCATTTGGATCAGTATTTCACATTCGTGGGAGTGGCGTACTGGCGTCCCATGCTCCCGATTTTGCCGGGGCTGTTTATTCATCCCATGAGCAGCGACACCATCGCGTTTGCACAGGTACGGGTGTTTGTTCCACGGCCGCGGCTGGTGTGGGAGTACTTCGCGCCTGGCCGGCAGACCGATCCTCTGGGAGGCGTCCCGGGTGATTTCGCTGAATTGCCCGTGGATGAGCCGTCTCCTCCTGCCGAAAATGTCGAGGGAACCTGGCAGGTTGTCCGCGAAGATGTGCCGACCCACTGGGATCTTCTTAATCAGCACTGGACGTGTACCTTGCAGCCGGCGACGGTGTGGAGTTTACCGGCCATTCTCCAAACGCCGCCTCCTTTACCGGAGTTCGCTGGCTGGAACTTGCAGTTGCCGTCACTTCCGGGTTGGACGGCCGCTGACATCCAAAGGATCAGTCCGCACTGATGAATTAAATACCCCTAGGCCGACCTTTGGGCCGGGGTCGGATGGTCTGTTTATGGGAGAAAACTTGATGAACTGCCGCTTGTCAGGCAGAGACGGTCATCGGTTTGAGGACCGGCGCGATGTCTTGGGGATCACCAGGCGAGCGTCGTACCGGTGTGGGCTGGCGCCTTTGGAGCTGGTGATCGCTGTTCCCCTATTCCTGTTCATCATGGCCTTGATGATCAATTTTGGAACGGTCGCGGCATGGCGGGTACGGGCTCTGGCCGTAGCTCGGCACGCAGTATGGGCGAGCCGTCATCCGCGAGATCTCGCACTTGCCCCGCGACCTGAGTACTGGCCGGCAAACGCCGGTCTGGGAAGCGGAGGGGACGCCGACGCTCCGGTGCTGGACGATCCACGTGTCAATCTTCCGGTGGCACGAGGTCCAAGGTTAGGGAGTTTCGTGGTCAATACCCAGCTTCTCGATCCTACACGGGGATTTCGTCGAGGATCTTCCGATTTGTCCCGGGATTTTCCCTTGCTTGCCACGCTCGGACCTTACAGACTCGAGGCGAAAACTCCGCTGCTCGACAATTGCTGGCAGTACCACCAGATGTCGCTGCCTTGGTACTGGCACGATCGCTGGGCCCATCGAGTCACGGCCCTCTACCAGTTGCCTACAGCAGGGGGAAACTTTCTCGCAATGTACGTTCAAGCGGCTTTGGCGATTCTCAATATGCCGGAACGTCCTGCTTTGCTGATCCTTGACCGGGATCCGGAGTTTCCGGCCTATGCACAGAGATTCGGCTGGCGTGGAGGCGGCTCACCCGACTTTCACCCGCGATTGGGTTCCTTTTGTACCACCGATCTTGCCGTAGCGCATGATGAGGTAGAGCGCCTATTGGACCGCATCGGAGGTGTCCGGCCGCAGCAGGGTCCGCCGCGTGTCAACCACGTACCATCGCTGGCCGAACGAATGGCCTCCGCCTACATCAACCTGTACCAGAGTGTTATTCAGGAGTTGAACAACCAGCTCAACGCCGTACCACCGCCTCCGCCCGGTCAGATTGCGGCCATCCAGGCGGAAATTGGCCAATTGCAGCAATGGATCAGCGTTCTCGATACGTTTCGTCAGAGTTTGCAAAATCATGGCCGCCGATGATCCTCGGGCTGGACTTCCTGCTGCCCCTTCGAATACCGGTCAGGATCCCGCGCAGGGGAACGGGATGAAAGTTTTCTTCGATGAGCGACCGGCCAATTCCCGCCGCATTAAAACGTTTGGCGACCTGGCGCGATGGATCACGGACTGCACGTCGCGGATGCTGGTGACTTTTTTGATCTTGGCTGCCGGGTTGAGCTTCGGGCTGCAGGTTATTCGGTGGTGGAAGGAACCGCCAGCGCCAATGACTTCCTCGATGAGCGGTGACCTCACGATAACGCCAGAGCAAACGTCGGCTGGACGGGACGGGGAAGGTATGCGGGTCAGCACAGAGCAGGGTAATCTGAGGATTATCGCTATTTCGGGCAGCCAGGCGGAAGCCTGCCGAAAAGCAGAAGAGCTCTGTCTCGCTGTATCAGAGACGCTGACACTGCCCCAAACCCCGCCGAGTCTAGAGGAACAGCGGCTTCTGGAACGGCTGGCCGTAGTAGTCCCGGTGCGGTCATCGCCCGACGGGACGCGGGTTTTCCGTTACCCGGGTCATTTTCCGATGTGGGCAATCATAAGGCCGGAAAGTTCGCCGAGGTCTGGGCCGACGGAAAATCACAAGGACGCACCGTTGGGGGCGAACGATGGTGATTCTTCAGCAAATAACTCTGATGTGCATAGCGTGAAAGGGCCTCCCTGGGTGTCACAGCGGGTCATTGGGTGGGCGGTGCTGATGCAGGCGGGGGGAAATCTCTGGTCTCTCTATGTTCTTACCCCCACGCAGTCCAAAAAGCTTGTAGCCACTGTTGGAAGAACATCCTCCAGCGAGAGTATGCGGGAGCCCTTGAACGAGCTTCCCGTCGGGGCCCGGTGGGTGGCCCGGTTTGCCTTTTCCTCAGAAAACTGGGTCGGAATCTTCGAGGAGACTGTTTCCGGAAAAGCAGCCACCTGGCCCTTGTGGATAGATCAGCAGTTGTCGCGCGACGGGTGGAACGCAGTGGGCCGGTGGAACGCTTCCGGCTACGAAAGCTGGAGGAGGTATCTTCGGAGCGGTGATGCTACGGTCGAGGAGCATTTAACTGTACGACTTCGGAACGTGCCCGGGGAAGCGTCTCGCGGGGTAGTGGTTTACCTTCGCCACAGCGCCTCACAGACTGATGGTAACTGAACAGATTTTGTTAAATCTCCGCAGTCAAAGATTCTTGGAAAAAACGTTGCGCAGAACCTTTATGGCTTGCCGTCATAGCGGGTGGAGTCAACATCAAACGGGGCATTACAATAAAGTGGCAGGGGCCTGTCTGACGTCAGCAGTTGAGGTGTCCATACTCCCAGAGAAAGACACGCTTCTATGAAAGGTATCCAAGGACTCATTCTCGGCCTGGGTGTCGGGTTGGCTGCGGCTCTTTTCAACTGGGCCTACATGACCCGGGCCACGGGCGATATTGAGGCGGTCGCGTTTGTCGGAATTGCCCCCAACAAGGACCTGGATATTGGCCATGTGCTGGCGGAGGAGGACCTGGTACCGGTCGCGATACCTCCTCTTCCTGCGCGACGGCTCAAGGATTTTGCTTATCTCTATGCGGACCGAGCGAGTATCATCGGGCTCCGTGTGACGCGCCCCGTGCCCGGCGGGTCTCTTTTGCTTCAGGATGACCTTCGCCCCCCGCCCCCGCGTCTTCGGTTTGGCGGTCAGCCTGCCGGGAACACCGAAGAGATCGCGATGTTTATCCCCATCGATACTCGCACGATTGTGCCGAGTTTGATCGAGCCAGGGGACATGGTCTCGTTCATTGTTTCCGCACCAACCCCGGTCCCTGGTGGTAATCCTCCTGCCGGGGAAAACCCCACAGCGCCGGCGACCAATGCGGGAGGCGGGCCGCAGGTCATTGGCAAATTCAAAGTGCTGGCGGTGGGTAACCGGCTGACGAGCGTCGAAGCTCATCGGGCGTACCAACTCCCGCAATCTCAGGAGAATATTCTGACCATTAGCGTGAAGCTCGAAGATGGTCGTCTTGAACCCAAGGCGGAACGGCTTTGGAAAATGCTAGAAGCCACGAATTTTCGGCAGGTGGGGGTGATTCTCCATTCACGGGATACTTCGCAGAACTGAACGATTGTTTGAGGAAAACCACAGTGGGGGACGCATGAAGATCTGGTACAACCGCATCAACGAAAGCCGGCGGACCATGATTGAGGTCGACGCCACGGAAGTGTGGATCGGCCGAGATAGTTCCAACACGGTGGTGCTCCCCAGTCCCCTCGTGTCGCGACGGCATGCGGTGGTGCGGCTTTTAGAAGATGGGCGTTTGCAGTTAGAAAATCTCGGGCTCAACAGTTGCCTGGTGGGGGAGGAAGAAATTCTGGGAGGGCAAACGGTCGTCTTCACACCCGGGACGAAGGTGCGGATCTGGCCCTTCACACTGACCTTCGAAGCGGAAAAGGCCGTCACCGTCTCGCGGCAGGAATTGGAAGCCCACCTCCGATCGCTGATTGCCGATTTGGAACTGCGGATTCACCGCAAGCTGTTGGAACGACTCGATCTTTACGAATTTGAAAATCGTCGGACGAATGATCCGCAGAGCATTCTCCTTTTGGAAAACAACATCGAGGACATCTGTCGGGACCTCCGGGTGTTTGAGCCGGAGAATGAGCCGATTCTCGAAGAGATTACAGGACTCGTGCTCCGCGATTACCTGGTCAACAGCTTAATTATGGAGTCGGGGAGCCAGTCGTTTTATGAAATGACCGGATTGAGCGGCAACGAGTTCGATATTCCCGCCACACTGGTCCCCGAGCGGGAAGCGGAGCTCGCGGGGATTCTCAATTTCATCCGGGAAAGGCTGCGGCTTTCGGAATGTCGGGATACTACGGAGCAGGTCCAGCGCATTGAGGATCATTTCAGTGAAGCGTTTCAGCTTGTTCGTCCTCACCTTCACAGCGAGTTGCGGAAGTATCTGATCCTGCGGACGCTCAAGAAAGATTTGAAGGACACCATTTTCGGCTTTGGGCCGCTTCAGGACCTTCTCCGCGCGGATTCCATCACCGAAATCATGGTGGTGGGCAAGGATCAGATTTACGTGGAACGCAACGGTGTCATCGAGAAGTCGGGACGGCGTTTCATCTCCGACAAGGTTACCGAAGCGATTATCGAGCGAATCGTGGCCCAGGTAGGACGTCGCATCGACAAAAGCCAGCCGCTTGTCGATGCCCGGCTGCCCGACGGTTCTCGCGTCAATGCCATTATCCCGCCGCTGGCTGTGAAAGGACCGTGCCTAACAATTCGCAAATTCCCGCTGCAACGGATGACGATGGACGACCTCATTGAGTTGGGGTCGATCACCAAAGCAGCGGCCACGTTTCTTCGGGCGGCGGTTATCGATCGAAAGAACATCCTCGTTAGCGGGGGGACAGGGGCAGGAAAAACCACGCTGCTTAACGTCCTCAGCAGTTTTATTCCGTTCAAAGAACGAATCATCACCATCGAGGACACGGTCGAACTCCGCCTTCATCAGGAGCACGTCGTCACGCTCGAGGCCAAGCCGCCCAACGTGGAAGGGCAGGGAGCCTACACCATCCGCGACCTAGTCCGGAATGCGCTGCGGATGCGGCCGGACCGGATCATTGTGGGTGAATGCCGCGGGCCGGAAGCCCTCGACATGATCCAGGCGATGAATACTGGCCATGACGGTTCGCTGACGACGCTCCATGCCAACACGGCCCGAGAGGTTATCGAACGGCTGGAAGTGCTCATCCTTATGGCGGCCGATTTGCCAATTTATTCCATCCACCGACAAATCGCCTCGGCGATCGATCTGATTGTCCATATTTCCCGGTTGCCGGGTGGACGCAGGGTGATCACGGAAATCACCGAGGTTGTGGGTGTCGATCCCGATACAAAAAGTGTGATCATGCACGACATCTTTAACTTCCGGAATGGCCAGTCTCTTGAGCCAACCGGCTATCTTCCCACGTTTATCGACTCACTGGTTGAAAAGGACTTGCTGGACCTCAACTTTCTCTACGGGGAAGGCTATCAATCCGTGCAGGCCGCCCCTGGAAAAACTGTCCCTCAGCACGAAGCCCTCGGCGAGGACCGGAGGATTCGGGTATGACGGGAAACCAGGATTTACTCCTGCTGGGCTGTTTGTGCTCCGGTATCGCGGCTGCGATCCTGGTGTACAGCGCTCGTGATTGGCTAGCCCAAGCGTTCGCCTGGATGGAAGCCGACGTCACCGATAAGCTGCGGCGTTTGCGGGTGCGGACCGCCCGGGTGAGATTCTGGTTGACTCTTTGGCTAGTCGGTATTGCCGTGGCTTTTTTCGGTTTCTGGCTGCTGGTGGACAGCCTTATCTTTGCAATTTTGACGGCTGTGTTACTTCTGGCGGCGCCGTGGTATCTTCTGCGGCGGATGGCGGAGTTCTATCGGCGGAAAATCGAGGATCAACTGGCCGACGCCATGGTGACCCTCGCCAACGCGGTGCGAGCGGGTTTGTCGCTGGCCCAGTCGCTGGAGATTCTGGCAGCCCAGTGTCCGCGGCCTATCAACGCGGAATTCCGGCAGATTGTGGCGGAATATAACCTCGGCAAACCCCTCGATCGGACGCTCATCGAAGCGAAACAACGGCTGAAGAGCGAAAACTTCGCGCTTTTTGCTGCGGCCCTGCTTGCCAGCCACGAACACGGCGGGCGACTGAACGAAACAGTGGAGAGAATTGCAGGGTCCGTCCTGGAACTTCAGCGCCTGGAGCGGAAGGTCCTCTCAGAAACGGCACAGGCGCGGAAATCGGCGGTCTATATGGCCATTGCGCCGGTGATTTTTCTGATCGGCTTTTACATCATGGATCCCGGCAACACCATGCTTTTGTTCACACAGCCGCTGGGGCACCTACTGCTGGGCATGGCCGTCATCCTGGATGTCATTGCGTATCTTTGGGCCCGTGCGCTGTTGAGGCCTGATATTTAACACCGAAAAAAGATTCCACAAGCCATGACAAAGGGGGAAAAGAGCCGTAAAAGACACCATTCTAAAAAGGAATGAGCTGGCCTATGGAGACTTGGCAAGCGGGTCAACAACACGCATTTTTACTGGTTATTTCTTCCGCGCTGTGGGCGGCTGCGGGTTTTTTTGTCACGCAGTGGTTGTGGCAAATCGTCCACACCGAAGATCTGCCGCAGGGTGCTGAGTGGCGCTATGACGTAAGCCGAATCAATGAATTGCGTCGTGCAGACCGCTTTTTCCGGCTATTTCAACCGCTCATTCAACTCTTGGCGCGGTTCAATCGTGCGGCATTCCGTGACGCGCTTCCGGAGATTCAGCGCCACATTCACTGTGCGGGTTTGCCGCGATTCTGGCTGGCGGAGGAATATCTGGCCAAGCTCGAACTCATTGCTGTGATGCTTTTCCCGCTGTACACCTATGTGGCGGTGCGGGCAGTGGGAGCGGCCGGCATTCTCCTCGCCGTGATTTTCTCGGGGCTTACTGTCTGGCTGTTGCGATTGCGGCTGGCTGACCGAGCGGCGCGACGGCTTCAGGCCATCAAACGTCGGTTGCCGTTTCTGCTGGATCTGTTAACCCTTTTGATGGAAGCGGGGTCCACCTTTCTCAATGCCCTAGCGCAGGCTGTGGAGGAATACCGCGGGCACCCCATCGCCGAAGAATTCGGGCGTGTTCTCGCCGACATCCGTATGGGGAAAACCCGTTATGAAGCCTTTAACGCGATGCGAGACCGCCTGGCCGATGACGAAATCACAAGCATTATCGGCTCCATCTTGCAGGGGGAGACCCTGGGAACGCCGCTGGCCTCGATCTTCCGCACCCAGGCCGACGTGCTCCGCATCAAGCGATCCCAGCGAGCTGAGATGATCGCCGGTGAAGCAGGGGTCAACATGCTTCTGCCGGGAATTCTCGTGATGGCGGCAGCCGTGCTCATCCTGGTGGGACCGTTTCTCATGAACTATCTGTACTTCGGTTTGTCGCTGTGAGGTAAAAGGATTTTCGGAAAGGACGCACTGGGAGAGAGTGAGAAGTGAACACCTGGCGAAAAAATCCTGGCAGGACAACCTAAAAGGCTAGGTTGGCAGAGTACGGATTGGTGGCATGCCCGTTAAGATTCAATGTCCATTGTGCGGCACGGAAATGACCGTGAGCGATGCGGCGATGCAGAGCAAGGTGGCCTGCCCGTGGTGTCGCCATCGCTTTCGCCCGGAGTCCGCTCTCCCGCAGCAGCCGGAATCGAAAGCTAGGCCAGCAGAACCACCGGTGGCAAGTCCACCCGTTGCTCCGGCCGGTCCCGAGCCAGCGAGAGAAGAGGCGAAAAAAGAGGGCAAAAAAGTCTCGGAAATTTCCCCCGCCAAAGTGGAGCGTTCGGGGGCGAAAGACCAGGGGACGCTTCCCGCAGCTCGTGAAAGACCCGGCGTCGAACAGGCCCGGAAGGACGTACCGCCGGAAAAGAACAGGTTTCGGGGTGACGGTGCCGGGGCGGCTCGGTCTGAAAGGGTGGCGAAGGTCGATTCGCCCGTCACAGGGGGAACTGCCACCGCTGGCGGAAAAAAGGTGGCCCGACTGATCCTCACCCAGACGGCTGAACCCGCCTGGAAGCTGGCGCCCGACGGGAGCCTGCCCAGTTTGCACCTGCAAGAGGATTCTCCAGACGAGAAAAAACGGGAGGTCAAGCGATCCAGCAATCCTGTTCTTTTGGCGGTTGTGCTGGCTGCCAGCCTCTTGACCTCACTGGCGCTCCTCTTCGTGGAACCCGTGCCCGCCACGCGGAGTAATTTGGAGGAGCTTGAACGCGCGAGAGAAGAACTGGCGGCTGAGTACTATTCCAGTCTCAACCCAAACGCGCCACTGGCCGAGTATCAGAGACTTCTCCGCGAAGCTCATTGGGCCCACAGTCGGGGTGATCATCAGCGCGAGCGGGAGCTCTACCGTCAAGTTCTCCTCTTGCTCTACGCGGAAAAAGGGCGAAACTCTTATACTGGATTGACAGGGAGTCGCTCGCGGGATGAGCGACTGGAGGAGCTTTTAAGGATCCTCCTCAAAGAATAGCCTTTCACAATTGGCATGATGTGAAAAGTTCAGTCGGAAACAGAGACGCAGGCCACGCCGTCGCGGTTCGGTGTGAGGTTGGGAATGGGCCAAGCATCCCGTTATGACATTGTGGGCACCATCGCTACCGGGGACTTTGCCACGGTCTATCGAGGTCGAGACCGCGAGCTGGGCCGCGATGTGGCGATCAAGGAGATCCATCCCCATTTTCGACGGGATCCCAAGCAACTCGAGCGCTACTGGAAAGAAGCGCAGCTTCTGGCGACTCTCCAGCATCCAAACATCATCACCATCTACGATGTGGTGCGGTCCCGGGGATGGCTGATTCTGGAGTTGATGCGGGGTAGCCTTCAGGCCAGTGTGCAAAAAGGACCGATCGACCTGGATTTCCTCCGCGAAATTCTCATTGATTCTCTGCAGGCCCTGGATTTTCTCCACACCAACGGCATTATCCATGGTGATATTAAACCCAGCAATTTGCTATTGGATGCCCGGGGACGGGTAAAGCTGGGAGATTTCGGGCTGGCACGCAGGGCCACAGATGAGCACGGAAGTCTTTTGAAGGGCACCACCAAGTACATGGCCCCGGAATTGATCAGCACCCAATTTGGTCCGGTCGGCCCCGCCAGCGATTTGTATTCGCTAGGATTTACGGCCTACGAGCTAATGTGTGGGCCAGATTTCGAGTTGCTCTTTCCCACGCTCAGCACGTTTGGACGGGATCGTCAAATTGCATGGATGATGTGGCATGCCTCACCCGATCAAAAATTGCCGCCCATCCATCGCGTGCTGGAAGGTGTCCCCGAAGACCTGGCCCAGGTGGTGGACCGTCTGGTGGTCAAGGATCAGCAGCAGCGATTAAGTTCCGCTCGGGAAGCCCTGGCGCTTCTGAAGGCTCCGCAGGTAAGTGTGCCCGCGAGCATCTCGGGGGAACGATCGCAGCCCAGCGAAGAGGAGCTCAAGCAGCAACGGCAAAAGAAGATGATGCGAATCATAGCGGGCGTGGCCGTGGCGTGCTCGCTTTTGGTGTCAATTTTCATGCTTCTTCCTGAACGCGCACCGCCTCCCCCGCCACCGGCGGCAGCGACCCCCGTCCAAGGTCGCCTGGAGGCAGTTCTTTTAGATGCCCGGCGGCTGATTATCGATCATGACGGTCAGGGGAAGGAAGAGCGTGAAATCCGGTCATGGGATGAGGTCATCATCAACGACAAGAAGTCGCTGTTGCGAGATCTTCAGCCGGGGGATCGCATCACGATTACAGTTTATCGCGATGAACAGGGCCGTCAGGTTCAGCGAATCGAAGCCATTCGACCAGAACGCCTGATTGGCCAGATCGAGGCGGTCTCGCCGGAACAGGGGACGATCACCGTCGTCAGAGAACCGGAAGGGGAAAAACTGGTTCTTCGTGCTCCGCGGGGAACCCCTGTGACGCTCAATGGCCAGCCTACCTTTCAGGGGCAAAAGCTGGAATACACGCAGCTCAAAAGTGGCGATCGGGTGGAGTTATACTATCAGCGTGAGGGGCCTGAGCTCGTTGTGACGGAAGTGGCCGCCTTTCGGGTGGTCCAGATGAAAGGAATTGTGCGGGAGGTGGACGCCAAAAACGCCCGTTTAACCGTGGAATCGGACTCGACAGGACAGGTGGTCACGCTTCCCTGGTCGGAGGATTGCATTGTCACACTCAACGGCCAGGCCAATGTGGGCGGCCAGATTCTGCGCCCGGCTGATCTCCGTGTGAATGACCAGGTCGAAATTGAGCACGATACGCGTATCCGGCGGGTGGATGCCTATAGGGTGCTGGGTGTGGCCGGTGTGATCGAACGCGTCCATTTCGACGCCGGGTCGATCGACGTCCTTCTCAGCCAGGATCAGAAGACGATGCAGTTCCTGGTGCCGCAGACTTGTGAAATCACGCTGGCCGGAGAACCGGCCCAGTTAACGGATTTGCGGGCCGGTGACAAAGTGGACATCCAGCACGACACGCCCGACGGTCGAATCGCGAGGGCTCTCAAGATCACTGTTGTGCGGCCTGAGGATCGCAGGCGGTTTGCCCTTCTGGTGGCTGTGGGCGAGTTCGATGATGAATCGTTGGCAGATCTGCCTGTCCTTGTCACGGGCACGCAGAAGCTCGCCGACGTACTTATTCGGCGAGGGGCTTTCCCGCGCAGCCAGACCCTTGTCCTCACCAACCCCAGTCGCGTGCGATGGGAGCAGGCCCTGAGGGCTTTCCTGAAAGAGGTGCCCGCGGACGGTGAGGTGGTCGTGTACTATTCCGGCATTGCAATTCGAGATGTGAGCAAACGCGTGTATCTGCTGTGTCGTGACAGTAGCCTCAATCGGCTGTCGGAGACGGCGCTTCCCATTCAATCGCTTGCGGACGATCTGGAAAAGTCTTCGGCGTCCAGGAAGCTGTTGATTCTGGATGTGTCTCCAGCGGGAGCTCAGATTCCGGGCGATGTGGTTTCTGCGGAAGAGGCCCTCCAGGCCGTTCAGGGACCGCCGGGTCGAGCCCCATTTCGCACTATCACGGCGATTGCCGCAACCACGTCCGGCCAGCGGGTTGTCGCCACCCAGGAGGGTTCTGCCACGGCGATTGCTTTACTTGATGCCTATCGAGGGGCGGCCGACGAAAATCGAGATGGACAAATCGACGCGGGAGAACTTTATGCGTTTCTCACGCGGCAGTTGCCCCAGCTCGCCGGCACGTCGCAGTCGCCGCGGTTGTTTCTCCCAGATAATCGGCCGCCTCGTTTAACAGAAGAGGCCAAGAACGCCCTGCGGAGCCTTGGAGCGATGCTCTTGCAGGATAATCTGGATGCGAGAGTGGTCAATGACGCTTATCGCACGGCCCTCAAGCTCGCTGGTAAGGAACCGGAACCTGCCCTTTTGTATGGGCTGTTGCAGATCAAGATGGCGCAGTTCAGTGAAGCGGAACGGGTATTTGAACCGCTGAAACTGGAACGCCCCGAAGAACTGGTGAGTTATCTGGCACTGGCGTGGACGAAGCTTTTCCGACGCGACTACAATGGGGCAGTGGGAGAGATGCTGGCGCTTGCTTCCCACTGGGAAAGTTCTCAAGTGAAACCGAAGCCTGGCTTGATCGTCACGGTCCTGAACGGGCCGGAAGTGTTCCATTTTTTGGGCCAGCTCCGCGAATACGCCGCTCGTGTTGGAGAAGGGAATGAACGCCCGGCGGATTCCCTGTTTCAGAAACTCGACGACAGGGTCCAGCAATTGGGCGAACCGTTGACGTCGGCGTACCAACAGGGGCGAGAACAGAGCCGGCAGATTTTGGATCGATTCGATGAACAATTGGCCGGAGCGCCGGACCAGGCCACCCAGGTCAAAATTCGTTACGAGAGAAGGCAGTTGGGACGATACGCGTCGTTTCCGTTCGAGTCGCTGTCGCGGCAGATTCTCAGCGGCTTGGATCGATAGAACAAGGATCACGCTGCGCTCTTGCTCTTTGCGAAAGGCGGTCGGTTACAAAGCCGACCCCTCAAATCAAAGGGCCGAAACGGGTGAGATACAAAAAAAGTGGGCTTCCGGCGTGCCACCTCCGCAGTGGCGAAATCATGCGGTAGGGCAAGGTACCCGCATGACGACCGCTGCGCCGGAAACCCCACGGGCCAGCCTAACTTACCAACGGGAGGCGCAGCACGATCTGTGCCAATTCGTTGATAATAAGCTTGTTTCGTAAATTGCC
>NZ_JBAMME010000219.1:0-6195 GCF_039793925.1 Thermogutta sp. | reverse complement strand
TGAAGCCCCTCTGGCGACAAGACCCATGAACCGCTGCCCGGGAACCGCTGACCGAAGCATTTCCCATTCTAATCCGCCAGCGCCCAGTGGACAACAAGCCGCTAGCGGCGGATAGACACGCGTACTGTGCCCGTGTAACCAAAAACCGATCATTCATGATTCGCAAGCAGCCCTGACAAACAGGGCCCACCAAAGCACGTCGCGCTGGATTGAATCCCATTCCTCACAAAGCCGTTAGCAAGGTCTGCGCACCTTTTTCTGTGGTCGAGAAAAACTGGCCATGCGGTGACAATGCCCCCGATTGAGCGTTGGGCCATATAATCGAGAGTATGAGCGCGATTGAGATCTGCAATTTGTCGAAGACCTACCGAGTCAACCGAAAGAAAGAAGGCCTTTGGGCGGCCGTGCGGGGGTTATTTCGCCCAGAGTACGAGGTCATTCACGCCGTCCGATCGATCAGTTTGACGGTGGAACGGGGCGAGTTCGTGGCGTTTCTCGGCCCTAACGGTGCAGGCAAGACGACCACCCTCAAGCTGCTGTCGGGAATCATCACTCCCACTGCGGGAACGGCCACCGTGCTGGGTTACGTACCCTGGAAGCGGGAAAACGCGTACCGGCGGCGGTTCGCCCTGGTGATGGGTCAGAAAAACCAGTTATGGTGGGATCTGCCGGCGGCCGAGTCGTTCCGGCTCCATCAGCAAATCTACCAGATTCCGCCCGACCAATTCGCTCGCACGCGCGATGAGTTGACAGACATGCTGGGAGTTCGGCATCTCGTCCATCGCCCCGTGCGCGAATTGTCGCTCGGCGAGCGGATGAAGATGGAACTCATTGCGGCTCTCTTGCATTCGCCCGAAGTGTTGTTTCTAGACGAACCGACCATTGGGCTCGACGTGGTGGCCCAGTACACCATCCAGCAGTTCCTCCGAGAATATCAAGCGCAAAAGAAAACGACCGTCATTCTGACCAGTCATTACATGAAGGATGTGGCGGCCCTGTGCCGAAGGGTCGTGGTGATCTTCGACGGTCGCATCATTTACGACGGCTCGCTGAGCAGTCTCGTCGATCATCTTGGGGCGTATAAAATCATCACAATCCGCTTTGCCAATGGAACGCCCCCCGGCGATCTTGCGCGATTCGGCCAGGTGATCCTCAGGGAACCGCCAAGGATTAAGCTCCGGGTGCCACGGACGGAGGCCACGGAAATCGTGCGGGCGATCCTCGCGCAGTACTCCGCTGAAGATGTCAGCGTCGAGGACCCACCTCTCGAAGAACTGATCGCCACGTTGTTCACCTCGGCCCACCGTACGGCAGAAGCGTCGCTCGTATCTTCCCGCCTGCATTCGGAGGACAACTAGCAGCCAATATCACCTTAATGACAACCAGTGAGGGTAACCCATCAAGCGATCGATGAGCACAGTTGCACTCGACATCCATTCCCTTTCCCAGCGAATCCTCGGACGATGCCGTCTCTGGGGAACTATTCTCCGCATCAGCATTCAGGAGCGGATCGTATATCGGGGCGACTTTATGCTGGGCACACTCATGCGTTTTTTGCCCATTATCACACAAATCTTTCTTTGGGCGGCGGTTTTCGCCGCTGTGCCCGACCAGTCTGGTGGGGAAACACGCATTGTAGGGTACCGCTATCACGATATGGTCGCCTATTACCTTCTGACGATGCTGAGTCGCGCATTCTCCAGCATGCCGGGTCTGGCCTCGGGCATCACACGCGAAATCCGTGAGGGCGGAATCAAGAAGTTCCTTATTCAGCCGATTGGATTACTAGAATTTTTATTCTTCTATCGCGTTGCCCATAAACTCGTCTATTACAGCATTGCCGCTGTCCCCTTTGCCGTCGTGTTTTATTTGTGTCGTGGTTTTTTTCTTCACACGCCGCAAGGCTGGGAATGGCCTGCCTACATTGCATCCCTCATACTCGCGTTTCTTCTGGGGTTCTTCCTCGAAGCCACGATCGGTCTTCTGGGATTCTGGTTCCTGGAAGTTAGCTCCCTTTTATTCGTCTACATGCTTTTGAGTTTTTTCTTTTCTGGACATATGTTCCCCATCGACATGCTACCGCTACCGTTTTACACCATCGTGCGGATGATTCCCCTTCAGTATCTGGCCTATTTCCCGAGTGCCGTATTTCTCGGAAAAATTCAAGGTCAGGAACTGGTGACTGGACTGCTGGTTCAGGCGGCCTGGGTGGTCACATTTATGGTGCTCGCCAAAATCACACTCCAACGTGGCCTCAAACGCTACAGCGGCTTTGGAGGTTGACCGTGACTCCTCTACGACAGTACTTGCTGGTCTTCGCTACATTCGCCCGCAACAGCCTCATCCGGGACATGACTTTCCGCGCCAACTTTATTATCGAATTCGTTTCCTCTCTTTCCTGGGTGTTTATGAATCTCGGGTTTTATATTCTCATATTCCAATACACGCCGTCCCTGGGAGCCGGCACGGGATGGGGCAAATACGAGTTTTTCGCGTTCACCGGTACCGGCTTGATGATTAACAGCCTGGCCGCCATGCTGTTTATGACAAATGCCGACAATTTCGGGAATTTTGTTCGCCAGGGCAATCTTGACTTCCTCCTCCTGAAACCTATTGACACGCAGTTTATTGTCTCGCTCCAGAGAATCGATTGGTCGTCTTCAGGAAATTTTCTGGTCGGCTTGCTCCTACTGCTTTATTCACTAAGACAGATGGATTATGCTCCCTCATTCATTACGGTCGCACTTTATATTTTTTATGCGATGTGTGGATTATTGATATTATATTCGCTCATGTTCATGATGGCGTCCACCAGTGTATGGCTCGGCCGGAATGAAACGCTGTTCGATTTTTGGTTCTACATCGTCAATTTCGGCCGGTATCCGATGGAGATTTACGAAGGGCGTTTCGGTCGACCTTTCCGCTGGTTTTTCACGTTTATTATTCCTGTTTTGGTGGCGATCAATGTGCCGGCCCGCTTCATTGCCCGCCCTCTCAGGCCGCAAACGACGCAGGACTGGGCGTTGGCGGGATTCACCATCGTGGCCACCGTTACGATGCTCGTGATTTGCCGGTTGGTCTTTCTGGCTGCCCTCCGCAGCTACCGCAGCGCCAGCAGCTAGATGGGGTTCTATTTCCGTCAACGAATCGTCCTGGAAAAGAAAATGGTTGGCGATTGCAGGAGAGTGCATAACGTGGCCGGACAGGCACATTTCCACGCCACAACCAGGCGGCAACTTTTTCCGCTCCAAACCAATATGGTCTTGTGCTTCTGCGCGGCACCGGCGGCGGGTAGAATAGCTCCTTCGGTCGTGTCTCATACTGATTCGCAAGTAAGGAAACACGTACAAGGGCATCGCTACGCATGAAACTGGCCTACAGCAGTAATGCCTATACCCGATTTACCTTCGCGGAGACAGCCGCCCGCATTGCCTCCCTGGGATACGAGGGGCTGGAGCTTCTGGCGGATGTTCCCCACGCCTGGCCGCTCAGCTTACTCCCGACTGATGTGGACCGGCTCCGCGGCATTCTCCAGGAGCATCACTTGCAAATCTCCAACATCAACGCCTTTATGATGCGGGGCGTCAGCGACGTCCGGCAACCGTACTGGCATCCCTCGTGGATTGAGCCGGATCCTTTTTATCGGGCTATCCGACGAGAACACACCCTCCGCGCACTGCGTCTGGCCGCCGATCTGGGAGCCCCAGGAATCCAGACCGAGCCGGGAGGGCCTCTACCATCGGGGATGGCGCGCCGCCACGCCCTGCGCATTTTTTACGACGAGCTGATGCCCTGCGTCGAACTCGCCGAAAAGCTCGGAGTAAACCTTCTCATCGAACCGGAACCGGGTCTTCTCATCGAACGCTTTGAACAGTTTCTGGAGTTCATAGCGTGGATTGACTCACCGGCCGTGGGCCTCAATTTTGACATCGGCCACGCGTTTTGTGTGGGCGAAGACCCACAAGACTGGGTAGAACCTATGGCCCGCTGGACCCGACACTACCACATCGAAGACATTTCCGCGGAACGGGTGCACCATCATCTGGTCCCCGGGGAGGGCGCGATCGACTTTCCGGCAGTGATTTCGGCCATTAAACGGACCGGCTACGATGGGTGGATCACCGTGGAACTCTATCCGTACGTCGACAATCCCGACGAGGCAGGCCGGCGCGCACGGGAAGTCCTTCTCCCTCTTCTTGAGTACGGAACAGCCGGAAGGAGTGTCATCCGAGGAACTGCAGGGAACCGAGGCAACCAGGGGAGGCCGTAACAGGTGACGCGCACCACACAGTCTGCTCAGCCACCTGCACGAGATCGCCGATTTGTGGGACCGGCAGAGTCCTTTCGGGCGTACTGTCAACTGATTCGGTTACCCAATTTGTTTACTGCCGCGGCGGACGTGTTGGCGGGGTTTTTTCTGTCTCATCCGCAGATCACGCCGGAGAGCCTCTCCTTTCTCTGGCCGCTCGTGTTTGCGGGAGTCACTTTTTATGCCGCCGGTGTGGTTCTCAACGATTGGGTTGATCGAGAAATCGATGCCCGAGAACGTCCCCAGCGCCCCATCCCCTCGGGAACTATCTCCGCATCAGTGGCCTTTTGGTTGGGCTGGGGATTCTTATTGCTGGGTCTTGCGCTGAGCGGCTTTGTGGCGTGGCGAGCGGGAACGGTTCGACCGGCGATCGCGGCCCTTGGTCTGGCCGTGGCCATTCTCACTTACAACTTTCTGGTGAAGAGAACCTTTCTGGGCCCCGCTGCAATGGGGGCCTGCCGCGGGGTCAATTTCGTTCTCGGGACATCGCTTTCTCCGTGGAACCAGGCATGGCTACCGCTGCCGGTGGGAATGGCGGTGTATGTGGCCGGGATCACGGCGTTTGCACGTACCGAGGCCGATGAGCCTCACCGCGGCTGGCTCGCCGCCGGACTGGCAACGATGATTGCGGGGCTTGCTGTCGTCACTGGATACGCGGTTTCGGCCGAGCGATTTGTCGTCGATCTCTGGCGGTGGTACGCCCTTTTAGGCATTCTGGCGGGGTGGATGCTCTTACGAGGGATATGGGTCCTTGCTGCGCCCTCACCAGCGCGGGTACAGCGAGTGGTTACCCAGGCTGTCATGGGAATTATCGTTCTGGATGCAGCCGTAGTTTTCACAGCACACGGGCCACTGGGTGCTCTGCCCGTGCTGGCCCTCATCCTTCCGGCCACCTGGGCCGGTCGATGGATCGCCAGTACCTGATGCCTGCCTGGAATGCGTTTTATCGATGACAGGAAGACTCAGCCATGTACCTGGGCTACAACACCAATGGTCTCGTCCATCATGAACCGGTGACGGCCATCCGCGGATTGGCGGAAGTCGGTTACCGTGGTGTGGCCCTGACCATTGACCACTACCTTCTCTCGCCGTGGAATCCCCACTGGCAACGGCAATTGCACGAGATCCGCGACGTCCTGGATCGGTTGGAGATGCGATGCGTCATCGAAACCGGGGCTCGCTATCTCCTCGACCCCTGGCGGAAACACGAACCGAGCCTGATCTCACCCACTCACGCGGAACGGCAGCGACGGATGCAGTTTTATCGCCACGCCCTCTGCTGCGCTGTGGCGCTGAATGCCGATTGTTTGTCGATTTGGTCGGGCGTCAGACATCCGGAAGTGGCGGAGGACGACGCATGGCGCTGGCTCATCGAGGGTCTGAAACATCTTTGTGATGAAGCCGCTTCATACGGTATGCCGATCGGTCTGGAGCCTGAACCGGGAATGTTCATCGACACCGTGAAGCGCTTTGACGAGCTCCGCGAACGCTCGCCCGATACGGGATGCCACCTCACTCTTGATGTGGGCCACGTCATTTGCCAGCAAGAGGGAAAGCTGACCGACATCATCACTTCCCACGGGTCTCTGCTGGTCAATGTACATATCGAAGACATGCGGCGCGGAGTCCACGAGCATCTCATGTTCGGGGAAGGCGAGCTCAACCTCGAGGAAGTCTTCGGATCCCTCCACAAGGTGCGTTACACAAAGGGAGTTTATGTGGAGCTGAGTCGCCACAGCCATCTGGGGTTCGACGCGGCGCGCCGGGCCTATGCGGCGTTGCGACCATTTGTCGAACAAGAGGGCTGACATCCGACGATCCCCACTTGCCAAAAGGATTAACCTGATGTTAAAGGCTCAATGTGGTATCCGGGCGATCCATGAATT
>NZ_JBAMME010000218.1:0-41081 GCF_039793925.1 Thermogutta sp. | reverse complement strand
AACCGGGCAGGCCGGTCTTTTCTTTTTCATGGCGGGCAGGTCTCAATGCGGTCGCCATCTTATGCTGGATGTTTATGAATCCGACACTGCATCTGGTTTCCACAGTTTCAACAGATAGGCTATGGGGACGACTCGTAACTGTGATGGCGATTCTACTTTCGCTGGCCATAGGCTTGATCGGATTTCAAACTTACGTCTCCAGCCAGAAGCAAGGTGCAAGGAATCAGACAAAAAGCATTTCTAATGGCTCAGAGAATGGTGGAGTAAAGACACCAGATCAGCCACGCAATGCTCAAGGAGAATCTCGCTGATGACTGTGGAGCACCGACGGCTCAAAGGTGTTTGTATCGGGGCGGGTTACTTCAGCCATTACCATTACGATGCCTGGCAGAGAATCCCTGATGGGCCAGATTCGAGAAAGGTTGTCTCACCGGAGAAACGTGGCTGTTGTTTTGGATGACGACCCAACAGGGACTCAAACGGTCTATGATACCCCCGTGATCACAGAGTGGTCGGCGGATACTCTGCGGCAGGAGATTCACAATCCCGGGCCGGGCTTTTATATTCTTACCAATTCTCGAAGCTTAAGCCCGGCAGAAACCCAAGAATTGCACCGCAAGTTGGCCACGAATCTTCTGGCGGCCGTCAAAGTCCAGGCCGGTCGCAACAGAACACCGGAGCTGTGTGTGATCAGCCGCAGTAATTCCACGCTACGGGGTCATTTTCCAGTCGAAATCAATACTCTGGCCAAGATTCTGGGCACGCCCGATGTTGTGTTCCTTGTCCCATTCTTTGGGGAGGGGGGCGTCTTACGATTGACAAAATCCACTATCTGGTGCAAGGAGACGACCTTGTGCCTGTGGCAGCGACTCCGTTCGCACGGGACCCTTTTTTCGGGTACACGGCATCGAATCAGAGAGAATGGATCGTTGAGAAGAGTCAGGACACCATCCTCGGAGACAGTATCCGGAGCATTTCGCTGGAAGACATCCGTTGTGGTGGATCTGCTCATGTTCTGGAGATGATCCGCAACTTGCCCAAAGGCCCTTTCTGTATTGTTAACGCCGCTCACTACCGGGATTTGGAAGTCTTCACACTGGCGGTGCTTGACGCCGAGGCTGAGGGAAAGCGATTTTTGTTTCGTTCGGCGGCCGCCTTCGTTGCTGTTCGACTCGGCCTCGAAGCAAAGTCCCTGTTGTCACCGAGGCACCTCTGCGATCTGAATTCACCCACCGGAGGTCTGATCGTTTGTGGTTCCTACGTGCCGGGGAGTACGCGTCAATTAGAACATCTCTTTTCGCAGGGCGAAGTTGAGCCTGCAGAGTTTTCTGTCACGCAATTCGTGAATGGTGATTCACCTGACAAATATGTCACAAAACTGACTAACCAGGTGCGAAACCGACTGATTAATGGACGTAATGTTGTCCTTTTCACAAGTCGTCAGTATGTGGGCGAGGCCGGTACGCAGCAAGGTCTTGCCCTGGGAAGGAGCATCGCATGGGCCTTGGCCCAGATTGTTCGTGAATTGGGAATACGTCCCCGGTTTCTTGCGGTCAAGGGCGGGATTACGTCGAGTGAAGTCGCCCCGAGAGGTCTTGGAGTGAAACGGGCCATCGTTCGGGGACAGGCCCTGCCTGGCGTTCCCGTTTGGGAGTTGGACGAGAACTCTCTTTATCCCGGCCTTAAGTACATGATCTTCCCGGGCAACGTAGGCGGCCCAGATGCCCTTGCTCGGTTGGTCAAAAGTTTAGCCGGGACCGATGACGCCCAGCGGGTTGACAAGCGTACGAACTTGATGAATCCGTAATAAACTCCGCAAGGTTAATTTCGGCCTTCTTCATATCGTTCCGTGCCCGGCGCTGGAAATTTTTCTGCTGCCGAATCGAGCACCAGAACCCAGTCGCAATCCTCTCCTTGACTAGGGGGCTGGAACGTCAGGAGGTCGTCCCGAAAACCATCTCCGAGCGGCCTTGCCTCGCCCATGCGGGGATCGAACCACCATCCCCGAAACACCTCACCTTTCGAACATGATGTCCGAACCGTGATGGGTTTTCCCATTGGAGAGTAAACCATCAAGTATCGACCGCGACTATCTCGGGTGGCCTGAAGATGCTCATCGCCTCGACCAGGGTCATTCACCAAAATCGACTCGTCTGGGATCCGTGACCTCGTGCTGACTTGTCTGTTCTAGGATGACATCTACTCAATGAGCCGATGACGATGCCATCACCTGGCATCGCAAACCCTTTGTAAATAGATGGCGACCTCGCTGCTGAAATCTGCTGGTTTATTCCATGCTGCCGGGCCATTCTGGTCCTGCTCAAAACGATCGTTTCGGAATTTGCCATCGATCGTGTCGAACCAGAGAACGCGGTACTGACCCTGTGGCAATTCTTTCAATGCCAGCGCCTTTGTGCAGTCGTACGAATAGAGAATGTACGATGACCCAGGATTGGCTAGAACCCATTTTGTCTGTTGCGCTGCCAGGTCGTCCGCAGGTTTCATCCGGAACCAATCAGTCTGCTCCATGAACAGCACGAGCTTGCCAGCGTCCAGGATTCGGTCGCGACGGTCCATGCGTGCGGCGTTGAGCTGGGCCTCCAAAGCATGCATTCCCGCCAAAGCACATGCCCAATTGTGAATCCGCGCGGTGCGGCGGTCGATGTTGTGATACTCCGTCTCGTTTCTCATGGCAATGAAAACACCTCGATCACGCCAAGCATAGTTGAGATAGGCCCGGTGTTGGGCGTCAAAGTCTTTGCCGAAGGGGGGAATATGGAGCCACGTGACGATATCAATGACCGGATTGTCGCGATAGTCGGCACTCGTGACCCCATCGGGATGCATGTCTTTTTCGGCAGTTTCCGGAGTCACAAAGCTCTGCACGATGGGGTGCTGGTACTCGTCCACCTGGCGGATCAGCTCAGCCATTTTACGGAAGTGAATAACGCGGCTTCGGGGAAGCTTGTTAGAGCTTTCTTCCAACCCCCAGATGATGTTTTTCAAGTGCTTGAATCGCTTCACGATGCCTTCGATGAAGCGTTTTTCGTCGGGATGTAGGTTTCCCTGACTATCGAGTGTCCAGCCCATTCGCTCAACATCTGTCGCATCGTTATAAAACTCCAAGTGAACGACGATACCCCGCTTTTCGAGCTCCTTAATCCAAAATTCCCATTGGTCGAGAACCTTTTCGTTGAGCGGTTGGGAAGGATCGTGGTTTACAAACGGGCAATGGGTGTCGTCTCCTTCATCTTTGATGTTGCAACGGCGCATCCGAAACATCATGAAATGAACGGCGCTAATGCCAGACTTTCCGAGAAAATCGATGATCTCCATTTGTGGCCCATCGCGCGTTCCGTCAGGAAGCAGTTTTCCTAGGAAGAGGAAATCTTCGGGATTATCCGGGCCACAAAGGAAAAGAGGACGACCGCCGTTGACTTTCAGGTACCCGGGACGTCCGCCCGCGACAATAACCTGACCCGGCAAGGCTGCGGGATTATCCAGCGGCGCTCCCGGCACAGGGACGAATCGTTGTGATTGCTGAGAGCTTTCGGCGGATTCAACGGAGGTGTTGCGTGTGGCCACGAGCCGCGCGGCTTCAGCGTATGACGGATCTCCTGAAGCTCGACGGCGAAGCTCAAGATAGTCAATTCGCGGCAGACGGCCTTCCGGTGAATCCAATGAAAGGGTGATCTTATCGCCTCGGCCCACCGTGACGGCCGGAAAAACATGGGTCTGCCACTCGGCGCTTTTCCCTGAAATTTCTCGTGTCATGCTCTGGTCGGCCCCCACTTTAAGCCGCAACACGCTGGCAGTATCGCTTTGAGACGAATAGGCTACCGCGACATCGTAAATGGCCCTCTCTGCCGTATAGGGTTCATCAAAAATGGTTGCCAGACTTCCTTGACGCGCAGCCTTATTTGGAGCGGCAAAAAGTCGGTGAGATGTCTTGCGGTCGGAAGATGGCTCCAGGTGATAGCCTGACACCTCATAAAAATTCTCCGCTTCCAAGCGTACAACGTCCCGTTCCAAAATTGGCTTGGGTCGCTGCCCAAGTGCGAGGAGACGCCGAAGTTTCTCTGGCGTGGCTTCGGTATCACCCGTCAAAAGGAAATACATCATGCCAGCATCAGAAGGATCGGGGCGCGTCGAAGCAAGCATTCGTTCCCAGAGAAAACACAGAGCCTGATTCCCCGCCTCTTGCGTCCAAAAATAAGCCTTGAATTCATCGGCGGAGGCGCCTGCCCAAGGCGACGCTAGTTTGTTTGAAGACACAGCCACGCGGCGATAGGGAGTCGTGCTGAGGCGTGCATTTTGATCTGGGATCTGCACCCATCGAACACCAAGCTCAATAACATCTCGTTTGGTGGCAGTGAACTGAAAATCTCGCGCAAAACCGTCATTCCAGCGACTGTGCGAAATGCAATACACAAAAGACCGCTTTTCCGGCTGCGCAGCCCGAAGTGCCGCCAGTGGCACATCGACTGGGCCTGCGACAATTAGGTAAAGTGGCGACTCAGGGCTGGCCGCATTGATGACCTGGGTTAAATGTTCAACTGCCTCCTGGCGTTGTTTCTGACAGTTGAAAAAGCGTGTTCGATCAAATCGGAAGAGCTTGGCGGCCCCTAAGACACTCTTTTCGTGTTCTTGCTCCCATTCGCTAAGATTGGCTGAAAGGATGGAATTATAGTGGAAATGAACCAGTTTGTCTTGCAATCCTGCCGAAGCCACAATGGCAAGGGCTACAGGTGAAGCCGCCCAGTCATCAGGGTCGTTGAAATTGCCGTCACAGCTATAAGCGATCGTCCCATGGAAGTCTCTCCCGTCGAAAGGCCCAATCCCATGGGCGAGTCTGGCGAAAAATCCCAGCACAAGACACAGCGATAGACTAACCGATGTGGACCAACCGCGATTGTCTTCCCGATGGTCGATTTCCAAAGCGCATTCACCAGCACGCTCTCGCAAAGTTAGTGATCGACTCATGGTGTGACCCCAGTCTGCAAAACGAACTTTGACTTGGACGTCGAGAGCGCTCTTGCATCAAAGTTTTTTGATACTATTTTGCCTGTCATCGTCCGTTGAGAAGTCGTCGCAGGCGCCGCGCTGGGAAAAGACCAATACTCCCTTCACGGCCCGAGTATTGGAAACACCTGTTGCGAACCCCACTGTAACCAAGCTTTTAACATTGGATACCGGCCCACGCGATCCTGAAAAATGATTGTAACCACTGGGTAGTTTTCGTTTGGCCACAATCACATCCTTATGGCTTGTGAATTTTATCAAATTCGCACTAAAGGGTGAATATATTTCGACAGGAAATGAGATGGGTGGCGCGCGATCTTCGATAACAGCCCGTCTTTCTGCACGGGGATTAAGATCTTCCCATAAGGCGGCCTGATTGACATCCGCCATTGCGGAAAACATACCAAATGATGCCGCGGTTGCCCAAATCTGGAGCTGTTGCTGGCGGGTCTCCGGGGTTGTCCCCTCGCTTCGCCCGAGATGAATAAGTATTCGAACACCACGAACGGCTGCCAGTTCAATGAGCTCTGTCCAGAGGATGTCTTGTTCCACCAGAAGTAATGCCGGGACTCCCTTGACCGAAAACAACATCCCTTGTGTACTGCGGCCAGGTTCCAACGGGGGCTGGGCAGACAACTGACCGTACTCTGTCACCAGTGTCCCGTCTGATCCGATCACGACCGCGCGATTTGGCATATGTTCGGCTTGTGGTTTTATCCCCACTGCAAGCGCAATGTGATAGCGCTTTGCGAGACTTTGAATGTCGCGTAATTCGTTTGGGGCGCAGCTTCTGGCAGGAAAGACCAACAAATCGGCTCTTTCTCGGCTGGCCTTCTGCACAACCTCCTCGATGTCATCCAAATTGTCGGCCACAGTCGTTGCGGCCAAGGTGATTTCCTTTGTGGCAACAGGATAAAACTGCGGCGAGGAGTGGGGTACTTGGCCATCATACATCCGGAGCCCCACCGTCCAAAACTCGTGGAGTGCCGGATGGGTACTCCGCGCGAGGGCCTCGCCCCTGGACGCCAAACTGGGATCAATGTCACAGACGAGCATCGTTTCCTGGTTATCTGGGATGGAAGCAACCACTCTGCCATCAGGGGCGATAACTGCGCTGTGCCCGTGGCCGTCGCAGTGAGCATTCTTCGCGCTATTGGCGAAAATGACCCAGACGTTGTTTCGCAATGCCCTGGACACGTACCAATACCATTGCAATTGAGGCACCCATTCCGCCGCAAAATTCGCCGATAGTTCGATACTGATTTGTGCACCCATCTGGATGGGTAGTTCTTCCACCGTTCGGAGCCATCGATCGGCACAAATGATCGCCCCGACCGGCACACCGTCGATCAAGAAGGTTCCGGGAAGAGGTAAGGAGGGCACATCATGATGTTTCACGTAATGGAAGATGTCGTTCCCCTCTGGATCCACGACCCTGGCGGATTGGATAAACTCACCTGATTTCGAACCGGGCCGGGATTCGCCAAAGACCAAATAGACATTCTTTTCAGCAGCAATTATTCGAAGCGTTTGAAGGGCGTGCGCTAGCTTGTCCGAGTCTTTTGGTTCTGCCCAGAGAGCACCTTCTGGGAAAACGACCACGCGAGCTTGCTGAGCCGCGGCCTTCCCCACCCACTGCCACATCCGTTCGCAATTGGTCTGCAACTCCGGTGCGATGGCCATTTGGACGACCGCCAGTCGCAGTGTGTTCTGTTCGCCTGCCCACACAGGGAAAAAAGAACTCCCGGCTATCAATGCTAGGAGAACGGCGGCAATTATCGAAGAACGCCGAAGTCGAGCGGCCATAAGTGTAATCCCAGTCTGGTGACAACGAGTGCGAGATTTCCCATTCGGCGAGCTTTCATGGTGCAGTGTGGCTCTCATTTGGACATCGCTTTAACGCCGATTGCAAGTGAAGAATTAATGGAACGTCTGCACAATCTCTATGCAGTGCCATTATACTCTGGCGGTTGCCGTCTTTGATAAAGAGTAGAAGCGGAGCGAGATAGTCAATCAGACGGGCCGGAACGATGGCCCGGCGAAAGGGTGATTAGCAGCGGACGTTGGCGGTGCCCACGACTGTCACCATTTATCTTCATCGTCATGTGTTGTTCCAGCGGGCGCAGCCACCAGGCAGTGACTAAGGCGCTCATGGTGCGCGCTAACGGGTCAACAGAACGATAGACTATACAGATGACAATACATTTCTACTGTTGTGGCTCAAAAACGCATTCCACAACCCACAATGCCAGCAGTCTTCAAAACAGTACGTTGTTCACAGGTACTCTAAATATTTTCCACAAAGATAAGGAACTGGAACGAGTGAGAGACGACGGGCCGTCACGTCCATTTTTTGGGACCGTCAACACCTAAAGAACTCATGTACTGCTTGCACCACCCGATCTAAATCAGCTTCTGAATACCGGAAGTCTGCGTGAAAGAAAAGAATACGTTTTGAAAATTCCGTCGCTCGTGGATCGCTCATCATGTGGGGGTGCTTCGGCCAGAGGACCGCTGGATAAATATTTCGCTCAATAAGGTATTGACGCAACCGGTCACGCACTGACTCGGTAGGACATCGAATGACCACGCCGAATGAGCAAGTTTCAGTCGTGGGTGACGGATTGAGAATATCAATGTGTTTTATTTCCCGCAATCGCGTGGCCAGATATTCAACATTTGCTGCCCTTTTGTTCCGCCATTGATCCCAGGGGAAGCGCTCCAAAAGATAAGGGGTGATTTTTAATGGCGAGGAAAGGGGCAGCGGTGTGAAAAGGCTTTCTCCCTCAGTTTGAAAACAACGAAACAAATTTTTCTCCGTGTTTATCCCCTGAAGATATTGATCTTTTATAAGCATCCCCACCAGTTTCTGAAGGGCCGCCCGCTGGTGATCAGGTTCTTCAACCGAAGGTGGGTCGATGGAGTATCCCGCTGGGGACCAGACTGCGCCCCCGTCTGGCAGCGGCAATATTTTGCGGAGCGAAACAATGCAAAAGTCAGCCACCGAGTTGCTTGCCCATGCGCTCCATGGGTCATGCGTGTGGTCTTCGATTATCCCTGCAGGTGTAGTTCGAATAAGCTGAGAAAATTGCGAGGAACGCCAACCGAAATGATTAACAATCAGCACGCAGTCAGAAGGTCGAAGGCCGTTGCAATCCAAGTCTGGCTGAGCTACTGGTAGGTCAGGGTAGGGGACACACTCCAAATCGGCGGCATGAACCGCATCCACCACGCTTTGGCAAATATAGCTGGGCACGTAACAGCGGCGCCAACCTCTGCGTTTTTTGCCTTCCAGGAGGGTGGCCGCGAGGGCCTGGCGGCCGTTTCCATACAGCACTGCATTCGCGGGAAGTGCCGCCTTGGGATAGGAATTACCCAGCGGTGGAACCCAAGCAAATTCACTTCCGTGTTCCCAGGGAGCTGTGGTTTCCATTGAAGGATTGCGAATTTCTCACGCGAGTCGGACAACGTCTTACACAGTACCCCTTAAGGCTGATATGAGGCTCATCCAAGTCTACAAAGCTAATTTACCCACCGTAGAAGACACCTTGCTGAATACTGTTTCACGATACCCGCGTAGGTGTTCTCCAGCACGTCACCAATAAAACCGAGTCTGGCGATTATAGCCAACTGACCCTCGTTCAGGAAATGCAAATGAGATGAAAGGAACGGGCTATCGGTTTTTTTGGCGTATCGTATATCCTACTGCAAACCGTTCAGTCTGCCTATTTTGGCGATCAGCCACTCAACCCCCACTTCTTTGAGATACCCCTGTTTAATAGCGTCTGCAAAAAGATGGCACGCCCATGTCTTCTGCTTTGGGGTTAGTTCCCAACCTCCCGTGGGCGAACAGGATTCTCCAACTTTGTAGAGAAACTTGCGTGCCACGGGAGTAAATAATCCTTTCTCCTTCGCCCAGGCAGCGAGCTTCTTCCATATTTTGTCGTCATCGGGAAAGTACCTATGGAGCAAATCAGCCAATGCCGCGTTTGAAGAAGCCATCAGGTTACTAATAATTTCGTTTACAGAAGATGAATTAGAACTTTCGTTGGCGTGATGCAAGTCCGAGTGGTAGCGAATCGTAGGTGGGTCGTCTCCGTCGATATCTGCGTGTGGAACCTCCTGCAGCATAGTCGCCTGCTCTACGGAAGACTTACTTGCCTCGGCCGGGTGCAACGTCACCCGGCTGGATGGGCTTGGCAATGGAATTGATTCTTCTAGAGCTGGCTCAACTCGGTCCACTGACTGGCCACCGTTACTCACTCCCCAGTTTTGTGTTGCACCGTTTCGTGGCAATGATTTTCGTACGCCAGGTTGTTCGTAGGGACCGTTGCGAGTTTCGGATTCAGAATCTGCATCACCGTCGCACAGCTCAGAGTCGTCATGACCCCGTTTGTTTTCGTGTGGCGTTTCCGCCTCACTCTCAGTCCACGGTCGAATATTGAGTTCGCGGCATTTGTCCAAAATATATTCCAGGCAACGTTTGCGGTTGGCGTAGAACTCTGATTGCCGAACCCTCACGATCGTCCAGCCTACACGTTCTAACTGCAACTGGCGGTGCAGGTCTCGGAGAAACTGTTCACGACCGTGCCACGAGTCACCATCACACTCAATTCCCAGACGTTTCTGTTCACCTTCCACAACGAGGTCGATCCGGTATCCCGCCACAGCCCATTGCGGGCGGATTCGGTATCCCAGACGGAGAAGCGCGAGGGCCACTTCCGCTTCGAACCAACTTTCAAACGGCGCTGGCGGCCGAATGGTTTTCCGGTTGCGGCCATGCTTGAAAACCGTTTCTAGAGACTCGCGCTGTGCGAGCACCCCGTCGGACAGTGCCTGCTCTGGCGAGTAAAAGAATTTGCAGAGCTTGTAGCGAATGTCTTCCGGTGACAAATCTTCCAGTCGAACGCTATGGAACAACCAGACCTGATCGCGTGCACGGCTCATCGCCACGTTAAATCGGCGTTTTTCGTCATCTGTCGTCAGGGCGCGAAAATGCTGGTTTGGTGCCACTACGAGGGAAAGGAAAATGACGTCCCGTTGGTCTCCCTGAAAGGTGGGGGACGTCCCGCACGTGAGTTTCCGGTCTTCCAGTTCCTGCGGTTCGATGCGCTCGCTGAGAAGCCGTTGGATCAGCTCCATCTGAGCCTGTCCCTGGAGCGTGATCACGCCGATTGTCTTACCCTTGTACGCGGGATCCCGCAGACACTGCTGAATTTTTTCGACGATAGCCTCGGCTTCGGCGCGGTTGATGATGTTCGGACTTTCACCCTCTGTTTGGCCACTGGGCACAAAAAAGGCCTGCAGTGGTGGAAGCGACTGCGGCGGGGCCTGTCGAAGGGGAATGAGGGGCTCCTCAGTGTAGCAGAGATCATTGCTGAAACGTATGATTTGGGGAACACATCGAAAATGCTCGCGCAAAGTGATGGGGAGGCCGAAGGCTCGAAGGGCATGATCGTAAAGACTGAAGTCGGGCTGATAGTTTTCTGCAAAATCGAGTACGCCCTTCAGATATCGATCGATAAGCCCATTGATGCGTTCCTGTTCGATAAATTGCTTTCCCGGGCTATTCTGCTGGTCATCGCCCACCACAACGAGTCGTTTGCCCAGCAGGAGAAGGAGGAGTGAATCGAGACCGGCTTGGGATGCCTCGTCCACGATAATCGTGTCAAAGATCCCCGGTTCAACACTGGCAGTTTCCCACACTCTGTGGACCGGCATGATCCATACGGGGATTTTCGGAAGACACTCAAACAGGTAGCGACGCGCTTCGCGCCGCAATCTCGGTGCGCGTTTGCCGGTTCCCTTCCCGATTCGCTGAATCGTCTTGACCCAGGCCTGAAGGTTCTGACGTGTGCGGTCGTCGAGCCGCAGCATGAATGCTTGCCATGCCTTGAGGCTCGCAAGTTGCTTGATGATCTCGCGTTCCTGTTTTCGGAGCTCTTCTAAAAAGAGTTTCAGCTCCTGATACCGACCGGGCTGGGTGACCTTGCGAAGCCACGCTCGGGCCTCCGACCAGGTCCACGCATTCGCAAGACGCTTGATCACTTTGCGGGCTGAAGCTTGGCCTTCTGTTTCAATTAGCCAGTTCTTCAGTGCTGGGTATGCATTTTCGATACGCTCGCGCAGAGCAAGGTACCGTTCGTGAGATGCAATTAGCGCCTTTCGTCTGGAGTACTCGTCGCGACCCGACTGCCAGAGCTCAAGGTCCATGTTCTCGAGTGCTCGACAACACTTACCCACGGCCGGATCTCCGGACTCCTGATGTTGGGACCGCAATCGCGAAGCGAGTTCCTCAATCCGACGTTGGGTGCGGGCTAGACCTCGGTGTGCCCGTTCCCTTGTAATGGCTTGCTCCCACCTCTGTAGGGAGTCATCCAGGAAAAGTGTTTGCCAGTCCTGAACGGGGAGCATCGATAAGGTAGAACGTGCAGTTTCGAAAGCCCGAAAGAGGGCCACCAGTTGGACCTGCCATTGCCGAAGCTGCACCGTGGCCGCCAACACATCGCCGGCCGGAAAGTCAATTTTGCCCGGCCACATCGCGAAGGCGGAGAGCACCAACTCTTTGAATTCCAGATACTTGATCAGGTCGTCAAGCTCGCTCAAACTTTCCGGTGCGACACCATTGACACGACAAAGCTGTTCGACAAAGTTCGTCTCTTTGACGACGCGCGGTGTGAAGAACAGCAACCAGCGGCGTTTACCGCCCCGCCGAAAGTGTTCGGCTCTTCGCTTGGCGGCCGCGAGAATTTCCCTTAATTCCATATCGTCTGGATAGGTAACTCTGGTCGTCTGCAAAAATGCGCTGTGTTCTGACAGCCGTTTGAGGGCATCCGACCAATACCGAATAAGCGGCAGCCAGCTGGGGTGTTTCCCCCCAGCAAATTCCTGGATCACTAACTGAAGAGCTTCCCCAAGTGTGCTCGAAGCTTCTCGAATTGTTCGACACAGTTGGGTCAGGCTGGCCCAAAGTTGTTCAATGGTATCATCAGGGAGATGTTTGAGGCGGCTGAAAATGCTCGCATCGAGGACCGCGCCGGGTTCCTGAATTTGGGCTTGAAACGCGGAATATTCGTGAAACAAGGTTGCAATCTCTTCGGTGCCGGGAAGCTCAAACCCGGTTTTGGTCCAGGCCAGGCTTTGCTTTCGATCAGGGGTTAACTGCGCATGCCAATCCGCAAAGAACTCCAGGTCATCGTCAGATAGCGGAAAATGAGCCCTGGGGCCCTCTTTCGGCAGCCATCGATACTTGGCGGCACGTCTTCTGACCTTTTGCGCGATTTGCGCCGCCGTCCCGGTATATCCTCCGGGCAATGCACGGTCCACTCGAGTTTCGGCCTCTCGAACGTCACAAAGTTCCTTTTCCAGCCGTGCTATTTCATTACGGCACTTCCGAAGCTCCCGAGAAAGTCTTTCGATTTCCGCGGTTTGAAAAAGCTCATCCCACTGTTCGGCGCGGCGGACAATCCGCTGGACGGAGTCCTCCATGAGTTTCAGCTCACTCCGCGAGTTTCCCAGCGCAATGACGCAGAGGTCCCTGATGTCCTCTGGTAGCATCTCACGAAGCACTGTCAGTGCCTTCGCCGACTGGGCCGTGATCAACAGGCGATGGCCCTGGGCGAGGAGATGACAAATGAGATTCGCGATCGTTTGGCTCTTACCTGTTCCGGGAGGACCTTTCACCAAGACGCACGGCTGTTCCGAAAGCCGTTGAGCAATCCGACGTTGCTGGTCGTTAGACGGTAACGGGAAATAAAGCTCCTCTTCTGGAATGATGGAGCCAGACGATGTCTTGGAGGTTTTGCGATTGCTTTCAGATTCAGAGATCAAGTCGGCTTCCTCCCAGGGCGCGGCTCTCCCTTCTAACAGCAGCATTTGCCACGGACGAGTTTCGCAGAATCGCCCTTCCTCGAATCCCTTAATCAGCTGATGGACCGTCTCTTCGTACCCTGTGAAAACACGACGCCGAAGGGCAAGGGCTGGGGCAAAACGAAGACTTAAGGAGGCCCGTTTTTCACCGCGAGGCGAAATCGCTGCTGGATCGATCACGATTTCAGGAGAGAGGTGGTTGCCCACCAGATTCAGCAACTCTTCGATGAGCGTCAATCGGGTGAGATCACAATCGAGCTCCTGCAGTTTGTCTTGCAAAGGAGTCTGGGTAAAGTCCGGCCGAAGATGGGAGGGCAGAAACGTGAGATCGAGCTTGAATTGGGTAAAGTCCCAGGAAGGCCTCACCACGAGTTTTCCTCTGATGGGTTCGAGAACGATATCCGCAGGCGCCACAAACAGGTGGCGGCAGTAAAATTGGCCGTCGATGACTCCTTCCAGCAATCCGAACGCCATGACCAGTTCGGATGTCTCGTCGCTCGTACCGGAGAGACGTCGCATCAAATCGAGTTGGGAATACAGTCGCTGGCTTCCATACCACAAAGAGTAGGCGGCACGCCAGGAACGCCATTTCTCCAGATAATTGGTGAACGCCTTTTGAACCTCCGGGTGGTCCTCGAGTCGCTCGTACGCTATCGAGTCGTCTGGGCCCCGTTCCCCATCATGAGTAAACGAGGGGGCCAGGGCAGTCCCTGTGGAAGGGATTTCTGAAAGAAGCGTGGGCTCGGTTCCGGGCGGATAACGTAGCGAATTCGGATAGTCCGCGATCCAGCGCTTCAGTGCGGCTGGGGGTTCCGGCATTGCCGGTTCCCTCAGCTTTTGCATTTCCAGCCAGAGCTCAGCATCCGTTTCGCTCCCGTTGTTTTCACGAAGCAAAGGGGAATCAATTCCCTCGGCACCGCGTTTGAGTTCCGCATCCAAATCTGCCCACCACAGGATACGATCATCCTTCGTATATGTGGTGCCGCTCCGTCGTCGGAGTCCGGAGTAGTCCCACAAAAACTTCAGAAGTGCCGATGTTCTCTCCCGAAGAGCGTGGGTCCTCATTGGCATGTCCCCTTTCTAGGAAGTATTCTCGGTAGCTGGAAAGCCCGTCGATTTCCTGGTGTCTTAAGCACAGTTGCACTCAATAACCTATTAATTAAACAGGGCCTAACGTTCAAACAACAAGGCCGGGCTGAATGGGTTAATTAGGCGAACTGTACCGTGACGCCTGTGGAAAAATGGCTCCAATAACCTGTCCCGCGGGACCCGACAGAGAGATTGGAACATCTATGCCGGCAGGACGTCAGGATGCCACCTCTACCAATACATTACTGCCCCAAATTGCATCAATAACCGAGATCGCATAAGCGATACGTTGCACAGTTTGTGTTCGAACGCTGACCAGATAACTCTTCCCGTCGCAACAGGATAAAAACGACAAAAACAATTCTCACACGCGTAAGTCCGCGGTCGCATCATCTTTCTCAAAATGCGCTAGATGATCGTTCGGTATTTTCTACGCTTTAGGTCCTGTGATGTTAACATTGGGAGCAGCTCTCCGTGGCCATCCGTTCCGCGATTAAGGTGGTTGTGAACCCACGAGTTGCACAATTGGGGTTGAAATGCAATCGAGTAACTGGCGATCGGTAAATCAATCGAACGGAATGCGGCCTAGCGCATCAGCTCTAAGAGAAGCAGCCGGCTTTGAACACCCAGACACCGTTGCGAGGCCAGCGGGCCAAATCTTGTGTCGTAGGGCATGCATTGATGTGGATTGTCCGGAGCCCAGGGCTAACTGTTGGCTTACGGGAACCCGAGGCTCGATAAAATTGCCATAAAAAACTTTTAGACCGTCCGATTGACAGTTAAGCCTGTTCCTTTCATAACAGGCTGTGAAGACATACGAATGTGGATTGATTCAATCAGCTGCCTAGCTTTCGTCTCAATTCAGGGGAGGTTATGCAATGGCCGTGACTCTCCTCCGATGTGCCGTGATCATGATTGGCGGGGCGCACGTCTTGTTTGCGACAGTTTTAAACGTTCGGGCAGCAGAAACTGACCAGTTGTCGAAACCGAATTTCATCGTGATTTTGGCGGACGATCTAGGCTATGCTGATGTGGGATTTCAGGGCTGTCAGGATATTCCTACGCCGAATCTGGATAAGCTTGCTCATCAGGGAATTTGCTGTACTCAGGGATATGTCTCCCATTCGTTCTGCAGTCCCACCCGTGCGGGACTGATGACCGGACGTTACCAGCAGAAGTATGGACACGAGAATAACCCCCGGTACGATCCAAAAGATACCTTTGCCGGGCTTCCGACACGCGAGATCACCGTGGCGAATATTTTGTCGGAAGCGGGTTATGTGACAGGAGCGGTGGGAAAATGGCATTTGGGGGCGGCACCGCACTTCCATCCTCTCAAGCGTGGTTTTCAGGAGTATTTCGGTTTAATCGGTGGCGGACACGACTATTTTGATGTGGGAGAACCCGGCGAATCACGGGAATACCGTATACCCCTCCAGCGAAACACGACACCGGAAAAGTTCGATGGTTATTTGACGGATGTTTTATCCGACGAGGCTGTGGCGTTTGTCCGACGCCATCGAGATAAACCTTTCTTCTTATATCTGGCCTACAATGCTCCTCACGCACCGCTTCAGGCACCCGATCGCTATCTAGAACGGGTCAAACATATTCAGGATGCTCGACGGCGTGTGTATGGCGCGATGATCGCTGCTCTCGACGATGGTGTGGGCCGTCTGTGCGACGCCCTCGCAGAGTTGGGGCTCGACAAAAGAACGCTCATCTTCTTTTTGAGCGACAATGGCGAGCCAGTGGATGTCACACATGCCAGCAACGCGCCGCTGAGAGGTGGTAAAGGCTCGGTATATGAAGGGGGAATACGAGTACCGTTCGTCGTGCGGTGGACTGGCGTCCTGCCAGCCGGATACACGTACAACGAACCGGTGATTTCGCTGGACATTCCAGTGACGCTGGCAGAAGCGGCTGGGGCTACCTTGCCGTCTGATCGCGAGATTGATGGGGTGAATCTATTACCGTACTTTTTGGATCAGCACAAAGGGGCACCGCATGAAGCACTTTTCTGGCGCCAGGGCGGCGGAACCAGTTGGGCCGTTCGCCGGGATGATTGGAAACTGGTGAAGGCCGGGCAAAATCAGGAACTCCAACTATTTAACCTGCGGCAGGATATCTCAGAAACGACGGATGTTAAAGCGCAATACCCCGAGATTTGTGAAGAACTGCAGCAGCGGTATATCGAATGGAACAACCACAATGTGCCACCGATTTTTGAAAGTCCGCGAGCTTCTCGGGACCGTACTGTTCGCCAGCGAGGGAATGCCGTTCCGAAACCGGCCAATTGACAAAGTTTTTGTGAGTGTCGTTGCAAATGCCAGCGTTTGCCTGCTGAGAACCAAAGTGAACCTCCCGCATCTATACAGCCAAAAAAGCGGCGACAAGATAACTTTTGGCGAGTATAACCGGAAAATGCAAGAGGAACTTCCAGTGGTTGCTGACGCGGGTTGGGACTGTCTTGATTTAGCGCACACTTTTCGCGGTCCTACCGTACGGCCCAATGTGTGTTGCAGTGAAATTCACGGGTACAAACATATGATTCGCACAGGGTTGAACGTCCGCACTGTGGCAGCTCTTGTGGCGTTTTTAACCGTCTTCGTGGCGGTCATCCGAGTGGATGATGCGGCACGAGCAGGTGACGTGGAGAAAGCGCCACCTGTGTTCGCTGTGCGCACGCTCTATGCTCCCGGGCATTTCGGCAACAGTTATGAGGTAATGGGTGAAAACGAGATGCAGGAAATACTTCAGGAGGCACTTTTTTGGGGGTTCAATCGCTATGCCGACTGGTTTGACATGGAGGATTGTGCCGACCCGTTTTCCGGAAAAAGAGTGTATCAACTGGGCCATGTCTTGTGGGCCCGGAAAAAGGCTCACTTCTTGAGCGCGCAAAGGTTGGGATTGGCATGCGACCTGGTCATCACACCGAATCACGTCTATGTGGACCAATGCCGTGCAGATTGGTTGGCCACGACGAACGATAAAATTTTCGGACAACTCCTGTGTCCTTCCATTCCAGAGGCAAGGGCAGCTATTCTCCGGAACTATGAAAACCTTTTTGCCGACCTGGCGGCAAGCGGTGTGCGTGTTTCTGCACTCGTTGCGGCTCCCTACGATTTCGGTGGATGTGCCTGTGATAGGTGCCGACCGTGGATTCTGACATTTGCGAAATTATGCCGCGAGATCTATGAGATTGGCCGAAAGTATCATCCAAAGCTCGCGATGGAGATAATCGGCTGGTGGTGGCAGCCGGAAGAACATCAGTTATTCGCCACGTGGTGCGATGAGCATTATCCCGGCTGGGTGAGCCAAATGTACCTTCATATTCCATATGGGCAGACCGATGTGGCTTCCCTCCCTCTGCCTCAAGGCTGTGCACGCTCAGCATTCGTTCATATTGGTTACGCCGACCAGGCAGCTCCCCGGGATGTCTACGGCCACCTCGGTCCTGTGATTGCCCCAACCCGATTAGAAAAAACAGTTCACGACCTGGCTCGGCACGGCTGCCACGGCGTGATGGCTTACTCGGAGGGTGTCTTTGACGACGTCAACAAGGCGATTCTTGCTGGTTTGGCAAGTGGTCGGTACTCCTCCACAGACGAAGTGTTACGGGC
Source organism: Thermogutta sp. (assembly GCF_039793925.1). Lineage (GTDB taxonomy): Bacteria > Planctomycetota > Planctomycetia > Pirellulales > Thermoguttaceae > Thermogutta. The sequence continues at coordinate 23,478 of NZ_JBAMME010000218.1, read as the reverse complement.
GTATGCTGTCCGTTGTCTTTGCGCCACGGACGCGAATACCGCAGAATGGGTCGCCTGGCTAAAACTTTGGGGGCGTCCGTTCGAAGTGGACGCTGCGGCAGCCGAAAAAGATCTGGAAAAAATGCTACCGGTGGACAGGCCAGGAAATTGGCGAGTCGTTCAGTGGCGATACAAGTGCAAACTCATGAAGGATCATCAAGAGGTGATGAGGGAAAATGAGTGGAGCGCGGAACGTATCGCGGCAGCCGAACATTTCTTTGCAGCTCAGGAAGAACTTCAGCGCAAGGTGTGGGGACTAGGGCCATTGCGACATATTTTTGCCCGCCCCTTCACACCATTGCCGTGGTATGGAAGTTGGGCGGACTACCAGAAGAAGCATGCCATGGGGCTCTCTGAGCAGCAATGAGCGAGTCTGATCGATCCCAGGTACGTTTGTTGGATCGGCCATTGACAACGCGCCCTAACCGGCGCATGAACGGGCAGCAAAACATCGTCACAACCGGGCATTAACGGGGGTGAGTTTGAGATTCAACTTCCACACGATCGAAGAGCGAGCGTTTCAAGAAAAGAAAATTTTGGCCGCGGAACTCAGTGACTGTTCCCCAAACTTTCCAAAACACATTCCCGGCATAAGCGCTCTGAACCCGTAGAAGCCGTTCGAGGGCGAGATTCTCCAGTACGACGAGTCGATGCTTGCCGTCCTCGGAGAAGAACACGTAACGCTCACCCGCGGGCCGGAGCGTGCCCGTGATCGCCTCAAGTGCTGTGCCCTCGCGAAGTCTTGGCTGGGAAACGTTTGCGCCTGCTGCACTCGAATCGGACTTCGACTCGAAATCAGTCGACGGGATTGGTGAATTGAAGGAATCTCCCGACCAGTTGCCCTTGTCCGCACTTTTGGTAGGTGAACTCTCTCCCCGGCCTTTGGATGTAGCCGTGAGGATTCCAAGGGCAGCCAACCACTGTCCCAAAATTCGCCAAAAGGACCGTCGATCGATTGTGCGGATGACTGTTGCAGATAAAGGCGTTCGGTCGGACGCAGATGGCGGTCTTTTTTCCCGATTTGCCGGCGGGCGGTTAGTCAATACGGCACCACGTCCGAAGCGAGCAAGTGACATGACCGCTGATCGCCACCTCATATTCAGCCACCGGGCTTGGGCAGCGCGAGGCTGTAAAGCACAAGAACTGAACCGGCAGAAAGCATCGCATAGCCAAGCCACTCGGGCGGTCGCACGGTTTTGGGAGGAAGGTTGGTTTGCAAACCTGTGACGGCGGCAACAGCATCGCTGGCAGTGGCCACAGGATGGCCCGTTCGTTCAGCCAGGAATTTCGTCGCCTCTGGCGTGAGCACCACGGAGTCGATCATCCGCAATTCCAGCCCAAAAAAGAGCAGGAACAATCCCAGCATATAATAATGGTACCGGTTCAATTCCATGGCCTGCCGACCCTCGCCAGACTTCTCTTCTCGCGGACAGTCACCAAGGTCTCGCTCCAAAACCGTCGCAACGCACGTTTGGTGAATCTGGGCTAAACAGCCACAAGTGCAACACCCAACATGGAGTGCCCTGATACATCATCGGCGAGAATGCAGGTGGCGATTATCCTCCCCGACGGATGCCAGTCGGAGTCGATTCTGACGGATATTTGAATCGCTCGGCACGTAAGCTTCGTGGCGGACAAATTGAACGTACGGGAAAGCTGGGGCAATACGCTTCTGGCGCAAAATCCGAATAAGCGAGGGGCTTGCGTCAACGGGGCGAATTTCCCCGAGCGGCGGCACGCGCTCTAGGGTTGCGGGCGAAGCTATGAGCTACACTTCAAAAGGAAAGAACGATTTGTGCTCGACAGCACTCAGAAACTTTGCGGCAAATGTCATGCAGCAGCTCGAGAAGAGCATTTTACGAAGCCTGACAGTTTGCCGCTTGATAAACACGGAAGGCTTCTGAACACACTGGAATCGGTCGACCGTAACCATAAACGAAAGCCATTGGATCTCGGATCCTGGACGTAGGTAAATGGCGAACAGAGAAGGAGAACAAAGATGGCCAAGCGGGTCCTTATTGCAGATGATTCAGTCCTCATCCGACGAATGATCGCCGAGATCCTTTCCCAAGCGGGATGGGAGGTTGTTGCCGAAGCCGGCAATGGCGCCGAGGCGGTAGCCAAGTACATTGAGTGCCGGCCGGATGTGGTCACTCTGGACATCGTGATGCCGGGAACCGATGGCATTTACGCTTTGGAGGGAATTCTTGCGGCCGATCCTCAGGCCAAAATCGTCGTGGTGAGTGCCCTCAACCAGACGAAACTGATTTCAGAGGCCATTCGAAAAGGGGCCCAAGATTTCATTGCCAAGCCATTCCTGCCCGAACAGCTTTTAGAAACCGTCTCGAACTGCGTCGGCGAGGCAGCGGTTGCCGTCTGAACGAGCGATGGCCATCGGGCGAACCCGAAAACCGGCCACGCCACACGTACCGAGAATCCAGGAAGATCTTGGTCCCTGCTGGCGAAAGTCAGTTTGTCACTTGACTGGTTGAGCGCGAAGTGTGAACTCGATCGTTCCCTGACCAACCCGATTGGATATCAGGTCGACCACGGTCAGTCGCAGGACATAGCGGCCCGCCGCTACATCTTTGGGGAACGAAAGCTCGCAGCCAATAAAGAAGTCCCGTCGTGGACGACGGCAATACTCTTCGTTCGGAGCATATTCGTAACGAGCAACTTCTTTGCCAGTGCTGTCGAGAATTTGGTAGCTGCTTCGCCACGACGTGCGATAACCCTTAGGAGTGGATTCCGCACTAAGGTTTTCCACCTCGGCGTAAAGTAAAACTTTTTGACCGCAAGTGAATTCGTACTTGTCAAAAGCTTCGTACACTCCCCAGCTTTGCACAGAGGTCACGAAGGCCAGCCCCGTTACTTCCAACGGACACTCTTCTCCCAAGCGCCGTATACCGTTTTGCAAATGTCGCCGCGCTTCGGCCAGCCGCAGCTTGGGGTCAGGATTGAGGTGCGAATCCTGGAGGAGCCCCAGAGCGAAAAGCGTTTCGGACCAGAACTCCTGAAGCGCGGGACTCGTTTCGGGAATCGGCTGCAAGGCGTTTTCTCGGTTTCCAAGGGCCAGTTCCAGAAGCCGTAGCCGGATTTCGGCAGACTCATCCCGGTGCGTGCTGTGCTCAAGACTGTTCACCGCTTGTCGAAGGTATGACTCCCAAGTCTCGTCAGATGCCCTGAAGGGGGCCGTGATGGAGTCCGCTCCCCGAGCGGAAACATCACTTACGGTGGCTTCACCGACCGGTTGCTTGGGCGTCGGGTTACTCTGCGTGGCCCGATCGAGCGAGTTTGCAAATGCCGCCGTGGTAAGAATGGCTTCGGGCTGTCGGGGCTGCGGCGGAAGGGTGGTGGGACTGGTTGGAAAGGCGCGGCCTTCCTCGGGGGGGCCAGGGCGGTCGCTCAATGTCAAAGCGACGCTCTGGACGCTGGAAACGGTCGGACGCAATTCCGACCCCAGAGCTTGTGTCGCCACCGAAGGCAAGGTGCTATCGGCAACTGGCGTAAGGGGTGAATTTCCAGAGGGAATTTCAACTTGTTTGACAGTGGTCAGGCCTCGCTTGCGGCGGAGCTCCACACTGGCACGGAAGAAGTCGACCACGGCCGGCCAGAGATCCGGCGGCGTCCGACAAAGATCCTCGACAAGCTGGGCTTTGTTCTCGGGAGTCAGCAGCCCCTCGGCCTCGAGCTCTTCCACAAGCAGGTTAATTGAGACGGCGCTCGGCCGAGCTCCCTCCACTGCGGGGATGGCCGCCGCGCCCTGTTGGGCATTTTGTGCCGACTCCGTACTGTTTTTCGTGGCGGTAGGCTGCGACGATGCGGCGTTATCTTTTTCTGACGGTCCGTTGGTCTCCTCAGTGGACCCGTGCGTGGCCCCAGTGGGCTGGCTTCGTCGGGAATCCTGTTCCGCGCCACGCGAAGCAGAGAAACTAGGATTGCTTTGCAAATATTTGGAACGTGGCGCTAGACCGGGCTGAAACGGGAGGGATGCGCAGCCGCCCAGCCCAGCGCAACTCAGGAGCGTCACGAGAAAGCAGAGGCGTTGCAAGCGGTTCATCCTTGATGCCACGCGCAGTAACTCCGATTTTGCGGTGAAATCTTAGCAAACACGGGGGTTCTCACTCAAGACACGATTGATTGTCCGCGCAAAGGGACAAGGAGTTCTGGATCTTATTGGCGAAGCGCCCACCATTTGGGGACATACCCGGAAAGATCCGTGTTATAGAAAACATGCGTATTCTGCTGAATGTGTGCAATTTGCTTTGATTGCGCTTCGGGCGGCCAACTGGTTTTAGGTTCATTGCGAGCACGATCCTACGGCAGGTCCCACTTTGTTAGCGGCGCGCGTAAATAGAGCAGTTTTGGGCAATCTAGGAAGTCTGCGAGCTTGTAATAAGCTATAATTGTTTCGAAAGATTGAATGGACCACCGTCACAAAGTTTTTTCAGGAGGCACGACACATGGCTTACGTTTGGGACAAGTCGATGACTACCGGCGTTCCACGAATCGATGCTCAGCATCAGGAACTCATTCAAAAGTTGAACGGGTTGCTGGCAGCGATGAAAGTACGCAAAGGTCAGGAGGAACTGGTCAACCTCATCGGGTTTCTTGGGGAATACGTGACCAAACATTTCTCTGACGAGGAGGCAGAGATGGAGCGCCGAAAATGCCCCTTTGCCGTAACCAACAAGTTAGCCCACCAGCAATTTCTGCGGAAGTTCCAGAGTTTCAAAAAACGCTTCGAAACGGAAGGGTCCACGCCCAGCCTGATTCTCGAAGTCCAAAAGGAACTGGGGGATTGGGTGGTTCAACATATTAAGCAAATCGACACCAAACTGGCGGTGGTGGTCAATGAGCCGGTAGCCACGTGATGGCACCGCCTGGAAGAGCGATTCAACGCTAAGGTTTCGCGCACCATTTATCCATAATCCTCCCAACGTGGTAGGCAGCGAATCGGGCTCGCCTGCCTTGTTTTCTTTTCACGGCAAATCTCCCCAAAAGCCTAAGCGCTCAGCGCTACCGTCGACCAACTGATCCTTCCGCCTTGTTACACATTACCAGGGGTTTAAATCTTACCTGTTTTCAGGTGGGAAATCACTTTTCGGGCAGTTTGCGCCGATGGAAAACTATTGGAGTTAGCTGTGGATTTGGTACGATAAAAAAAGGTTCTAGACGGGAGAGGAGCTTCAGCGCGGTCCTGCTCGAGGGGAGATGGATCCGTGTTTCGCTATGTCAGCCAGTTTGTCACCCGGTATTGGCCGCTGGTCTTCATCGGCTGGGGAGCGGTATTTCTCATCCTTCACTTTTCTGCTCCGGTGTGGGATGACGTGGCTCGTGATGGGGATTTCGCGTACCTTCCCGATCGGGCGGCGAGCGTCCAGGGTGAGAAGCTTCGCGCAGCAGCATTCGGAAAATCGGAATCTCAAAGTGAGGTCGTCGTCGTTTTAGCACGCCGGAACGGCCCTCTTACTGCCGAGGATCTCGCCTTCTCGGAACGCATTGTAGAAACGTTCCAGCCAAGAGAGGGAGAGCAGACTCCCATTGTCAATGTGGTTGGGCCGACTGCCCAGGTTGTGGGCAAAAAATTAAAGAGTCCCGTCACAGACCACGGCCAGGCCGCGCTCGTCATTCTGCAAATGCGTGGGGAAATCATGGCCGTTGAGAATATGAAGCCCCTCGCGGAGATTTACAGAAAACTCGACGAGCTGGCCCAGTCACCCGACAAGCCGGCAGGTCTGAAAATCGGTGTGACAGGTTCCGGAGCCGTGGGGACAGAGATGCTCATCGCGGCCGAAGAAAGTATTCGCAATACCGAATGGGCCACCATTGGGTTGATCATCATCATCTTGCTTGTCGTGTACCGGGCGCCTCTTCTAGCGGCAGTGCCACTCATCGCGCTGGCGGTGGCGGTATTTACAGCCTTTGACGCTCTTGCGATCTTGGCCGGGATCAGCCTGAAAACAGGCTGGTTTGAGTTCGCGGTGTTCAAGACGACAAAAATTTTTGTGGTGGTGGTCCTTTTTGGCAGCGGTACAGATTACTGCCTATTCCTGATTGCCCGGTACAAGGAGGAGCTTTCCAAAGGGGCGGGTATTATCGATGCAGCAGCCAGGGCCCTCGACGCTGTGAGTGCGGCTCTTCTCGCAAGTGCTTGGACGACGATCTTGGGGCTCGGGATGATGATTTTTTCCGACTTTGGAAAATTCCGAAATGGCGGGCCAGCGATTGCTGTGGCCCTTGTGGTGGCTCTGGTGGCGTGCCTGAGTTTGGCGCCGGCCATTCTCTGTGTGCTGGGCAAAAAAGTGTTTTGGCCTTTCCGAGTCGATCTGGATTCGGGAGAGGAATCGGACGACATTCGGCTAGGGCGGCGCTCTATCGTGGGGGCCCGATTTCAAGGTTTGTGGAATTTTCTCGGGGAGCGCGTGTTGCACCGTCCGGTCTTAATTCTGGCGGCATCTTTACTCGTGATGGCGCCTTTCGTTTGGAATGCCCGCTCTATTGACCTAACTTACGATTTGCTCAGTGAGTTAGGGCCCGATCGGCGGTGTGTTCAGGGGACAGCGCTCCTCCGCGAGTACTTTCCAGCAGGTGAGACAGGACCCGTCACGATCCTGGCTTTTCACCCGACGGCTGATTTCTTGGAGGGGTCGGACCGCTTCCGCTTGCTGCGAGAACTCACCCAAGCGATTTATTCGATGGAATATACGGCTTCTGATGGCACGCGATTCAAGCCCATTCAGAGTGTGCGGAGTCTGGTTGATCCACTGGGAGAAGGTACCACCGGCAGTACGTTCGTGAGCGGCGTGGTGCGGGCTCGGGCCAAGGCCATGTATGTCGCCCAGCAGGAACCATACCGAGGTAGGGTTACTCGCCTGGATGTGATTTTTCCCTATGATCCATTCTCGGTGGAGAGCATCTATTTGCTGGATACACTGGAAAAGTATCTCAATGAATGGGCGAGTTCTCATCCCCAGTGGAATGGCGCACATTTCTATTTCATCGGAACAACACCGGGTATTCGAGACCTTCGAGCGGTGACCCTTAGCGATCAGCAGCTTATTCAGCGGTTAGTTCCGCTCGCTGTGCTGTTTGTCCTGATTTTGATTTTGCGGCGGCCAGTGCTTTCGGTTTTACTCGTGCTGTCGGTGATATGGGGCTATTATGTAACTCTGGGTATCACTGAACTGGTGTTTTCGTGGGTTCGCGGGGCTACCTACCACGGTCTGGACTGGAAATTGCCCACGTTTCTGTTTGTCATCCTTGTGGCTGTGGGCGAGGATTACAACATCTACCTTGTCACCCGTGTGCTAGAAGAGCAGGCCAAGTATGGGTTTGCTGAAGGTCTGAAATCAGCTCTGCGAAAAACTGGGGGGATCATCACCAGTTGCGGCATCATCATGGCAGGAACATTCATCGCCATGATCAGTGGTTCGTTGCGGACGATGCATCAGCTGGGGTTCGCATTAGCGTTGGGAGTACTGCTTGATACATTCGTTATCCGCACCATTCTGGTCCCGTGCATCATTGTGCTTTTGGATCGCTATTTGCCCAGGTGGCCCGGGATGAAAACCCCCAAAGCAAGCCCCGGGACGCGAGAAGTCCATCTTGCACCGCATCTTCAGGCGGAGATTCCCGTAGAGTCTCGCCGCTGAGGAAAGAAGCGGCGTGGCGTCACCGACTTTTCCTACAATTGGCCAACACTACTGGTTTGGGGAAAGACGGGGAATATCTGACTTGGGCTGGGTTGTCAGAAAGGAAGATGAGCCGGACTCGGTAAGCATCGGCCGGACTTCTTCCACGAAGTCCTTCGCATCTTCAAATTGCCGGTAAACGCTGGCAAAGCGGACATAAGCGACTTGGTCGAGCTGACGAAGATACTGCATCGCAAGTTCGCCGATGTACCGGCTTTCCACTTCGGTGTCGAAATTGCGTTCAATATCCTCTTCAATGGCTGATACGACAGCCTCGAGCTGCTCGTCGCTGATCGGACGTTTCCAGCAGGCCTTCTCGAGGCCCGCTTTAAGCTTGTTCCGGTCGTAGGGGACCCGCGATCCATCTTTTTTGATGACCTTGAGACGTCGCTTTTCGACGCGCTCGTATGTAGTGAAGCGTCGGCCGCACCGATTGCATTGGCGTCGCCGGCGAATGGCAGCCCCGTTTTCCGCTACCCGACTGTCCGTGACTCGATCGTCGTCTTGATGACAATACGGGCACTTCATGGGCAAAGACCTCTCAGGCGTTTGTAGGTGAAAGAACTCCCTATCTCCGTCAGTATACCGTTTTTCGGATTGGTCGTGAGATGCACAGAAGAGGTGTGTGTGGCAAAAAAACACCGACCCTCCGCAAAGAGGGTCGGTGCCAAGTTACCTTCGCGAGACGGAACTACGCACAGGGTTACGTAGCCCGAAGATGACACATTACAGGGTTGGCATCCACTGGCCAAATGCACAAAGGAGTTGACGGGAGGGGAAAATCCAACCTGAGCTAGGTCGGGGCGGGCATCCGAACCACATCAGCACTCAGTCACTTCTTCTCTTCAGGCTGGGGAGCCGGCTTGGGGGCTTCCGCGGGTTGGGCCGGCTGTGCCTCAGCGGCCGGCTGGCAGCAAGCCTCATCCACGACCACCACCCGGCGGTGCCTGCCGAACAACCGGCAGTGATGGTGGGCTGGAGGCGGGCACTCGGGCTGGCAGGCCGGTTCCACCTTCACAGGTTCGCAGGGCTTGGGCTCTTCGCAGGGAGCCGGTTCGCAGCACGCCTCAGCCGCCTTGCGAGCCTCGCAGCGGGCCCGCAGCCGAGCCAGCAAACCGACGCGCTGGACAGGCTGACAGGCCGGCTCACAGGCCGGAGGCGCAGGTTGCTCGCACGCCGGCTGGCAGGCCGGGGCGGGTTGGCAGCATGCCTTGGTCTCGTGGGCATTTGCCGCCCACGCTGTCAACAATCCAACACACACAGCAGCGACACACAGGATGCTCAAGCGATTCATGTTTGGGTCCTCCTTTCAAGGCTGAAAAACCCAGACCGCAACGGACACACCGACAACACACCAGGAGCAACAAGCTCCTCTTCGACGGATGCCGCCCCACGACCACCGCTCACTCGCGACCTGTGGTCGCCACCCTGTTTATTACCTGCGACCACACCTCCCGTGGGGCATCCCCATCCCTAGGTTGTTAAAGATACCAACTGGAGAAGAGTTGTCAAGGGCGTAGGCGGGGCAAAGTTTGTCTTTAGCATCAAATTTGTCGTTTGTATGGCGATAATCAGTTTGGGCAAAGTGTATGTGTTCAGACATTGCTTGCCCGGCTTACCACCCGGACGTGACTCGTGGCAGCCCCAAACATTCGAGCTTGGGGCTCGATGGCTGGGATGCTTTGTAGAATCCTGGACCGGGCCTCACAGATGCGCTGTGGTTCCGGCCAACAATCATAAACTCGGGCTGGGTAAATCCCCAAGATTCCGGATGAGTACGACGTTGGTGGTGGGAGGAGGAAAAAGCCTCGCTCGTGCTCTTGCGCGCGGTTCCGGGTCGACCGCGATGACAGTATGTTGAGTGTTGACGGCATGAACAGAAACTTGCAAAACCAGGAGGTCGTCAGTCGATGATTTTTGCCCATTATTCCCAGATCGCGAAACAAGTGGTAATTTTTACTGTTTTTTCTGGTTTGACCACAATCCTGACGATTGGCCGCCCCCTCATGGCGTCGGATGAAGCTTCGCCACTGGCGACACTGCGAAAGGAACACCCTCGACTTATTGTCACGCGGGAAGACGAGAGGCGGGTCAAGCAGCTCCTGGGGCAGAATGCCCAACTCCGAGCGATTTTTGAATTTCTGCGGAAAGAAGCCGATGAGGTGTTCCGTCAATCCCCGGTTCAGCACCGTCTCATAGGCCCCCGGTTGCTTGACCAAAGCCGGCTGTGCCTCTCGAGAGTCTACCTTTTGGCCACGGTTTACCGGGTGACGGGCGAGCGTCGCTATGCCGATCGGGCTATCAAAGAAATGATCACGGCGGCCGGTTTTCAGGATTGGAATCCGTCCCATTTCTTGGACACGGCGGAAATGACGCATGCTCTTGCGATCGGGTACGACTGGCTTTACGAGGTGCTCGATTCGCAACAGCGTCAGACCATTCGGCAGGCAATTGTGGAAAAGGGCCTCCGTGAAGGAGAAAAGATCTACCGCAAAGGAACGTGGTGGACAAAGACTTCCTGGAACTGGAATCAGGTATGTAACGGAGGAATGACCCTGGGAGCTCTGGCGGTTGCCGACGAGGAACCCCAACTCGCCGAATACATTCTGGCCCAGGCGATCAAATCGATTCCAATAGCGCTGGCCAATTATGCACCAGATGGAGCCTGGGCAGAAGGCCCGGGTTATTGGAGCTACGCCACCCATTACACCGTTTACATGTTGGCCGGACTGCAAAGTGCTCTTGGCACGGACTTCGGGCTGTCCGATTCGCCGGGGTTCGACAAGGCAGGAGATTTTAGGATTCACGTCGTCGGCCCCAGCGGGTTGGCTTTCAATTTCGCGGACGGTTCTGCCCGGGTGGGAGCGGCCGCGCCAATGTTCTGGTTGGCGACCCGCTTCGGTAAACCACTGTATGCCTGGCATGAGCGAGAGGTGGTCAAGGGTCGCACACCGCTCCATCTTTGGTGGTACAACGACCAGTCCGCTGACATTACTCGAGAACCCCCAGCCAAGTGGTTCCGCGGTGCCGACATTGTGACGTTGCGGAGTGACTGGGAAGATCAAGCCGTCTTCGTGGGCTTCAAGGGCGGAGATAATGCCGTCAACCACAGCCACCTCGAGCTGGGCAGTTTCGTCCTCGATGCCCAGGGCTTGCGATGGGTCCTGGACCTGGGTTCCGACAATTACAATCTGCCCGGCTATTTCGGAAAGCAGCGTTGGACGTACTACCGCCTGGGTACGCAGGGACAGAACACCCTTGTTCTAGACGGGCAAAACCAAAACCCCCAGGCAAAAGCGCCTGTCATTGCCTTTTGGAGTAGCCCGACGATATCCCATGCTGTGATCGATCTCTCGGCGGCCTATATGGAAAACGAACGTCAGACAGGCATCGCTTCCTCGAGAGTTCTCCGCGGGATTGCCGTGTTCGGTCGCAATGCGGTGCTTGTCCAGGATGAAATCGTCGGCCACTCAGGCAAAGAACTTCAGTGGCAAATTCATACCGAGGCGAGGGTGAGCATTCAAGGCAACAGAGCCACGCTCACCCAGAACGACCGGCAGGTCATAGCGGAGATTCTTGCGCCGCGTGACCTCATTTTCGAAAGTCAATCTGCCAATCCGCCGCCACCCCAACGTCAGAATCCGGGCGTGACCAAGCTGGCAATCCGTACGAAGCTTTCCGATGAACCATTTACACTGGCTGTTGTCTTCTGGTGTAATCCTTTGGCAAAACGGCCGCCAATTTCACTCCGCCCGCTACAGGACTGGGAAGGACAGGTGGCCACAGGGCGATAGCCAATTCCTTCAACCGTTCTACCTCCAACGCGGATTTGGTTGCATCCGAAGGATGTGCTTCGGCGGATTCCGCCGACAACGGTGTGTCGCCTACATCCCAACAAACCGGGCATAAATGGTTCGTCCCAGGACAGGGTCATCGATCCCGGTGATGAGGGCTCGTCCATCGGGAAAAAGCGTCAGTGTCCAGTCTGGCGTTCGCAGACGCAAGAAATAGGGGCACCTCTCCACTTCCCCCAGGGCATTCCATCGCTTGTGAATCTCGTCCAGATCGCATCGACCTTCTGGAGGAGTCACTTGCACGGTTTTACGCCCGCAGAGCGCGACGCTGGTTGATTCCCGTCGATGTTCGAGGAACTCGAACCGCTGCTCTACGCAGGTGGGACACGAAGGATCACGCATACTGGTCAGCGAGATCTGGCGAAGTCTCACCGGCCACAGGTTGACAACAATAAGATCATGTGTGACAGCGTCCCGTCGACCGGCCAGGATTTTGAGGGCTTCCATCGCCTCCAGTGAGGCCACGACACCCACGACGGGCCCCAGAATTCCAGCCGTCTCGCAGGTGGGCAGGGTCCCTGCTGGCGGGAGGGTCGGAATCAAACAGCGCAGACACGGCGTTTCTCCCGGCAGGACGACCATCACCTGTCCCTGGGCTCCAAGACATGCAGCAAAGATCCAGGGCACGTTCTGGCGAATTGCGTAATCGTTCAGGAGAAATCGGGTTTCAAAGTTATCTGTTCCATCGACGAGAAGATCGACGTCCTGCGCTAACTCGCCGATGTTGTCGGAACGGATGTCGGCCACAATCGGCTCCACTCGGACTTCGGAGTTGATACGCTGAAGTTTATCTGCAGCCGCCACGGCTTTGGGGAGCTGCCGACGCGCATCTTCTTCGTCAAACAGGCACTGCCGGTGCAGGTTGCTCAGATCGACCAGGTCGCGATCCACTATGCGCACAAAGCCCACCCCTGCCCGTACCAGGTGATTGGCCACCATCGTTCCCAAAGCGCCGCAGCCGCAGACCAGTGCTCGGGCCTCTGCAAGCCGTTTTTGACCTTCCGCTCCCAAATCAGCAAATTGAATCTGGCGGAGGTATCGGAGAGACGTTTCCAAATCAGATCGAGAGGACAGCATACTCAGCGTACAAACAGACTTCTGCGGGTGTCATTCCACATTTTGTGTCCGCGATGAATGTTTGGCATTGCCCCGCTCCTCCAGTATTTTAAGAAGAAACCGGCCTGTCACCGACTCCGAGGAGGCCGCGATTTCCTCGGGCGTTCCCTGGGCAACAACTCGGCCGCCTTCGCTCCCCGCGCCAGGCCCCAGGTCGATGACGTAATCTGCAGAGGCAACGAGAGCAAGATTATGCTCGATCACCAGCAGCGAGTGCCCCAGCGATAATAGCGTGTCAAAGCATTCCAGGAGCTGGTGAATATCGTGGGGATGGAGTCCTCTTGTGGGTTCACTGAGAATAAAGAGAGTCGGTTTTTTTCGGGACCGGGAGAAATACGAGGCCAGTTTGAGTCGTTGTGCCTCCCCACTGGAAAGGCTTGCCATCGGTTGGCCCAGGCGAAGATAATCCAGCCCAACATCCATCAATCGCCGTAACTTAGCCTGTAGTTGCGGCTCCCCGCGGAAAAAGAAGTACGCCTCTCGCACAGTCATGTGAAGCACTTCCGCGATGTTCTTGCCACGGTAAGATACAGACAGGATCTCCTGGCGATAGCGTTTGCCTTCACAATCCGGACAGGGAATTTCCATATTGGGAAGAAAGACCATGTCAATTTCGAGAAAGCCTTCCCCGTGGCATCGCGGACACTGGCCTTCCGGAGAATTGAAGCTAAAGTGGCTCACGCCGTAACCGCGGACCTTCGCGTCGCTGGTCTGGGCGAAAACTTTTCTGACTTCGTCGAACGCCTTTATGAAAGTGGTTGGGTTTGAACGCCACGTTTTGCCGGGGATAGTCTGATCCACAAGGACAATGTCAGCAATCTGTTTTTCTCCCAGCAGATCAGAAAATGGGAGCGGCTCCGGACCAGTGCCATGCAGTCTCTGAACAAGCGCGGGATAGAGTGTTTTTTCCACGAGCGTGCTTTTGCCCGCCCCGCTGACCCCTGTGACCGCACAGAGAACTCCAAGCGGGAATTCCACCGTGAGATCCTTGAGATTGTGCCCTGAGGCTTTCGCCAGCCGAATCCAGCCCTGCGCCTGACGGCGAGGACGCGTCAACACGATCTGGCGCCGATGGTTGACATATTCGGCGGTCAAAGTAGTGGCGTTGGCCAAATCTTGCGGTGATCCCATAAAGACAATCTCGCCGCCGCGTTCTCCGGCCCCGGGTCCCAGTTCGATGAGGAGATCTGCCTCCCGGATCAGGGTTTCGTCGTGTTCAATTGTGACAACCGTGTTGCCACGATCACGGAGGTGAAGGATCATTCGGTGAAGTGCTGATCGATCTCGCGGATGAAGTCCTGTCGACGGCTCGTCGAGGATATAGACTACATGCTTGAGGCCGGACCCCAGCGCTGCGGCAAGAAGCGTTCTCCGTAACTCTCCGGTACTGAGGGAGTTGCCTGGTCGGTGGAGATGAATGTGACCGAGGCCAAGCTCCCGGAGCGAGCGAAGCCGTTGGAGAATTTCTTCGCGACAGTAGGCCGCCTGGCGGGTTTCCGGACGGTCCAGAACAAGTTGGTCGAGAAACTCAATCGCCTCATCTACGGTGAGGGCGCAGAACTCGCGGATGTTCAGCCGATGTACACGCGATTCCCCGTCCTGATAACGTGCCTCGAGTGCTTCCAATTCCCTAGCTTCGCGCGACACGGCCTTTCGCCAACGACTTTTCAAGAAAATGCTCAAGGCCTGACGTGAAAGGCGCGCCCCCCGGCACTCGGGACACGCGACCTCCACCTGCCATTGTTGCGTCCAAGCCCGCCAGGCAAATCTCTGCCGCTGCCTTTCCAATTTTCGAAAAACCCCTTCAAGCCCGGCAAAACCTTTTTCCTCGCTTCCATAAAGGAGCAGTCCAAGTTGCTCCGGAGTCAAATCGCAGACCGGTTGATCAACCGGAATACCTACCACATTCGCCTGACGGAGAAATTCTTCCTGGAGTCGCTTCAGCCCAGGCCTGCGCAGCGGAGCGATTGCCCCTTTATCCAAGCTGAGGTGGAAATCAGGAAACACCAGAGCAGGATTCAGTGTAGTGGCTTTTCCTGTACCGTGGCAGCGAGGACACGCACCGATAGCTGTGTGAATGTTGAAAAGATTTGGCTCCGGTGGGGTAAATACCCGTCCGCATGTAGGACAAACAGGTTGGCAGGTGAAATCGGCGCGGAGCCATTCACGTTCGTCGATACTGCACAACCTCCAGACCACATCGCCAACCAAAGTCCCCCGCTCGGAAAACGATTTCTGCGATTTCGCCGTCTCCGATGCAACGTCTCTCTTTTCCACAAAAATGAGGCACTTTCCGCTCCCCTGCGCAAGGGCCACCTCAACCGACTCACGAAGTCGAGGCTCGGGACAACTTCCCAGTTGGACCCGGTCCACCACAACAGCTAACGGCTCGTCCCACCGGTTTTGATCGCCGCTTTCCCGCTCCACCAAGCTCTTGCGAGCCTGACCTTCAACCTCGGGAACTATCCTTTGAAAATCGTGGATGGAGAGGATTCGGTTACCCACGAGGACGCGGGTCCACCCATCTGCCGCCAGTCTAATGGAAAGTTCCTGCAGGTAATGGAGAGGTTCTCGGGCCGTCAAAAAGGCTTCCGGAACGCAAAAGGCCACCATCGCGCGACGGCCTGTCAACCAGTCCGCTTGCAAAATTTCTGTAATCGTCTGTGAATCCCAAGCCCGTACAGGCCAGCCGCAATCCGTGCAAAAAATCTCTCCCAGGTGCGTGTAAAGCAAACGGAGAAAATCGAAAACTTCCGTCAGTTGGGAGACGTCTCCCCTTATTCCCCGAGTCCGCACCTGGTCACCCACGGCTACCGTGGGCGAAAGATTGCCGATATAGTCGACATCCGGGCGTGGCAGATCCCCAAAATGCTGGCGAATCCGCGTGGAAAGACTTTCGATGTAGCGCCGCTGCCCTTCAACGTAGAGCGTATCGAAGGCGAGGCTGGTTTTGCCACTTCCACTGGGACCGCAGAGGATAGTTAGTTTTCCTTTTGGTATTTCAACATCAATGGACTTGAGATTGTGGGTGCGGGCACCGCGAATGATGATGCTGCGTCCTTGGGAAGACATGACTGTCTAGAGGGTAGCTGATAACTCCGCGTCCCGCCGCCGCGCCGGGCCTCTTCGCGACCGGTCCTGCTAACGGAGGTGCTATTCGCTCCATGCAACCACGATGGCCGCCGAGGCTTGTCCCTGCGGCGTCACATTGACGTTCACAAAGACCGGGCGTGGGATCTCCCGGGCCTCGCGGACCACGTCTACGGGACACGCGGGATCCGGATCATCACAGTTAAGCGTGGCGAATAATTGTTTGTGATTGAGAGCCAGTATACCCAGGGCCAGTTCCACCAAGCCTGCGCCGGCGCCCAGATTTCCGAAATAACTCTTCGCAGCGATGACTGGTACCTTTTTTGGGCCAAAGACTTCGGCAAGGGCTTCCGCCTCCTCCTGATCGCAACTTTGAGTTCCTAGTCCGTGAGCCATGACAAAACCAATATCGGCGGGCCGCAGTTCGGCCTGATCTAAGACCGCCCGTAGAGCCAAAATGAGCGCTGCTTTTCGGTCAGCCACACAATAACGTCCCGCCACAGCGGCAGAGGCTGCTGCTAGGAGCTCGCCGTAAATTTTGACACCACGTCTGATCGCTGACTGGCTTTCTTCCAAAATGACGGCCGCCGCACCCTCACCCGGCACCATGCCGGGGCGATTTCGATCGAAAGGTCGGCAGGCCGTTGTGGGCTCGTCATCCCCCAAGGCAACCTCTTCCTGTTGGACGGTATGGAGGGCCTTCATTAAACTGAGCCGCGTTCCGGTCACCCCCACCACCATGCAATCCGCACGTCCCGCACGGATGATGTTTAGTCCGTCCGCCAGGCACACGCCGGGACTTGCCTCCCGCACCGTGAGCGAATTACTCGGGCCTCGCAGGTCATTATAAATGGCCAGGTGGCTCGCCGGCATATTGGGAAGGTATTTAAGGAGCCATAAAGGGAAAAGTCGTGGCATTCCTTCTCCGGCCCATCGGTCAAAATGGAACACGCCGTCCCCATTCAAACACGCCTTAATGCCTTCAAAAAATTCATGGGGCTCGCTCACCATGTAGTCGCTGCCGAAGCTAGTGCCGATTCGTTCAGGCGCAAATGTCCCCATTCGAATCCCCGCATCGTTGAGGGCAAGTTGGCCAGCGGCCACACCCATCTGACACTCACGGCACATAACTTTGAGCGCTTTGCGGAGATTTTTTTGCGCCTCCCTATCCATTTCGCCAAAATCTTTGACGTTACCTGTGAATTCCTTGACTTCCCCGGCTGCCCGCAGGGGAATCACCTCTCGTGGAATCGCGCTGGGGCGCGCAAGGCCCGATCGCCCGACCTGAACGGCCTCCCAGATTTCTTGGGGGCTCCTACCTATAGGGGAGATAACGCCGATTCCCGTAATGACAACTCGTCGCTCCGAGCGATCCATGGGTTCGCCCTCAAGCTTTCCTCAGTCTGCTGGACTACCGTGGCGAATTTCTTATCTTAACCGACCGCACTGCGATCGTCGAGACATAAAGCCTTTGGGCGTTCGACGAACCGTTCGCGCACAATTCTTGACAGAAATACTTGCCAAGGCTAATAGGGGCGCGGAAAGAATTAAAAACTGTAAATGTGTCACCTGGTTGTTATCGTCCACTCTGTTAAAAAAGGGTGAAACGCATGCGCTGCCACACTCCCACTCGACGGTGTGGGTTCACGCTTGTGGAGCTACTGGTGGTCATCGCCATTATCGGAATCCTTATCGCGCTCTTGCTCCCAGCGGTCCAGGCAGCACGTGAGGCTGCTCGACGGAGCCAGTGCAACAACAATCTCAAACAGCTCATGCTTGCTTTCCACAACTATCACGACAAGTGGAATCGGTTTCCCCCCGGGCTTGGTGAAGATGGGCAACTGGTTCGTCATCAACAACTGCCCTGAGGGCCAGTGCGGAACCTGGTCTTGGGGAGCGTTTATTCTCCCGTATTGCGAACAGTCGGCTCTGTTTGATACGCTCCAACCCACAAGAATTCCCTCCGATGCGGCGATTCAGCCAGATCAGGTCTACGCCCTTGTACGCCAGCGCTTGCCGCTTTTCCGATGCCCCTCTGACACTGGACCGGAAACAAATACGGAACGAAAGGTGCCGCGAATCGGCTTCTATGGAAACGTGGATTGTACAACTGGCTGCGTGGATGTTTTTACGTCGAATTACGTAGGGTCTAACAATAGTTACGATCTCAATCGGGAGTACACAGGCACGAATCAGTTTAACGGCTTCCTGGGCTACGGTCAGACGGCGGCAGGTGGCCCCCCACGCTGTACTCCCATTGGCGACGTGACCGACGGCACGAGCAACACCTTTGCACTGGGAGAACGGGCGTGGCAAATGCAGGGAGTTTTCCTGCGGGCCGCGGTGCCGATCATGGCTAACGGAGATACGGGAAACCATTCCCGACAAGGACAGGTCTATGCCATGGCTTGCGGACGGTGGCCTCTCAATTGTACATCTGTCCCCGAATGCGACAGGGGGTTCAGCTCAATGCATCCCGGCGGGGCCAACTTTGCGATGGTGGACGGCTCGGTCCGCTTCATTTCAAACACAATTGACCACAACAATGCCACATCCGCTGTGGATAGCACATACGAACGCCTCATCGCCATCGACGATGGCCAACCTGTGCAGGTGCCGTAGTAACGTTCACTGTTCATGAGGGGAGGTCAAGAGTGAAGCAGAGCGGGTTTGTGTTTCTTTTATTCGCTGCACTTGCGAGTTTCAGCGGGTGTGGGCGGGGCGGTCCTGCACTCGGGCAGGTGGAAGGCACGGTCACGTTGGATGGCGTTCCCCTCCCGGGAGCCCGTGTGATCTTCAGCCCGGTCGATGGTGGCCGCTCGTCGATGGCCGTCACGGATGGAAGTGGCCATTATGAGCTGGAATTCGCCGCCGGCAGTAAAGGGGCCGTGGTGGGCAAACATAAAGTGACAATTTCCACCTTTGAAGCAGGAGAAAAGGATGACTCCGGACAGCTCGTGGGATTTGTCCCAGAGAGGGTTCCCGCCAAATACAATACGAACACCACTTTAGAAGTGGAAGTCAAACGAGGCCATCAAGTCATCGATTTCCCATTGACATCACGATGAAGGGCACCGATCGGATGCCGGGCGAAAAAAACCGCAAATGAAGCCCGTGGGTAGTTGTAGTTGTTCGATGTTCTCTATGAGAGGAGGCATTGTTATGCGTGGCCTCAGAAGAGCCTTCACTCTGGTTGAACTGCTGGTCGTCATCGCCATTATTGGAATCCTCATCGCGCTTTTGTTGCCTGCTGTTCAGGCGGCTCGGGAGGCGGCTCGGCGGAGTCAGTGCAGCAATAATCTTAAGCAGCTCATGTTGGCGGTCCATACGTACGTGGATACGTATCAGCGACTGCCGGCCCGGCAGTCTGGCACCGGCAATATCGCCACCGGTTATCAACGGTTGCGGATCAGCGGGTGGGTCCAGTTGGCACCGTTTTACGAGCAGAAATCGGTGTACGATGCAGCCATGCAGGCCAATGACAACCCCTGGTCTGATAACGCCGTTTCACACTGGCAGCTTACGGTTATCCCCACACTTAATTGTCCGAGCGACGCAGGAGATATTCCCCCGAGGGGTGCCAAGCGCGGTTCGACGAGTTATGCCTTTTGCGCGGGCGACAATTACGAAGCCTCGGTGCATAATCCCACGGAACGATCGGACGCCAATCAAGCGGCTGCCCTTATGAACACGCCGATCCGTAATCGGGGCTGCTTCGGCCGACAGGACTATAATTCGCTTGCCGCCATTACTGACGGAACGAGCAACACGATTGCACTGGCCGAGCGATCACGCCCACGCCGGGACAACGATCGCGGGTCCGTCATTTATGATACCAGTGGAGACCCAGCGGCCTACATCCCGCTCACCTGTCGAGCTTATTGGGCGGGGAATGCCTATATCGCGGGCGCTCCGATCTTCACGAGCGACACCTCTCCAGGGTATCGCTGGGGAGACGGTGCGGCGTTCTTCGCCGGTGTAACCACGATTTTGCCACCCAATACGGCCGTCTGTGCGATCGCCGGCGGTGGCTGGAGTGGCATATCAGGGCATTTCGCACCGGGGATTTACACTGCCACGAGTGAACACCCCGGTGGTGTCAATGTGGCTTTTGCCGATGGGAGCGTGCGGTTTATTAGCGACACGATCGACACCGGTAATCTGGGGGCGGTTGCGCCTTTGCCCACTACCTCTGGTCCCAGTCCGTTTGGCGTGTGGGGAGCGTTGGGAACCAAAGCTGGCGGCGAAACAGTCACTGGATTCTGAAGAGCTTTCTCGGTACCCTGCACTTTCCAATCGGGTGCTGCGGGGCATATCTGATTGCTTCGACGACACGGACAGTCCCCTGTGTGAGGTGATCTATGGATCGGCGTTTCATCTTGGTAGCCTTCCTGTGTTCCCTGTTTGGCTTGACGGTTTCAGAGGGCTGCGGTTCCCGCAACCGGGGTAACATCCCACAGACGGCCCCCGTCTCCGGAACGGTGACTCTCGACGGGCAACCGGTCGACGGAGCTACAGTGGTCTTCGTACCCACAGGAACACCCGCTTACGGGGCGTATGCGGTGACGGACGCCAAAGGACATTTCACACTTAAATCATCGGAAACGGTCAGTGGGGCTGTGCCCGGGAAATACCTCGTCCAGGTCACAAAACTTGTAACAGATTCGACAAAAAAGCAGTTCGTCGTGGCCGAGGATGTGGAACACGCGGCTCTGGCCTCCGGGGGTTCCGGGCCCTCAACGGAAGTCACCGCCACACGGAACGTGCTCCCCGAAAAGTATGCTAATCCCAAGACTTCGGGGATCGAAGTCACGGTGCCATCCGAGGGGCTGCAAAATCTGGAGATAAAACTGGCTTCCCAGTGATGAGCGCTTTGTCCGGGAAACCTGTCCTGGTAAAATAGGTCTCGCAAGCGGGCGGGCCAACTGCTGGGAAGACGTACTTTATGAAATTCTGCGACGGTGACACTGTCTCCCCGCGGGTTCAGCGAAGAGAAGGCCCCTTGTCGACTCCGGGATGGTCCCGGTGGTCTTCGTTAGTTTGGGCTTTGGTATATCTCTGTCTCGCCCTCTGGGGATATCGGCATTCCCTCATCACCGGCGCTCTCCCGGCCAGCCGACCGGCTAACGGCGTGGTGACGCTTTTCAATGTCTGGACCATATGGTGGAATGCCGATCGTCTCTCCCACGGTCTTAAAAACTACTGGGACGCGCCGATCTTTTGGCCCGAAAAGGGCACGTTCGCCTTCTCTGAACCTCAGCCTCTGACGGCCATCGTAGCGCCTGTGGTTTGGACGTGCGGTCCGGTGGCCGCTTTCCACGTTTATTTGGTGGGAGCCCTCGTCCTCAACGGGGTTTTTGCCCGAGTGCTGGTTCGCAGATGGTCAGGAGATCCCTGGGGATCGGGATACGCGGGGGCCCTCGTGGTGTGGTTGCCTTTGGTTCTCCAGCAGCCCGAGCTGATTCAGTACGCTTCTCTCTGGCCAATATTGTGGCAGTGGGATGTGATCCTGCGCACCCTCGATCGCCCAATGTGGAGACACAGTCTCGAATTTGCCCTGGCCTGGGCACTGACTTTTGCGTCGAGCGTCCAATTAGGGCTGTTCAGTGCCGTCGTGCTCGGGCTTGTCGTACCCTGGTTTTTTATCGGCAAAGGGAGCAAGGGGCTATGCGTTTGGCTCAGCGGAGTGGGGCTGGGGATGCTGCTGATCTTGCCCCTCGGACTGCCAATGAGCAGGATACTCTCCCAGCATCGGGTCGTTCGTCCGGCCGAGGTGGTCGCCGCGCTCTCAGCCACAGTTCGCCAGTGGCTGGCACCACCACCGCATGGACTGGATTCTTGCCTGGGAACGTTCCGGGAGCTGGGCGGTCGGCGTCTTAACCCGGGATGGCTGATCTGCCTTCTTGCCGTGGGTGCGACGGCCACCGCAGCGTTGAGAGGAAGTCAGCCGCCATCACTTCGCCGGATGGTTTTATTCTTGGGAGGTATTGCCGTGGTAGCCGTGTTGGGCTCGGTCGGACCGCGCCCTCGCCTTGGGCAAGTCTCCCCGTGGGATGTGGTTGCCAACGTCATTCCACCTTTTGCTAGTGTCCGGAGTCCTTACCGATTTGCATATCTCGGTCAGCTTGCAATTCTCTTGTTAAGTGCCCTCGGTCTCATAAGTGTACGCCACTTCTGGCGGTGGAGAATCGTGGGAATACGGAGAGGAGCGATTTCGGCCGGTTTATGTGGGGGACTTGGCCTGATATCCCTGCTTGAGGTACTGCCGTGTGCTCCATTCCTTGTCATTCCGCCGGACTATTCGCGTCCGCCGCAGTGGGCCGTTTATCTCGCGCACAATAGCCCGCCGGGGTCGGTCATCCTCGTCCTCGATTTTCCCGGACCGGGTCAACTCGTGGAATATGAAAGCATCGTGCGGGTGATGCTCTGGCAGCCCATCCACCGATGTTCCCTCGTCAACGGTTATTCCGGCGCGTTTCCGCACCGTTGGTTTCGACTGGCCGAAGTGTGGCGAAAAGAACCGTACGAAGAAGAAGCCTGCCGACTTCTCAAGGAAAGCGGTGTGCGTTTTCTCCTCCGTCCACCCACATTTCCTCCCCCACCGCATCACCTACCGGCGGGGCTCAGTGCGAATCGTGTCTTTGTGGACAATGGCGGTTGGGATGTGTGGGCAGTGAAGTAACCTTTCACACGAGCACTGCCAGAGTCTCCGTGCGCTGATTATCGGCCCCAGTCGTCGAAACCCTCCCCAAAATCACCGAGCCGTGGCGGTCCATTGGGTTCTCAGTTTCACGCCGTTTCCTTAAGACCATGACTGGTTAAGACCCCCAGTTTAGAGCGGGGCGAACAGACTCAATCCGTCAGGTCGAAATCAAAACGGTTGGTGTCTGGCCGCACTGATGCCTTAAGTCCGGATTTTTCCGGAACCGCGTACTTCTGCGGCACCAGAGGCTTCGGGGGAGGAGCTTCCACGTTGGCTGCCTCGGGGTTGTAAGGCCCCTCTTCTTCTATTGGGCCGGTGTCCTCAAACTTGGTCACCGCCACGAAATACTCCCCGACCGGAAGGCCTGCTCCCCATTGCGATTGGATCCGATAGGAGCCAGTCGCATCTGTCCGACCGGCGCCGCTGGCTTTTCCGTCAGTAGCAACAAATAGAACGTTGGCTCCCGCCAAGGGGTTTCCCTTGTACGTGATCTTCCCTTCCACCGGGTATAGCTTGGGACCACCTTTCTTCCCGCAACCCAATAACACGATAGATACCACCAAGAAGCCGGTCACTGTGATCGATCGAAGGGCAGATATGAAACGTGACATGAGACCCTCCTTTTTTGGATCTCCAAGCCCACCCCGTGCGGCCATCAATGGTGAGCGGAAGCGCGCCTGTGACGGGGGACCATCGGAAACGCTCACGGGGATCGGCCAGTTGGGAATCACGGCGCGGTCACCGATTCATTACCGGCCTTGGAGCCCAGTGCACCCCACACGCCGTAATTGCTTGGGCCGTAATACGTATTAACTTGGACGACGCCCAGGTTGCCGGTGTCGATCGTTTGCGAAATAAACCGAACCGACCCGTCACCGAAGAGCACATTGACCCCACCGGGGTGACTACTGCTGGGGGGCAGCAAGCAGATGTCCCAACCTACTCCTGTGCGGATATCGAACGCACATGGCCCATTTGGAGG
>NZ_JBAMME010000217.1:5455-6278 GCF_039793925.1 Thermogutta sp. | reverse complement strand
TTGAGCATGCCTTGATTCCCGCGGAACTGCAAGGCTTCCTGCGGCCAACGCCGGTTGCCGAAAGGCGCGGTCTGGGGTATAATAAAGGTGTCACAAATACCCCGTGGGGGCGATTGGTGTCGACGGGGGAGTGGCTGGCTTAAGCTGCGAGCCGAGGCGCCGCTGGCCTCGTACAAAGCGGCAAAACAATAAACGCGACTACACAGTACGCGCTCGCTGCCTAAACTGAGGTAGCGCGTCCGCCCGTTCCCGGCCGGTGGGGACGGCACCGGGCGTGACAAAAACCGGCTAGCCCGATCTGTTGGGTCCGTGGACTGTCGGGGACTTTATACACGGACTTGGGCCGACGAATCCCGCCTGCAGGAGTCGGAAGGCTCGAAAACCAGACTGCAGGATACGCTCGTAGACGCTTTTGACGGCCCTCTTTCGGACGGGGGTTCAAGTCCCCCCGCCTCCACCAATGTAACTTGAACAAGGTTTCTCTCTAACGAGAACGCCGGTGATGTGAGTCCCGGCGTTTTCGGCGTTCTGCGCGTGGATTTCGTGCTCAGAGGGGATGTCTGAGCCGACTCCGACAAGCCCGGCCTTTGGACTGGCTTCCGGGCCAAAATCACACATCGAGGCCCCGTTTTCTCTCTTTGCCGCCTTTTTCTCTTTGTCCTTTGGACTTTTGCATTTAGGTCCAAAGGAGGTTTTGATCTCAGCTTTGGTACATTTCGCAACCATTCCGCGCTCGCGGGACTGGAGTAGCGGACGTTACCTGCCAGGTGTTGACCTTGAGGCATTGGAGCCGCGATTGACGGGCCACGCGTCCCGGAGTATC
>NZ_JBAMME010000217.1:0-5445 GCF_039793925.1 Thermogutta sp. | reverse complement strand
GTCCAAAGGAGGTTTTGATCTCAGCTTTGGTACATTTCGCAACCATTCCGCGCTGGTGCGATTGGAGTAGCGGGTGTTACCCGCTAGGTGTTGACCTTGGAGTGACCTTGGAGTGGCGCTTGACAGGCCACGCGTCCGGGAGTATGATGTCGCAAAACGGCGGCGATTGCCTGTTCGCAGCTCGGGCCAGAGGAGGAATGGCAATGAAGTCGCTCTCCAGAGTGTTGCTGTGCCAAGTTCTTGTAGCCCTGTTTTTCGCATCTGGTGTCGCTTGGGCCCGTGCGCCCATCAGGGACGGTGATCCAGGCACAATCGGTGCATGTCTCACGCAACCCGACGGAAGCCGTGTCACGCTGCCGTGCGAAGAGGTGATACGCTGTGGAAGAAGCGGGAAATCATTCGCGATCAAAGAGTGGTTTGAACCGCAGCCCGCGAAGCCTCGGCTTGCTGTCGTAAGCACCAGGCCCCTCCCGGTCAAGGAGTACTGGAACGTCGATGTAACCGGTGTCCTATCCACATTCTCAGGCGTCTCCAGAGACGGCACTGAGATTAGGCAAAGAGTTCTGATCGTTTCCCCTGAGAATGTCACCGTCTACTGTTCTCCCAATGGCAGACCCGTTCCGTTCATGCCAATCAAGGGTATCGACATGGATTGGCCCAATAGGCGTTCACTTGCTGACCTGGCAAGCGAGGGTTCCGCAGAGACAGCAAGCGTATCTGTCATGAGCGAAGGCGAACTCCCGCCGATGCCTGATGGCCTGGATTCGGAGAGCCCACCCATTTACTGCGCGACTATTGCAGAAGCAAAAGCTCAAGCGGACGGCACGGCAGTTGAGCTTCAGTGCAAGCCGATCAACTCCGCAACCAGCGGGTCGTTCGTGATAGGCGAGGACGACACTTACGACACGCTTACCACTTACTACACTGGCACCGTAGTGGCCGACGACCGCGTGAAGAAGGTCACGGGAACGATCCACACCAGCGGTTCTGACAAGGTTCTGGACGTAGATAGCAGCCCTGGCTTCGACCCTGACGCTTATGTTGGCAGCGTCCAGACGGTGGCGCAGGGCACCATTGCCTGGGCCAAAACATTCGCAGACGGGCTCTACTTGACAGCGGATCTGTCAGGAAAGATTGTCAGCAGGACGTTTCCTGCACTCGGCTACTTCTACGTGCAGGAGCCAAGTCGCGCATGTGGCATCCGTGTTAACGACAGCGCATCGGCGGAATCGCTGCACGCTGGTGACATCGTCACGATCTCAGGCGGTGAGATGACTACCGTTGACGGCGAGAGAGCCATACACTATGCGTACACACAGATGGACTCATCTGGGGATGCGCCGAGACCGCTCGGCCTAAACAACAAAGCTGTTGGCGGAGGAGACCTCAATGTTCTCACCCAAGGCCCCGCCGAGGGCACGGGTACCAGCAACGTCGGTCTTCTCATCCGCGCGTGGGGCAGGATAACCGACGTAGATTTTGGCGGTTTCTACATAGATGATGGCTCGAACCTAACCGATGGTGGTACCGTCGCTGGCATCCGTGTGGTAGGGCTTGGTGGCTATCAGACGTATACTCCGGCAGTCGGTGACTACGTTGCTGTAACCGGCATATCTGGGTTGGCTACCTACTACACCGAACACGGGCTCGCACGGACTATTCGTGTGGCTAGTTCAAACGACTTGACTGTAGTGCGCTGCACCGGCCCGCCAACGGAGGTCGAAGTGCAGCCTTCGGGAACCGACACTAACGGATACGGAAAGTTGTCTATCTACTGGAAGGCTACACCGGGCGCGATTGGCTACAACATATACCGTGGAACAACGTCCGGTGGAGAAGACTACCAGAATCCCATAAACGGACCTAACCCGTGGAACACTCCCACCTACGCAGGAAGTGACAAGTTTGTCTTTACCGATACTGGCCTGACCTTCGGGCAGGAGTACTTCTATACGGTAAAGGCCGTCCGTGCTGATGGTGAGAGCATAGCTTCGGATGAAGACAGCGACATACCGGACGATTGGGCCATTCCTTGGGACAGCGATGATGCTTATGCGATAACTGACGCCGTAGCCAATCTGTACGGCTATTATGCAGACCTGATCTGTGCTGTTGGCCCGGACGGTACCGTCTACAGCAATTGGCAGGGCGTTCTTCGGCCCGGTGGCTCCGTTGACCTCGGTACCCTCGAACCAGGCACGAATACGCTTCACTACTCCGACGGCTCTACCCTCAACCTCCCAGATGACGGGGGAGTGTTATCAGGCGATGACGAGGAATCAGGTGGTATGTTGGCGTCTGTTCCTACCACAGAACAGAACGCAAGCGACGGGCCCTACAGGCGTGTGCGGAGCAAACCGACGTGTACCGGTTCCTACGGGCTGTTTTACCCTGGGTGGAGAAACCAGATTTACATGGCAAGAAACACCGCGCAAGGTATCGACGACGATTACTGGACTTACCTGGGCAGTAGAACAATCATCGGCAGCGGCAAGAGAAGAACGGTACTTGAGATTGATGCGGGTGTTCAGTGGAGCGAGGCGTACTGCAGATACAATCCTCACCTGTCTCTCAAGTACAATAGGTATGATGGCTCCAAAGCTCGGACCCTTGCGCCTAAGAACTGCCCCATCACTTTCGATACCTCGTACTTCGGAGGAATCGAGATGTGCTATGTGATGCAGCCGACCGGTAAGTCATCAACACCTATGATACTCTTCTATGGTGCTGACCAGAACTGGGAAGACAAAACAGTCTTGCTCGCCGCTGCGAATCCTGTCAAGGTACGCTCGGGGATGATGAAACGTGCCCACTCTATTGCACAGGGCAGGAAAGGCGGCAACCATTACCGGCGGACTGGTTCCCACGTCTACAACGCGGCGTTTGCCAATGGCCAACTGCGCAATGCGTCCGGCCAGTGGGTAACATGGACTGATAGCTTGACGCAAGATCAAGGTGCATATCCGTGGCCGTCCTCCATCGTCACATGGACGATCCCTGCCGGGCAGGAGTACTACACGGAGAACGACATAAGCATACAACTGTAGGGAGGGATTTGAGTTGCAGAAGCATATCAAGAGCAGTCTCTTTGCGGTGCGGCTCTGCGCTTTCCTGCTGTTCGCGATAGCTCCTTGCTTTGGCGGTGCTGAACAAGTGCCGCCACAGGGCCTAGTCGTTTCCAGCGTTCTTGTGAACCCGAAGGAGTACACTGCTAATGGTGGACGCTATGACCTGTTCCTTCAGGCTGTCCCCGGAGGGAAAGTCACACGCCTAACCAATCATGAGTCTACTCCGAAGCTAAGACTGGGAGGGGCTATCAGGGAACCGCTGTTCTCTCACAGTGGGAAGCGCGTTCTTTTCCTTGCAGACTACTCGTATTCCGACGGTAGACGCACAACAATGACTGGTGCCGCACCATACCCCAACACGTTTCTTAATCTTTGGGAAGTGCAGGTTGTCACAAAGAAAGTCTCGCCGCTAACCAAGGGCGACTTCGGCTGGTACGTTCACGGATGGTCACCCGATGACCGATATGTCTGCGCAACCTATCAGACTGAGGCAGGCAGCCTAGACCAGGACAAGCCCATACCGGAAGACATCTATGTCTGGGACACGCTTACCCGACGGGGACGGAAACTTGCCCGTGTTCCGTTGGGTGTTGATGATGCTTTCTGGTCTCAAGATGGGAGCAGCATTATCTATCAGAGCGGCCCTGACTCTAACCTGTATTCCGTTCCGCGTCAAGGCGGCAAGTCTAGACTCCTA
Source organism: Thermogutta sp. (assembly GCF_039793925.1). GTDB lineage: Bacteria > Planctomycetota > Planctomycetia > Pirellulales > Thermoguttaceae > Thermogutta. The sequence goes on along the minus strand of NZ_JBAMME010000217.1, from coordinate 1,680 downwards.
CTTCGGGGAAAGGCCGGGCGATACGGGTATGCCTTCTCGCCGGACGGACGGAAGGTTGCGTACGTGGACACGGACACAGTGTATATTGCTGACGCGGACGGCGGTAAGCCCAAAGCCATCCTCAAGATGGTAAGGGATCAGCGTTCGGCGTACTCCCCTAAGCCAAGATGGTCGAGAGACGGTAAAAAGGTAGCTGTAGCGGTATTTGAGCCGACAGTGAATACTCAAGGCGTGACTAAGCTCCACGTGTACGACAAGGCTTCTGGAGAAGATAGAGTTGTGACAACCCTGCGGCAGGGCGTCAGTGACCTTATATGGTCAAGAGATGGCCAATGGCTATTACTGAAGACTGCACAGGAAGGTGATACCGAGAAGCCCGACCCAAAGACAGGCTGGCATACATTCCGCCGAGAAGGACTGTTAGCGGTTGCCACCTCCGACGGTCACGCAGTCACTCTGAAGGAACCGAACGAAGAGACAAGAGGGTTGGATTGGTTCGAGGTAACGAAGCAGGATGGCTGATACGCACAATCAATGCGACCAATGTGTGGCTCACCGTGGGTGTGGTGACCGACCGTGAGCCGCTTCCTTCCTAGATAGTTGATCGCGCCGTCCCAGGGCAATTCGGAGGCGTGAGGCCGAATATGGTTCGCTGTTCATCCCACAGCGCGGGCAACTGCTTCGTCAGCATCATCAGCGACAGTCCACTCGGCTCCTCACCCATCAGAATGGCTTCGACGATATCCGGCGCGAGGAGCGTGAGCCTGAGCAGGCGTGCCGCGAAGGACGGGTCCAGACCTATCTCCCTGGCCAAGTCAGAGATTGACCCGAACTTCCCCTCGTCGAGGAGCTTCTGCCACCTGTGCGCCCGGGCAATCGCTATGACGAGCGCCTCCTGGTGCGAAGGACGCATAGGGCTATCGGACGAAAACGCCTGTGGCAGGACCACTTCTTTCCTGCCTCCTCGCTTCTTCAGCGTGAGCGGCACGTTGACCACTATGCCGCTGTCGTCATTCTGCACTGTGGCTCTCGACATCATCTGGCGCAGCTCCTTTCATGTTGGTTTGTTGTATCCCGGACTTCGCTCACGAGCGAATGCAGGCCGTTGCCCCGGATGCGGATGTTCATGCCATCGGTGTTCACGGTCACGCGCTCAATAAGCAGATGGACGATCCGCGACTGCTCCAGAGGAAAGAGTTCATCCCATACAGGATCGAGCCTGCGCAGAGATTCCGCGACATCGCGCTCGCTTACAAGCCGTGCCTGCATTCCATGTATCTCTTCGTCTATGTCTCGGAACCTGCGTTGAGTATCAACGAACTCCTCGTTGGTCCGGCGTATCTCGTCGGTCGTCTCGCTGTCCGATGCGCCGGAGTCCAACAGCCGGGATGCGGCCTGCTTGAGTTCGGCAAGCCGTGCTTCCAGTTCTGTTCTCTCTGAACGCAGTCGCTCAAGCTCTTCGGCCTCAAGCCCCCGAGTCGCCTGATAGGTCTGGGCTATCATCTCAGGCGACTTGAACATCGCGCGAAGCTGTTGGATGACGGCTCCTTCCATGTCTCCGGCGGGGACCGACTTGACTGGGCAGTTGCTGTGCCCCGTCTTGGACGCCCTGCCGCATGTGTAGTAGCGTAAGCGTCAAACCGCCCCCACCTTGACAGAAGCTACGATGGCGCGACTTGG
>NZ_JBAMME010000216.1:0-43086 GCF_039793925.1 Thermogutta sp. | reverse complement strand
ATTTTAAAATCGGGAGGGTGCTTTTTAAGGAAGGAAAAAGCGATGACCGCACGAGTTGTCCACTGTTGGTTGGTGACCGCTATCGGCGTGCTCTTCGTTCTGGGTTGTTCACGAGGGCCGAGCCGTCCCAAAACGTATCCCGTCACCGGCACCGTGACGATGAACGGGCAACCGGTGGAGGGGGCCACTGTAGTATTTGTGCCAAAATCTGCTGCAGCCGGGCCGGCGGGCTCTGCGGGCGGCACGCAGGCGCAAGGTCCCCAGGTGGCCACCGGTGAAACCGATGCCCAGGGCCGTTATCAACTGGGCACCTTCGCCAAGGGAGATGGAGCGATTCCCGGGGAATATCTGGTGAAAGTCTTTAAGTACCCCAAAGCTGCCACACCTGCGGGGACGGGGGGCGGCGAGGAGGAATACCGACCACCAGAGGAGAACGCGCCCCCGCCGCCAGCTCCCAAAAATCTGCTTCCGGAAAAATATGCCAACGAGAACACTTCTGGATTGAGCTTCACCGTGGAGCCCAAATCCAACACTTTTGACATTCAGTTGACGCCCTGAGGCAGTCGTGGCGCGAACCGACTGGGCTCCTCTGTTAAGCGACAGCAGCCACCCTTTGTTCACTTATCCACGCTGAATCGGATGAGAAGCACGTCGTCTTCCTGGACGATGTAATCGCGATGTTCGTGTCGCACCAGGTTGTGGGCCTTGACTTCGCGTTCTGATCCCAACCGAATTAGATCCTGACAGGACATCACCTCGGCACGGATAAAGCCCCGGGCAAGGTCGGTGTGAATTGTCTCCGCCGCTTCCAGTGCGGTCCCTCCGCGACGCATCATCCACGCGCGGACTTCTTTCGGTCCCGCGGTCAGAAACACTTGCTGGCCTGCCACCTCCATCATCAATCGCAAGAGGGCTCCGCGGTCCGCGCCTCCCACATGGAGCTCGGCCTGAAATTCCGCCCGTTCCTCCGGCGACATCTTGGCCAGCTCCAGTTCCAGCGCCAAAGGGGCTGCAAAGACCGGAATCTCTGCCGGCAGCATCTTTCGATAGCGCTCAAAATCCTGTTCATCGTCGGCCGTGTTGATCACCGCCATCTGAGGCTTTTCACACAAAAGGCGGAACGACCGGGTGTGCTTGAGCTGTTCGGGGGTCATCTCCGATTCCTTAAGCGGATTCCCGGCTTCCAGCCGCTCCTTGACTAACTCAAGCACTCGCAGCTCTTCCTCAAGCTGTTCGCGTTCCGGTTTGGGATGGGGTTTTTTGAGGGAGGCTTCCACCCGTTCGATGCGGCCAGTCACGATTTCCAGGTCCGCCAGAATGAGATCCTCTTGAAATGATTGAAATTCAGCGGCGGGATCATATCCACTGAACGCCGGGACCACAATCACCAGACAGCCCACATCGCGTAGGACCGCGAGCTTCGCGGCGTTCCCCTGATGAGAGCGGTTGAGTCCGGGGGTGTCGATGATTTCCAGGGCGGCCGGTGTCACCTTTTTCGCGTTGTAAATCCGCTGGAGTTCCTCCAGTCGGGGATCGGGAATGGTGGCCATGGCCGACTGCCCAGTGTGAGCCAGTGCAGGATCGGGCGGCACACCGGTGAGCCATTCAAAAAGCGTGCTTTTGCCACATCCCTGATAGCCGACCAAGCCGATCTTCATTGGCGTCTGTTCCCGTGAAAAATTACAGGGGGAGGATCACAGGGCAGCGGCCGCCCATCCGACGACACCGAAACTGCAAAGAACCGGTGGGACCCGGAAAGCGGGCGATTGTCGCTCAGCCAACTTCGAACTGAGCTATTTCCCCATTATTGCCCAGGAACCGATTCCCGTGACAGAGGCGGGGATGATGAGTCGTGCGACTGGGGTTTCGGAGATGGGGTGGAGAAGCGCGGTGGCTGACCGGGTGGTCCGAATCCAGGACCAGGAGGTCCGAAGACTGGCGTTTCCTTTTCGGGCTCCGGTCGGGCGTCTGCGCCTGGTAAGGGCTTGCGATCGCCACCCCGACCCCGGAAATGCCACCCCATGCCCACTCCCGGGTATCGCCAGCGGAGATAGCGGCGGGTGAGTTCCCGCTGCATCTCTTCAGGTGGGAGAGCCAGCAATTCGGCACGTTCCTCCTGAGAAAGCTGTTCCTCCACAAAGCGGCTCAGTTCCTGTTCGCTCACCGGGCGCCGCATATCCGCCCAAACCCGCGGCATCACGTATCGGAAAAACACCGAGCCACGAATCCATTGGGACACACGCTTGAGCTGCTCCTCCCGCGGCAACGCCTCCAACCGAGACCGTGTGAGAGGTGAAAACTTGGTGAGCAATTCGTCCAGTTCCTGGGGGGTGATCATCGAGCTCTGATCAGGATGATCGAGCTGCCACTGCAACCAGGTAATCGCGAGGAGCTCTTTTTTCTGCTGTGGGTCGCGCAGCTGATTGAGCTTGCTCACCAGGTTCTGTCGTTCCTGCGGGCTGAGCCTTTCCAGCAACTCCTCACCCCGTTTGGATGCCGTCTCTTCAACAAACCGAACAAGCACAAAGACGTCTTCCGGTGCCGGTCGGTCTTCCGGCCGTGAGGTCATCGACGCCTCCAGGAGCTGCCGAATTCGCTCGGGGGGGAAGTTGAACAGCGTACGGTTGATCGCGGCCGTCACCATTTCACTGCGGGTGCGCCTAATCCACGCGATCCGCTCGTCAGGCCGGAGAGCTTCCATTTCTCCGCGCTGCACCGGTGTGAGGAGTTTGAACCACTGGTAGTACCGCACAAGAACAGTGGCCAGCTCCGCTGCGTCCGGCGCTGCTATTAGCTCCTCATGCAACTGCATCATGCGTTTCTGCTCGGTGGCCGGGAGCTGCTTAAATCGCTCCACTTTCTGCTGGAGTTCGTACTTTTCCGCATCCGTCATGGCCTCGATTTGGTGTCGGGCCTCGGTGGGATCGGAGATCATCACGAGCCGCGGCATCCCCGCGGAGGAAGTACTGTCCGCCGCGGCCTTTGGGAATCCGTCTTTAGACTCTGTCACATCTCGAGCAGACTTCGAAGAGTTCGCCTCGTCAGTTGGAACGTTCCCTCCTGGTTTCCCAGGGGCCGTCGCTGAGGCCAAATCCTCGACGGCTGGATTCACCGAGCCGGGACCAGTCGAAGTCACAGTCCGTGCCGAGTAGGGAGCATTTGAAGCTGTACCGTCCCCTTTCGGGGGCACATTGCCAGTCACCGTGTCTGAATCGCGGCGCTCCATCGTGGTCGGCGGCTGATTGGCGGACAATCCGACAGGCTGTTCGGGTCCGGCGGGAGGCAGTTCTTCGTCCTCCACAAACAGGCCGTTTTCCTTAAGCATTTGCAGGAATCTCACGCTTTCCACATGCCGATAAAGATCCTGGTTCTGGATGACGGCATAATGCTCGAGGAGCCACTGGTTGGGATTTGTCCAAAGAGAAAAGGCGATCGCATATCCCACCAGCAAGCAGACAATCGTTCCCAATACCCCGACCGCCGCAAACAGTGCGAAGGATTTGCGCCGCGACTCCGTCTTTTCCTGGATCTCGGAAACCGCGGAGCGGGCCACCATTTCGATGGTCGTGCGGGTGAAGTCTTCGTCAACGGTGGGCCGTTCCAGGACGTTCAGCCAGTCCCACGTCTCGGCCAGTCGCTGCAATTCGCTGCGGACCTCAGGGTCTTCGTTGATCAGTCGTTCGATGCGAGCCGCCTCCTCGGCGGAAAGTTCGCCGTCCAGATACGCGACGAGATCTTCGCGTAACGCATCCAGCCGCACCGCGGCATCAGAGGGATCTGGCGACGAGCGCGTCATGGGATCTCTACTTCTATCTCATTCAAACCGTCCACACGAATCTAGCAGCGTTTCTATATTTTCTGGGCTCGACCGTTCGGAGAAAAACCTTTGCTGACAACCTTTTTCATCGATCGTTGCTCTTCGGAGGAGATTTCTCCTCCCCCGGCACTTCTACCTGTTCTCCCGATTGGGATACCTCAGCAGGCGGGGTGCCCGCCAAAGCCGGCATCTGACCGCTCTGGAGATACGGCTCCAGGATTTCGCGAAGTTTCGCTCTCGCCCTCGATAGCAGCGACTTGACCGCTTTGGGCGACAACTTCATGGCCGCCGCGATATCCGCGTAACTCATCCCCTCGAACTTGCAGAGCAGGACCGCCATGCGTTGCCGCTCGTTGAGGGACTCCATGGCCACACGAACCACCTCCCGCATCTCCAGTTTATCCAGTCGTCTCGCGGGAATCTGACCGCTGGGCACCTGGATGGCATCGTCGAGGGCTTCAAAATGCTGGGAGTCCCCGGGCCGAAACGGCACAGTTTGTTCTCGTCGCCGAGCCCGGCTCCGCAGGGCGTTCATGGCCACGTTATTGACGATCCGAAATAACCAGGTGGCGAACTTCGCGTTGGGTTCATACGTGTGCCTTGCCCGATAGACCCGAAGAAACACCTCCTGGGCCAGGTCCTCGGCCTGATCCCGGTTGCCCACCAGATGCTCCAGCACCGCGATGATGCGAGACTGATAGCGCAGCACCAGCTCTTCGAACGCGCTGGCACTTCCGTCGCGAACCTCGAGCATCAAACGCACGTCGGGGTCGCAGAGGGCTGTCTGTTGGGCAGTGGAGTCCTTTTCAGCCAAGGATCATCCTCGTGGAATCCCACCTGGGTTGATGCCGCGTGTATGATTATGTTGCCGCATCCATCAGTTCTACACAGCTCACTCTTAATGATGGCATCAACCGCGGCCAGATTCCACAACCCCGGCCGGCGACAATCGGTCACATTTGGATGAATCGCACCTCTCGCAGCTTGTACACCGGTCTGGGCATAGGCCGCAAATCTGGCGACGCTGTATGCTTTCCATCCAGCTAGCCCCGCGAGGCTAAGCGTATTGGCTCGACGTTTGTTATCTCGTCTCACAATATTCAACGCTCGAAGCGGCAGGAGGTTCTGGCAGGATAATCCCTCTCTCAGGGGAGACACCGCCGACCGCGAAACAGGTGAGCTTGGAACCCCTCCTAACAGTTGCATTTCCCGCACAATCGGAACAAAGTGAGGAAAAGGAGGACATTCCAGCAAACACAAGGGTGGTGTGATACCGCTCAGTGCCCGCAGCTCCCGCAACTGTGTATGACAGACTTGGTAGCTGGGCAGGCTGCCCCGCAGCGGTCATCGCCGTCCGGGCAGGCCAATGGGGTACCTTCGGCAGCCAGAGGTGCCCCCGGTAATCGGGATCCATGAACTCCGCGCGTTCCCATACCTCATTCTGGTGCGAAGGCGAGCTCCGGCTGGTGGCCGAGGGCTACGGCCAGACCCGCACCGTCGTGGTTCGCCAGCCGTTCGCTCGCTTGGGCACCCTCCAGGGATGTGAGCTTTCCCTCGGCGGCCCTGGAATGCCGAAACGCCTCCTCTATTTCCACGTCACGAAGGACGGTGTTTTCGCCGTGCCGCTTGTACCTCGCGATCGCTTCGCGCCGCTGCCCTTTGGGTGGTTTCCCCTGTCGGGACGTTTTGTCGTGGGGCCCTATCGCGTCTCATGGGAGTGGTTGGGCCAATCGGCGAATCAGCGACCACCATCGTCGCATGACTTTCACCCTGATCTCACCGCCAAAGGCACTGCCGCCCTCGAGCGGGTTGTGAATATCCTCGTGGATGATCGACCCTATGGGCAGTTGCGGCTCACCCGCGCTTTGACGCTCGTCGGCCGACGGCCGCCCTGTCATGTGGTTTTCACATCCCGCACCGTCTCGAGCTGCCATTGCGTGATCATTTGCGAGCACGAAGAGGTTTGGGTGGTCGATCTGTGCAGCGGGAACGCGTGCATTCTTGACAGGCGCGCGATCGATGTGGCTCGCTGGTCCCCCGGAAGCACGCTCACTTTGGGCCGAGTGTCCCTGGTCCTGAAGGAATCGCCAGAGAAACCTCACGGGCACATGGTGGACGGGCAGCAACAAGTAGAATCGGACTCTGGGCAAAAGACCCCTGTTGCGATTCCCCACAAAATCACCACAATGAGGGAGTTTGCAGCGGATGAATCGGTGCCGGTCGCGGAACCCGATACACCGCCGCCGGAGACGGAAGGTGGTGGGCAGCTTAAATGTGAATCCCTGCAAGACGGGCCAAGACCGCGCAAAGATACGGACGTTTGGCAGCAGACCGCTGTGTGGGAAGTGGTCGCGGCAGGGCCAGCCGCCGGCCATGACGGAGCATGTACGGAAATTCTCATCGAGGAAACCATGCAGGGAGATCGCAGTTCAACCTGGGCCAAGGATCTGGTCCTCTCGCTTCTCGCGTCAGGCAATCTCGAAGGCATTCGTCCCGGGGAGACCGATCGCCCGTCCCCTTCTTGCGGTTCAGCCGGGCCTCTCCTCAGTGCGCCTCCGGAATGGACGTCGGGGGCAGATCATTTGTCCGCGCCGGATCCCAATACTCTGCCTGAACCCTGGAATTCAAAAATCCAGGAACTCGCTTATAAGGAGGCGCTCCTCCAAGAATGGGCCCGCTCTCTCGACGAAATGTCCGAAAGCCTGCTGCGACTCCAGGAAGAGCTGGTTGCAGAGGAGGACCGTTTCGCTCAGGAAAAAGAAGATGTCCAGCAGGCGCAATCGCAACTTGCCCGAGCGTGGCAAGAATACGAGATCGCTGCGGCACGGCTTCGCGAGTGGGAGTCGTCACTGGTCCATCGAGAGAAACAGCTCGATCAGGAGAATGAGAACCTCGCTGACAAACAACAGCAGCTCCTCCAGCAGGAAAATGCGCTCGCCGAGGAACGTCAAAACCTGGCCAACCTCCGCGAAAAACACCGGGCCCTCCTCCAGCAGCTTGAGCATCGCCAGTCGATCCTTGACGAACGGGAGAGAGTCATCGACCAGCAACTGGCACTTCTGGCTGAGGAAGAACGCCGACTTCAAGAGGCGCGTGTCGAACTGGAAGCGAATCGTGCCAAGCTTGAAGCAGCCCACCAGGAATATCAACAGTTGAGCAGCGCCCTGCAGGACCGTGAGACACGCCTGGTAAAGCAGGAAAAGTTGCTCGCCCAGCGCCTGGCCGAATTGGATGCCCTGCAGGAGCGTCTCGTCACATGGGAGTTGCAGCTCCGTGAGCAGGAAGCCCGGTTGACCGCACGAGGGCAGGAACTGCTTCTCCGCGAACAGGAGCTTATCACTCTTGCGCCCCAAACAGAGCCTGCGAAGGTCACCGAGGAAGCACCGCCACCCTCCCCTGTCGCTAAATTCCCTCAGGTCAGACCGTCTGGAGATGCACCGACGGGGGCCTCCGCGGAAAGCGCAACCCCGGTCACCGGCTACCGTCCCTGGCGGGTGGTGAATCTCCCGTTGCGGCGTCGCTGGAAAGTGCTGCCCTGGGAGGTCTTAACCGGGGCAGCGGCAGCCCTCATTGTGATGGCAGCGGTTGGCTGGTTCTACCCCCGAACATACAGTACGCTCCACCGCTTGTCGCTTTTCGACAAGCCCGCCCTTCTCTCAGTTCGAGACGGCCAATTACCCGGTGAATTCCCGCCCGAGGTGATTCACAATCGCGCTCCTCTGTGGCCGGATAGCCCGGCCATTGTGGAAAAACTTCGTCACGACGCCATACTGGCAAGCTGCCCTCTGGTCCAACAGAAAGGAATCGACTGGGTGTTCGAGACCGTGAAAATCGGCCGCACAGAGGGTTTACCTTACGTCACTTGGCAGTTGATCGGTCCGGACGCTCGGTCCGCAAAGATCATTCTCGAGCGGTGGCAGAAAGTCTATTTTGACGAATTGTGTTCGGTGGGCAAAAGCCTTGTCGCACGATGCCGTTCCATGACCGAGCAGGAATTGAATCAACTCAGCGCGCGACAGAAAAACCTGCAGCAGCGCTTGGAGACCATCAGCCGGCAATTTGGAGCCGCCGATGTCCGCACGTTGGAAAAGAGATCCCGGGAACTGCTCCAGTCGGCAAGTCTCGCCGAGCAGGAATGGGCGCAACTTGCCGCTGAGATTGAGGCTCATCAGAAAAAACTCCGCGAGGCTCAGTCCATCCTCAATAACCCGGTGATTGCGATCTCGGAGGAAGAACTGAGCACAGCCGTTGCCAAACGCTTGGCTGAACGCCCGGACTCGGCGTCCGGTGTCGAACCTGCTGCGATCCCGAAGGCGAATGGCCCGTCTTCCGAAAACACGCCATCACCCCCAACCGCGTCGTCAACGCCCCCTTCCGATTCGGCAGCGACGAGCGGGAACACGGCGGAGTTAGGACAGAGTAAGCTCGAAGTGATCAAGTCGATCGTTCGACAGGAGCTGGCTGCCGTCAAAAAACAGGAGGCCTTCGTCCTTGTGGAAAGTCTCGCTGGCGAACTCCGTCGATTACAGGAGCGACGGGATGAGCTTCACCAGCAAAGCATGGACCAGCGCAAGCAGGCGAGCGATCTAAGCCAGGCCGCTGCGGAGGTCCAGTCCATCCACGAAGAGTTAGACAGCGTCACGCAGGCCATCGCCAAATGGGAGACGGCATCCCGAGCAGCAAACAAGCTGCTGGCCGAAGTCAGCTCGCCGCCAGAGCTGGAAACGCTCCAGGCAGCCGTCCGCGTGCATGTGCCCATCCTGATGGCCCTGGTCGCGGCAAGTGCCGCTTTTTTGCCTTTCGCCGTCTGGAGAATCCTGCGCCTCAGACTGGCCCGACAAGAGCTTGCGATTCCGTGGGTGAGTGATGACAATACTATGGGCAACGGGCTTACCGGGAACTCACCATCCCCTGCCGCAGACCGTTTACCGACCTGAAGCCAGTCCTTGGAACAAAGATGTGCGAGTCCGCCTGCCATTGTTACATTGGCCCATCGTTTGCCGATCAACTTTGAATTCCCAGTTCACCGGGAGGTCTGTGATGCTAAACCACAAACTGAGCCGCCGCCAAGTGTTGGGAGGATTGTGCTCCAGTCTCGCGTTGCCGACGCTCGTCAAGGCCTCAGCGCTGGGCCTTTCCGGCCTGAGCCCGGCCAGTGAACGGATCACCCTCGGGCTCATCGGTTGCGGAGGTCATGGGGTCGGATGGAATCTTGCCCAGGTCTTTCGGCACAAAGACGCCCAGGTCATCGCGGTGTGCGACGTAGATCAGCGGCATCTTGCCGCAGGAAAAGAACGCGTGGACAGGTTCTACGGCGAGCTTCTGGGTACAGAGTACAAAGAATGCGCCGCCTACGGGGATTTTCGAGATCTGATCAATCGGCGGGATATCGTGGCGATCATGAACTGCACGCCCGATCACTGGCACGTGCTTCCCGCCATGATGGCCTCGATGGCGGGAAAGGATGTCCTGTGCGAAAAGCCGCTCACGCTGTTCGTGGAAGAAGGACAGGTCCTCTGCCGGACGGTCGCCGAGAACAAGACGGTTTTCCAGACAGCTTCCGAGAATCGCTCCATCGACGTCTATCTCCGCCTTGTCAGCTTGGTTCGCGCCGGAGTGATTGGGAAGCTCAAACATATCGAAGTCCGGCTGCCGATGGGCAACACGAACATGCGGGTGGTGGGCGAAGCGAAAGACACCTTCGGCAAAAATATCGTCGAAGAGCCGCCGCCTTATCTGAACTACGAGATGTGGCTCGGGCAGGCCCCGTGGATGCCCTACATCGCTGCCCGCGTCCACGGCAATTTTCGCTGGAATCTGGCCTTCTCCGGGGGTGTCCTGACCGACTGGGGTGCCCACATGATCGATCTTGCCCAGTGGGGCCATAACACAGAACACACAGGGCCTGTGGAAGTGGAAGGCCGTGGTGACTTCCCCCCACGGGATGCTGTGTACAATACGGCGCCCACCTTCGACCTCCATTACCGCTACGAAGATGGCGTAACGATGCGAGTGTCGGCAGGACCGGGCGACCTAGACCCTGCCAAAGCTGATCGCTCCACTCCCCTGGTAGGACGCACTTCTTCCCCCGGAATCCGCTTTGAAGGCACGGACGGTTGGATCGAATCGCACAACTGGCGTGGTGCGCTCCGCGCCAGCCGGCGGGAACTATTGGATGTGGAGGTTGATCCCAGGGCCCTGGGTCTTTATGTTCCCAGCGAAGTTGTGAAGCGCGAGGACGGTGGCAAAGGTGGCGAACATCGGAACTTTCTCGATTGCATCAAAAGCCGCCAGCCCTGTTATGCCCCGGCGGAAATCGGTCATCGGACCATCACCATCGCCCATATCGGGAATATCGCCATGATGCTGGGGCGAAAACTCCGCTGGAATCCCGCTGAGGAGCGCTTTGTGGATGATGACGAAGCCAACAGCATGCTTACCAGGAAACAGCGGGAACCCTGGACGATGAAGCACGTGGCCTCCTGGATCAAATGACTGGCAAGTTTTACCGATCCGGCAAGCGGGGTGCTTAGCGCGATCTTCCCGTGGTCCCATTCTTGTTCTGGGATAAACACCCAGTCAGACGGGTGTGTTCGTCACCCCCACCTGTCAATGCCAAATAAGCCACTTGTTTCTACAGGGACGACAAGCGTGCTGAGCTAGTCTCTTGCGAAGATCTGCTCGTCAGATTCACTTCTTCCTGACGGCGAAAGGACTCACCGTGACCAAAGCCTCTCTTGCCGGGCCAAAATTGCCCTGGACAGGCCGCCGCACTTGCCGGTAAATTTCCATGCCAGTTTTTGCCGGCAATTTTCTCGCACGTGCGAAATTCAAGGAGGACTTTCGCGATGTTGCGTGCCGTACGGCTTTTCGTCATTGTGTGGTGCGTGGCCCTCTTCGGTCGGGCCCACTGTTTTGCCGCGGACGAGCCGACTCCCACACCGGCCGTCCCCGCGCCGGCTGTCGTTTCTAAAACTCCCACGCCTGCCGTCGCACAGCCGTCATCCAGTGGCACAACCGGCTCCACTCCCTCGGAAAAAGTAGCCAACGGGGACAGCATCGGCCAAGCGCAAAGTGCCGAGAGCAGTCCCCAGCGAATTCAGCTCGATTTGGGAACCGAGAACACTCCTCAAAATTCCTCGGCCACTGAACCCGAGTTGCGAGTCCGCACTGGACCCAGCGCGGCCGACCGTGCTCCGACCGGCGTCCCTGGCGGGGACTCTTCAGCCGAGGGAGAGCCTCGCGCGCAGCTTGACCCCCGGACGAGCCAGGTGGAAATCGCTCCCGAACCAGCAGCCTTCAACGGGGTGACGCCCGGCCAAACCACAACGGCGGAATTGTTGAAGCAGTGGGGCCAACCGACCGACGTGAAGCAGTCCCCTCAGGAAGCCTGGTATCTATTCCAGATGCCACCTTTTCAGCGGGTCGAGGTGCTTGTCCGGGATGATAAGGTGCGGTCAATCGTCGTGCGATTGGAGAAAAGTTATCCCGCCAATCTCGTGGCCCAGCATCTGGAACTGGCGGCCATCCGCCCGGTGTACATTTCTAACCCGCAGGGCGAAATTCTCGGGCAAACTTTCCCGGAGCGGGGTGTCATCTTCGCCTTTGCCCCAGCGGACCAGCCCGGCAAAGCCTCCAATATGGTCACGGACATCATCCTGGAAGAACTCAACGCCGACGCGTTCATTCTGCGTGCCGAGACTTTCTGGGAAAGCGAACCGGAGCTCGCCCTCCGCGATGTCTCCCAAGCTCTGAAACTCGATCCGCGGGCCGATCGAGCATGGTGGCTGCAGGCCCGCACCCAACGTCTGATGGGCCGCTCGGCTGAGGCCCTCCAAAGCATTCAGCGAGCTGTCCAACTTCAGCCCCAGGAAGTGCAGTACCGATTAGATCTGGCACAGATACTGATCGAGAATCGCCAGACAGCGGCAGCCATTCCGCAGCTAGAACAGGTCATCGCGGTGGCCGACCAGCGACCACATGTTAAAGCGCGGGCGCTCTGTCTGCTCGGCGATGTCTATCATGCGGCAGACCCTCCGGACTTTAAAAAGGCCCTCGACAATCACTACGAGGCCATCAAGGTGGCCCAGGCTCTCCGCACCGATCCTTATCCCGCCTACCGCGTGGCAGCCAAGGAAGTCCTGGTAGACGCCCATCTCGGCGCCGCTCGGGACATTGCCTGGGGGGTCTGGGAGCAGAAAGAAGCCGTGGTGGGGCGGTGGTTGCAGCGGGCCGAAGAGCTGGCCGAGGACTTGGTCCAGAACGAGCGGCAATCTCCCCGCGCCCTATTCAAAGTGGCGGCCACGGCACTGGCTGTCAGTGTGGCCCTCCCCACGGCCGTGGATCCCCAATCCTGGCTGGGGAAACTCGATCAGGCGTATCAGCTTCTTGTGCAAGACGTCAGCCCCACACGCAAGGCTCAATTTCAATGGGAATATGGAGCTGCGCTCTACGACGTCGTCCAGCATTATCAGGCGCGGGAGAAGCATGATCTGGCTTTGCAATACGGCCAACAGGCGATCCAAGCCCTGGAGGCTGGTTTGGCCGGCCATACTCCCAGCGCCATGGACCACTACCTGATGGGGCGCCTCTACTTCCGAATGGGTGCCATTTTCGCCATCCAACAGAAGAAACACGCGGAAGCCACCCCTTACTATGACAAAGCCCTGGAGCACCTGGAAGCCGCCGCCGGGCAGCTTGATGAGGCCACCACCGGCCGGCTGGGCGAAACCTACGTCAGCATGGGGGTCTCCTACTGGGAAACCGGTCAGAAGGACAGAGCAGTTCAACTCACCGAAAAAGGCGTTCAATTAATGGAGAAAGCGGTGGGCGCGCGACGCCTTCCCGAGTCGGCACTCACTGTGCCACACTCCAATCTCAAGACCATGCGAGAAGCGCTCTCCAGAACCGCTCGCGCGGAGAATGCCTCCTCTGGAACGCCGCGGTAAAGCGAGAACCACCTGGGTACGAGATCCCCTCCCCGCATAAGTGTTGATCTGTAAAAAGGTTTCGGCAGAGACTGCCAGATTGGCAGCTAGTTCGCTCTCATTCAGCGCTCTTTCCTGGCTCCTCCTTGGGAAAGGCACACAGGAAGCGTGAACGCATCGCAAGTCGTTTTCTGAATTTGACTTGTGAATCGCATTTTCTGCCCTAAGAGGCGCCGCGATTGGGCGATTGGCACGGTGTTTGCGTAAATACACAGAGCGGAGGAGAGAAAGATTTCCTCCCACGCGGCTGGGCGACCTCGGCCCGGGATGCCACCGGCTGGGTCGAGGTGACAGTGGCTCGGTGGCGAGTCCTGAGTGGGAAGAGGAGGTGTGGCGATGACCCGGACGCTGGTACCCTGGACTGCGAGCCCGACTCGGCTGTTTGAAGCGCTCCGTCGTGAAATGAACGAATTGATGGATCAATTCTTCGGAAGCGAAAACGGGAGCGATTTGGGCCTCTGGTTCGCTCCGCGGGTCAACGTGGCGGAGACCGACACCGCCTTCGAAGTCTCGGTCGATCTGCCCGGCATGAAGCCTGAGGACTTCTCCGTCGAGCTCAAGGAAGGGCATCTCTGGATCACGGGCGAACGGCGGCAGGAAACCGAGGAGAAAGGCAAGACCTATCACCGTGTGGAACGGCAATATGGGCGGTTCCAACGGGTGATTCCGCTGCCGGCGGCCGTGAATCCGGACAAGATCGAGGCTGAATACAAGGACGGTGTCCTCCGGATCACGCTGCCCAAGGACGAATCCGCCCAACCGAAACGGATCCCGGTCAAGACCTGATCCGCTTCGGTGGTTCCACGGATGGACCAGCTAGCGCGTAGAAGTCACCCCCTGAAATAGGCCCCTGTGGGGTGGGCCAGGTCCAGGGTTGTGTGAGGGGCCGACACTCTGCGACCTGGGTTGATGCACCTGGGCCTTTCCGGAGATGACTCCCGTCTCTTCGGCAAGGTTCTTCGGAGCATCAACAACGCCCGCCTCACTTTTTTATTTTTTCACAACACGCGCGTTCTGGACGTCCGCTGGCACCTTATTTTTCGGCCTTTGTCTTTGACCGGCGGGCAGGGTAAAATTGCCAGTCACCGAACCATTGGGGCAATAGCAGCCTCTTTGGAAGAGGTGTTCTTGCGCGACGACCGTCGCCAGAAGAGAAGGTCTTCCCCCAACGGGGTTCATTCTGAGTAGGTTCGCGAACTTCTTGCAGTCGAGAACTTCCACGCGCCAGCAATAATCCATTTTCCCTTCATCCTCTATGCTTACCACCCTTCGTGCCCAGTTTTCACCTCACTCCCCTCGAACGTGTCCATCCAGCGAAAAAGGGCTACGCGATCGGCCTCGCCAGTTGCCCGTCGCTCTGCACGAAGGCCGCGTGTACGATTTCACCTTCTGGCTGGCCTATCTCTCCAACGCGCTTGTTTCGGCGGCCAACACGCTCCTCTGCCGCTATGCCGATTTCGTGAATTTTCTCGGCGGAACAGAATACCATCTCGGCTGGATTGTGGGCATCGGGATGGTGGGAAGTCTGCTCGGACGATTCGCCCTCGGCGACAGCATCGACCGCTTTGGCGCGCGACGGTTATGGCTGATCACCATCCTCGGAACTACCGCCTCCTGCCTGCTCCATCTCGTCATCTTCGATTATCGCAGCCCGCTCATTTATTTCGCCCGGATTCTGTACATCCTCATGCTGGCGGGCGTGTTCAGTGCGTCGATGACGCTCATCACCGGTCGGGTTACCAAGGAACGCCTGGCGGAAGTTATTGGGATCTTCGGTTCAGCTGGCTTTGCTGGCGTAGTTTTGGGGGCGCCCCTGGCCGATGTGTTGTTTCCGCATGGGATTTCCGACCGATGGTCGGCCGACCGCCTCTTCCTGGTGGCGGCCGCACTGTGCCTGCTCAGCTACCCGTTGGCATGCTTGGTGCCCGAGCGAAACCCAAACCATCGCATGCAGCGTCGCCAGACCAGGTCACGGATCGATCTCCGCGGGCAGTCTCGACAACGAAAACGGCCCTCCACCTTCGGCATTCTCTGCCATTACTGGCCGGGGTCGGTGGTGGCTGCCGGAATTGTGGCGGGTGCCGCCCTTTTTATTCCACCTACCTTTCTTCCCCGGTTCGTGGCCGAGATGGGCGTGCACGACGTCAGCGGCTTTTTTGTGCTCTATGCCGTCACAGCCATCGCGGTGCGGTCTGTTATTCTGCGTCCCCTGCAGCGCTGGGGGCTGGAACGTGTCATCGCCGCGGGATTGGTGATTCTCGCGATCAGCCAGCTTCTTTTCCTGATTGTCCGTCGACCATGGCAGCTCGTGATCCCCGGTCTGGTCTTCGGTTTGGGACATGCTCTCCTTTTTCCGGCCATCGTTGGTTTGGGCAGCGCTGCCTATCCCAAACGCCACCGAGGATTGGCGACCACATTGATGATGGCCACCTTCGACGCCGGGCTTTTTGTGGGTGGGCCCATCGCAGGAGCGGTTTTGAGATTCGCTGGTGATTTCGGCTTACCACGATACTCTGCCATGTTTGTGGCGGTCTGTGTTAGCGTCCTCGTTTTTGACGCAGTTTTTGTCTGGCTTCAGCGTGCCAAAGTTTTCCGGAAGCACCCAACGTCAGATTCTCATTGCGCGCAGGAAACGCTGACGAAAATCGCAGAAATCAGCGGAGTGTCCCCGGCGGTATCGGCCTGCGCTCCCGGCAGTCAGGGATCACACACAGCCGGCGTTCTCTCGGCGGGATCGGATCATACCCCTGCTCTCACTCCGGAAGTGCTTTCAGGGGCTGCCGAGTCCCCAACCCCTGCCGCTGTTTCCGGGATCAATCCAGATGAGGCGACCGCCACCATCGGACATCGTCCCAGTTGACCGGGTCCGCTCATCATTCAGATAGCGCTGGGTCCCTTCATTTTTTCCTTGCTTCGTCGCTGACATCTTTTCCCAGGTGGCGGTCGGGCCGTCAAATGGGTCGTGCTCGACCACACGATTCCTGTTTCCGCGAAATGCTCTCGGCACCGACACGCCATTCATCCCGCGCCATTCATCCTTTGCGCCATGCCTGGTCAAATGCCGCGAGTTTCTCCTCTTTGGTGCATTCGCCGACATGACCCACGCTCACACGGCGCCGTACCGGTGGCCGTTTTGGGAAATGCCAGGGCTGCGTCTGGAAATGGAACGTGTGGGTGACATGAAGACATCATCCCGAGCGAACGATGGCGTCGGTACCCGAGGATGGGCTCGGTGCTCAAAACCTGGTCGTGGCAAATGCTTTGGTTCCGATTACAATGATTCACGCCGAACTTCCCCACGGAAACACCGGGTTCGGCTCACCGCGTGTCCGCGTCATCATTTGCAATCAAGGAGCTCTCGCATGTCTTCGCCAAGACTTTCCCGACGCAGGTTTCTTCATTGCACGGGGGCTGCACTTGTCGGTGGAACTCTCTGCCAGACCAAGGCCATCCCCTCGCTCTTCCAGCCGGAATCCAGCGTTCCGCAGACGTCCGGGACGAAACATCCCGTCCGCCTGGGCGGACCAATTTTTGGAGGCTCGTCCGACCCTGAAGAGCTTGCGCGGCAGCATCGCGCCGAAGGTTATCGGGCGGCCTATTGCCCCGGCGTCAAGGTGGATGACCGCGAACGGCTGCGCGCCATCCGCGACGCATTTGCCAAAAATGACGTGGTCATTGCGGAAGTCGGCGTGTGGTGCAACCTTCTGGATGTCCGGCCGGACGTAAAAGCCCAGAACCTCCAGCGGGTGATCGACGGCCTGGCCATCGCTGAAGAAGTGAATGCCCGCTGCTGCGTCAACATCGCCGGTTCCTTCAATCCCGAGGTGTGGTACGGGCCTCATCCCAAGAACCTCTCACAAGAATTCTTTGATGCCGTCGTCGAGAATGCGCGGAAAATCATCGACGCCGTAAAGCCCAAACGGGCCAAGTTCTGTTACGAAATGATGGGCTGGGCCCTCCCCGACAGCCCAGACTCCTATCTCCGCATGATCAAAGCCGTTGATCGAGACGCGTTTGGTGTGCACCTCGATCCTTGCAATCTCATCAATTGTCCAGAACGCTTCTACAACAACACCGCCCTGCTCAACGAGTGCTTTGACAAACTCGGCCCCTGGATCGCCAGTTGCCACGCCAAAGACCTCAAATGGGAAGTCGAGATGAACATCCACTTTGTGGAAGTACCCTTAGGCCAAGGGGCGCTCGATTATCGGACGTACCTTACCCGACTCGCCACACTGCCGGGTGACGTGCCCCTGATGATGGAGCACATGCGAAGCGCCGAGGAGTACCGCAACTCCCAAAAATACCTGCGGGAGGTTGCCCAACAAGTCGGGATCTCGTTCGAATGACTGGTGTTCCCCGGGGAGCGGCACAGGAAGCATTTCCATCAGGCTATTTTGATCTGCCCACCAATGGATCGGCGTCTGTGTGTCTCGCTGGCCGGCCATCGTTCTTCGAGGGCCAACGAGGGTGAATTCGATGTGTCGGCGACCCCCGCGAAATGCCGTCCTTGACGGCGTTTTGCCAAGGTGATTTACTAATGTTTTCCGACCCATTGAATCCCTGCGTCAGTGCGGGTCAAGCTGGTCTGTAAATCCGTGCCTAAGAAGCCGAATTCGGAACTGCGGGGAACTTCGGCCAGCGTCCCGCGAGCGAATAGAATCTTTAACGGAAGATCCCAGTCCCGCGCACACTGTTTGTCGCGAGTTCAGGAGCGAATTCTTGCCATGAACGCAGTTGGAACTCCTCCCAACATCAAGCAGCGTCAGCTTTTGCGAATCGCCCAGGTGAAGGAGAAACTGGCAGAAAAATACGCGCGACTGGCCAAGACCGTCAGCAGCAAGGTCAGACGGCGAATCTACCTCAATCGGGTGAAGAAGTACACCCTCCAGGCCAAGAATGCGCGAATTCTGGCTGGTCAGTGACGATTTGGTATCTTTTACCAGGTTGATTCGCTCTCGTAGCTTTGCCTTCGTCCCCCTCGCGGGGACCACACAGGACCACTACAATATCAAGTGTCAGGAGCGTGACAAATCTGGCCTCATGTGGTCCATGCGATTCTCCTTTTGGAGGGCCCCGCGGTTGTGCCTTCGCTGGAATTGCAGTTTAACCTGCCCGGCGTAACCTACCTGGACGGTGAGGGCGGTACCCCGCCGCCGGATTACCCAGGGCAGTTTTTCGTCGCGCAGGAAAACTGGCTTGCAGTGGCTGCCGTGGAGCGGTTCCTGGAACCGGATCCGCCAGGGACGCTCGCGCTGTTTGGTCCGCCAGGCACCGGAAAAACGCACCTCCTGGACATCCTCGAACGGGAATTTCAAAGGCGAAATCCTGAAGCCGTTACTCTGCGCCAAAATGCGGCGGAATTCGGACAGGCCGTCGCTGAGGCCTTGGCAAATCGGCGCCACCGCGCATTCCGAAAAACGTGGCAGGCGGCGAGCCTTGTGATCCTGGACGACCTCCAGTTTCTTGTGGAATATCCCGCCGGACAGGAGGAATGCGTTGTCATGCTCCAGGCGGCGGAGCGCGGCTCACCGCGCGTTGCTGTAGCCAGCCGAGTCCGCCCATGGCACATCACCGACCTCGACGATCGAGTCGGGGAAATCCTGGTGGGCGGTCTGACGGCCCCGCTTGCCCTGCCGGGTGTATCCGTGCGAAAAGCCCTCTTCCAAGGTGCGTTCCGGCGGCACGGGTTTCTCCTCACCGATGCCGCGGCTGACCTGCTGGCGCGGGAATTACCCCTTTCTCCGCGGCAGATCCTGGGTTTTGCGCAGGAAGCCGCCCACAACCTCGGCGAACGCCATGTCGACTACGCCCTCGCCCAGTCGCTAGTGCGAACGCACAATAAGCGAGCACTCGTGAGCATGGAGCAAATCGCCCGGGCCACCGCCCGGTACTTTCACATCCCTTTAAAACGACTGCGCGGCCCAGGCCGGGAACGTGAAGAAGTGCTTGCCCGGGATATCGCCATGTACCTGAGCCAGAAACTGGCCAAGCGAACCCTTAAGGAAATAGGTCGTTATTTTGGGGGTCGCGATCACACCACCGTGGGGCATGGGTGTCGCAAGGTCGAGGAATTGGCCACCACAGATATGGCAGTCCGCGAAGCCCTGCTGGTTATAGAGGAACTGTTGGGTGTCACATGACGGGCCGCTTCCGCTTGGTCTCATCTCAGCCCCTACTATCAAACCAGACCTGTTCGCCCAATGTCAGCCAGCACCCCGTGGACCAAAGGAATTGACATAACACCGGTTCCGCGGCCTCCTCGATCCACAAACGTGACGCGGGACTAACACCTCCCCAACGCAAATCAAACACCTTTTCCCCAACACAACACCTATCACAACTTGTTGGCTGGGCGCATCTTGTGACCCTAATAACTCCGTACTGACAGCCTGGAGTACCGACATCTATAATAAGAGCGTGTTAGTCATCAAGAATCACCTAGTCACGCGTCGATTGTTTAGCGGCCACCCCCATCCCGCCGCACCTGTCCACAGCTTTCTCATATCTTATCTGCTTTATCGACACGTTGGCATGCGAAGACTGAGAAAAATAATCCAAATGGGTAACGAGCTTAAATTGACGTGATGGAACTGCAACACGCGGGTAACTCCATCACCCTTCGCAGTCTCCAAAAATCGCTGGCTGCGGCCGGGCGGTCGGAACGGGCAACGGAATACTCCCAGAACGCCCCAGATTATGGGATAATGAGAGGATTGGAACTTGATCTTCGCCGAGGAGGAACCGGGCGGCACTGGTTGCAAACGGCGTCCGGGGCGTGGGTTCTCTGCCGTGTCGGCGAGATCCGTTACTTCCTGTTGCATCGTGGGTTGGTCGCGGCGAGGCTGTTCAGGGAATTCACAATGAAGGTGGTCGCTCAGCGAGAAAGTTTGGCGGAAATGGTGCAGTTGGCCCAGGCCGTTTGCCCGGGCCGATCGGCCAGACCAATTCTGGAGAACCTGCTTCTCGAATGTCGGGATGGGGGTGGGACCCTCATGGCCACCGATCTCGAGGTCGGGTTGCGCCTTCATGTGCCCGAGCTGGAAGTGGAAGTGCCTGGCACTACGCTTCTTCCGGCCCGTACCATGCTCGCTCTGTTGCGAGAGCTCAACGATGAAGAGATTCGGCTGGAGAGCCAGGGGGATCGGCTCCTCGTGCTCGGTGAAAAAAGTGAATTTCAATTTCCCACGCCGGACGCGATGGAGTTTCCTGAAGTTCCGGGCTATCAGGCGGAGGCTTATCACGCGTTCGCGGCGCGGAACCTTTCGGAAATGCTTCGCCGCACGGAATATGCCGTGGAAACCGAGGGCACCCGATTTAATCTGGGAGGGGTTTATCTGGAGCTGGGCGACGAGAAGGTGACGGCCGTTGGTACGGACGGGCGGCGACTCGCCTGCCAGGAAGGTCAGGCACGGCGAGTGGGCGGTCATCGCCCCAGCGAAGACGTGATCATCCCGCGGCGGGTGGTGGAAATCATCCAGCGAATCCTTTCCCGCGAGTCCGACGATCAGGAAGTGAAGCTGGCGGTGGCGGAGGGGAAGATCTTCGTGGTGACGTCTTCGGCCGTTGTTTCCGGTCGGCTCGTGGACGCGCGGTTTCCTAGGTGGCGCGAAGTCTTCCCCAAGGCCCCTGAAAAAGTCCGCGTGGATCTGCCGGTCAGAGAGTTTGGCTCGGCGACCCGCCAGGCATCCATTGTGGTGGATGATAAGAATCCCGGGATCGTGTACACGTTTTCATCGGGAAAGTTGGTTCTTTCGGGGCGTGGTGCTTCCCATGGCGAATCCCGTGTGGAACTTCCCATTGGTTACGATGGTGAGGAGGCCATGGTCCGCCTGAACCAGCGGTTCATCCTGGACTTCCTGAAAGTTCTCGGGGATGAGGGAACATTCACACTGAAGATCTGGTCCGAGGAGAGTCCCGTGCTTGCTGAGACCTCCGACGGCTACGCCTACCTGATGATGCCGCTCGTGCTCGGCAGCAACTGAGTGGGCCTCGAACAGGGAGGGTCCGGAGAGTGGCGCGAAAACGAAGGCAACGCTCAACTCGGTCGCAGGAGCCGCGGCATATTTCCGAGGTGGTGGCGGAGATTCTCGCACGATCTGGGGTTGGGGAGACGCAGTCGGCCCGCGAGCTCCAGGCCGCCTGGCAGGAAACTGTGGGGCCGCCACTTGACGAGTTGAGTCGCGTGGTCAGGCTGTCGCGAGGGAAGCTGGAAGTCGTGGTAAGCCATTCGGCGGCTGTCCAGGAATTGACCTTCCGCAAGCATGAGATCCTCCGCCGCCTGCAACAGCGGTGGCCGCAGAAGGCTATCCGCGACATCCGCTTTCGGGTCGGACCGGTCGAATGAGCATAATCAAGTCCTCACGGAAGTCTGGAGCGACAACGAAAAACGGAGTGTTTCGTCGAGAAGGTAACCAAACTTGGCTATGAACGAAGAAAATCTCAATAACCAGTCTTCATCTCAGCCAGCAGCTCTGCCTATACCAGAAGATGCCACGGTCCCCAGCGCCAGCACCCAGGAAGAAGAGACCAATCTCCGCGCTCTTCAGGGGCAGCAGGAATACACGGCCGACAAGCTCGAACACCTGAGCGACCAGGAGCACGTCCGCAAGCGGCCCAGTATGTACATCGGAGACACCGGCACACGAGGGCTGCACCACCTGGTGTTCGAGGTCGTGGACAACTCCATCGACGAGGCGATGGCGGGCTACGCCACCCAGATCTGGGTAACGATCAACGGCGATGGCTCCGTGACCGTCGAGGATAACGGCCGCGGTATCCCTGTGGAGGTCCACCCCGTCGTTGGGGTCTCCACCCTGGAAGGCGTCATGACGCTGCTCAAATTCGGTGGAAAGTTCAGCAAAGGGGCGTACTACACGTCGGGTGGCCTCCATGGTGTGGGAGTCACGGTCGTCAATTTCCTTTCGGAGTGGTGCGTGGTCGAAGTGTACCGGGGCGGTGCGGTGTATCGCCAGGAATATGAGCGAGGAAAACCAACAGGTCCGGTGCGACGCATCGGCACGACCCACCGCACAGGGACGAAGACAACCTTCAAGCCCGACCCACTGATCTTTCCCAATACCGAATTCAACTACAACATCATTTACCGTCGCCTTCAGGAGCTGGCATTCCTGAACAAAGGCGTCAAAATCCATTTCAAGGATCTGAGGACCAATGAAGGGGAGACCTTCTGCTATCAGCGGGGCATTGTGGAATTTGTGGAGTATCTCAATCGTGCCAGCGAGCCGATTCATCCCGAGGTCATCTACATGTCCACGGAGGTGGAAGGCGTCACCATCGAGCTGGCCATGCAGTATTCTTCCGAGTACACGGAGAACTTCCACTCCTACGTGAACAATATCTGCACCACTGAGGGCGGGACGCACGTCTCCGGTTTTCGTACGGCCCTCACCAGAACTTTCAATCAGTACGGGCGTCAGGAGGGACTTTTCAAGGACCTGATTCCCACGGGCGATGACTTCCGCGAGGGTCTGACGGGCGTTCTGGCGGTGCGCGTGCCGCATCCGCAGTTTGAAGGGCAGACCAAGACCAAGCTGGGCAACAGCGAGGTGGAGGGTATTGTCAGTTCTGCGGTGGGAGACTTTTTATCCCGGTATCTGGAGGAAAATCCCAAGACTGCCCGGGCAATCATTCAGAAAGCGCTGCTCGCGGCGGAAGCCCGAGAAAGTGCCCGCAAGGCCCGGCAGTTGGTCCGCGAGCGCAAGGGCGCCCTCAGTGGTGCGGGGCTTCCCGGCAAGCTGCGTGATTGTACCAGCCGCGAAGTGGATAAGTGCGAGCTCTACCTGGTGGAGGGCGATTCCGCCGGTGGCAGTGCGGAGGGTGGAAGAATCCGCGAATTTCAGGCCATTCTCCCGCTTCGCGGAAAGATTATCAATGCCTACAAGGCCCGCGAAGACAAGGTACTCGCCAACGAAGAAATTCGCAGCATCATCTCGGCCATTGGCGTGGGCGTGGGGGACGAAATCGATCTCTCCAAGCGGCGCTACGGCAAGATCATCATCATGACCGACGCCGACGTCGACGGTTCCCACATCCGCACGTTGCTCCTGACGTTCTTTTACCGGCAGATGTACGACCTCATCAAAGCGGGGATGGTGTATATCGCCCAGCCGCCGCTGTATCGCGTGCGCCGCAAAAAGGAGGTCTATTACGTCCAGACCGAAGAAGAAATGAAGAATCAGCTTCTGGAAGCTGGGCTGGCGGATGCGGTCTTCGAGCCGGGCGACGGCCGGACCATCGCCGGCGAGGAACTCCAGCGTCTGTGCCGCACGCTAGCAGCGATCGAAGCGGCAGTCATCGCCTTGGAACGCCGTGGGATCAGTCTCCGCGAGCATGCCGCCCGGCGGGATCCGGCCACCGGACGTCTGCCCGTCTACCATGTGTTTCTCGATCAAAATGAATACTGGTTCACGACGCGCCAGGAACTGGACGAGTTTTTGGAAAAAGAGGAGGCCGAGACCGGGGAAACGCTCGTCGTGGAGGGTGACCACAACGGCGAGGCTGAGGATCAGGAAGCATCCGAAGAACAACCGACGTCCCAACCCCAGCGGCGGCTCCATATCATCGAGCTGCACGAAGTGCGAACTATCAATGCCCATTTGCAAACCCTGCGCGAGATGGGGTTCGAGATCGATGCGCTCTTCCCCGTTGAAAGAACAGGGGAGGAGAAACCGCGGTATGTTCTGCGGCGGGGTGAGTCGGTGCAGGGTCTGGAGGATCTTCGCGGGCTGCTGACAGCACTCCGCTCCGCTGGGGAACGGGGCCTCCAGATCACCCGCTTTAAAGGTCTCGGGGAGATGAATGCCGAAGAGCTGCGGGAGACGACGCTCGATCCCGCCCACCGCACGCTCATCCAGGTAACAATGGACGATGCGGGAGCCGCCGACGAAATGTTTCGCGTCCTTATGGGCGAGAAGGTCCTGCCGCGGCGGGAATTCATCGAAAAGCACGCTTTGGAGGTGCAGCATCTCGATGTGTAAGGCCCCTGCCGGGCCTTTCTGGAGTGGTCCACGATGGCTCACGCGAAACCCGGCCTTCCGAAGCGGGCCGAGGTGATGCTGGGCGCGGTCCCGGTCCGTCGGGCACGTTAAGCACCCCTCCGGAAAAACCGCCTCCGTTTTCCGGACATACGCTCAGGGACGCTTTTTACCTGCCGCATTTTCGAGAGAACCCAGCGCCTCACCACCCGCTATGGTGATGAGCGCTCGGAAAACTTCCGGGTCCACGGTGGAGGAAATAAAGTACACTGATCCATCCGCGAACGCCGCGTTGAACCCACCGGGATGGGCGTGCCCCAGGCCATCGAGAGGATTATCGGGATTGAAAGGAAGATCCTCCGGCTTTGTCCAAATGACGCCGCGGTCGGGGTCGACTTCCACAAACATAATCGTCTTGGACGTCCCATCAAGAATGTCAGCTAACTTCCGGGTTTTACCTTCCTCGAAGAAAGCACCTTTCCCAACAATGCCTAGATAGTGGGTGATTCCGGGAACGCGTGGGGCCGACGGATTGCGGAAAACCTCCGGCATCTGCTTGATGAAGACCGAGTTATGCGGGCTGTCCCAGGGTTCGTCGAGATGGAACTGGTCATAAAAAGACCTGCACTCCAGAAACGGCAATAGCGCAACCCGCCAGCTCAAAAACGGTTTGCCATTCTTATCCGTGATGGCCTGTGGAGGAAAATGCCCGTACACATCATGGTAATTGTGCATAGCCAGAGCCAGCATTTTAAGGTTGTTTACCGATTGGGAGCGGCGAGCAACCTCCCGGGCGGATTGCACAGCCGGCAGAAGGAGGCTGACCATTGTGGCTGTGAATCCAAGCCCCGCGCGATCCCCCGTGGAAAACTCCCACTGCAGGACGTTGTCTTTCCTCTGCGGCATGATCCCGGCGATGATGCGATTTCCCACCCGCGCGATGTACTTGGCCATGGCAGGGCTGACCACGTCATCCTGGTCCATGGCGGCCTCGTTTTCCAGGCGTTCGATCATCAACTGTTTGGCGTTCCGCAGGAGTTGTTCCAGAATACGCTCCAGCCTCTCCGCCGACATCGCGTCCTTGGCGAAAATCATAATGCGACACTTGGAATCCCCCGTAAAATTCGCCTGGACTCGCAGTGACGCGACAAGCGGAGGAATTTCACAAGCCGCACTCAAAGGTGGCGGCAGCATCATCTGGAGCAGAGACTCCGGAACCATCTCCGCCAGCGGTTCCAGATGGACGACCGCGACGAAGTCAGAAAGTGGTTGCATTTCCTGAAGCATTTGAAGAACAGGTCCGGAGGCGGTTCGACCGCGCTTTTCTACAGCTTCTCGAATTAAGTTCGGATCGCCCAGATAGACGGTCTGCGGATCAACTTGATAGAGCGCCCATGTTTCCTGGTATCGCTCCACATAGAACGGTTTTCCTGCGAGGACGTCCTTTTTCATAGATGTTCGAGACTGGGCCAAGATTTTTTCCGGGTCCTGTGGTGCAGAGAAGCGCAGGGCGAGGAGCAAACGGGGCGCCTCGGAGCCAAGGCCGGCTTCTGCCTGCTGCGGTAAAATAATCGAAGCCGTCATCTGCGACAGTTGCACGGGGTCAAAACCCCATTCCTTCTGGCACACAGCCGCGATGACTTCGATCGGCAGGAGTTCCGACTCGGGCGCAGTGAGGATCCGCTGCGGATGGACCACAATTGCAGCTACCGCTGATGGAGGAATATCTGACAGCTCGGCCTGAGCCCGTGTTTGCTGAGCCAGAGAAGGTTGCGGGAGTAATACCGCCACAGCCCAACCGATGACGGCCGTTGAACAGCTCAGGAGGATCCTGCGTCCGCTTTGGGATAAGCTGCGTTCCATGGGTCACCTCCGGTCTGAAAAGATAGTACCCGCTTCTCACACTTTGCAAGACGTCTCCAAAATAGCGGTTCCCCAAGCAACGGTGAAAATAGGTGACTCGCCGCGCGATGTCAACTCGCCGCGCTCCCAACCTATTCCCACTCTTGCTTTGCCTCTGAAAGGGGGTGCGGACTTCGATAGGGACTTGCGTGGGGCGAGAATTCAATCCGGAGGTACGAGCTTGTTAGCTCCGTTGTTGCGTCGTGTCCTGGAGGGACCTGCTCGTCACGTCCACCTTTTCTTGGCACATCTCCCGTTCTTGTTACGGCCGCCTTTCAGGTGCGCCTCTTATAAGGCAATCGAATGATTTAATCATTTGATTGACTTTCTTGAAAGTGTACGATATGATGGCTTAAAGAGGATCGGAAAGGTATCTGCTGCAGGAGACAGTCGTGAGGACTCGCCGAGCAAAACGTGAGGAGAAGTCGCCTGCCCGGGGAGATCAAACCCGTCAGCGGCTCTTGGAAGCCGGAATCGAGGCCTTTGCGCAGTTTGGACCGGAAGAAGTCGGGATTCGCCGGCTGGCCGCTGCCGCCGGGGTCAACAGCGCAGCACTGTCGTATTACTTTGGCGGGAAAGAGGGGTACTATCGGGCGGTCCTCCGCTTTCTCATCGATACGGTGGGCCGATCGATTCGGGAAGCAGCAGAAGCAGCGGAAGAATCATTTCGTCGGCAGCCCGATTCTAACACTGCTCGTCAACTCCTTTGCCAATTCATGCGGACAGTGGTCACGGTCGTGCTCACCAATCCCCATGCGGAGGCCGCGGCAGCTATCATCTGGCGCGAGCTTCTGCGACCGTCCAGCGGGTTTCCCATTGTCTATGAGCGGATGATCCGCCCGGTCCATGATGTGATCACAGAGTTGACGACAGGGGCGATGGGGACGGACCGCGACGATCCGCAGGTCATCCTCCTGGCCCATATTCTATGGGGGCAGGCGGCCATCTTTCGACTTGGCTTTCATGTGCTGCGCCGCCGGTTGAAGTGGCGTGGGCGTCGGTTGTCGAAGGAATGGGTCGAGCGCATTGCCGCCACTGTGGAAGAAATGGTTGCGCGGCTCTTTTCTTGGGACACTTCGGGAGGGACAAAACGCAGTCGCAGTAGGGCATTGCTCGCATGAAAAAGCGCATTCTTTTGCTGGTGATCGTAGTGGTTATTGTGGGGCTCTCTTTATGGAGCTGGCGGCATTACCGGGTTTCGCGGGTGGCCCGGGTATCGTCCCCCCAGCCCTGGTGGAGGATATGGCTGGAGGAAGTCTCTGGCGGCGTTTGGGAACTCCATGGGAATGTGGAGATTCGCGAGGTGCGGTTAGGTTTCAAAGTGCCTGGGCGAATTATGCGTCTCCACGTGGACGAGGGAGATACGGTAAAGCCGGGGCAGCTCCTGGCGGAACTGGACCAGGCAGAATTCCTGGACGCCGCACATCAGGCTGAGGCAGCCCTGGAAGCCCGCCGGGCCGAGCTGGCGGCTCTCGAAAATGGTTCCCGACCTGAGGAAATCGAGAAGGCACGGGCATTGACGGAAGCGGCACGTGTAGCCATGCGCAACGCGGAAATCTCGCTCCGGCGGGCAAAAGAACTGGCGCCCAAAGGAGCGGTTTCGCAAGAAATGCTGGACAATGCCCAGGCTGCCTACGATCAGGCTCTGGCGAACTACCAGGCGGCGGTGGCCTCGCAGCGGCTGGTGGAGATCGGTCCACGTCAGGAAGACATCGATCGTGCTCGGGGACTTGTCCGGCAGGCAGAGGCCGTTTTGAAGGATGCCCAGCGACGGTTGAACGACACGAAATTGCTCTCACCGGTTTCAGGCGTCGTGCAGGTCCGCGTGCACGAGGTGGGTGATTTCGTCAACACCGGTGAGCCGGTGTTCTCCATCGCAAGGCAGGAAGAAGTTTGGGTGCGGACGTACGTGGCGGAAGAAGACCTCGATCGCATCCGGCCGGGAATGCAGGTGACGGTGCTCACCGATGGCGGGAACCAATTTCAGGGTCGGGTGGGGTTCATTTCTTCGGTGGCGGAATTCACGCCCAAGACCGTGGAAACCCGCGAGGTGCGAACAAATCTGGTGTATCGCGTGAGGGTGTTGGTAAGCGATCCGGAGCGCAAGTTGCGACAGGGGATGCCGGTCCGGGTGCGGATTTCTGCCGAAAACGCCTCCGCAGTTCACCAACCGGGAAAACAGCCGTGATTCGCTTTGAGCAGGTCACCAAGACTTTTCCGCGAAGTCAGCGCCCGGCCCTCCACGAGGTGACGGTGGAACTCCCAGCTGGGGCCATCACGGGTTTGGTCGGGCCGGATGGCGCCGGCAAGACCACCTTTCTCCGCCTCGCAGCCGGATTGCTCGTACCTACAAACGGTCGCATTCTGGTACTGGGACAGGACACGCAAAAAGATTTGGGTTTCCGCGACCAACTGGCGTATATGCCGCAGAAATTCGGCTTGTACGAGGACCTGACGGTTCTGGAGAATCTTCACCTCTATGCGCGACTGCGGGGCATTTCTCGCCAGGAAGAAAAAGCCAGCGTCGACCGGCTTCTTGCCTTCACCGGACTGGCGCCCTTCACCCAACGCCTCGCAGGGCGTCTTTCCGGCGGCATGAAGCAGAAGCTTGGCCTGGCCTGCTCGATGTTGCTCCGGCCGAAGATCATGCTCCTCGACGAGCCCGGTGTGGGCGTCGATCCAATTTCTCGCCGAGAATTGTGGAAGATCGTTTGTGACGAGCGCGATCGCGGCGTGGGGATCGTGTGGAGCACACCCTATCTCGACGAGGCCGAACGCTGCGATTACGTGCTGGTGCTCTATGACGGACGGGTCCTGTTTTTCGGTCGGGCGGCCGAGTTTACCGAGCGGGTCAAAGGCCGCACGTTCTTGGCTGAGGTCTCACCGGAACAGCGGCGACGCTTCACCCGGGAATGGCTTATGGATCCGGACATCGTGGACACGCGGATTCAGGGCCAGCGGGTGCGCGTCGTGACGCGCAACGGCGCGGAAGTATTTGCCCGTAGGTTTCAAGACGTCACCCTTTCGCCCTCTGAACCGCGTTTTGAAGACGCATTTATCGACGCGCTGGGTGGTGTTCCCAAGGAGCGGCTTGCTTTTCGAGAGAACGGAGCAGGCGCGAACCGGGGGCCCCAGGAGGAGGTGATCGTCGCGGAAAATCTCGTTAAACGTTTCGGAACCTTCACGGCGGTGGATCATGTTTCTTTCCGCGTCCGTCGTGGCGAGGTGTTTGGGCTTCTCGGACCGAACGGGGCAGGAAAAAGCACGACCTTTCGCATGCTGTGCGGACTCTTGGCGCCCACGGCGGGACACGCCACCGTGGCAGGCAGGGACCTTCGTACCGCACGTGCCGAGGCCAGGCGGCACATCGGATACATGGCCCAGAAATTCAGCCTCTATGGTAATCTCACGGTGAAACAGAATCTTGAGTTTTTTGGCGGAGTGTACGGCCTGCGTGGCGTGGGGCTTCGGCGTGCGATCGAACAGGCCCTGGAGGAATTTGAGCTGGCGCCCTTCGCCGACCAGAATGCCGCGCTCCTACCTTTAGGATTCAAGCAACGGCTGGCTCTGGCGACTGCCATTCTGCACCGACCAGCGGTGGTCTTTCTCGATGAACCGACGAGCGGCGTGGATCCCCTGGCCAGACGCGAATTCTGGTTGCGAATCGACGAGCTTGTGGAAGCCGGCGCAGCCGTCATCGTGACGACACATTTCATGGACGAGGCCGAATACTGCGATCGCGTGGCGCTCATCAATCGCGGGCGGATTATTGCAATGGACACCCCGGACGGGATCAGGGCAATGGTGGAAACGCCCGATCGCCCGAACCCCACTTTGGAAGAAGCCTTTATTGAGCTTCTCCGTCGAGCCGGACAGCACGAGAGTCAATCCGCGTGATGGAGGAAACACGGTGGAACAGGAAAACCCCGGTGTTTTAAAAACTGAGGCTACTCAGCGAGCCGGGCAGATGCGGAACAGAATTCGGCTCCGCTGTGTACTGGCCCTTGCCCGAAAAGAAAGTTACCAAATTTTCCGTGATCCCAGCAGTCTGATCATTGCCTTTGTGTTGCCCAACATTCTGCTTCTCCTTTTTGGCTGGGGTATATCCCTGGATCTGGGCTACATTCCTATTGGCGTGGTTGTAGAGAATCGCTCCACGGATACGAGCCGGATTGTGGCGGCCCTGCGGGGAAGTCCTTATTTTATGGTCCGCGAGGCCGATCATCGCAACGAGCTGGAGCCCCTTCTCGTTGGGGGGCGGATCAAAGGGCTGGTCGTCCTTTCGCAGGATCTGAGCGCCCGGCTGAATGCTGGCAGTGCCCCGATCCAGCTTCTCGTCGCTGGCAGTGACGCTAACACCGCGGAGCTGATCGTGGGGTACATGGAGACGGTCCTCCAGAAGGATCGTTTGCGGTGGAGCGAAGAAGCGGGGCAGCCTTTGCGATCCGGAATCATCAACATTGAGGGCCGCGTCTGGTATAACCCAAATATGGATTCGCGCTCGGCGATTCTGCCGGGCTCCATTGCCGTCATCATGACGCTCATCGGCACGATTCTCACGTCGCTGGTGGTGGCCAGGGAATGGGAGCGCGGCACCATGGAGGCGTTGCTGGCCAGCTCGATCACCCGAGCGGAATTCCTTCTGGGGAAATTCATCCCGTATTTCGTCCTCGGGCTGGCCGCCATGTTGGTAGTGGCTCTCGTCTCGGTGGTGGTTTTCGCAGTGCCGTTTCGCGGTTCCTGGCCGGTTCTGGTGGGTGTGTCGGCCGTTTATCTGGCAGTAGCACTGGGGCTGGGACTTTTCATCTCCACCGCCACGCGGAACCAGTTCGTCGCCACGCAGGCGGCACTTATTGTCGGCTATTTGCCTTCGTTCATCCTGTCGGACCTGGTCTTCGAGATCAACAGTATGCCGCTACCGATTCGGCTCTTAACCCACATTTTGCCGCCGCGGTATTTTGTTTCTGCGCTGCGGACACTTTTCTTAGCGGGAGATGTTTGGGATGTTATCATCCCGGACACGCTCATTCTGTGTATTTTTGCCGCAGTTTTGTGGAATCTGACGATTCGCAAGACGCGACTGACACTGGAGTGATTTCGGGGGGACTATGTTCGAGCGGATCCGGCGTCTGGTAATCAAAGAGTTTCTGGCGATCTTTCGAGATCCTGCCAGTCGAATGGTGGTGACGATTCCACCGCTGATCCAGCTCTTCGTGTTCAGTTTCGGCGCCACGTTGGAGGTCCGCAACGCAGGCCTGGGAATCTACAATGAGGACGGGGGGCTTCTGGGCCGGGAACTGGTTGCTCGATTCTGGTCCGTGCCCATCACATTTTCGCGGATTGTTCCCTGCAAAAATCTGCACGACGTTCAGGAGGCTCTGGACACACAACGCGTCCTTGCCGTTGTGCATATCCCCCAAGATTTCAGCCGGGCGTTGCAGTCGGGACAGGCACCTACGGTGCAGGTGCTGCTGGATGGCCGACGATCCAATGCCGCGATGGTGGTGCAGGGTTACATAGGTCGGATTGTCGCTCAGTTTGCACAGGAAAGCGGGATGAGCAAGGACAATCGGCGTGACCGACCGCCGCAACTTCTGGCGGTCACCCGCGTGTGGTTTAACGAAAATCTGCATCCCCTGTGGAGCTCGGTACCGGCGCTGTTGGGAATTCTCACCAACCTAGTGGCCTTGTTGGTGACGAGCCTTTCCGTGGCTCGAGAACGTGAGCTGGGCACGTTCGACCAATTGCTCGTCTCACCGCTCCGCCCTGGAGAGATTCTTGTGGGAAAAGCTGTGCCTGCCTTTGCAGTGGCGTATCTGGAGGGAGGGCTCATGGTCCTGGTAGCGGTGACCATCTTCGGCACTCCCTTTCGAGGCTCGCTTTTACTCTTGGCGGCCGCACTGTTTGTGTTCCTTCTCGCCATCGTAGGAATTGGCTTGTGGATCTCTTCCCTGGCGCAGACGCAACAGCAGGCACTCCTGGGGAGCTTCACCTACATGGTGCCGGCGGTCTTGCTTTCGGGATTTGCCACGCCCGTGGAAAATATCCATCCGGCGATTCGCTGGATTTCCGACATCGATCCCCTTCGTTACATGGTCGCCATTAACCGAATGATTTTCCTGGAGAATCCGGACCCCAGTGTCGTTCTGCCCTACGTTTGGCCGCTCGTTCCGATTGCCACCTTCACGCTGGTCAGCGCCGCGTGGCTGTTTCGCCATCGGTTGGAGTGACGGCAAAGCTTAAATGATACCGTGGAGGGGCTGACCCGGGGCGGCCAGGGATTCCACACGACGGACGATCTCCGGGTCTTCCAAAAGCGGCGGGGGGTGTTCCGGCTTGGCGCGGGCATCGATGACCAATGAGCCGTGACATCCCCAGTGCTTCTTGTGGATGAATTCCTCAATGCCGTGAATGTCTCTAGCAGGATCGCTGCGGGTGAATGTGGTCCAGAGAAAATTGTCGAGAGTCCGCGCGGTGAACTCGCTGTCGTCCACCACCACAATCAGCGGAAACAGGTTGATCGCATCCTGCCGCGTGTAGAAGGCGCAGAACTTTTTGATGTTCTCATCTTCCCCCTGCTCGTTGCGGGAAAACGGCGGGCCCTGGACCACGAGGATTCCCGGCAGCATCACCCGCGGATCAGAAAACCCCAAATTTTCGGGAAGGCGAATCCGGGAATCGAGCGCCACGGGCAGTGTACGCCGGGGTTTGCCCACCGCCGCAATCACAACTTTCGAGCCCTGATTGAGTGCTCCCCCCGTGTAATCAAGAGTATCTGCCGTGGTGCATGTTTGAAAGTGAACGTCGTTCCGCCAATCAACGCGCTCCAGGATGTGCCGCAGAAAATCGTCGACGTCATAGACACTCAACTCGGGATTGTCCTCACCTGCTGCGATGAAAAGATATTTAGCAAGCGACAATTGCCCGTTGCCGAGGAGCGCGTTGGCCAACGTCAGGAGCTCCTGGGGCCGCTTCCGCTCATCGTACGGAGTGTATCGTTCGCTGCCGATGGCAAGGAGGAGCGGGTGCACGCCTGCGGCATCCACCGCGTGCACCGCTCGAATGCCGGGAATCTGTTTTGGTATCACCGGGCCGACGAGCTCGTGAATGAGCTTGCCAAACATGGAGTCTTCCTGGGGTGGTCGCCCCACCACTGTGAACGGCCAAATCGGCTGCGGGCGATGATACACATGCTCCACCCGCATGACAGGAAAATCGTGCGCCAGACTGTAATAACCGAGGTGATCGCCGAATGGGCCTTCGGGCAAAAGCTTCTTGGGTTCAATGTACCCCGTGAGGACAAAATCCGCTTCAGCATAGATGGGCAATCCCTCGGGCTGCTTGATCATGGGAATTCGGTGCCCCCCCAGAACCCCGGCGAAGAAGAGTTCACTCATTCCCTCAGGAAGCGGCATCACGGCTGCCACGGTCATCGCGGGAGCACCACCCACAAACACATTGACCCGCAGTTTCTGCTTCAGTTCAATCGCCTTTGCATGGTGGACGCCGATTCCGCGATGGATCTGATAGTGGAGGCCCACTTCGCACTCGGGGTCGTACTTTCCTCCGGTGATTTGCACGCGATACATGCCGAGGTTGGAATGGGCAAAGCCGGGCCGGGCAGGGTCCTCCGTATATACCAGGGGGAGTGTGATGTACGCGCCCCCATCGTTAGGCCACGAGCGAAGCTTGGGAAGTTGACGGAGGCTGATTTCATGGGCGATGGCTGGTCCGCGGCGAACGAGTTTCGGCAAGGCCCGCCAGCCCCACCAGGGGAGTTTCATGAGGAGTCGTGGACGCCGAAGCCAGTCGGACGGGTCGATACCCAGTGAGATCAGCTTGGCGAGACTGTCCAGAGTATCCCGAAAAATATAGCGAATGCGCTCCATCGTGCCGAACAGGTTGCTCACCATAGGGAAGCGGCATCCGCGAACCGAAGCGAAATAGAGAGCGGGACCGCCCGCCTTGAAGACCCGCCGCTGAATGGCCGCCATTTCGAGGTCCGGATCCACCGGCACGTCAATCCGAATCATCTGCCCGGTGGCCAGGAGGTCATTCACGCACTGGCGGAGTGTTCGGTAGCCCATGCTGTCTCCTTGTACGCCTGAGTTAGTCCCTGCCCGAATCCGCGTCACCGTACCGAGCGTCGTCGCTGACCATATTCGATCGGCATCAGACCGGGCGACCTTTACGGGGTCGTTGGAGCCTACGTTGGCGCATCCGCTTCATCAGATGGGCATAGCGCGTCGCAGGCCGACGGACGATGCGTTTCGTTTTCCTCGGCAACCCTTTGTCGTTCGTCATAGGCACCCTCCCTTTTCTCGCGGTGAGAACGTTAAAACGGCAAACCCGACACGAAGCAGGCTGCCCCTGTGTGGTTCCCATCGCACAGGGAGCCGGCCTTCTATTTGCAGGAGCACGGCTGAAAGCCTGTCGCGCGTCCCCCAATTCTACATACGGTTTGGCGAAAAGGCAGCGGTTTGACTCTCCGGAGGGGCACGCTCGTCGTGTCCGATTCCGATGAATCCGTATGGATTGTCGAACGTTGACACACGCCACGGACCTGGCAAGTCCCTCCGACTGGTAAAAAACCCCGCCGCTCGCAACTGTGGGCGAAACGACGGGGCCGGAACAGAGAAGAGGCCGAAATTATCCAGCGAGCCATTGGAGTTGAGCGCCCGTGGCTCACCATCAATTTATCTTACCAAGCCCAATCGGCCTGTCCACAAGTTTTTCGCCTGTCAAGGCCGAGCGACCCCTCCAAGTTTTTGGATCCCACTATAGTGGCAATCTGTCCGGCTCACAAGAGGTATTCGCTCATCCCGACTGACGGACCATTTCCCTAGGTCCAAGTCGCAGGTCCTCAAGACGGAACGTTTTTTCAAGTTTGAGTTTTGGCTAAACACCTCGCGCCGCCTGGGCCCGGGAATCCAAGCCGCTATGGAGAGTCTCAGCGAGGTCCGAGCTACTGGCTCGTTCACGCGTACCATTCGCGCTCGCGCTGGTTGGCGACCTTGTAGTAAGCGTCTTTGAACATGGCGACGTCTTCCGCCACCTGGAAATCGAACATTCCCACAATGACGAAATCTGCGCCGTTGCGGAGAGCGAAGGGGAAGCCCATTCGCGGATGAATGGCGCCGGCGGCCAGCACCTTGAAAGCGATCCAGGGCTTTTTGACGCCTTTGAAGAACTCGGCGGTCTTTTTCCAATCCAGACACCACATGTTGTCGCGGTAGGTGCCTGCCTCCTGACCCTGCGGCAGATACCAGCACCATTCCTGGCGATTCTCTGGCAAGGTCGCCGACCAATATTGATCGTGATGGAAAGTCTTCACGTAAAAGTCGGCACCCACACTTTGCGCTTCGCACTGCATGGGGGTTTCCAAGGAGTGGCTGCCGATTCCCGCGGGGACTCCGGCCTGCTTGATGAGCTCGATCGTTTTGGCGAGGATATCCAGCGGGCCGGCCATGGTTTGCCGGTCGGTGGCTTCCCCATGCGTGTAAAGAAAAGTTGCGCCTTTGCTCAAAAGATCTTCGATCTGGTTCTTCACCTTGCCCGCGTCCGCATCGGGGTGGATGCAGACGAGCGCCTGCATTTTGCCCCCGCGCTCGGTGAGATAACGATGGAAAACGTTGATGCAGGCGGGATCGAGCTGCACTGTATTAATGCCGTGCGATTCGCAGAGGGCGAGTGTCTCAAAAACCTTTTCGTCGGTGTTATACGCCTTGAACAACCGGGAAACATAGAGGAGATCCCGACTGTGAGCCCAACCGCCGATCAAATTTCCTCCAATGATCATTCGACTGATTTTGAGCTTACCAATTTGGCCGTAAGGCATGGGCCGATCGTCTGCCGGAGCCTGCGACCTCTGAGGAGTTCCCTCCTGGAGGGCTGCCAGAAGGATCCGTTCTTCCAGGCTGAGTGCCGCTGCCGCACCTGCTGTCCCCAGGACCGTTCGGGCCAAAAATTCTCGCCGGTCGTTTTTGTCGGCCATCGTCAATTTCCTTCTTTTTGAGATCCCATTCGCTCACGCTTCGGGAGTCTGGTATCAAAGAACGCTTCGCTGGCACGGCGAAGCTCATTATCACGCGCACCCGGCAATCATGGAGAGCTCCCCGCGCACACCATTAGGGCGGCTTCGAACAATTCGGCGATCGGGCAGTGTCATTTTTGTCTGCCGTAATTGCCGAGTCAAGGTCTTCCGCTGAATACGCCACAGAATAATAGCCACCTCATGTCTGATGTTTTATGGTCGTGGAGCTGCCAGGACCTTTCGTTCCAAATACCACACCCAACTGCACCGTTCATAGCGCCGATCGCGCGATTTCTCCAATAGTGCGAGGGTCACTTCCCAGAGTGCCGCTCGAAGCGCTGACTCTTCTCCCGCGCTTGCGTGGTCCATCTTGGGCAACAGCTCGTCGCGCCGCTTAAGGAGGCTCTCTACTTCCGCGCGTTCCTCCGGCGTCAAATCCCGGAATCGCACCACCCGACGGTTGACATCCCCTAGGATCAGATCCGGGAGATGGTCTCCGTTGATATCGGCTGCGATGGGGCAGGGACTCCAGCCCGGACACGGCCGCCATAATTCCCCCCGCCCGTTGCCGCGATGCGGAATCGGCAAAACGCTCTCCTCGGCAATAGGTGTCACCAGCGTAAGTGGAAAGTCCCACGCCGGGTTTTCTTCTGAACCCACGTTCCGAACCCAGACAATGCTACCAGAACGGGAACCGATGAGGAGGTCCATCCGGCCGTCGCGGTCCCAGTCGACAAAGGCCGGGGCCGTCGCCCCTTCAAGTTGGAGTTCCCACCGCCCGATCTGAAGTGGCGCCGGCGCCGTCCACACCGGTTTTTCGATCGACCCCTGCTGGAACACAAGGAAGACGTTTCCCGCTTGATCTCCCGCGACCAGTGTCCAAGTAAGCTCTTTGTGCAGGTGTCCCAACTGGGCCGAAAATAAGTAGGGGATACGAAGCGATTCCCCTTTTTGATTCACGAACTTTTCCGCATCTCCAAAAGTGCCGTCCGTTCGGCTCCGAATGAGGACCAGTTCTCCCGTGCCTGTTCCCACCAGAAAATCGGGACGACGATCCTGATTGAAATCCAGAACCTGGAAGACCGTCACTTCGTTGCCAGAGAGCGTATTCCACGGACAGTTTGGTGACCCCATTTTCCAGCTTATCACGGGGCGGGAGCCCAGTTCGCTGCCGTTGAAAGTCCAAACCTGGCATTCTCCGGTGCCTCGGGCGCTGAGAATCAGCTCGGGTCGGCCATCACCCTGCCAGTCGAAAAGGCTTGGCACCATACCCGTCCCATTGTAAAAAAAAGGTCCCTGCTCTGTTCGCAATTGGACTGGTTCGGCAAGCTCCGGCGCATAATCCCAGTTGATTTCAGGGAGCGCCAATTCGCCGGTGTGAACAGCAGTGGCCAGTTGAGCAAGCACGGGCAGAGCCTCCTCGGGAATCGTGAGAGAGGCTCCCGAAGCCAGGCGAATCTCTGTGGGCAGTTTCTTGATCTCCCACAGGGACGCCGCAATAAGGATGGCCGTCACAAAGTCGCCAAGACTCGTGGCGCGGTCGAAGGTCAAATCATTTATCCACGACGCTGATCCGCCAAGTTTTTGAATCAGACTCAACGCTGCGAAACTGGAGAGCGGAAGGAGCGCCGGGAAATTCCCTGCCCGTTCGAGAACCTGTACACGCTCGGCCTCCAGGGCCGCGTTGATGCGAGGCATCGGCTGAAGCACCCATAGAACACGGGGAGCCAGAGCACTGAGGACCTGGAGATTATCGGCCAGCACGCCGGGCTTCCGCTGGACGAGGAGTCGCTCGGCTTGACCGTAAACCACCACCGCGCCATACCGATAGCCGGACTGCTCACGTAGCTGGTCGGAGGAGACAAGCCCAGCCAGAATCTCTTCCAGAGGCCGGCCCTTGGCAGGAATTTCGCGTACTTCCAGAGCCACGCCATTGAGGGCGCCAAGGGCCTGAAGAGCGGGGCGCACTGTTCCCGCACTCCACTCCGGATCTCCCAGCAGGACCAGGCGAAATGGTGCCTCAGCAGCACCCGAAGAAGGTGACGGTTGCTCCTCCGCGGCGTCTCCCTGTCGATGAGACACGCCAATGATAACAACCCCCAACAAGACAACGACCAGCCACGACCTTCTCACGCGGTCATTCGCTCACAGCATTTCATAAGATCACAGATGTTCCGGAAACAGCGAGGGCACCCACAGTTGCCCCCGCACTGAAAGGTCCTCACGGTTGAT
Organism: Thermogutta sp.; assembly: GCF_039793925.1. Classification (GTDB taxonomy): domain Bacteria; phylum Planctomycetota; class Planctomycetia; order Pirellulales; family Thermoguttaceae; genus Thermogutta. Next base: position 5,118 of record NZ_JBAMME010000216.1, on the reverse strand, counting down.
TCCACTGCTCGATTTGCCTTTGCAAAGCCTGGCGATCGAAATTGCCGGGCATCGGTTCGTCGAGATTTTCCAGAAGCTCGTCGATCGTCGGCGTTTTGGTTTTCAATCCATCGGGCGGGATGTCAATATGTGCGGTCCAGGCGATGGCGTTCAGCACCACAGTTCGGAACTGATCGTGAGCCCAGTTCCAGTGGAAATGCCCACCGGTAAATCCGAATCCCCGCCCACCGTCCGGCCGCTCGTAGGCCCAGGCGACATGTTCGGGCATGCCCTTTCTCGCCCGAACTGCCGGGTTTCCGCTGTGTGGACCGTCGGGACCCATTCGGGTACTGTCCGGTGGGACCGCTGTAAGGATCGGCGTCACACCTTTCATGTCGTCCACAAAACGCATGTGGTAATACCATTCGTCGTTGATGCTAAAAGGCTTAACCCCGCGAGTGATGGGATGATTCGGAAGCTCTTTGAACTCCGCTACCCAGGTCGGATTCACTGACCAGAATGTTTCGTAATAACCGCCAATCCAGGATTTCATCTTTTCACGACTCTCCGGCGAGGCCACCTCCAGGGCATAGTGTAGGACCACCAGTCCTGCCCCCTCTTTGATGGCCCCCTCAAGCTCCGCCAGATGCCGCGCGATGATGTTTCCCCCGCCCCCGTCGGCAAACACCACAATCGTGCTGGCGCCGGAGAGGGCGTCCTTCTTTTCCGGCCAGCCGTTTGTGTACACAACCGTTTCAAGTTCAGGCAGGGCCTCTTTGAGCTTTTTGGCCAAAAGGAGACATCCGGCGTTGTGCTCGTGGCTGCCAAACCCATGGCTCGGTCGGCCGGCGATGAACACCACCCGCTTGCCAGCCGCAGAGGACTCCCCAAGACAGGCTGATACATCCCAGAAAAACGCAACGCCCGCCAAGATGGTGGCTAGGCAAAAGACCTTCGTTCGTATCAATGGTTGACGCATGGTGATTCCTCCCCTCACAGATGGGAATGAGGTGATCCAAAGCTCACGGAGTATCTGGCGAAAACATTCAACGGGGCGACCTCCGTCCACAACAACGCATCCCAGAAAAACCAACACAGGGTCGCACAGAAAGCACTTTTATTTTAATTGCGGGTCTTGCAATGTGGGACAGACAACGGGGGCCAAAGCCGAGAGCCACGGGCGTACCGATGCGGACGACCCAACCAGTGTAGCCCACTGGGTGACGACCTTCCACCGGTCCGAAGCGGACGAGACAAGCAGGTCCCTCCGGGGTTCGGAGGGGCACGCTTCTCGTGCCCGACGAGGCTTCCCTTGCCGGTGGCACGATTCGGCCCGGTCTCAATTCTGGAGTGTGTTTGACCGCGCGCCTTGCTTGCTGGAGCGAATAAAATCTGCTAAAACGTTGGCAGCCAAATTGAAGCCAAGAATTCTTCTAAACAGCAAATTGTCAATACGTTGGAAGGAGGTGGAGTTATGTCTTTTGACACGATCATCTCGCAGAAACTGGCGATTGATGGGGGACCCAGGGCGGTGACCAACAAGTTGCCCGGATGGCCCCAGTTTACGGAGGAAGCCATCCAGGCCGTGGAAAAGGTCCTCCGTTCTGGACGCGTGAACTACTGGACAGGACCGCTGGGCATGGAGTTTGAGCGTCGCTTTGCCCAGTGGCAGGGGAGCCGGTTTGCCGTGGCTGTTTCATCGGGGACAGCGGCACTGCACGTAGCGCTGTCTGCTTTAGGGATTGGGCCTGGCGATGAAGTCATCGTTCCCAGCTACACGTTCATCGCCACAAGCTTCGCTGTTCTTCAGGCAGGGGCTATCCCGCGATTCGCCGACGTCAATATCGAGGACCACTGCATCAGTGTGGAATCGGCGGAAAAGCTTGTCAACAAGCGCACAAAGGCGATTATTCCTGTCCATCTTTATGGCAATGTCTGTGACATGGACAAAATTAATGCCTTTGCAAAGAAATATAACCTCTATGTCATCGAAGATAATGCGGAAGCCTACGGGGGAGAATACAAGGGCAAGAAGACGGGAACGCTCGGCCATATTGCGGCCTGCAGCTTCTGTCAGAACAAGACCTTCACCACGGGCGGAGAGGGCGGCATGGTGACCACCGACGATGAGGATCTCGCCTGGGAGGCCCGCAGCTTCCGCGATCACGGTTACGACGTCAAGGAACGTCTCAATCTTTTGGAGCTTGAGCAAAAGCTGCCGTATATCCACACGCGGCTGGGGTGGAACTATCGGATGACGGAAATGCAATCGGCCATCGGACTGGCCGAGCTCGATCGCATCGACACATGGAATTTGCCTCGCCGCCGGCGCAACGCCCATATTCTGATGGACGCTCTCATGCCGCTACCGCAGGTGAAATACGGCCCTATTGATACAGAAGAACGCCGCAACGGTTTTTATGTATGTGCATTTTCGCTTGATATTGAAAATATGGGCTGCGATATTCAGCAATTTGTGAGTGCCGCGATTGCCGAAGGTGCACCCGTGTGGAAAGTGTTCTGGCCACAATGTCATACGGAGCGCGCATACCGAGAATACCGGGGTTTTGGCCGTACGGGATTTCCCTTCACTTCCAAAGAATATACCGACCCGGAAAGTGTCGATTATTCCAAAGTAGAAGTCCCCAATGCCCGCTGGCACGAGAGGCACACCTTCACATGCTTCGCTTACCCGACGTATTCGGAAGAAGATATGCAACAGATTGCAGCCGCCGTGGTCAAAGTGATTAAAGCATACAGTTAAGATCGTTAACAGTACGACAAAGCCGTCCATCGTCACAGGGTCTTGTGTCTTTAATACTCGTTTATTTACCCGGAGGGCACACGCAATGCCAGCGAAGCTTGGTGTGGGCGTCATCGGTGCAGGTGGAATCGCTTTTCGTAGGACGATTCCCGCGATGCTGAAGGCGAAGAATGTCAGGGTTGTTGCGGTAATGGATCCTGTGGATGTCGACAAAGTGGCCGCCGCGTTTCGTATTCGGCGATACTATACAGATATCGAACCGCTTCTAGCAGACCCGGAAGTACAGGCCGTCTATATTGCTTCGCCAGTTTATTGTCATTTAGAGCAAATACAAGCAGCCGCACAGGCGGGAAAGCACATTCTGTGTGAAAAGCCGCTCGCGCTGAACCTTGAGCAAACAAAGAGGGCTGTAGACATTTGTCGCCGAAAAAAGGTTTTTCTTCAGGAAGGCTACATGATGAAATTCCACGGGGCGCATCAGATGATCAAAGGATTGATCGACGAAGGGCGATTGGGGAAGCTCGTGTATATGCGGGCGCAGCTTTCCTGCTGGTATCCCCCGATCCCCAGTGCATGGCGGCAGGATCCGCGGACTGGCGGAGGGGGCGCACTCATCGACATGGCCACGCATCTTCTCAATCTCCTCGAGTTTTTCGCGGGACCCATTCGGCGGGTGGTGGCCTTGACAGGCAACCTGGTCCATTCGTACCGTTCGGAGGATGCCTCCACGATTCTCGCCGAGTTCAAGGCCGGGACGCACGCCACCATCGATTGCTTCTGGTGCATCCCGGATGAGGCCAGCCGCACAAGATTGGAGCTCTACGGCTCGGCAGGAGCTGTTTTTACAGAAGGCACCATCGGGCAGAGTGTGGGCGGTAAAGCGGAGGGAATCTTCGGGCTGGGCTCGGCTGGCTACGATGCGGCGCAGAGCAAAGACGTGGTTCGAAAGTTCCAACCGCTAGCGTTTAAAAAGGTTAATCCTTACCAGGCCGAGTGGGAGTATTTCGCGCAGTGCGTCCTGGAGAACCGTGCTCCGGAAATCAACGGCCCGGCCGAGATCCTGAGGATGGCGAAACTGGTGGACGCAGCGTACACCTCGGCCAGGAAAAAGGCCTTCGTGAGCGTCTAACGCCCTGCACTCGAATCTCAAGCCCGAAACAGACTGGGCCGGTACGGAAGCTGCTTATGGGGAAAAGGGAAGGCGCGGCTTACAGCGTTTGCAGCAGGTGGGCGGGCGACATACCAACGACCTTTCTCGTGGTTAGGAGTGTCATTGCTAGCCAGCACGCGCCGACAGCACAGACGATGGTTGAAACCATCGCAGGAGTAAATTGAAAGGCCAGGTTCGCATAGCGCGATGCTTCGGGAATGAGAGAGGGAGCCACCAGGTGTTTTCCCAGAAAGAGGCTGGTGACCACCGCCACAATTGTCCCCAAGACCCAGATGATCAATGACTCCGTGACGAACATCCACCTGAGAAACGGCTCTGACATCCCAATGGCCTTGAGCAAGCCAATTTGAGCCATCTTGGCCTCGGTGCGGAGTGTTTGCACAGCAGTAAGGATGAGCATCAATCCAGTGAAGATGAGTATAAGGAAGGCCGTAACAAAACTTGCCTGGATCAAATTGGATCGGTTGAGCTGTTCTAACCTGTTGATCGTATCATTTGTATCGCGGAGGTAAAAACCGTTCCGTTCGAGTTTTTGTTTCACCAATCGGAGGTATTTGACATCTTTCACATAGATAACTGCCATGTTTTCCGCGGGAAGCGTGTGAGAATCAACCTGCGAATTAAACGGGCGTGCATTTTTCCAGAATTCCTCGCTTGCCGGTGAAAAGCCGGCGTTACTCATGAGCGAGTCAATTTTTTGCAAAAACGTTGTCCAATCGCGAATGTGGTAGCCCTTGTCGCGCCATGTTTCAATCTTCCAGGCGTTCCCAGCTTTTTGAGGCGCGAACAGTCGATAGGTGTCGAAAGCAGCCCGCACGTACTCCGGCAATTGAGCGGGAGCAGGCCAGTCGGACGGAATCGGGCCGGTAACAAGGATACTACAGCGAACATCGGCATGTTCCTGGAGGAAAGCCGCGTAACAATTTTTATCCACGACAAATTGGTGACCCCAGGGAAGTTCGTCGTAAACTCCTTTAAGTGGAACAGACACCAGTTCGCGAGTTGGTGCCTCAATAAATAACTCCCGCGGCTGGGGGTCATTCGCTTGCCAACCAAGTTCTTCAAGAAGTTTGCGGCTCACATATAAACCTGAATAAGTTGTGTCCGATTGTTGCAACGTCCGCTTGTGCAGAACGGGATCCTTTATATCGCGCGTCCTCCCTGTCGCTGATACACTACCCTTGGAGGATTCTAAAGTAAACCA
>NZ_JBAMME010000215.1:0-6584 GCF_039793925.1 Thermogutta sp. | reverse complement strand
GGGATAAAACCAGGATTGTGTTTTTATCCCCAAAATCGATGGCAAGTGGCTCGCGCAGCAGAAAGAGCTCATGAACAGCCTCATGAGGGCCCAAGCCGACGCCACGAGGGGTAGCGGCGGCAGCAAGGGATTCGTCGAAGGAAGCCCTAGGGTGGCCGTTCTGCCTTTCGACGTGCAGGCAACTCAAGATAAGCCTGCGGGCGGCCGTGCCGTGGTGTACTTGAGCACCAAGTTAGCCCAGGGAAAGCTCAACGTTTACGACCGAGTATACTTCCAGGAGATGCTTGGAATCAAGCTAGTAGACGAGAAAGAAGCCGGAAAGCTCCTAGGGGTTGATAAGATCATCTACGGAAAATTATTGGAAAAAACGCCAGTAGAATTGAAAACACTTTATAAGACCGTCAACGAGTTGGTCGTCAGGGACGGGAAGTCAGTGACAGTACCGGTCGAGAAGCCGGATAAGGTGCTGGCCACTTATGGATTGGAAATCCAGGGCCGCGTAACCGACGTCCGAACGGCCTTCGGAAAATTCAAGACGGTGAAAAAAGAGCCGCGGGTCACGGAGTACCCCCCGTACGCTGCTCCAAATGCGGGCGACCTCGAGCACGAATGGTGGGTAAAGCTCTTCGACGAGCTGGCGGCGTGGGCAGAAGCGGAGGCCGCACGCTAGCAGCCCACCATGGGGAAGGTTTGCTGAGCCAACGTCCTCGTGATGCTTCGCAACGGAGCTTATAAAGTGCGCCAGTTTGTTTGCAAAGGCTAGTAACGATGGAAGGAGGTGGACATGGCAACCGGTTCTTTTGCAGATGCGCCGTCGGCGCCTCTTCAGCGCCAGCCCGCGGGAGTGGGTCAGCGTGTGGCCGGGTACCTGATCGATGTGATCCCCGCGGCGTTTCTCGGTCTCTCGGGTCTCATTCCCATTGTTGGCCCGATGATTGCTGGCCTTTTGCTGACGCCATACTGGCTTTTTCGCGATGTGACGGGCCGCAGCCTGGGTAAGCTCGCGGTTGGTACCGAGGTTGTACGCAGGGAGGGCGACCTCGCTCCCACTTGGGCTCGAATCCTGAGAAACCTGCCCATCGCCCTGGGGACTATGCTTTTGATCATTCCGCTCCTGGGTTATGTCCTCGCACCGCCGGTGTTAATTCTTGTCATTGTGGCCGAAGGAATAATGGTCCTCACGACCGGCGAGCGCATAGGCGACCGCATTGCCGGTACGAGGGTGGTGCGCAGGGTCGAAAAAAAGGACTGATGAGGAGGCGGTTAAAATCCATGGGGTGGTAACGATCAGGAGCTTAGCTATGACGACGCTGCAGAATGTGTCAGGCGAGCAAGAGGTCATGCGGTTGAATGCCACGTCCTGGGGTGAGGCTAGCGCGAGTTTGGTCCTTACCAACCGCCGTGTTTACCGGCAGGACCATTCTTTGGGAACGCACGCCGCAGCGAGCATCCCCCTCGACCAGGTCAGCTTTGCTGGGGTGGAACGGAAGAGACGGTGGTGGCTCCTCATCGTTGCGTATATTCTGGCCAATGTGGGTTTTGTCACGATTGATATTTGGAAGGGCGTCTCCAGAGGTGATATTTGGAAGGGCGTCTCCGGAACAAGCGTGTTTTTCTGGCTTGCCGCTCTTTTTTGTCTTGTGCTGTTCTTTACTTTCTTTAAATACAGATTCGTTGTTGCGTCCTCGGGGGGAAGGCTGGAGCTCACCGGGATAGGCGTGGGTAAGGCAGCCGGGGAGTTTGTGGCAAAGGTGGAAGAGGCCCGGTTGGCGTTCCTGGGTGGAACGGCTCGGCCGAGCCCTTGAGCTGTACGAGGGAGTGGGAAAGCCGCGGGTGAAATCGCCCGCGGCTTTTCCTGAAAGCTTCTCGGGAAAAAAGCGCTATGGCTTCACCCGTTTCTCTGTTTGAAGAGCAGACGAGGCGGCGGCGGCAAACGTGGTGGTTTGTGGCGTTGGGAGTGGCATGGATGCTGCTTTTGGGTTCGCTTCTGGTGTACGCCCACGTTTGGGTATGGGAAGAGCTCCCGTGGGTCGGGAACGACCGGCGGGTTCCAGCAGAGCCGCTCCGAAGGTGGATGCTCGCCGGCGGAGGGGTGGCCACGCTTGTCTGGTTTTTGGGGGCCCTTGGGGTGTACGCCCGCAGCCACCGTTTGATCCCTTTCCTCGTCGGGGCAAGACCTGCAACGGGGGTCGAGAAAGAGTATCTGGAAGACCTTTTGGCGGATGTGGGCTTGGCTGCGGGGGTAGGCTCGGGACTGCCGGCGCTTTACGTCCTGGAAAGCCCAGCTGCCAACGCTTTTGCTTGCGGAAGATCGCTCACCAAAGGCAGCATCACGGTGACCCGGGGGCTTATCCAAGCCCTGGACCGGAGAGAAACGGCGGCGGTTTTAGGGCACGAGCTCGCCCACCTCAAAAACGGCGATTCTCTCTTCGTGGGAGAGGCGTTGGCCTTCGCGTGGGTCGTGGTGGGCAGCGCCGTGGTGGGAACGGCGGTTTTTTCCCTTTTGCTGCTCCTGGGTTTTGGCGCTCTCAAAGCCAGTCTCGAGGTCGTAAAAGGAGAAGAGCTGGAGAACCAGCTTGTGGGCTGCCTTCTGGGTGCAGCGCTGGGGCTTTTCGCCCTTGTGGCGGCAGTGACGTACGCGGTAGCGGTGGGCGCCGTTGTTCTTCTCGTGGCCGTTGGGGTGAAGATCGCGTCCAGCAGCGTTTCCCATGCGCGGGAGTTTTTGGCCGATGCGTGCTCTGCCCAGTGGACCCGGGACCCGCTGGCTCTTGCGTCGGCGTTGGTAAAAGTCTCCAGCGGTCACGGCGTCGCCTCCGGCGCTGCTTGGCTTGTGGCGCCCTTGTGGCTCGCGCCGCTGCCCTTAGCCCAGCTTTCCGGCGTGGGCCAGACCTTAGTGGCCTTTCTCATGAGCACCCACCCGCCGGTGGAGAGGAGGGTGAACCTCCTCGTGGCCATGGCTGGAGGTATGGCGGTGGTGGACGCTCCGGAGCTCGCAGCGCAGCGGGGAAGCCGATGGGCCGCGTGGCGGGAGTGGTTTCTCCTAGCCCTTGCCGCGGTCCTGGCGCTGGGTGCAGCAGTTTGGCTCTTTTCCTCGGTGGGAGCACGGGGGTGAAAGACCGTACGCGTTGGCGGGTAGGCGGCCGCTGGGTTTCCGCCCGTGGGAGCTCCTGCGCGTCCGCGACGGTGGCAGGCCAGTGAGGGGTGTTCCCAGCTGCTTGCTCGCGAGATGCTGCCCGCACAACGTCCGCCCTTCTCTCCATCACCGGCGTTCCCGGTGGCCATGGGGGCGTGAGCACGGGTCCCTCAGCCAGGGTTTCGTTGGGCCCAGTCCCTGGGGCAGGCCTTTCTTTCGACTAGCGAACTAGGCGCCGCCCAGCTTCTGGGCTTTTGGCGGGGCTTGCACCGAGCAAAGACGGTGATCCATCTCCAAGCCCATGGGGCGTGTTCGGCCTTTCGACCCTGGGCCGTTGGAGACTCTTCGGCAAAAGTGGCCTGGAGTGACGGGGAGCACCAGCGCGGCACCATTTCCAGCGCAGGTTCTGAAGACAGCGGCTCTGGCAAAAGTTTTGGCGAAAGGCCTTCAAGACATTTGATAGGGTCTAAATTACTGTGATCAAAGCACTTGTGCTAGAGCTTCGGTTTTCTGTGGCAAACCCGTTGCATCCCTCGAGGGCAAGGCAGCTTGAGGCCCAATTTCAGCCGCCGTTGCTCGATTTTGGGTTTTCTCCCCATTCTGGGAAGCCGCGGATCAGCTCTGAACCCGTTGGAAAGCCCATGCAGAAAGCCGCGGAAAAACCTGAAGCCGGGTCCGGGAAAGCTACCAAACCCTCACCGGCGAGCGCTGATCCCGGCCTTGGCCCGGGGAACTTGTAAGCTTTCTCACGATCCAAGCCATTGGGAAGCTATGGGTTGCACCAGCCTTTGCTTTGGAGATCATTTTGCCTCTCCTCCATGGCTTTGGCATGGAGGTTGCAAAAACCTGGGGAGAAAGGAGGCGCTTATGCTTCACCAAAAAATCCCTTCATGGGAGTTCGTACGGTTTGTTTTGCTCGTTTGGAGCGGTTTCGTGTGCCCCTTGGCGGCATGGGAGCGCTGCACCCTTCGAGAGGCCGCAACGCCCTTGGGTTCGTGGGAGGATCTCGCGGGCTGTGAAGCCCGTGGGCTCAAGGACGAAACGCCCATCGTGGCGGCGCCCGAGAAGGTGTCATTGGCAAAGAGATTAGTCGCCAAAGTCCCGGAGGCAGTCCTCGACGAGCCTCGGGAGGCGTTCCGCTTCATAGACGTTGGGCAGAAGCAAGCCGAGGCTCTCTTCTCCCAAGCCCTTGCTGCCCTGTACCTTCCGGACTCCGGTGAGGTGGCGATGGTTCCCCAAGGGGCGGGGTTAGCTGCTGAGGCCGCGTCGTCCTTCGAGGTTGGCGCGCTCGGAACCCAAATCTTCAGGAGAGCCCAGAGCTTAGGGTCCATGACCCTCCGCGATTTTGCCCGCTTTGCTGAACTACGGACCGCTCCGCTGTCCGCTCAGAAACCCCGGCATTACCTCATCAAGTGGCCTTTCACGTTACCGCTGGACGTCGCATCATTCCACGCGGGGCGAGGCCCGATCCTACCTGCCAGCCACGAAGTGGTGGGCGCGTCTCCCGGTGTCATCGTAAGCGAGACCTTTGAGACCGACCCATGGTCGCGTTGGCAGAGAACCGACAACACCGGCGGTGCGTACACCTGGGAACGCACAGCGTGCGCCGCTCACGGCGGAGCCTACAGCGTCGATGGCGTCCGGGGAGGTTCGTCAGGGTCCGCCTTGGGGTGCGACGCCGAGTACCCCAATTCAGTGGAGACCGAAATTCTCTACGGTCAATGCATCAACATTCAGGGAGCCTCCCAGGCATGGCTCGATTTTTACGGAGCAGTCAACACTGAGAAGGAGCATGACTATCTCGGCGTTGGTTTCTTCTTAGACAATGCGAACGAGATTTACGGGTGGATGTTTTTTGGCGATCTGCCGGCATGGTTTCACCTCATCTTCAACCTGCGCCAATGGTATTACCTGGGAGACTTAACCAAGAATTCGTGCAATCGGCTGCTTTTTTCTTTTACTTCTGACACTTCGATTGAAACGGGATTCGGGGCGCGCCTGGATGACATTACGCTCCGCACTGATTCGCCGACGGGGCCTTCGTGTTCCTTTTCTCCGGCGGCAGTCAGCGGCCCGGCGCCGCTGACAGTTCAATTCACGTCCACCGTGGGCGGTGCCTCGGGATCCCAGCTCTACAGCTGGGATTTTGGGGACGGGACCACATCTTCTGAACCCAACCCGACGCACGTCTTTACCACACCTGGAGAGTACTTCCTCCAACTTTTGGTCGTCGACTTTGAAGGTTCGTGTTTGAGCACTGGCCGCGTCACGGTAACTCAAGGAGGCGGGGTGAACTTGATCATCAATCAAATTGACGCGTCGGGGTGCCCCAACGTCAAGGCCGTAGTTTCTGTCACTGACTCGCAGGGGCAACCGGTCACGGGTCTTGGCGCGGGCAACTTCACGCTTAAAGAGGACGGTGTGGCCCAATCGTTTACGGTTCAGCAAGGAGGAGCCGGCGCCGGGAACCTGGCTGTTGCCCTCGTCTTGGACACCAGCGGGTCAATGAGCGACACCGATATCGCCAACATGAAGCAGGCGGCCACCACCTTCATCAACATGCTGGGGCCTTCTGATCGGGTGGCTGTGTACAGGTTCTCCGACACCGTCGAGCTGCTGCAGGACTACACCACCGACAAAGCTGCCGCTATTGCTGCCCTTAACAGGCTCTCCTCGGACGGGTCAACGGCGCTTTATGACGCCATCGTCCAGGCCGCACGGCACTCGGTGGCCGTGAGTGGCCGTAAAGCCCTGGTCGTCATGACCGACGGCGAGGACAATGTGAGCAGCAGCACGCTCGAGGATGCCATCAGAGAATCCTTGGCAGCTGGTGTACCGGTTTTTACGATCGGGTTCGGTTCAGCGAACGATACCGTACTTTCCTCCCTGGCCAGCCAGACCGGAGGCGTGTTCTACCGAGCTGCCGGTTCCGCCGAGCTCCAAGACCTTCTCCGACGGATAAGTCAAATCCTCAACAATCAGTATGTGTTGACCTGGACGACGTCCCGTCGCGACGGAGGGACCCACTCCGTAGAAATCACAGCCCAGCAAGGGAGCGCTTCGGATACCAAGTCGGCCACGTATTCCCAGGCCGGCACACCGTGCGTGACCCCTCCAACTGCAGACTTCTCATGGTCACCCACCACCCCTACGGTGGGCCAGCCGGTTCAGTTCACCGATAGGTCCACCGGGTCTCCCACGTCGTGGTCTTGGAACTTCGGCGACGGGAGCAGCAGCTCGGCTCAAAATCCCGTCCACGCTTACGCTTCTGCCGGCACCTACACGGTCACGTTGACGGCAGGAAATAGCGGCGGGTCGAGCACCAGGAGCCGATCAATAACTGTTTCTGGTGGCGCCGCTTACGTGTACTGGATGCCCGTGGTGGCCAACATTCCCGGGGTGGGGAGCTACTTTTACTCGGACGTTTCGGTGCTCAACGTGGGCACGGCGC
>NZ_JBAMME010000214.1:0-6592 GCF_039793925.1 Thermogutta sp. | reverse complement strand
TCCACTTTGCAAGGACGATTCATGGAGGGTCCCGACTGGGGTACGCTGCTCGTGCTTGAAGAGGCTTGCCTTTTTCCTGCTCTCTGTGCCACCAACCGTCTCGAGGTTGGGTCAACTTCACATGTTATTGCGGCTTATCGAGGGTGCGCCCTAGAATGGAAACAGAGGGGAATCAATACCAGGGAAGGGCCACACGGCCTATCCCCAGACGATACAGGACGGCATGTCATAGCGAGTCTGCGGCTACGGTTGACTTTTGTGAAGATAGAAATGAGAAGTCCTTGGGGGGATGTTAACGTACCGAACCTACCTCAATACAGACCCGCCCCATCTGTTACGCATTTGGGCTGAGTGTACTGGTCGACCTGGCCTTGTGCAGCCCTTGAACATCTCTTCGTTAGAACGAAGCGTACTGAACAAGCCGTATTTTGACCCCAAAGGTTTGATTCTGGCTTTCGACGACGGTCGTCCGGTGGGTTTTGCTCACGCCGGATTTGCACCCTCCAGCGATTTTGGTGATGCCCTCCGGTGCGAGGTGGGCATCACATGTCTGCTGCTGGTGAGCCAGGAGTACGAGAAGTCGCAAGTCCCCGAGGAACTTCTCTTCCGCTGCGAAGAGTATCTCACATCCCGGGGTGCGCAGGTCCTTTATGGGGGCTCTGCCAGTCCGTGGCATCCGTTCTATCTGGGCCTTTATGGTGGTTTTCAACTGCCGGGTATCCTGGAGAGCGATACCCGGCTCATTGAGACTTTCACCCAGCACAATTACGTGCCGGATGCCCGATACCGGCGTTTTCAGTTGAACCTGATGCAGTACCGTCGGCCTGCGGATCCGGACTTGCGGCTGCAGTTCGCTCAGTACTCCGTTTGTAAACGGCTGGATCCCCAGCTCACCCAGTGGTGGGATGCGGTGTCCTACTGTGAATCCGAGCTTTTGGATTACTTGCTGGTCAATCCTGCGACAGGCCGACCTGTGGCGCGGGTGCGATTCTGTAAACATAATCCCAATCCGCACTGCTGGCCGGCGGTGGGGCTGGTGGATATCCGTGTGGCCGAGGGCTGGGCAGATTGCAGGGTCGACGATTTCCTGCTGGGTGAGTCTCTGGTCCGGTTGCAGCAGGACGGGATTTCCATTGTCGAGGCGCAGTGCCACAGTGGGGCGACGGGCACGGCCAATCTCCTCACCCAGCATGGATTTCAGCCGGCCACGGGAGGTGTCGTCTTCCGCAAAGAGAAAACCTCCTGAAAGTGCTCCATTGCGATTTTTCTAACGCGTGCCGTCGGCTTCGCGAGGCCATTGGCAGAAGCAACTAATCCGACGAAAACTGCGAAGCTGGTGTGATGGCGGCGTTCTCGACGGGCGTTTCAGTGTTCGGGTGGACGAGACTCTTTTCCGACTGAACCCCGGACTTTGCAAAAGGCCAAATTCGGACCTGGCGAGTTCGATCGAGGCTGAGGAATTGCTGAGAGTACGGCACAAAAAGGAGGGGCCCGCCAAAATCGCTGAACGAGGCATGACATCGACCGGTGGCGACATTCCAGATACGGAGTTCCACCTTACCGGCGGCGGCGTCAGGCGGGGTGGCTGAGAGGAGTGCCTGTCCATCCGGAGAGTACGCCAAATAGGTGATAAACCCCGGCGTCTCTTCCCACGAACCCAGGAAGCGAAGGGAGGGAAACTCAAACCGCTGAATGGCGGGGATCAGACGGCTGACCACCGCGATCTGACTTGTGGTGGGCGAGAAAGCGATCGTGGCGACGGGGCCGTTCTGAAGAAAGGCAGTAGCCACCTGTCGTCGGCGGTCGAAATCCCAGACCACGATTTGCCCGTTCGCCGTGCCTGCCACGAGATACTGGCCGTTGGGAGAGAAAGCCAGGCTTGTGGCATAGTTGCCGGAAAGAGCGAGTCCCTGCAGATCGGTTTCCAGCCAGGATTTGGTATCCCACGCGATAAATCGGCCGCGGCGATCAGTTCCCAGCACCAGTTTACCGTTGGGGCTCAGTGTGAGGGCTGTGAGAGGCACTGTGAGGGAAGAGACGGTGCGTGGGGAACTCAACCGGCGGGCGTCGCGGATCTGAAGCTGGCGCTCCCGCACCACGGCGACGATCCACTGGCCGTCGGCCGTGAAGAAGAGCCAGTCGTCACTGAGCCCGGCCTGTTTGGCGCTCACCAGCCGGGTTCTCGTGGCTGTGTCCCACAAGCTGATGGTGGAATCCCGAAACGCCAGGCCTTCCACCGTGGCAATGCGGGTGCCATCCGGTGATACAGCGACCGCCCGCACGATGCGGTTTTCTGTCTCCAACCGAGGAGGCACCTCTTGCTTTTCCAAATCCCAAACATTGAGGACACCCTGAGAGGCGGTGTACACCAGTCGGGAATCCGGGGAGAAAGCCCCGTACACGGCGTAGCCCACGTGGGCACTCAGACGATGGCTTTGGGAGAGGTTTCGGACGTCCCAAACGCGGGCGGTGTAGTCTTCCGCGGCCGTGAGGAGATAACGTCCGTCGGGCGAAAAGCGGACGGTTCGGATGGGATGGAAGTGGACGTCGCGGAGGTATCGGGCCTGTCGCGTGGTGAGGTTGTAGAGCCAGATACTTCCACCGGCCGCTCCTGCCAGCAAATTGCTATCCGGCGAAAAGTCCAGGGACCACACCGGCTCCTGAAACTCGCGAACCTGATGGACGAGTTGCAGATCCGGCCAGGAGACGAGGGCTACGCGGCCATTCGCCGATCCGCAGGCAATCAGGTGACCGTTCGGGGCTATCGCCACCGAGCGAAACATGCCTGCGGAAAATCGCGCAGAATCCCGAACAAGGATGGGATGTGGGAGTCCCGAATTGATGGGAGGAATCGTGAAAAACGCGCCATCGCCCGATCCGAGGGCGCGGAGAACGTCCGGCGTGAGGAAGTTGACCTTATTCGTGTGAGCCGGGCGAGCCGCGCCGGGTAAATCGCTTGTCATTGTTTCCCCGGTTGTCACGACATTGTCATTGCCCTGAGCGATCTTGAAGACACCTACTCCGCTGTCAGTTGCGGCCAGAAGGAATTCGCCTTGCGGGTGAAACGCGAGGTCCCAGCAAACGTCGTCTGCAGTCAGGCGGAATGCGCGGATCAGGCGGACGGGCGGATCTTCCGAGGGAGTCCGCTGCCACACGTGGATGGTATGGTCGTACGAACTGGTGGCGAAAACATTGCCTGCGGGGGCAAAGGCCATCGCGGCGATCCAGTCGGAATGAGCGGGAAACGTCTCCTTGACAATGTGCGCCTGCGTGTCCCACAGGAGGATCGAGCCGTCCCAGGTTCCCCAGAGGAGGAACCGGCCGTCGGGGGACATCACGAGACGGCGGATCCATTTATCTTCGGTGGACGCCACACTCCATGAAGTGCGGCCCTCCAGGCACAGGTTGTGGAGGAGGTTCCAGGCAAAGTCGCGAAGATCGGGCGGGCAGCGGTCAGGGTCTTCCAGGATGGCGAGGGCCTGTGCCGCATTCTCCAAGAGGAGCTCTTCCGCGCGAAACAACGAGTCCACATACCGCTGGTGGCGAGAAGCATCTTCCTGGGAGCGGAGTTCCTGCGCCTGCTGCTCGGCGAGATGGCTGAGGGCCCGCCGATCAGCCTCGATGCGCTCCATCTCACTGGCGTACCAGCGCAAACCCACGATGGCGATCGCCACAGAGGCCATTACGGCGGCCAAGGAAACCGCGACTGTGGCATGTCGCCGCAGCCATTTGAGGGCCCGCTCCACCGGGCCTGCCGGGCGTGCCCAGATGACTTGCCCTTCCAGGAACCGATGGAGATCATCGGCCAGGGCCGCGGCGGAGGGGTAGCGCCGGCTGGGGTCTTTTTCCAGGCATTTCAGGCAGATCGTGACCAGATCGCGGTGGACTGAAGGTTGCAGACGGTTGGGGGGAACCGGGTCCTGGTGCCGCACTTGAAGCAACGTTTCGATGACGTTCCGCCCATGAAACGGCGGGCGACCCGTCAGCAGCTCGTAAAGGATGGCGCCCAGCGCGTACACATCGGTTGTCGGTCCGATCCGCCCGACCTCGCTGGAAGTTTGTTCGGGAGCCATGTAAGCAGGCGTCCCGATCAGCTCCTCCTCCGTGGTCATGAGCGATCTCTCATCCAGCCGTTTGGCCAGTCCGAAATCGGCAATTTTGGGGCTGCCATCGGCATCCAGAAGGACGTTGGCGGGCTTCAGGTCGCGGTGGAGGATATGGTGCTCGTGGGCGTACTGAACGGCCCGAGCGAGAGTGGCCACCATCTTTGCGGCTTCGCGGGGGCTCCAGACCTTATCCGGCCTGTCGGCCAGAGAGCCACCCTCCAGGTACTCCATCGCCACGAACCAGGATTCGGCGCTTTCCCCGATTTCGTAGATCTGAACGATATGGGGATGGCGGAGAGCAGCGGCGGCTTCGACCTCAGCCAGAAAGCGTTGCCGCGCCGTTTTATCCCAGGCCGCCTGGTTCACCACCTTGAGCGCGACATAACGTTTCAACCGCAGGTCGCGGGCTTTGTACACGATAGCGGTGGCGCCCCGGCCAATCTCTTCCAAAAGCTCGTAATGTCCCAGGATGGTGGGGAAGGCGCGATCTTCTCGGTCCGTGTCCTCAGGGATCCGCGAGGCAGAACTCGTGGCTTCGTGATTGGGGGAGATTGTGGCCGAGGTGCCTGCATCCAATTCTTCCCGGGAAGGGCTCTCAGAAGCGAGCTCCGCCGCACCCGTCAGCTCGGAGACGTCGGATTGAAGGGAACTGGTCTCCAGGGCGGGCGCACGGCCATCTGTTTCCCGGAGGCCGGCTTCGTCCAGCGACTCCTTGACCACTTGATGGAGAAAGAAGAGTTCTTCTAAGTCCTGGGCAAACTGGGGAAAACGATGAAAATATTCCTCCGGCTTCGGTTGTTCTCCGCATTCGCACCGGGCCACGTACTCCGTGTAGATTAGCTCCAGCCACAACTCGGTGGAGAGTGCGTTGGCTTCTAGAGCTGAGAGGTAATCTTCGACGCGGCGACCCTGACGCTGCCGGATGGCCTGGTCGAGCGCCTGGCAGATTTCTCGCACGCTGTCTTCGATGCCTGGCATGAGGTTGCCTGTCGCCGCGGGTGGGGAGAGATCGGGAGCATCAAAACGGGAGAGCCACCTCCCGCTGCTACCTCCTTCCGTAAAACCAGCAAGCCGACGCCTTCTGCTTATTCTCTCCCTTCATCATACTATGGTTTGACGTCGTTCCGCGCACGAGTCACTTCCCCCGAATTGGGGGTAAGAGCCGGAGTTGATTACTCCACCGCGGTTATCTTTTCTGCGGAGCAGAGGTCATTCCCTTTTTGGAGCCGGGGACAAGCGTCACGTTTTCCACAATCTCTCGGACCGGCGGCGTATTCAGGACTGGATTTGGCCCGTTCGTCAAAATAGGTGGGTTTTTCCGTCCAATCGGATTGGAGGATTTATCTCGCATTTGTCGATAGTAATATCGACGTAACGGGTCGCTCACGCTAAAATCGCGTCCCTTTCTAATGAACCCACGGGCCGGCATAACCGACCGGGAAGGACTTTTTTCGGGAGCAAGGATGCCACCAATGTTGCAGAAGAACGGAATGCTTCGCCACGATGGTCGTCGGTTGGGAAACTCTCCTAAACATCGCAGGTTAAGATTGGAGCGGCTGGAGGACCGACAACTTCTGAGCGGCGTGGGGTTCAGTTGGGAAACTCCCCTTGGGTACGGCGATGCGGGGGCCATGTCGGGCAACATCATACCGGGCACGCTGGGGCTGATTCCGGCTCCTGATTTGACGCTTCCTGCAACGATCAATCCTTATCATCCACCGCAAGAAGTTGAGGCCTGGATTGATGGCAGCACTGTGCACTATCGGGCCAATGTGGGGGGAGTTTGGCAGGAAGGATCGACCTCGTACAGCTCTGGCCAGGTCATTGTCGACGTTTTGACCGAAGACGGAGTGGTGGCGTGGACGGTTGGAACGGCCCTTCCCAACGGCCAGATCGTGGCACGCAAAGTCGGCGTGGCGATCTACGATACAAACCAGGGGGCCTGGAAAACGGCGGATAGCCCAAATCTGGGGGTTCTCGCGGTCACTCAGTTGGAGAGCAGGGATGGAATCGTCGCCTGGACGATTGGTTATTCCACCGCAAATGGTTTCATTCCCCGAGAAGTTGGGGCGGCGGTCTACGATCCCGACGCTACAGACGGCGGATGGAAATTTTTCCAGACGAACACGTCGGACGGTACCCGAACGATTGAAGAGCTTCTCCTTAACAATGGCGGTGTCGGCTGGACCATCGGTGATCCTGCATCCGGCTCACCAACACCGATCCGCTCCGTAGGGATGGCTACCTACGATTTCGTGACCCACGAATGGGCCCGATTCCAAGTTAACGCCCGGGCAAACGAACGCTTCATCAATGTAGCGAACGGGGGTGGAGCCATGTTCTGGGCCATAACCCGGGACGGCAACGCCAACGCTGGAGCGCCCCAGGATTTCGGCGTCGCCGTGTATGACGAAGCCCGTCATCAGTGGAAAACCAACCGAACCAACTATGGCGGAACATACGTGCTGGGGGACTTCGATCTTGGC
>NZ_JBAMME010000213.1:0-6606 GCF_039793925.1 Thermogutta sp. | reverse complement strand
GGGCTGGCTTCTGACTTCTGCAGCGTGAACTGCGGCCTCGTCTCGTTTTTCCTGGTGCCCGGGGTATATCCCATATTGGGGACGGTCGCGGTGATCGTCGGAGGGTTGTCGCTGATCAGCATGCTGGGCGAAAGCTTCTTAGCGGCCAGTTTCAAGCTGGCACGCGGAATCCTCGGCAAATTTAGCGGGAGTCAGCAGCGTCAAGACGCGAATTTCACGCTGAACATCGCCAATCTCTCCCCGACCACAGGGCTGGCCCTGGTGTTGGTGGGTGGGATGCTGACAGGAGGCAACGCGGGGGACCTGGTTACAGCAGTGGCTTCCGCCCTGTCCGGCCTGGCTCTCTCCGGCGTCATTTCCATCTTAAACCTCGCGACGCAACTGGTGGCAGGTCGGGCCATTTGTCCCTGATCGCTCAAGGCCGCAGGACGCAGGGAGCACGTCTCAGGGCGTGGGTCGCAAAGGCGCAGGACGCAAGATGATCGAAGCAATCCAGAAACTTGTACTGCTGCTGGTTGTTTTGTATGCCATTGCTGGCGCGTTTGGCAACGTATTCCAGTACGTATATAGCCTGGTTTCTGCCATCCGCACTGCTAACTCTACCAACGCACTGAAGACGCTGCTGGTCCTGATTCTCGCCGGGGTAATCGCATATGTGGTTATCCGGTGGCAGGAAGAGAAAGTCCTTCCTCAGGCCAGCTGGACATACATCCGGCTCAGTTTCCTGCAACGGCTGGCAGATCTCATCCGGGACATCACGACCATTCCCTCTCAGCCGTTGCCGTAATCTCCGACACCATTGCGATGAGTGGGGGTGAAGTGCCGGGCACTCACCATCACCGTAACGACAAGTCGGAGGGGTCTCTGGATAGCATGCCGCAAGCAGTCCGGCATGCTATCTTGTTTTTGTTTCTCGTGGTTGCTCGGGCGGCCCTCCTCCCTCCTCCCCCCATGATCACGGTTTCGTCCGAGAGGGTTGTCTCGCTGTGGCCTGCACGGCCGGTTCAGGTCTATCTGTCTCCCACCCCCACTCCTACCCCCACCCCCACACCCACACCCACTCCAACTCCCACCCCAACCCCATCCATATACAGACAGGAGGTGCCCCGGGGGGTCTTCCCTCATTTGCAATGCCAGCCGAGGGAGAAGATCGACGTCCCGGCCGTCAAGGTCTTCGGTTGCGAGGCCCTGGAGAACGTTGTGGGTGACCCCTTCGTGCTCCTGAGGCTGTACGACACCGAATGGGTCCTGGACTCACCACTGACCGACGAAGAAGCAGCGCAGGAATGGATGCGCATATTCCTGAATGCTACATCCCGATGCAGGGACCGGATCGATGCCGTGGAGATTTTCAACGAGGCTTCCGGGAACGGGGATCTCGATCGGCAGAGACGAGTGGCGCGCGTTTCTCGTCTGATTGCTGCCGAGCTGGTGAAGATGGGCATCCGACCGGTCGTGTTCAACTATCCGGTTGGGGCACCCACGCCGGAAGATGCGCGTCTGGCCGAAACGAGGGAATTGATGCAGTACATTGCCTCGGTGGACGGAAGGGTCGGCGTGCATTTGTATTTTCCCTGCTCTGGCCCAGATTTTCCTTTGACATGGAATTTTGCCAGAGGGGCAGGAGGTGTGCGATATATTGCGACGGAAGGCGGGGTGTGTCAATTCCAGACATCCCCGTACTGGGGATGGAACCCACACCTGGGATGGAGAAGTTGTCAACCGCCTGTTTCTCCCGCACAATACGCCACAATGCTTCGGGACGCACTGGAGATCGCCTCCCGCAGAGGAATCGGACTGGATGGGATATATGTGTTCACCGTCGCCGGCCCCGGCCAGGGGTGGGAGACGTTCGACGCCTCCGCGATGTTTCATATCAGTTGCCGGTGACCGGAGACCCCCTGTCGCAGGTCGCGGGCCGCAAGGCCTTCAGCCGGGCGCGATATAATATAGGATGGGACTGTTACGGTCAAAATACAGGACGACCCGAAGCGGGAAATCTGCCGGGCATGTTCGCCAAGGAGGTCTGATGCAGAGGTCAAAAAAGCGAGGTCAGGTGTTGGTAGAATTTGCACTGGTGTATTCCACGCTCCTTCTGGCCGTCATTGCGTCACTGGTTTCCATGCTGATGAGCAGCCAGTACGCGCTGGCCAGAATCAGCACGGTGGGGATTTGCGAGCTGTATGCCGAGTCCCCCGACATCCGGGGGAGATGGGGGGGGCATATCCCTTATACGGGCTCCCGCATCCCTCTGCCCAGAATGAGCGTAACAGTGGGGCGTACGACCATGGGGTGGGATGGAAGGGGGATCAGGCTGCAGCCCATCTCCATGTACGATACTTCTATGCCCCTGTCGTGCACATCCGATATCCATCTGCGCGCCATCTCGATCCCGTTCCTGGGCGACATAGAAGTCCATACTACCTTTACGTACACCACCAACCGGCGATACGGCGAGTGGGCATTCATCTCCCCTCCCCGCCCTTCCTCCCCGCCGGTTTTGTTCCCGCTTCTGCTTCTCCCCCGCCGGAGAAATTCCGGCAGGCGGAGAGGCACTGCGCTGATCGAGTACGCGCTCACCTCCGGCCCGTGGATCATGTTTGGCGTTATGGCGGTAGAGCAGATGGCAGAAACTCTCGATGTGTTCTACGCGGCCTCTCTGGGACAGGCCGCGATGGGAGCCGCGGGGTTGGGGCCCAATCGGGTGCCCATCGGCATTTCGTTCAGCGTGTCGTCCTATTCCGGGGGATGGGGCTGCTCGGCCAGCGACGGAGAGATGTTAGACTGTGGGGTGTCACCGTACTCCCTGGGTAGAATTCCCACCATTACGATCACCACTCCCTTCTACGGGCGGACACTGGTAGTGGGAGAAGGGGGATGATCGACTCCGCCGGGAATTCCCTGGGGCGCACGAAGACACTTCGGAATACCAGCGGGTGCGCGTGGAAAGGAGGTTTCTTCTGATGAAAAAAAGGGGTTCTGTTCTTGTGGAGTTCAGCGCGTATATGATGGTCTTTGCAGCTGTCTTGATCGGAGTGCTGACGACCCTGCCCTCTATCCAAGACTATCAGCAGAGGGTGAGGGAAGCGAGTACAATGGCCTCTACCTTTCGCCTGATCCCATCGGTTGAAAGCACGGGGGCCTGGAGTCCGGGATGTTGGATGAGTAGTGGCATGTCCTGCCCGAGGGGGTACGAGGCCCCGTCATATTTCGCTTTCGCGGTCGACGAGCAGAGCGGGCAGATTTATTCCCTGAGCCCGTCCCTTTCACTCGTTTATCCTCCACCTCCGTTGACCTGCGCCAATTTGTATCGTTGGGACGAGCGATACTTTTCCCTGCCTTGCCGAAGTGGGCGATACTCGATCACGAGCAATTTCCCATTCTGGCCACCCCAAACCAAGGCGTACATGGATTGCGCAGGCACCGTCTGCAACATAGAAATCATTGCCCCCTTCGGGCGGGATCGGGGGGGGCAACCATTCTCGGTCCGGTTTTCCGCCCAGGCTGTGATGCCTTGATGAGGAGGAAAGATGCAGGAAGAAAATCACAGGTCACGGGCCAAAAGGCGGTTGATCGTCGCGGCGGTAGGGGGCGCGGTTGTCCTGTTCGCCCTGCTGGGGCTGTTCCTCTACATGCAAAAAGAGACGACACCCCCCCCACCAGCATCTCCGGTCATCGTGTGGGTGACCTCTCCCCCCGTCTCCTCGGGGCAGGTTGAGGTCACCACTCCCACCCTGCCGGTCGTTCGGCTGGACTACAGGCCCGCCTTGATCCCTTTCTCTCCGGAGAAGTTCCTCGCCCGGGATAGTGTCATTTACCCGGGGCGGTGGGGGGTGTGTACTGTGTACAGGCCTACCGGGGCTTACACGGAGACGTTGGTCAATCAGTGCGTCGCGCGGGACGATGAGGGGAACCGATATATCATCTCCTGGCCCTGGTGGGTGGACTCCTGCACGGAAATTCGGATGGGATTGCCCGTAACCCAACCCTACACGTTGACGGTAGAACACTGGGGGAGCACCGTCTATGTGGTCCCCCACCCGGAACCGTTTGCTGAGTGCCTGATAAACGGCCAGGGGTATGAGCACGCAGACCCCTGTCCATTCGATGAAGACTTGGTTATTGTGGACGTCACGACCAACGGGGAGCGTCCGTACATTATCTGTGCGTCGGACGCGTACATCGTGTCGCAGTTTTGCTGGGAACACCAGGGGCAAAAAATATGCCGGGAGTCCCCGGTCGATCCCCTGGTCGGCTGGCGGGCCTGGAAGGAGTACATTGTATTCTACGGCGACAAAGACCCGTCCGTCTGCATCGACATGCGGACGGGCGAAACCATTGACTGCGATTGGGAGGTGTTGAAATGAGAGCAACAAAAATGACAAGAATGCTGTGCGTGTTGATGTTGGCAGCGCTGCTGCTGGCGGTGCCCTCGTCTCTCCCCGTACCCGGCCATGCCCAATCCGGCGCATACATAGAGGTCGGGCCATTCGACCGGGCGGGCTGGCATTGGGCCAGAAGCGAGTGGGAAAGCCGTATCGATCCTTCATCCTTTGCGGTGATGACACATGCGTCCATAGCCATAGATGGTACTCGATACGACGACCTTACTTTCACGAATCATCCGGACCCAGCCAGCATCGGACACTGGCGTTTGGGACAACTGGATGAGCTGTATGCAGTGACGTATGGTGCTGAAGTCTGGCCGTGTCTTGTGTACAACGTCAAGGCCAGCTATGCCAACCTCTTAGGTTCCCCCTACCCGGTAAGGTTCAACAGCAACAACATCGGGCAACTATGCGTCCTGAAAGGAAACAGGGTGGAGTGCCTGGACCTGAACAGCCATCTGAACACGAGCAGCACAAGCCTGACAGGGGGTGACAGCCCGCTGGGGATGGGCGTTCCCGCCAACCCCAGTTATAGATCTGGGGATGAGCTGGTGCCCGCCTGGAGGGTCGCAGCTCCTGCTATCGCAACCCAAACGGGCGACCGGCGTTTCATTATCATACCATGCAATACGGAGGACGTCGGCGATCTCACGGTTCTGTCTGTATGTGACGACCAGTTCAAGGTCATGATGGGCTTCGGGGCATGCGGGTTCTGGGAAAATGGGGGCTACAAGTTCTGGAACTCTCCCGTTGCTGTGAGGGCATCTGGAACGGCAAACACGATGGGGAAATTTTATCCGAATCCTTTGGGCATTGATTTCTCCTACGCGGGGATCGTGCTGGACAAAGACGGTGACATCATCATGGGCGAGTCGTTCGGTGCGACCGACGAGAATAGGAACGTGTGGGCGCAGGTTGGGACGTTTACAGCCAGCGATTTGACCTACGCAGTCTCCGATTTCTCCCTCGCACCGCCAAGTGGGCCGGATAGCCGGTTGCGATGGTTCGCCGGAAACAACCGCTCCTTCGCATTCAGCCTCGGGTCGGACGAAACCATCTCCACAACCCGCAGGGGGTCGGATGTGGTTCTGTTTGTACAGGAGGGTAGTACTTCAGAGGTGCTGACGGTGAACATCCCCAGCATTACCCTGCACAACTACTCGAACAGTCCCAAGACCTACACGGTCGTGGTTGCCGTGGCCAGCAGCCAGGCGAAGAAATATACGATTGCCCTCACCATGGATCGAACCGTTGAGGGAAACACGACAACTTCTCTCGATCTCCCTCCCCTGCGCATCTCTTCCCCCCAGCCCGGTGACCGGTACACGGTGCGAGTGGTAGTGTACACGGACCGGGGGCCGGGGGAGTTTGGTGCCCGGTGGAACCCGATCGAGTACCGCATATGTCCAGGGACCGACTATACAGAGACAGCGCGGGTAATCCATGAATGGCACGTTACGAACATGGCGGGCAACGATCGGAGTTGGGTTGTCAGACACCAGGTGAGGGATCTGGGTGCCCTGTGGCCCTCTGTGGCGGCTGCGCTTGGGGATGCGATTAATGTGGAGAATCATTCCGTCGCTTCTTTCCAGGTGCAATACGTTCGCTATGTCGGTGATACGGCCCAGGCGTCCGTTACCCTTCTGCCCATCACCGCCACCTATTCCTGGGATGGCGAGATTGAGCTGTCGGCCCGGCCGAATTTCCCCCAGGTTATCCCGTCTTACGTGCCGAATGGGGGCAGCGTGAGTGTCCCGACCGATGTCCCCCTCCGGCTGGGCCTGAGATTCAGCACTGTCAGTTCCCCTGTCTTCACGGTCACAGTTCCAGGGGGCGACACCATTACCGGCACGGTGAATGTGTCGGAGCATCTGGTCTGTGGACAGGTCAGGTGGCAGGGGATCGAAGGGGAATGGAGATTCGGGCCGAAGTCTATCGGCGGTCGTCCCGGCACGCCCGGCTGTCCCGAATATCCGTATGTGCCCGGCA
Source organism: Thermogutta sp. (assembly GCF_039793925.1). GTDB lineage: Bacteria > Planctomycetota > Planctomycetia > Pirellulales > Thermoguttaceae > Thermogutta. The sequence goes on along the minus strand of NZ_JBAMME010000213.1, from coordinate 229 downwards.
AGGAGGAACTGCCACTGATGAATGACCGCTACACGGACGAAGGAAGATGCGTCCGGGCTCCCAAACGGCTGGCCTGCGAGTGCGTGGAGCACAATGTCAGCGAGTGTCTGAGAATGACGTCAGACATCGATGGCATTCTGTGGTTCGGCGCTCGCGGGAGTGCGGTGTTTGCGACGGGGGGAATCACTTACACAGTTCCTGTCAAGATCTGGGACCCCGCCCCCCGGCA
>NZ_JBAMME010000212.1:0-6884 GCF_039793925.1 Thermogutta sp. | reverse complement strand
CGGCCTGCAGCGCCTCCTGCCAGTAGCGCACCGCTTCCGCCTCCCGCCCCAGGTCGAGCATCGAGACGGCGTAGTTGTTCAAACTGTCGGCGCGCAACTCCAGCGGGTTTGGCTTCTCACGCGGGTAGGGTTCGCCCGTCTCCTGGCGGTACATTTCCATCAGCCGCCCGGCCACGGCGTCCATGCTCGCCGGGCGCCTCTCCGGCTCGTCCTGGAAGCACTCGCGCAGCAACGCCGCCAGCGCCGCAGGCATGCGCGGCATGCCCTCCGGCGCTGCCTCCGCCAGATATTTTTCCAGCACCGTTGCCGCAGCCGAGCCGGATTGCCAGTACACCTCCCCCGTGAACATCTCCAGCACGCTCGCCCCCCAGCACCAGATGTCGGTGCGGGCGTCCACGTCCTTGCCTAGAACTTGCTCCGGCGCGGCGTAAGCCTGGGTGTAGCCTTTGGATTTCACCAGCCCAAAGTCGGTCACTTTGAGCGCGCCCTCGGGCGTCATCAGGGCGTTGGCCGGCTTGACGTCCTGATGGACCATCCCCTGGTCGTGGGCGTAGCCCAGCCCCCAGGCGAACTGAATGGCCACGTCCAGGATGCGCCGCAGCGCTTGGCGCTCCCCGCCGGCATACAGGCGGCGGTCGTGAATCCAGTCCCTGAGCGAGCCGCCTTCCACGCACTCGGCAAAGACGCGCGGCGCCCCGCCCAGGTCGCGCACATAGTAGCAGGTGACGATGTGCGGGTGCAGGCCCAGTTTCACCCAGGCGGCGGCTTCTTCCACGAAGGCCTCTTTGCCGCCGGCTTTTTCCAGCGCGGCGGGCAGGGGCGTTTTGACCGCCAGGTCGAGGTTCCAGTGTTTGTGGTGGACGCGGTACACCGCCCCCATCCCGCCCCGGCCCAGTTCGCCCTTGACCTCGTACAGGTCGAGGATGACGTCGCCCTCGTTCCACTCCAGGGGGACGTCGGTTTCGGCGGCGAAGGTGCGGGTGGAGAGTGGGGATTCGCCCAACCCCACCGTGCCTTGCGGTTCGGAGGGCAGGGCGCCTTCGGTCGCTTTCGGCTCGCTCATCAGCACCGTCCCGACGGGCTGGGCGGGCGCGGCGGCTTCGGGCGGGCCGCCGCAGGAGGGGCAGATGACGGTCTCGGCGTCGCGGGGGTGGAATTCCCGTCCGCAGACGATGCAGAAGTAAACCGTAGAAGAGACGGTCATAGCAACCTCTCAAAGATGTCTTGCAATGTCGAGTCCACTGCAAAAACCAACCGCCGAGATCGTCGAGGGCGCAGGGTTTTTCGTGTTGACACTGCGTACTCTGTGACCTCGGCGGTAAAAGGGGTTTTTGCAGCGCAGTTAGATTTTCGGATACCCTGTCCGCGGCTGGATGGCGGCATCGTGCCGGAGGAGAGGCCTGTCTGTGTTGCCGGCGTTCAATCGGGCTGAATGCCCAGGGCAATGGCTGCCAGCACAAGTGCAGCTTTCTCTTTCGATTTGTCCTTTCTACCAAAAAGCCCTCTCCCACTACCTTCCAGGATTTGATTCCCCAGGAAGATGAGCGCTCTTTTGAAACGCTCGGCCGTGTCGGAGGAGAGCTTGCTGTCCACCAGTTCTCCAACTTCACGCAGCCCATCAACGATACCACGCCCATCACGCTGATATGCCGGCCAGACCGTGCCAAAGTCGAGCCCGACGGACATAAAGACTTCTTTGGCAAGATCACTCTTATACAGGGGAGCTTCTGCCAGTTCTTTAGCCAGCATGACGACCTCTTTTCGTTCCACTTTTCCGTCCACGCCTGCGATCAAGTTGAATATCCAGAGTGGAGCAAATTGCAGGGTCTGCCATTCACTGGCGGTGAATTGATTACGGTAGGACATCTCAAACTCCTTTTCTGTATGTAATTTACAGACTATTCAAAAGCGCCTGCCGGAACTCCTCCGCCGATGGATAGCGCTCTTCGGGCTTCATGGCAATCGCTTTGTTCACAGCGCGGCACAGAGCGCGCGGCAGGTCGGGACGGCGTTCTTCGATCGGCACACGGCGGTCGTGCAAGATCATCTGAACTGGGGTGCGTGAAAGTGCGCCCACCCGGCGATTTTTGACCTGGGCATAGGTGGGAAAATCAGGCAACGGCCAGTAGCCGCTGAGCAGGAAATAGGCCGTCACACCCATGGCATAGACATCGCTGACCGGCTTTACCCGCTTGAAATCGGTAATTTGTTCTGGCGGCATGTACATCCATGTACCGGCATACTCACCGGTGCGGGTGATCGTTCCACCGTGCTTTTCATAACTGCGCGCAAGGCCAAAATCGGCAATTTTGGGAATGCGCCGTCCGTCTTTTTTATCCAGCAGGATGTTCTCTGGCTTCAGGTCGCGATGGACATACCCCTGACGATGAAAATATTCCAACCCAACCAGGCTGTCTGCGATGAGCGGCACGACCTCCTGTGGTAGGAGCAGGGGGCGGCCACTGTCATTCAGGAATTGAGTCAGGTCACCGCCAGGGACGAACTCGGAGATAAAGACAGGCAATTCATTGACCGTCCCAGCCTCGTACAGGCGTACCACGTTAGGGTGTTGAAAAGTTCCCATAACGCTGATTTCGCGCCAGAAGCGGCGCACCAGGTGCTCGTCTTTGCTGACTTCGTAACGTAACTTTTTAATAGCCACCACCCGACCTGTTTCAGGATGCCAGCCCTTAAAGACCTCTCCCATACCACCTTCCCCCAGTTTCTTGATGACCCAATAGCCGAGCATGTTTTTCTGGCTCCTCGCCCGATTGCCGCAGGTCGAACAGAGATAAATGGCAACCTCTTTGAGTTCTGCTGCGCGCCCATCGCTTTTCGCCATTGGGGTGACATCGCTTCCACACTCACAGCAAAGATAGCGTTCCCGCGAGCGTTCTTCTGCCTGGCGCAGTTCCGCTTCCACTTCCTTCTGACAGCGGGAGCACATAAAGTCCAGGCTGCGCATTAATTCTTTCCGTTCAGGTAGACTCTCCAGGCGTTCCCCGCAACGCACGCAGTACCATTCCGGTTCTTTCTGCTCTGGCGGCGGCGTTTCTGCAAAGGGTTTGGAGACCGGCGGTGCTGCTGGCTGGCTTGCAGGTGGGATTTGTTCCGGTGCGGCAGGCGCCGCCTCAATATCTTGAGTTGGCTGGTATAGCTGTGTCTTAAGCGGTTTTAGCGGCACAACGATTTCAAAACCGACAACCGTCTTCCCCAGACGCAGCCGGTCGCCGCTTTGCAGGCGTTCCCGCGTGACCCGTCGCTCGGGCTCATTTCCTCGCCGCAAGTAGATGCCGTTCAAACTCTGATTGTCCTGCACATAGCAATTGGGCGGGCGGATCTCCAGCATCAGGTGGGCGCGCGAGACGGTCGGGTCATCCCGGCTCAGCCGCCAGTGAGCCTGACATTCCACGTCGTTACGTCCAACCAGGATGTTGGTGGCTTCCTCTTCCGATTCGCCTTCTGCCGGGAAAATATACTCTTTTCCTGCCTCTGGACCTTCCAGAACGCGCATGGTCAGTTTCATTCTTTCACCTCCTCCGTAGCGATTTGTACCGTTTGAATGGCCCGCTCTCTTCCGGAAACTGCCCTCAGTTCTACCAGGATGGCGGTGTAATCATCCGGAGCGTCTTTCTCTTGAACAGCCTGCGCCAGGCGCTCGCAAAGTTGTTGCGGTTCACCCGCCGCTGAAAGGACGGCCAGCAGTTCCTGCTCCGGCAGAACGTCGGATACGCCATCAGAGCAGAAGAGGATGCGGTCGCCGATTTGCAGCGTCCATTCTCCAAAACCGGGTGCGAGAAACGGCTGACGGGACCCCAGCGCCTGGCTCAGCACCGCGGGTGAAGGCCAATCGCGCGGATCAGGAGGCAACCGATTGGCCTTACGTAGTTCGTTCAGCATCGTGTGGTCTTCGGTCAGTTGGCGCAGAGTCCCATCCCGCCAGAGATAGGCGCGGCTGTTGCCGATATGCGCTGTCCACAGCAGAGAGTCTGGGATGCGCACCCAGCCAATCAGGGCGGTCGTCCCCATGCCGCGATAATCATCGTGTTCCTCAGCCTTTTCCCGAATGGCCTGATGCGCCGCCAGCAAAGCGTTCCCCATAGTTTCTTTCAACGCGCCGGATAATGAAAAGGTAAGGGCGTGATATAGCACCTCTATGGCCAAGCGGCTGGCCACCTCCCCCGCCTGATGCCCGCCTATGCCGTCCGCCAGCAGAAACAGGCCGCGTTCAGCGTCCAGACGGTAACAGTCCTCGTTGGTCTCGTGCGATTTCCCTTTCTCGCTGACGACGCCTACCTCAAGGCGGTAGGGGGGGCGCAGGGGTTGGGTTGAAATAGTCATAGGCTCACCTTTCTGACCTCGGTCTTGTCGCCGATGGTGAAGATCTGCCGCCCATCTTGCGAAAAACTGACCCCGGTGATCTCTTTTTCTTGAACCTTGTCATCAAAGACCTTTTGCAAAGCCACATCGAACACCTGCAGAATGCCACCGCTCAAGCCGACTGCCAGACGATCTGTTTCCACATGGAAATCCACGGCATTGATCCGTCGGTTGGGGCGCATCTCTTTCGCCATGCTGCCATCCGCGTTCCAGAGAACAATACGGCGGTCCTGATAGATGCTGAGCCAGCCTCCACCTTGGCGCCCAAACAGGAAGCGTACAGGTTCTTCATGGGAGAGCGAGTCTTCAGGCAGGGTGAGCATCCTGGTGATTTGGCGGCTGGCAATGTCCAGCAAGCGAATCGTTCCAGCGCTTCCTCCTAGCGCCAGGTAACGCCCATCCTGGGAAAACGCCAGGGTGGGTTCTAGATCCAGTCCTTCGGCAAATACTACTTCCCGTCCCGGCTCCAGGAATAGTCCACCCACTATTCCATCAGATACCGCCACCCAAGCCAGCATGGTTTTGTATGGGTTCAGTGCCCACGCATGGGTCTGGCGAGACAAGGCCACCTTTTTGACCACACTCCGCGATTCTAGACCTACCCAGAGCACCTCAGTGCCGTTCCCAATCACAAGTGCTTGGCTCTCACCACCCTGTACAGGTTCTTTCAGGGCAAAGATGGCTTGTCCCTTCCTGATGGGGAGCGGGATGTTCCGGACGCTGCCGTCAGCGCTGTCATAAATCATCAGATCACCCCTTTCCGTCAGCCCCCACAATGCACCTGCCCATTCCCGCATGAAGATTAGGGGGGCTGGAGAATGCCAGACATCTGTACCTGCCAATTCAGGAGGACGTTCTTTCTCTAAAAGTGTTTGCAGCTCTCGCTGGAGTCCTTGCAGTCCTTCTTCTTTCTGCTGCGCTTCTTCAGTGCCTCGTTTCTTCTCATCGGCTGGGAGTTTGAGAATTTCCCGACCCATCAATGGAACGACCAGCCATTGAGCGATAGCCTGACCGATCAGGAAAAGGATGACACCTGCCGGGACAAACAGCGCCAGGATCAATGTCCCTATCAAGATATACCAGGCGTTGTTTCCAGGGATTCCGCTCATTGTCTGCATATGGAATTTGCGACTCAGCAGGATCCGGATGATTTGCGTCAGCGCGTACAACCCGGCCAGTGCGAAATATGGCCATTGCCAGACCGGTTTCCAGCTGGGTACAGACAGGTCGGGAATGCCCCAGGCTGCCAAAGGAATCTCCCCTGCCTGTGCTATCTGTCGCAAGCCGACCCACAGAGCGATGAACAAACCGAACGCGATAGCAGAATAGATAATATAGCCTGTCATCATAAGTACTGGGCTTACGGCGCTTTGCTGCATATATTCATAGGCGATGGCAGTCCCCAATAACCGTTGGATAGCAGGGACGTTTTTCAATCGGTATTGCGCTACAGCTATTTGCCGCAACGTGGGCAGTAAGATGAGCATAACGGTCAAGCCCAGCAGCACCGTTCCCCAGCCAGCATGGCCAAAATTCGCTACCGAAAAGCGGAGCAGATCGCGCATCCAACCGGCCGGACTGGATGAAATAACATGGGTGAGGGCGAGGGATACAGGAGACGAAAGTCCACCTGCAACCCAGACTCCGATAAGCAAAGCAACCGGTAAAACCATCGCTCCCCAACTGCGCCGAAACCATGAGTACCCCAGTAGACTCACTCCAATCAGGTGAAAGATACCCCAGATGGACTTAAACGCCGCCAGCAAGAATCCAGCCAGCGCCTGCCAGCCGGCAGCGACGTTCAATTTCGTCCTTGCGGCCGGCGGCTCACCCGCAGCGATCGGCGTCGCGGTGGGCGCTGGCATAGTGGCTGTGGTCGGAGGAGTGGGAGATATTGCTGGCTGTGTGATTTGCTGGGCCGCCGCGGGAACCGTTGCCTGATTCGTATCAATCGTCTGTGTTGTTTGCGCCTGTACCCCGAGATACTCGGCAATTTTTGCCGATCCGGCCAGGACAACACCCATAGAAAGCAAAGCCATCACACCGGCTATCATGCCGTGGAAAGGCTCTTTGTGTTCACGCGCTCGGATTCCGACCACTGCGTGTGAAAATGCTACCAACAACCAGGCAACTCCCCACCACCAGGGGTTGAATTCTCCATAGATTGCAAACAAGTAAATCAACCATGCCCCACTTATCAACCCTCCCCAAAAATAGCCTTTAACGTTTTTCTTGGCAAGGTAGTACAGCACTGCGACAGTATTGAGCCCCAACGCCCAAGTCACTTGTGTTCCTACCCAGAAACTACGCGCGCCGATTCCAATCGCGATACCACATGCCAGAAGCACAATAAAGGCAATCAGTGCGCAACCTGCAATTTGTTTAGTGGTAGAGTCTTCCATATTTCCTTCCCTTCTGTCGGCATCTGCGCAACCATCCCTTCATTGCGCGAGGTTTGACCAGGCGACGATGGCGCGTGGACGGTCAATAACAGGACTTAGAGC
>NZ_JBAMME010000211.1:1414-6960 GCF_039793925.1 Thermogutta sp. | reverse complement strand
TCCCACGATCAGTAAAGAAACCCCTTCCGCTCCTCCGATCGTACAATTTCGAGCAGCCATGATCCTCCTTCACGGCACGGGGACACATAATAAAGGGGCGGAGCTGATGGCCATTGCGGCCCTCCAGCACTTCCGCTCGCGACCGAACCCGCCGGAATTTGCTGTGCCCCCGTGGTTCGGTCCCTATCCCGATCGCGCCAAATATGGCCTGTGGACTCTCCTTTCGGAAAGGCGGTTGGGCCGCTCCAAACTGGTGGCTGTGTGGGCTCATCGGTCGTTCCGAAAGAAGTATGGTCTGGCTGCCGAAAGCGACATCACGGCGGTGATTGACGCCTCGGGCTTCGCATTCGGCGACCAGCACGGCCCAGGTCCCACAGAACAGATGGCCCGCCAGTGCCGGCGGTGGAAGAACGATGGAAAAAAGATCATTCTCCTGCCCCAAGCATTTGGCCCATTCACGACGTCGGCCATACGGAGGGCCTGTCGTGAACTCGTCGACCATTGCGACCTTGTGTTCGCTAGGGAAGAGCGATCCTATAAACACCTCGTCGATGTGGCCGGGGAGCGGCCGAATATCCAAATGGCCCCAGATTTTACGCCCCTCGTTGAAGGCGTTTTGCCTGAGGGCTTTGAACCCAAGCCCAATACGGTATTTGTCGTCCCCAACATGCGAATGCTCGATAAAACAGACGGGTCCACGGCGCAGGGATACATCCCATTTCTCGCCGATCTCATTGAGATGGTGACAGGCCGGGGCCTGCGGGTGACCCTTCTCATTCATACCCCGGAAGATCGCGCATTGATTGGACCTATCAAAGATCACTTCAGAGGGCCGATTGACGTCGTCGAAGAGACGTGTCCGCTACGCTTAAAAGGGATTCTGGGCACAGCTTATGGTGTGATCAGTTCCCGTTTTCACGCCCTCGTGGGTGCTCTCTCCCAATGTGTGCCCAGTTTAGCCATCGGCTGGAGCCACAAATACGAGGAGCTGATGGGGGAATACGGGTGTCCGGAGGCTGTGGTCCAGGTGGCCGATCGCGCCGGAGCCCAGGCGACGATTGCCGCAGTCCTCGAAGGGCCCACTCGGGAACGGGTGGTTGAGAAACTCCGAGGGAGCAACGAACGGATCCGCCACGCGATCCACGCGATGTGGAATGCGGTCGATGCGGTGGTGTGCCCGACAACCGAGGGGGGCACCACTGCAAGTCGCGCCATGGTTGGAAGTATTGCGGCCTCAGGTTCTCCGAGGCCTTCAAAACAGTGAAAGCTGGGATTGCCTCGCCCACTTCAGCCCTTTTTGTCCAACTCACCGCGAAACCGTCGGGCTCGCCGACAAGTGGGCTGATGATCGTCGAGGCCCTCCAGGAACTGGGGGCCCGGGTGCATGTCATCTTCGCCCAGGATGGAGCCATGCGAGCGGAATACGAATCCCGCGGCTGCACGACGGAAATTCTTTCCCACGGGCAGTGGCTGGCGGGAGGACCGAAGCACCGTCGTCTGCGACGCTGGTGGCGCGACTGGCGGGCTGCCCGACGCCTGGCCCGACGGGTGCGTCAACTGCGTCCCGATATCGTCTATGTGAACACCTTGACCGGTCTTTCCGGAGCCTTGGCTGCCAAATGGTGTGGTGTGCCGTGCATCTGGCATGTGCGGGAGCTTTTCGACGATGTGGGCGGCGAGATGCACGATCCTTGGCCGGGTGGCCGGTGGGCTGTGCGCCGATGTCTTCAGTCCTTGGCCGAGCGAGTCGTCGTCATTTCCCGGGCTGTTTGGGAGAACGTGGTTGGTTCCAGTTGCCAAGGTAAAACCGTGCTCATCCCGAATGCCGTGGAGGACCGATTTTTCGAGCTTGATCTGACGCAGGCAGAGGCACGCCAACAACTGGGCCTGCCCCTGGATCGGCTGATCATCGGTGTGCCGGGGACCTTGCGACCTGTCAAGGGGCATGAATTCTTTCTGGAAGCCTTGCCGGGAGTGGTGGCCGCCGTGCCCGACGTACTGGCTGCAATCACAGGAGATGGTGATCCCGGCTACCGGCAGAAGTTGCAGGCGCACGTCAACGCAAGTGGACTGGCTAGCCACGTGAACTTCCTTGGAACGGTAGCGGACATGGCGACGTTCTACCGGGCGTGCGATGTCGTCTGCATTCCCAGCCGCTCGGAGTCCTTTGGCCGGACGGCCGTTGAGGCCATGGCCGTGGGAACCCCCGTCGTCGCCACGCGTGTGGGCGGCCTGGCAGAAACAATCACCCACGGGGAAACAGGGTTTTTGGTGGAATATGGGGAGACAGATGAATTGACTAGGGCCTTGATTTCTTCTCTGTTTCAGAGAGAGTCAGTCAGCAGAGCGGTTGCCCGAGCCAGAAACCTCTGTAAAAACAGATTTAGCCGGGACTGCTATGTGGAATCGGTTGTTGCGATGCTGAAATCGGCCTTTTCTTCAACTGAGCCGTCGCGCGGGGATTTTTGCGGTGTTTCCAGTTAAGATTATCCTTATCGCCTATAACTCTGGACGGTGGCTCAAACCTTGTTTTGACTCACTAAGAAGGGTCTCGTGCAATAATTACGAAGTTATTTTAGTTGACAATGGTGGTAATAACATGGTGGTTCAACTCGCGAGGGAAATGGACAAAATTTCAGCTCTCGCAACACCATTTTCGATGCCCTTCTCCGAAGCCAATAATTTTGCTCTTGTCAACGGTGGCCTGGACAGCGAATTTGTTTGCTTTTTGAACCAGGATACGATCTCGCGCGAAGATTGGTTGTCCGCCTGTCTGGCGATGATGGAAAAGGATGAAATGGTGGCGGCCGTTATTCCGCTCATTGAAAACTACGACGGCACCACCTGGGATCAGGCGTTCGTTACTTGCGCCAAGGCCAATCCGGAACTGTATGAACGTTTGCAACAGGGCGTCCGGGGGTCTTTCAACGATTTGCCGGAGTTTGTGGAGGTTCCGGAGATCACTGCAGCGGCCATGGTGGTTCGCACAGAGGCCTTGATGAAAGCCGGGCCATTCGATCCCATCTACGGCAGCTATTACGAAGACTATGACCTGTGCCGCCGGATTGCCACGGCTGGCTACCGTGTGGGTATTTGCACCCGGGGACGCGTCGGCCATTACGGTGGTTCAGTGACTACCGACCGCAAAGCGTATTTGCGGCGGGCCCGATGGATCTGTCGCAACCGCGTCATCTATGCAGCGAGGTGGAAGTGGAAAAACCGGCTCGCGGGGCTTGTGTGGTATCTCGCACTGGAATTGCCACGTAATTTTGCTCGGTCTCTCTTAGGGAGGTCAGCGATACCGTTTCGTTCCTTTCTGCGGGCTCATCTTGATCTTGTACCGCTGTTACCAAGACTGATTTCGCCATCCCATGATCGAAAAGTCTGGCTGCAATATCTTCGAGCAATTGGATGGCCGGGCCTCGTGGAACACGCTCCAACGGGTGGGCCGCAGCCCGTAGAAATCAACTGATAACGTGTTACCGTGCGAGTTCTTCATCTGAACGAACATTTGAATTGGACAGGGGGAGTGGAAACGTATCTCCTCCATCTGATCCCGGCTCTGGAGTCGGCGGGGATCGAGCAGCACTACGCATTTGCCCGAGGTAACTCGTCTTTGCTATCTCGCTCATATCACTTGCCAGATTTAGGAAAGCCGGAGAAAAAAGCAGAGCAATTTGGCTTTGCAAGAGTCAAGGAGCTCCTTAACACAGTCCAACCAGACCTCATCCATGTGCACCGAATCTATAATCTGGGAGTGCTACGAGCGTGCTTGGAATTTGGCCCCACTGTTGTCACCTGTCATGATTATCTGTACCTTTGCCCGGCGGGTAGTTTCTTCCACCGGCGGACGAAAACAATCTGCAACCGAAAGGCCAGCCCTGCGTGTTTTGTGATAACGATTTTCAAACGGTGTTTAACGCCGAGGCCTCGCTTTGCAATCGCTTATTACCGGCGGGTGAAAACTTTCTGCCGGTGGCGCAGGGAATTTCACGCGGTCATTTGTCCGAGCGAGTCGGTCCGATTACGGCTCCTTGCGATGGATTTCGATCCACTTCGCACCGTGACGCTGCCGTATTTTTGCCCCCTGGAGCCACGTTTAGAACCGCGGCCTCTGCCGAAAGAGCCAACCATTCTTTTCATGGGAAGAGTGCGGCCGATCAAGGGGTATGATGTCTTTATCAGGGCCTTGGGAGAGCTTCCCAATGTCCGAGGAATTATGGTAGGCGATGTAGACAATACTAGTGCAAAGGCCATCGACAGGCTCGCTACAGACTCTGGTTGCGCATCGCGACTGGAAGTTCGGCCGTGGGCGTCACGGCACGAGATCCCCAGCTTATTGCAATCTACCACGCTTTTTGTGTTTCCCTCAATCTGCCCGGAGACTCTGGGGATTGTGGGCTTGGAGGCCATGGCCTTTGGTCTGCCCGTGGTGGCCAGTGATGTGGGTGGGGTACGCCAGTGGTTGCGGCATGGTGAAAATGGCTTACTCGTTCCGCCCAAGGACCATCACGCCCTTGCGGCAGCCATTGAAAGTCTAATTAACGCGCCAGAAACGTTAATGCGCATGGGAAAAGCGGGTTTGGACACCGTCCGCAACGGTTTCCTGGTGCAACAGCATGTCGAGCGCCTGACGTCTCTTTACTATCAAGTCGCGTGCGGGAACCCACTGCCCGTTTCTGCGCATGGAAGCACTTCCTAATTTGTCCCTCAGCTTGCCCAGATGTCCATGATGGAAGCGAGCCAGTCCGAACGACCTGTGCGTGTGTTGCACTATTTCGCGTTTCCCGGTGGGGGCATCGGGCGGTACGTTCATGAACTGCTCACGCGGATGATCAAGGAACCAGGGCTGGAAGTCGAACTGGCGTGCATTCCCAGTTACCATTATCTCAAAGAAGCAACTTACCCGATTTGGCCGGGATTGCGTGATATCACACATCCCGTGCCGATAAGGAGACGGCTTCGTTTCGGCATCAATCTTTTTGTTAATCCATTACGGGCAATCGCTCATGCCCGGGCGTGGGAAGCAGATATCCTTCATCTCTCCACAATTCCCCACGTGACGTTCGCTATTTGGTCAAGGGCGTTGAAAAAGGCTGGAATAAAGCTTGTGGCCACCGCCCACGACGTGCGACGTTCTCAGGGATTGATTTGGTACAAATACGAGATCGAACAGCTCAAGCGACTTTACCGTGCATGTGCGGCCATCTTCGTCCACAGCGAATATCAAAAAAAAGACATCATTGACTTTGCTGGGGTCTCCGCTGACCGTGTCTTTATTGTCCAGCACGGACCTAACTATCATGGGCCGCCGGAGGCGGACAAAGAAACACTGCGCCGCCGGTATGGCATCCCAGTAAATAAACAAGTAGCCTTGTTCTTTGGCGACATTCGGCCGGATAAAAATCTTGATCTGTTCCTCCAGGCAATGGTGCCGTTTAAGGACCGCTTGCATCTCGTCGTGGCCGGACAACCGAAATCAAAGCGGGAGGATATGACTAAAAAAACATTGCAGCTTGTTGAAGAACTTGGGCTAAACTCTAATG
>NZ_JBAMME010000211.1:0-1404 GCF_039793925.1 Thermogutta sp. | reverse complement strand
CGATTCGAGCACATCCCCAACGATGAAGTGCCCAATTATTTAGAATTGTGTGATTTTGTCATCCTCCCGTACAGCCGACGGTTCACCTCTCAGAGTGGTGTTTTGAATGTTGCCCTTGCTCATCGCAGGCCCGTTCTGGTCAGTGCTACACCCACGATCGCAGAGACATTGGCGCGGTTTCAAGTAGGCGTCATGTGCGAACCGGATTCGCTTCCTTCGCTCCAACAGGCCCTTGCGGATATGCTAGCCCTGCGAAGATGTGAGATTAAATCTGAAATCGACAGGTATCTCGAGGCAGTTGCTTGGGAAAGAAACTCGTGGATCTCTTGCCAGGTCTACCGAAGTATTTTGCATCCTTCTGTGATTACAAACAAGGCGTTGTAAAACATGACGGAAACGTTGCCATCGTCCCAACCTTCCCTTCGTGTGACAGTTGTTCAGATTGGGGCGCGACGGAATTACGCCGTCCCAATCGCCCTCCAGCAGGCGGGAATGCTGGAACGGTTCTTCACTGACTGGTATGGACCGAAAAGTTTTTTCACGAAATTAAGTGGCAGTGTTTCTGCAGTCATTCCATGGAAAGCTCTTAAACGGGCGAAGGCACGTCAGGCCAGCGAACTTCCGCTTGAAAAGGTGGTCCATTTTCCAACTTTCGCTCTTGCCTATAACTGGAGGAAAGCCGCCGCGAGTAGAAAAGGGGCCAAAGCGTTTGCTTATATCTGGGGTGGGCGCGAGTTTTGCACTCGCGTACTTAGTTACGGTCTTCCGTCTTGCGATGCCGTCTTCTGTTTTTCCTCGGTGGCCAAAGAATTATTCGAGGCGGTGTCAGGAAAACGCCTCCTTCGCGTGCTCGATCAGGGAATTCCACCCCTCGCCTATGATGATAGGTTGGTTCGGGAACAAGAAACGGCTTATCCGGAATGGTGTTTGCCCCGGAGTGTTGAAAGTGGTGTTGAGGAATATACAGAGAGGCAGAGACAAGAGTGGCATGCTGCGGATTTGATATTATGCCCATCCACATTCTGTCGCCGCGCACTTGTCGCGGAGCGAGCTCCCACCGAAAAAATTGAAATGCTACCCTTTGGTATCCATCCCAAGTTTTTCGTAGGGGAGCGATCACGGGCGACAAACGGACGAACCTTCACAGTATTGTTCGTGGCAAATACTCCTGTAAGGAAAGGTTTACCAGACCTGGTAGTGGCGCTAGAGCGGCTAAAAGGAAAGTCGATTGAGGCATTTGTGATAGGTTCTTATACGGACTTAACGCCGTATGCTTTGCAGAGGACGCAAAGAGTTGCCCGTGTGCTCGGCAACGTACCGCGCCCTTCCATGCCCGAGTGGTACCGTAAGGCGGATGTGCTTGTCCTTCCAACTGTTTCAGATACTTTTGGCGCTGTTGTCCTG
>NZ_JBAMME010000210.1:0-7049 GCF_039793925.1 Thermogutta sp. | reverse complement strand
ATGATAAACTTGGGGTGATCACGACCCAAGTTTATCATTTCTCGGGGTATTCTCATCGGTGTCGGGTCATGTGCTTAATCCGATCCTGATTGGACTACCGGGCCATTCTCGCCGACTGGGTAGAGTCTTTCAAAAAGCGCGCATCTGCTTGATTTATTGATCAGTAACTTGATAAACAAAGTTACTTGACGCAGAGGGAGTTACCGCTTACGATATATCTGCCGGCGGCGAAACAGAATTAAACACATCGACAAACGAATGTATTGAAAGTGGTGGAGGGTGACGCCATGCTTTATCAGCAAATCGACATGGAGCTCGCGGAACGGGAAGCTTGGGCTCTGCGCCGTCAGAAAGGAATACCCAACAATCGGCGCCTCTTTGTGCTTGCGTGCATGGACGAGCGATTACCGGTTGAAGAAGCCCTTGGTATTCGCCTGGGCGATGCTCATGTGTACCGCAATGCCGGGGGCCTCGTGACGGATGACGTGATCCGGTCGGCAATGCTCACGACCAACTTTTTCGGCACCAAGGAGATCATCGTCGTCAATCACACCGAATGTGGCATGATGACGGCAACCGGAGAGTTTCTGACAAATGCGCTCCGGGAGAAGGGAATCGATCCTGACAGCGTGGCCATCGATCCGGCCTTACCCGAGCTGAAGCTCCCGGCGGGTGTCTTTCCAAAATGGATTCGCACCTTCTCCGACGTGGATGAAATCTGTCTCAAGCAGGTGGAATTGCTCCGCAACTGCCCGTTGATTCCAGCCGACGTGCAAATTCACGGCTATGTCTGGGAAGTGGAGTCGATGAGACTGCGACGCCCCGGCGTCCGCCTGGCAGAGAAAGTCAACACCGCCAAGGCCATGGGCGCAAAAGGGTGAGTTTTTAAACAGCCTGCGGATTGCACCTCAGACGCGCCGGGCCTTACTGCCATCCGGTCCGGCTTTTTTCACCGCTCCCTCCGCAAAATCGGCAACCGAGGGTATGTGCGGAAGTGGATGGTCTGTGCCCTCGGGCTTGATTCCCCAACGTCCATTTGTGGTCACTTGCCGCGGCCTGGACCGTACCACTCAATATGCTTCCGTGGACACAGCTTGAACCCATGTTGCTGACAGAGGGGATCCAGCCACGCCATTTTTTCGCCGAGGCTTTCCTGATCCGTCCCCTGGGGCATGAGGAGCACCCGGTCGCGGTCGATTTCAAGGATCGCGGCCAGGTAGCGCTCCACCTCGTCCACGTCTTCGGGCTGGTCGATCACGAATTTGATCTGGTAGGGATACTCGCGGATAAACCGCCGAATCACCTCCGGCTGGTGACGCCGCAGCTCGTGTTCTTTCCACCACCGCGGATGAGTTTCTCGGTCGGGCGTGGAATTACTGAGCTTGGGGCTGATCGACATGAGATGGCAATGTACCGGTCGATAGACCGTTCCCGCCGTTTCGACAGTTACGTGGTAGCCGCGATCGGAAAGATGCCGGGTGAGGGAGACAACTTGGGGAAACAGCATGGGCTCGCCGCCCGTCAACACGACATGGCGGGCGGGGAAGCTTTCCACACGTTGGAGAATCTCTTCGACGGTGAAGAGCGGGCCTTCCGGTTCCCAGCTTGCGTACGGGGTATCGCAGAATTTGCATCGCAGATTGCATCCTGAAACGCGGATGAACACGCTCTCCGTCCCGGTGAGGATTCCTTCTCCTTGTCGGGATTGAAAGATTTCGGCAATGCGGAGCGGCTGCTCGAGCCTTTCCTCGGTCGCCCCGGTCACGTCCACTTTCGGATCAATGGTCATATTTCGGACGTATGTCTCGATTACGTGATCAGGCCACATAGGCGATGGGATCCTCGAGCCCGGCTTCTGCAAATCCCTTTTTGCGAAGCTGGCAGGCGTCGCAACGTCCACAGGCCAGTCCGTCGGGAGTTGGATCATAGCAGGTGTGGGTGAGGCGGTAATCCAAGCCGAGCTCTACACCTCGGCGGATGATTTGGGCCTTAGTCATGTGGAGCAATGGCGCATGGATACGGAAGCGGACTCGGCCTTCAACGCCAGCTTTGGTTCCTAAATTGGCGAGGCGTTCAAAGGCCTCGATGAATTCCGGTCGGCAGTCAGGATAGCCACTGTAATCCACGGCATTTGCGCCGATAAAAATGTCTGCCAGCCCCCGGCTTTCTGCATAGGCTAGAGCCAAAGCCAGGAACACCGTGTTCCGTGCAGGGACATAGGTGAGGGGGATTTCCGTCGGCCCAGCCGCGATAGGCCGATCCTTCGGCACAGGAATGTCGTCCGTCAGAGCGCTGTGGCCAAAGCAGGACAGGTCCACTTTGAGGATGATATGCTCCGCGGCGCTCAGGAATTGGGCGACCTTTCGGGCGGCTTCGAGTTCCAGACGATGGCGCTGCCCATAGTCGATGGTCAGGCCATAGATGCGGAAACCTTCCTGTTTGGCGATAGCGGCAGTCGTGGAGGAGTCCATTCCACCCGATAGGAGCACCACCGCACCGGGCTTTGATTCCGGGACCATGTTTCTCAGTGTTCCCCTCCAATCACAGGGCAGACCGAAACCAGACCCAAGGAGCCGAACCCACCTGCCGCAGTATCCAAAAGCCCCCCGTCCCTATATCATGATTAAAGGTGGAAGTTGCGAGCAATTAAAGGAGACGCGGCGTGGCACAGCAAGCGGAATCTTTTCGACATATCCTCGAGACTTTTGAAAATCAGTATCCGGATCGGGACTACACCATTGAGATTATATGCCCGGAGTTCACCTCCGTGTGTCCGCGGACGGGCCAGCCCGATTTTGGCACAATCACCATCACATACTGTCCCGATAGACTCTGCGTGGAACTGAAGAGTCTGAAGTTCTATCTCCAAGCTTATCGGAATGTGGGCATCTTTTACGAACACGTCACGAATCGGATTCTCGACGACCTTGTCGCAGTCCTAAAGCCGAGGTGGATGAAGGTGGTGGCGGATTTCCGGCCTCGCGGGGGAATCACGACGCGGGTTTCCGCACAGTATCGGGCGGAGACGGCAGGCTCGTAAAATATTGGGGGCAGGCAGTGGCGTGCGCGAGCAACGAAGGCGGTGAAAGTATCGCCCAAGGAAGGAGCCTCATCCACAACCCTGGAAGGCGGCCCCTCTGTGCATCAGGCGAAGAAAGGAGGCACTTATGAGTAAGGAAGGTTTTGTTGGACCGCTCGAACGCATCGACGAAACCACCTGGCGAATCCCGCCTGACTATAAACCAGGGATGCAGGTCGAAGGCCGAATCTATGCCGACGAGCGACTGATCGAGCAAATCCGCAAGGACCAGGCCCCCGAGCAGGTGGCCAACGTGGCGACATTGCCCGGCATTCAGGTGGCTAGCCTCGCCATGCCCGACATCCACTGGGGTTATGGATTCTGCATTGGTGGGGTGGCCGCCACGGATCCCGAGGAAGGTGGTGTCATCTCACCGGGCGGGGTGGGCTACGACATCAACTGCGGTGTCCGCCTCATGCGGACAAATCTGCATATTGACGATGTGCGCCCACGATTGCCGGAGCTCATGAATGTTCTGTTCCAGCGGATCCCGGCAGGGGTGGGCAAAGGGGGGCCCTATCTCTTTTCCGGAAAACAAATGGATCAGCTTCTGGAAGAAGGTTGCCGGTATCTCAAGAAGATCGGGCTGGCCACCGAGGAAGACCTCAAGAATACGGAAGAAGGTGGTTGCATGGCGGGGGCCGACGCCTCGTGCGTGAGTAACGAGGCCAAGAAACGTGGAAGCGACCAATGCGGGACGCTGGGGGCGGGTAACCACTTCCTGGAAGTCCAGGTGGTGGAAGAAATATTTGATCCCGAAGCCGCGCGGGTCATGGGGCTGGAACCCGGGACCGTCTGCGTGATGATCCACTCCGGATCGCGCGGCCTCGGTTATCAGGTGTGTGATGACGCGCTCCAGGAGATGCGGCGGTGCCCGGAAAAATATCACATCCAGCTCCCCGACCGGCAGCTCGCCTGCGCTCCTATTAACAGTCCCGAGGGCCAGCGCTATCTGGCGGGGATGCGGGCGGCTGCCAATTACGCTTGGGCCAATCGCCAGCTCCTCATGTGGCAAACACGAGAAGCCTTCAGCGAATTCTTCGGCAAACCCTGGGAAGACCTGGGAATGGAGCTGGTGTACGACGTTGCCCATAACATCGCCAAAATGGAAAAACACATTGTCAATGGCAAGGAAAAACTTGTGTGTGTGCATCGCAAGGGAGCGACGCGGGCATTTCCAGCGGGACATCCCGACGTGCCCGAGCGGTACCGCGCGATCGGCCAGCCGGTCATTATCCCTGGTGATATGGGCCGGGAAAGCTGGGTCCTGGTGGGTCAGCCCGCCTCTATGGAGAAAACATTCGGCACCACTTGCCACGGGGCCGGTCGGGTCCTCAGCCGTAATGCTGCGATTCAAGTCGCCCGGGGTCGCCAGATCGACAAAGAGCTGGCCGCCAAGGGGATCATCGCGCGGGCGCACAGTCGGGCGGGACTGGCGGAAGAGCACTCGGATGCCTATAAAGATGTCAGCATCGTGGTAGACATCGTGGATCGTGCGGGACTTGCCAAGAAGGTCGCTCGCTTGCGTCCGCTTGGTGTGGTCAAAGGATGAGCCCGGCGAAATCTGGGTGACAAAAACGAAGGACGGCCGCTCCCCGGGCTCAAGAATGACCTCGCGGGGGAGGCCGATAGAAGACGGGTCGATGAAATGCGCGGGCGGGAAGACGCCATTCTCACATGCTGGAGAGAGGGCTATGAGATCGATCAACGTATCCCGGAAAAGCCTCCTCAGGGGAACCGGGGCGTTTCTGGTGATGGCTGCGGTGAGCGTGTTCGGCTGTCAGGCCGAAAAAGAGGGACTGTCGTCTCGACAATTCCAAATTGTGGGTGATCAGCCCGCCTGTTGCGAGACGGAAACCGCAAGAGAGAGCGGAGCAACGTCCGCTGGGGCCACCGAATCGCAAGCATCGTTGGGGAGTTCCGTTGCTCAGGTAACAGGTGAAGAAGGAGGTAAGGCCATGGCCATCCGAATCACCAGCTCCGCGTTTCAGCCGGGGCAGCCGATTCCCAAGAGATACACGGGGGAAGGGGCGGATGTCTCGCCGCCGCTGGAATGGTCGGGTGTTCCTGAGGGGACCCAGGAACTGGCACTCATTTGCGACGATCCGGATGCTCCCACGCCGGAACCTTGGGTGCACTGGGTGCTTTACAAGATTCCGCCCGATGTGACCAAATTGCCCGAGGACCTGCCGAAAACCCCCAAGCTTGACAATCCGCCGGGGGCTCTTCAGGGTAAGAATTCGTGGACCAGTGGTCAGACGATTGGCTATCGGGGACCGATGCCGCCGCCCGGTCATGGGCGACATCGCTATTACTTCCGGATTTATGCCCTCAACACTAAGCTCAATCTTCCGCCGGGTGCAACCAAGAAAGAACTGATGAACGCCATGAAAGGCCATATTCTGGCGGAAGGCGAACTGATGGGCACGTATGAGCGGAAATAGGGTCGCTTTTCAAGCGGGTTCGGTGGGGATTGTTCCCAAGGATCGTGGCCTTGCAGACAGGGAGGGATGGTGTGTCTGAGGAGGACTGAATTTTCGTGCCTGACCGCCGGCAGCATCGTGGTCCCCATCCCGAAGATCATGAGCTTTTCGCGCCCAGCCAGTATCCACGGCTGCAGACGGCGTTCGGTGATCTTTGCTGGCTCCTCGATCGGGGCTATGCGCTGCCTTCTTCTCTCAAGCTGGTGGGCGATCGCTATCAACTGGCGGCCCGACAGCGGATGGCGCTGGAGCGCAGCGCTTGCACCTGGGAGGACCTGTTGAAGCGGCGCTCTCGGCAGCAAGAGTTACAAACCCTCCACGGCGCGCCGCTTTATCTGGACGGCTATAACGTCCTGACCACCATGGAAGCGGCACTGGCTGGCGGGGTGCTCATTCGCGGCCGGGACGGCACTCTTCGGGATATGGCCAGCATGCACGGCTCGTACCGAAAGGTCCAGGAAACCGTTGCCGCGATCCGTCTGATCGGAAAGGGCCTTGCGGAGCTGGGTGTGTCCACCGCCCACTGGTATCTTGACAAGCCTGTCTCCAACAGCGGCCGACTGGCGAAACTCATCCGTGAATTAGCAGCGGAGCACGGTTGGCCATGGCAGGTGGAGATCGTGCAAAGTCCCGATTATGTCCTCATGGAGTGTCCCGGGCTGGTTGCTACCGCAGACAGCGTGATCCTCGATTATTGCCAGCGGTGGGTCAATCTCACCGACTGGCTGGTGGTACGCTACGTGCCCACAGCCTGGGTAATTGATTTTTCCCGCATACCGCATGACGATGAGAACAAATCGGGGCAGGAATCTTCCGCCAATCATTCGGCCTCATAAAACTGTCCAAATGCTGGGTGAGTGGCCCGCGGCAAGAGCGAACTAGGCCGTCCTCGCGGTTGCTGACCAGAATCGGCGATACAATTGAACGAAAAGGAGTGTCTATTATGGGTGCCACACCGGCGCGCCGGTTGATCATTGAGCGGTGCCGAGCAGCGGGATTCCCCACCGTGCGGATGCGGAGGCTCCGTTATCATCCGGGAATTCGGCAACTTGTTCAGGCTGTTCGGCTTGATCCTGGCCGGTGGATTCTGCCTCTGTTCGTGCATGCTCGCTCGGAACACCGCGTGCCGATTTCCTCAATGCCCGGCCATGATCAGCTTTCTCTGGAGGCCCTTCGTGAAGAAATCGAAGAGGTCAAGCGCCTGGGGCTGGGAGGTGTTCTCCTGTTCGGAATTCCGGATCACAAGGATCCCCTGGGAAGTGACGCAACAAGTGAGCAGGGCATCATCTGTCGAGCCATTCGGGTTATCAAAGAGATAGCACCGGAACTCCTTGTCATCACGGATGAGTGTTTCTGCGAATACACCAGCCATGGGCATTGCGGTGCGCTGGGAAAAGCCGGTCCCTACGACACGGTGGAC
The DNA here is from genome assembly GCF_039793925.1 of Thermogutta sp. Taxonomy (GTDB): domain Bacteria; phylum Planctomycetota; class Planctomycetia; order Pirellulales; family Thermoguttaceae; genus Thermogutta. The sequence continues at coordinate 67 of NZ_JBAMME010000210.1, read as the reverse complement.
AACGATCAGACCCTTCGGATGCTCGGTTGGCAGGCCGTGGCCCATGCCCGGGCAGGTGCCGATATGG
>NZ_JBAMME010000209.1:0-7127 GCF_039793925.1 Thermogutta sp. | reverse complement strand
TGGCAAACAAATCAGCGGTAAGGCGGACGGTTGCGGATCTTTCGTTTAGCTACAACACTGGCGTTCGGCTTGGACTCGGTTAGCCTGCCAGCTACGTTTGCTTTGCCAGAAAGTGATGGAAGAAAGTGCTCTTGCGAATCACCCAGGGCCATCTGGCGAAAAGCGATAATTGTTCGGTCACCGCCGGACGAAATCAACCGTCAAACATAAAACTTGACGGGTTCATTTGACGCCTGGCCGGCATGAGCTGCGACAAAGAAAAGCAATCGGCAGTTCGCAAGATTTTGGTCGAGGTGCTACCGGCCGACAAATAGCGTCCCGCACAACCCCATCTGCTTATTGGCAGAAGACCGGTTGTATCACCCTTTTGGCTGCTACCGCCTAAAAGCACCAACCAGCAACTCTTCCGAGGGAGCCCAAGGTCCCACACCTCGTCTTCGCCAGGGATCTAGTGACCTCCACGATAGTGGGCAGATGCGGGCGCCATTGGGAAGTAGCCTGATCAAAGACGTGAAGTGGACAGGGGCGGGATCGAACCGCCGACACCTGGATTTTCAGTCCAGTGCTCTACCAACTGAGCTACCTGTCCGTTTTCTCGTAGCTGACGGCACGGAGATTTGCACTCGGCATGTGATCATTCAGCGATCACAAGGCCGGCTGGCGTGCCCAAACGGCAAACCTGGCCGATTTACGCAGCCGTACCCGGTGCCTCGCGGTCTCATTTTATCGTAACGGCCCGGTTCTCCGACTGTCAATGGGGAGCCATCACAGAGTTGCCGGTCACGATCTCCTGGAGACAGCCCACGTTATGGTCAAGCCGAAAATTGCTCTGCGTCCCCGGGACTTGTTCACGTAAGGCGTAACGCTTCCATCTGAGGTCCAGCTAGACCCAACGGGTGTGAGTTCGCTGTCATGGGTCCCCGATGATGTCATGACCCCGACGGTTACGCATACTTGCGCCTGCTGGGGACGGACGAATGGCGCTAATGTCAGCCCAGCGGTTGGCGCCTCATATGGAGTGGGTGATAATCCCTGTGATAGTGCCCAGTCATTATCGCAATTTAGCAGCCTCGGGCAACCAGAGATTCAGCAAGTGACCCAGGTTAAAGGAGACGATTTCTGCCATGCCGCGTGCTAAGGTTCTTATTCCGAGAAGTGCCCAAAAAATTGAAGATACATGGGACCTTTCAAGCCTTTTCCCCAGCGATGCGAGTTGGGAGACGGCTTTTGCGGAATGGGAAAGGAGGATTGAGGAATACGATCGCTTTCGCGGGAAACTTGCGGAAGGGCCGGAGGTGATTGCCCATTGTCTTCGCTTTGATCTCGATATGGATCGGCAGGGAGAGCGCCTTGGGACGTACGCCTTTTTGAAGACCGCCGAGGATCTGTCGAATTCTGAATATCAGCGGATGCGAGGACGGTTTCTCAATGTAGCCAGCCGTGTTGCGCAGGCCGCCAGCTTCATTCGACCGGAGTTATTGGCTATAGCGCCAGAAAAGATGGAAAAATATCTTCAGCACGAGGCGCTGCGACCCTATGCCGTGTATTTGCGGCGCATTCTCCGCTGGCGTTCCCATATTCTTAGCCCTGCCGAGGAACGCTTGCTGGCTATGCAGACGGAGATGGCAGAGACACCCTCTCATGTCTTTCATCAACTCAACAATGCAGATCTTCGTTTTGGCATATTGGAAAACGAAAAAGGTCAGAGAATTGAGTTGACGCATGGCACCTTTATTACGTTTCTACAATCTCCGCGCCGGGATGTTCGGTCGCAGGCTTTTCATACTTTCTATGAGAAATATTTGGAGCATCAAAACACGCTCGCGGCTACGCTCGCGGGATCGATGCAGAAGGACGTGTATTATGCCCGCGTGAGGAACTTTCCTTCCTCGCGTGAGGCAGCCCTTTTCGCTGAGAATATCCCTGTGACGGTTTATGACCAATTGATTGCTACCGTCAGAAAACACCTTCCTGCCCTTTATCGCTACTACGAGTTAAGAAGAAAAAAACTGCGATTAAAACAGCTCAGTGTCTATGACACGTACGTCCCGCTAGTTAAAGATGTGAAAGTGAAAAGGTCGTGGGACGAAGCGGTGTCGCTGGTGCTGGAGGCCCTTAAGCCCTTAGGAACGGAATATGTGGGAATTCTGCGGCGCGGATTTGAAAACCGCTGGTGTGACAAATATGAGAATCGTGGAAAGCAAAGCGGGGCATTCAGCGCCGGTACATACGACGGCAACCCCTATATTCTCATGAACTATCAGGAAGATGTTTTCGACCACGTTTTTACGCTTGCTCATGAGGCAGGCCATTCAATGCATAGTTACTATTCGGCCCATCACCAGCCTTATCATCTTTATCAATATACGATCTTTGTAGCCGAGGTGGCGAGTACCTTCAATGAACAATTACTCGGAAGGTATCTGCTTGCGAAGGCAGAGGACGCTCGGGAAAAAGCATACATTATCAATCACGAGATTGATGAAATTCGGGGAACTATCTTCAGGCAGACGATGTTTGCGGAATTTGAAAAAATAACGCACGAGACATTGGAGGCTGGAGAGCCGCTGACCCTGGATGCGTTTCGAAAAATCTATCGGCAGTTGCTGCATGATTATTTCGGCGATGAGGTTGATATACCGGAGCTCCTAGAATTGGAATGCTTTCGCATTCCACACTTTTACAATGCTTTTTACGTGTACAAATATGCCACAGGGCTGTCGGCCGCCATTGCACTGGCGGAGCGTGTTTTGAACGGCGGTGATCGAGAAGTGAAGGACTATCTCGGTTTTCTGGCGGGTGGTTGTTCGAAGGATCCTCTTGATCTGTTGAGAGATGCAGGGGTGGACATGGAACGCCCGGAACCAGTGGAAGCGGCAATGCAAAGGTTCGAATCGCTGGTAAGTGAGCTCGAAGAACTTCTATAGGATGATAGTCAGTGTCGTAAATACTGAGTTCGCAAGCGGAAGGAGTAAGGTACAAACGACGAATGGTGATTGAAAAAGCCAACGATTCCTCTCGGGGTGACGTCCCTTCGGTCCCGTGGTGGCGGGATTTTCGATCGCACATGCCGGTCTGTCAGCGCTGGATATACTTCGATCACGCGGCTGTCTCTCCCTTGCCGGACGTCAGCCGGGATGCGATCGTCCGTTGGGCGCACCAAGCTGCGGAAATGGGCGACGTGGTATGGAAGCAGTGGGCAGGGATTCTCGAGCAACTGCGTGCAAGCGCTGCTCAGTTTCTCGGAGCATCTCCGCGAGAAATCGCCCTCGTGAGAAATACAAGCCATGGAATCTCGATCGTGGCAGAGGGATTTCCCTGGCGTGCTGGGGACAACGTGGTGATACCAGCCGATGAGTTTCCAGCGAATCAGTATCCCTGGCTGGCGCTGCGTGAGAGGGGCGTGGAGGTCCGCCGGGTGCCACCCAGAGAAGGACGTGTACGAATCGAGGACCTGCTAGCCGCCTGCGATAGCCGAACCCGGATTCTTTCGGTAAGCTGGGTGAGCTACCATTTGGGGTGGCGGCACAACCCTGGTGATCTCGCTGAGATTGCCCACCGAGTCGGGGCCTACTTCTTTCTCGACGCGATCCAGGGTCTTGGGGTCTTCCCTATAGATGTTCGCGATGCCGGAATCGATTTTCTAGCGGCAGACGGCCATAAGTGGCTCCTGGGTCCCGAAGGAGCGGGCATCCTGTTTGTGCGCGAGCCGCTTTGGGAAATACTCCGGCCCACCAGCCTCGGTTGGAATAGTGTGGAGCATCCATTCGATTTCGATCGAATAGAATTTCGGCTCAAACCGAGTGCTGCGCGGTATGAAGGAGGCTCCGCCAATATGGTGGGGTTTATCGGCCTTCACTCTTCCCTTCAATTGCTTCAAACCTACGGCGTAGAGGGGTTGCAAAATCGAGTCTTGGATTTGACTGATTATTTGGTCGAACGACTTGCAAAATTTGGACTCAGTGTCGCCAGCGATCGAACCACAAGGGACCACGCGAGTGGCATCGTTGCGGTGGATTGGCCAACTGATTCGCTGGGGACTATACACAAGAAGCTATTGGAGCGGGGTGTGGTTGTCAGCGCGAGGTCCGGACGTCTGCGGCTGAGTCCCCATGCCTATAATGACCTGTCTGATGTGGATACCTTGGTTGACTCACTCGCCGAAATTCTCCGCTCTCAATAAAAGTGCGTGCTGGACGTTCGGATTACTCAAGTATACAGAATAGTGTACTACATATGACTCAGTCCGTTTACTTATATACCTATGGCAAACAAGCATGAGCAATTCACAGGAAAATACTAGAATCAGCATGCAAATTGAAGAATTGGCGTGCGAACTTCAGAAGGCCATTGAGCAAAAAGATGTTGGCTTAGTCACCCGAATTGTTCAGAAGATTCCACCAGGTGAGCTTCCTCATATTCTTTGGCAGTTGGGCCTGGAGGATCAAACGCGGCTGATGGAATTGATCGATTCTGACGAGGCCGCTGAACTGCTCTTGGAGCTGCCCGAGAGTCAGGCCGCGGACGTGCTTGAAGCGATGGACGGTGTTCGAGCAGCCGCGATCCTCGATCAGATGCCGAGTAATGAGCAAGCGGACTTGCTCGGGGCCGTTGCTGCCGAGCGGTCGGAAGAATTTCTGAAACAAATGATGCCGGGCGAGGCAGAGGATGCTCGTCGGCTTCTTCAATACCGTCCAGATACGGCCGGAGGCCTGATGATTACGGAGTATCTGGCCTATGAAGAATCACTTGCGGTCGACGATGTTATCCAAGATCTGCGAGAGAATGCCGACAAATACAGGAAGTATGACGTTCTGTATATTTATACGATAGACTCCGATGGTCTATTACGTGGTGTCCTGCGCGTGCGTGATCTTCTTTTAAGTGCCCCGCATCAGAATTTGGTTGCGTTGGAAGTTTGTAATCCAATTTCTGTCCACGTAGATACGCCTGTGGATGAATTAGATCATCTCTTTCGAAAGCACAGATTTTTTGGGCTCCCCGTCGTGGATTCGTCCGGCAGACTGGTAGGAATGGTGCGGCGCCAGGATGTGGAGGAAGCCATGGCCGAGCGGGCCAGCCGCAGCTTTTTGAAATTGCTGGGCATTGCTGGCGGAGAAGAAATTCGATCCATGGCCCTCAAGGAGCGAATTAAAGGGCGAACGGTCTGGTTGTCCATCAACCTCGTCCTTGATCTTATTGCAGCGAGCGTCATTCCGCTTTTCGAGAATACGATTGCTCAGGTTCTGGCAATAGTGTTTTTCTTGCCCATCATCTCGGATATGGGTGGGAATACCGGGAGTCAGTCTCTGGGGGTGACCTTGCGGGAGCTGGCTGCAGGATTGATTGGGCCTCGTGACGCCTGGCGAGTCGCCAGGATTGAGTTACCGCTTGGCGTTGTGAATGGGTTGGTCGTTGGGATCCTGCTGGCTGCGGTGGGATGGATCTGGCAGGGGAATGTGTTCCTGGGCGCGGTGGTGGGGACCGCGTTGGCCCTCAATACCGTGCTGGCCGCCGTTTTGGGGGCAGTAATGCCCCTTGCCCTTTCGCGGGTGGGAATTGATCCCGCTTTGGCTTCTGGTCCAATCTTAACGACGATCACTGATCTAAGTGGTTTTGTTCTTATTCTGGGAGGTGCTCAACTCGCTCTCCCCTGGCTTCTGATGTAAGAATCGTATAAAAAACGACTACCCAAATCGGGTAGTCGTCGCCAGGTTCTTGCTCGGTTTAGCCGGATTGGATCCGACTGACGGTTGGACCGCGGGTTGGGCTTTTATCAGACCGCGGTACAACCCATTTGTGACAACGACTTACTGCTCATTGCGGTTCAGGTACAGGCGGCCTGGCGAGAAGCTATAATGTCGCTTCACTGTTACACTTTGTTTCACGAAAGCTGCTGACGCGATGCGCCATCCTGTCGGGAAATGGTCATGGACCGATTGGGGTCAGATTGCGCTGCAGGAAGTCTCTTGGACCGCGAAGCGTGTAGTAAGGATACGTAATGGCGGCGGTCGGAGGGCCTGGCTGAATATAACCGGCATAACCGGCATGTTTGTGACCGTGGCCGCCCCAACCCAAGCCGTGTTGGGGATCTCGCGGAGCCACATACCAAGGGTGGCCAGCACAGGAGGCACAGCCGCAAACCGGGCAACAAGCGTTGTCGCGACCGCAAGCAGGATTTCCAAGCCCTGATAGTCCAGTGCCCCGAACGTATCTCGCACGTTCCCCGGCGAAACTGGCGATGGTAGCCGTGCACGCTACCAACACGACCGTTACAGCTATCAATCTTTGTAGCTTCATCATTTTCATCCTTTCTTGACTCTTTCACTGGGGAATCGGTGTTTCCCCGAAGGTGTGTTGCCTTACCGCGGTCCGCAAAGTCGCTTCAAATTATACAGATTGTCACGGTCATTGAACACCGTGCTGGCGGGCCGTCAAAAATATCATCGGAAGCTTTGCTGACAAAATGAAAATATTCATTCATCTGCGAAGGTGGCACCACCGGACGGTCGGTGGGTCTTGTTTGGAGAGCGATTGAGTTTGTCCGCCTCTTTTCCACGGGGGTATGAAACGTTGCGACACTTTGGCGTGCGCAATCGGCCGCGCTATTCTTTACGGCTTATATTTGATTCGAGGGGGATTGTGTCCCGCATTGATGAGGCTGGTTTGCATTTGACGACCGCGTCAGTCAGCGATGGTCGAGAAATGAGGCTCTGCTCACGTGATGCAGCTTTCACCCTCGTCGAGGTGTTGGTAGCTGTGGCGCTTTTGGCGACAGTCACAGCCGCTGTCGTACTTGCCTTAGGGGTAATCATGCAAAACAGCGAGGAGCTGGTCATTCGTGAGCTTGCCGAAGGGTTAGCTCAGGACCTCATGGACGAGATTCTCAACTGTCGTTATTGCGAGGCAGGGCTATCACCGTATGCCCCGTTAGGGCCAAGCCCAGCGGAGAAGGCCACCGGTAATCGATCGCTATTTGACGACATTGACGACTACGCCGGGCTTGTGGATCAGCCACCCCACGACAAGTGGGGCCGGCTCCTGGGTAGGGAGAGTGACAGTGGCGAGCGACCACCACCGGCGATAGCGTCCGGTTTGGAAAACTTTCGGCGAGAGGTCAAGGTTCA
>NZ_JBAMME010000208.1:0-7244 GCF_039793925.1 Thermogutta sp. | reverse complement strand
AGCGCCATCAGGAGGAACAGGAGCACAAAGACCTGGAGAGCAGAGATTTCTTCCCTTAACATTTTTATTCTTCCTCCTTTGCGACCAATTCCTGCTCAGAGGACAGGCCGGATAGAATCGCGCAAGCAAATTCCGCTGCCCAATCTGCTCTCTCAGGGTTCGCTGCCTCGTTGGCCAGAGCCCCGAGGAGCAGGCGGGCAGCATCGGCGACGTCATCCCACCTGCCTCCGCCCAGCGCTGCCGCGCGGGCGGAGATCCAGTCCTCAACCGACTGGATGAATTCCTCCTGTGACTTGGTGAAAACTGACGCGATCATCGTTCCTCCTTAGGACAAAGTATCTGGACGCAGTATCCCGTCTCGCCCAGCAAGGCCACAGTAGCCTCGTTCGATGGGCACCTCTGCCTGCTGCGGTTGTATCCACCGCCAGGCCATACACTTCGGCCCGATGCAAAGGCGCTGCATCAATGGGCACTGTATCCATCTGGCCTCCTCCGGGGTCCATCCCAACTTGTTCACTGTTTTGTCCATTTTTCCTCCTTATCTGGCGGTAGTACTCCAGTACTATAGGGTCTGGGGAATTTTCTCACCCTCATAGCTGGAATTTTCTCTTTCTGCGTGCAATATCTGGTACTCTTCTGGTGTTGGTTCGGGGAAAGCGCAGTGGTCTTGGTGCGTCTCAGCACCGCAGCGTGGACAGCGGGAAGGGATACGAGAGGGAGCACCTTTCCACCCACAAACGGGGCACTGCATCATATACTGGCCACCGTCCAGGTGGACCCATGCGGAGCAGTGATAGCGCAGAAGTTCACCGCACCAATGACAGCGGCGATAAATAGCGTTCATTTGTCTCTGTTTCCTCCTGTGCTCTTGCCTGTTTGTGTTTCCTTTATCCTATATCCCTTTATTCTAAATTAATTATACACAACGATTTTTGATTTGTAAATGGTACTATGGTACTACCGGAGAGCGTGACAGTTCTTCGTGTGAGAGCGGGAATTTTCACGGTGCGCAAGTGAGAATTTTCACACCCCGCCGGTGGGAATTTTCCCAACTATTTTCTCATTTCTTTTTGTTTCAGCATCTTTATCGCATCCCGGTAGTCGATTGGGGTATTTGACAGGACAGTGATGATATTTGCCAAGTCGCGGAGGCCTGGTTGTTCCAGACCCAGTGCCCTGTGCTCCTTCTGGAGCAGTGCAGCCACCAACTCCCACAGTGCGCTTCCATCACGAAGGATTGGAGCGCCAGTACCGGCGCGCGCGAAGTGGACGGTTGCGTGGGGGATCAGCCTGCCGCCTGTCACCAGCCACCAGATAGTAAATCTCAGCGGACGCGGTGTCAGAAGCGGGCAGAGGAGCAGCGGTCCCGGCGCTCCTGGCAACTCAACCATCAGTTCGCCGCCAGCAACGCCATAATGGACCTCTGCGGCTCTGAAAGCGATGGGGACACGGGGGAACAGATACTTATGTGATTTCCACAGCATCAATTGGGAGGCGATAAAGTCAATTGACCAGGCGGGGAATGGAGGACATACCGATCTCACCAGTCTCCCAACTGCCTCCCTGGTGAATGACTTTGTGGTGAATATTTCCAGGGCGGCAGTGACAATTGAGCTGGAAACTTGCCCTAACCACTCTGCCGCCTGGCCGGACACAGAGTGAACGGTGATTAGCGTGCGCGCGCTGACTGCCCGATCACTCACATAGTCGGGGTGGTCTGTGAACTCCATATTGTCGATCGCGGCCTCCTGGGCAGCAAAGCTGCTTCCAGGATGCTCAAGATCGGCCTTCGCTTGTTCTATTAGCGCCCTTGCGGCATCTTCGATGCCATCGGGGTCAACTGTACAACTGGCGTATGTAAAATCCTCGTAAAGGATTATTTTGCCGTCGCGTTCAACCTGGTATACTGTAATACCATCTGACAGTGCGACTTTATGAGTATCGCTCATTCTTCCTCTCCTGCAAGCAGTTTGCTGGATTTCAAGAGGTCATTTCCCAGCGCATATAACAGCGGCGGGTACATTAGCAAAGATAGTGCTGCATCCAGTTGGCGAAGAGAAGTAAAACTGGTGATGCCGAACTCTCTTATTTCGTCAACCGCATCCCGCCATTCTGGCGGGATCTCTGGTACCGGTATAAGATTCTGCGTATAGCTAACCCTATCCGGTATCTCGAAATATCCTGTGACGAATCTTGTCTGTACCCACTGGTCAAACATCGTGGTGCCCGCCGTTGCCGCCACTGGTCTTTTGTATCCAGGGCGGCAATGGAATGCCAGCCCTCCACACACCGGGCACTGTCGCGGTGTCTGCCCAGAGTACGCGTAGGATTTCACGCACTCGTAGCAAGTCACCACCCAACGACCAGTGCCCGTGAAAACCGTCTCGAGTGGCTCCACCCGGTGCCGAAGCACCGGGAGCAATGCATGCGCTGGGATCACCAGCGCGTCGCCGCCGTTACCCTGGATCATCGCGGCGATTTCCATTGCTAAGGAAAGGCTCTTGACGCGAATAATCCGGTTGAACAGGGCGTCAATCCCGAGCTTTCTTAGCTTGTTGTAGTAACTGCTGGGAGGCTTCTTGCCTCCCCACTCTGCAGTGACGATAAATAACATTTCTCACCACCTCAAAATTATCGTTGGATCAGAAAAATTTGTCAACTACAGGCACAAGCGATACATTTGCGGTGCCACGGCACCGCAGGGCGAGATGGGCCAGACAGCGGATGCAGCACACCCGCTGTCTGGCTTGCTCTGAGCAAATGGTAATAGCAGGTCCGCCGCCGCATCATTCCAAATCCCAAAGATAGTACCTTCGGGAGTACGGGCTGCGATGAACCCAGGGCACAACGGTTTCCCTGCCATGTTCAATGATAACGCGGCTTGCGGCATAGCCGCGCGTCCAGATTTCTCCCCTTTTCTCCCAGTGCCCAAACAGGGCAGCTCTTTCGACCTCCGCCAGGACGAAGCGCTGCCCAAACTGTCCTGATGACAGTTCCCCAAGCAACTCGACGCTCTCATCCCAGCTTAATCGCTGTAAAATTACCCATAGCAGCAGCGTGTCGCTGTCATCGTCGCTACCTGGGTAGCCAAGTACCTTCGCAACTGATTTGAGGATCGCAACCGTCTCGTCGCCCAGATCGCCATTGTGAGCAAACAGGCGTCCGCGGGCTTTGTCTACAAATGGCTGCACATTCTCGATGGCAAGGTTGCCGCGGGTCGCCAGCCTGGCGTGAAGAATATGCAGCCCGTCCCTGGCTTCTCTGCTATATTTGTCGATCACTGTGTCGAGCTCTTCTATTCTGAGGCATTTCCATGTGCGGATGTTTCCACCTTGGCCTATAACTGCGACTCCCAGCCCGTCTCTCTGCCAGGCCTGGTAGAACTCAATCCGCCGGAATTTTCTTTTACTGACAAGAATTTCGCACATTCTTTACCCCCTTTCTGGCTCCTGTAAGATAAGATTGGTGATGAAGTCCGCAACCTCCTGGTCGAAGGACACGCGGACATCATACGGGAGTCCGATCTGGATTTCCTCTTCCCGCTCCAGGCGGAAGGGTATATACTTCCACCCAAACCGCTCAGCCAGCTCTGGTGAGTTGGTCACCAGCCCGCGTGCCCTATCGAATCCGAACAGCAGCACGCTCGCGCGCGGCCTGCCAGCCATTTCTCTTGCCCATTTTGCCCAGTGTGCGCAGAACGTGTCATGCCTGTGCAGAGTTACCTGGTGCTGCCTGTCAGCCATTTCAAGCGGCTGGAGGCCGAATGTGAACGGCCGCCCTGATCTTTCGGCCTCGCGAATCTGGTCTGCCTGTTTCCTGGCAGTAGCGCTCATTGCCGGCACTTTGTTTCCGCGTGCAATGGCTTTCACCACCCGCATCGTCCATACTGCCAGTTCCTCGAAAGCGAGGACAGATGCGGGAAGAGTCCGGTATTCCAGGCCGTGCCATTTTGGCTCCCAGGAACAGCGTTTGGCATAATCACCGCGCGCTCGCCCGGAGAGCTCGACCAGCCACCCGATCTCTCTGTCTACTGCATTTATGAACTTGTCCAGTGTCTCAACTGACGATGTCAGTGCGCATCCATCTTCGACACCGACATGGATGTGGAATCCAATCGGGAATCTGTGGCCAGCCAGGCAGGCTCGGTATCCGGTGCGCCTTTCCCATTCCTGGGCAAGGCTGCGAATCCGGGCATAAACTGTGCGCGGCTCTGCGCTCGGAAGAGGATGCAATTCCACAATCTCCTGGGACCCGTCCTCGTCGACATCTCCATCATCGGTCCCAAAGAACCCGCTCCCTGGCAAATCATCAGTGACGCCGCGAAGCGGGTCAAATGCCTCAAACTCTGGGTCTGCTCCCAGAAGTATAAATTTGTGCCGCTCTCTTTCTCTCCACCCCATTTTCACCGCAATCTCATACACCAGCTTCGCTGCGCGACGATCGTGCACCCAGTCGGTGGCAGCAAGAATGTGCCGCTGATGCTGATAAACGCCGAGCAGGTGCAAGTGCCCTGATGGGCACTTGGCATATAGAATTTCCCACTCGCCGGTCGGAGATAACACGATTCTTGAGCTGATTCTGCTTTCGCCATCAGTGAAGTAGCGAAATTCCATTGGGCATACGGTGACCTTGATTATCCTTTGCTGCCTGCAGTGAAACATCACTGCAGGGTGGAAAGAACAGCAAAAATAAGCGGTATTGCTTTCAAGGCCACCCTCGCCACACAGGTCTCCATGTTCCACAGTTTCAGGGAATATGGATTCTGTTGCAGGAAATACTTCCTTCGTGAGCATCTTGCACCTCCGGCTCAATGCAAGAACGTGACATCACCTGATTTCCAGCCTGAGGAATCTTACTTCTTCCTCAGGAAAAAGTTCTGCAATCTGGATCAGGAGCGCAGTCTGATCGCCACCTGAGGCGATCAGCGCTTCTCGTGCCGTGGGAGGGAGAGAATCCCACCCATCTTCATACACCAGCTCGTCGAGGTAGTCTCCGAGCCGGTGGCTGTAAATTCTACTAAGTGGGAGCGTGATAACATACCTGCCACCACGAATTTCCGCTGTGACAGGTATGAGTCCGACCGCTATAGCCCGGCAGACCGGGCACGTGGCCGATTCGTCAATCAGCCACCCGCTTTCCCCCGCAAGCAGTATGGCATCTTTTTTGGTCCGGGCCCATGGCCCGGGTGCTCCACACCGCTGGCAGAGAATCGCGAATTCACTATGTGCTTTGAACTGGTACATCTTGCTCCTTTCTTTTTGGATTGGTTGTTGGGTTGCTGGGTTTCTGCTTCTGCCTTATTTCCGCTGGTCAAAGCGCGGAAATAGCGCAGTAGAAGTCTTCAATGAATTCCGCAAACTTCGCGGTTTCCTTATTTCCGAGCATCATTGCGGCCGCCTCAGCGGCAGCAATGAATGCAGCGGGTGCTATGCTGTACCCCAGGCGCCGCGCCAGAGCAGCCAAGCCAACTGCCTTCGCGCATGCGTCCTGCGCGTCGTCCGGCTCAGTGGTGAACATCCGATCGGCAACGCGCAGGGCAACCGGCTCATCCAGGTAATCAGCCAGTGAACTGGCTGTACCGGACTCGGCCACAAGGCCGACGAAGAGGTCCAGGTATTCGTCTGGAATTTTGGCTTTCGTTCCGTACACAGCGAATACTACTGCTGTAACCTCCTCGGCCTGCATCCACGCTGGGCCGGAGTCGCGGATTATCTCAAGGGCTCTTCTCAGCGCCTCCGGGCGACGCGTTGTCCGGAATTCATCCAGTGCTTGGTTAACTGTGTACATTTTGCACCTCCTTTGTTTCCTGGGCCAGAAACTAACAGATAACTTGCCGCGCCAACGCGCGGATAGTCTGGTACGGCTCAGGTAAGTCTTCTTGATCCGCAGGGAACCGCGCGGTTTCTCCTCTGATCTTGAAGACCCACTGTGGTTTGTTGTAGTGGCCGCAAATGTATGCGGCCCCATCGAGATAGCATATCCCGACGAACTCGTCGTTTTCGTAGATGTAGTAGATGCGCGTCAGCCCGTAGTCACGGCTGACATCGTATCGGCCAAAACATACCTCGTACATTTTGCGCCCTCCTTTTTAAACTACAACTGTTTTAATATGCTCTCAACTGCTTCCTCCAGTTGCCTGACACGCAACTGGAGGTCAGCGTACACTAACTGCCGGGCCCAGTCATCGGGGGCGATGGACCGGGCCCAGCGGTACCCGTCGGGCGTTACCGGACGAACATTCGTAATGGAGATCTGGAGTTGTCCTCCACGACTGGACCACCCTTTCGGGTTTGTCCAGTCGACCACTAACAGCGGGGACTGAATTTGGTAGTTTCCGAGGGATGCGCCTGCCAGCAACAGGGTCCCGGGTGGTAATTCCTCTTCATACCCGTATCGGCCTCTCACAGAGAGGCCGAAAATTTTGCGGGTTATGAATTCCTCATTCCCCTCGTCGAGTTCTGCTTCTACCATTTCCCACCAGGCGTGAATGTCGCCGGAGGCGGGTCCTGTGATTCTGAACTCGTTCCCTCTCATTGCTCTCCCTTACTTGACAAAACGGACATTACATCCTCAGCCCCGCAGAGCCGACATGGCTTGCCGGGATAAGGATACCCACACCGGGCACAGATTTCCCAGGACCAGGCCTGTGCCCCACACCGGGCACAAACCCAGTAGCCTGGGTCCAGGCCCTCTGGCGGGACCCGGCGCCAGTTGTGGTGGCACCGAGTCCGTATCTCGATCTCGCGTTCGCGAAGGCGTCTGAGCGTGAGTAACCACTGCTCATACGCTCGGGCTGCACGCTCCCGGTCAATGTCCGTGTAACACGGGCCTGACCAGGAGAAGTAGAATTTCTCCGCGAGATCGCGGAGACGCCGGTATTCTGGGTCTTCACGATACATCGTATTGATATCTTTTTCCAATTCCATCTTAGACCTCCTACGATGATTGGTACTACGCTCCCCCGGGGAACTGGCGTCCAATTATGAACAGCCCCGGGGGCGAAATACCTGCTATAGTGGCCGAAAAAAGGGCCAGTGCGGGCCGGGTTTATCGGCCCGCACTGGCCACCGGTCACTGCTTTTCCGTCAGTACACCGTAAGTGACCACTGCTGCCCCGCAATGGGGGCAGAGCGGCCAGTCGGGGCGGGGGTGATTCGCCCAGTACTCGCGTTCGAGTTTCGAGACGTATGGGCGGTACAGGAGCCGCCCACGGAGCGAGGCGCCGGGCACATTTCCCCACCCCC
>NZ_JBAMME010000207.1:0-45622 GCF_039793925.1 Thermogutta sp. | reverse complement strand
GTGACTCCCATAGTCGGTGCGCATCGTCTGGCAGTTTCCAACGAGCCATCATGGTTCCTTCTCGTCTGGCCGCTCCGAGGGACCTTGCCCCCTCAAATTCTGGCTGCGGTAATCGAGAACCATTGGTTGGACGGGAACAGGCAAGATAGCTGGCGGAGTCTGTACGACGACGAATCGGCTGTACCACCTGCAGAGCTTTTTGCCATGCTGCTTTTGGAGTTGGAATGGCAGCAGAAGGAGAAACTTCTCCAGGCCGAGAGGCATGTGGAGCAGCTCCTTAACGAACGGATCTCATTGAAGACGTCCCACGCCGAGGCTGTGGCGAGTGTGGTGGCTGAACGTGAGCAACGGCTCCGGGAGCAGGAGGAGCACTATCATCAAATTCAAACCATCATGCGTAAGGCGGCTGACGCCATCGTGACGCTTAACGATACGGGAACGATTCAGTCGGTCAACGAAGCCGCGGAAGAAATCTTCGGTTTTTGTGAAAGTGAGCTTATCGGTCGACCAATGGATGTACTGTTGGGACCGGACCGGGGTGCGGCGTCCTCTTTAGAGGTTTTGTGCCAGGCCCTGAAGAATGAACGCCAGGTGCGCGAGGTTCAGGGACAGCGGAAGGATGGGACGACTATCGATCTCGAGCTTTCGGTCAGCGAGGTGTGCCTCGGGCAGGAACGTCGCTACATCGTGATTTTCCGTGACGTCACGATTCGCAAGCGACTGGAGGAGCAACAGCGTCGACTCCATCTGATGAATCAGATGATTCTCAACGCGGCGGGAGACGGCATCGTGGGGGTCGATCAGGAGGGACGCATCACGTTTGTCAATCCGGCTGCGTCCCGCATGCTTGGTTGGCAATCCGAGGAGCTTCTGGGGCGTTCATTTGGCGAAACCGTGCATCAGCCTGTTGCGCAAGGTGGAAACCACGGGAGGAGAGAATTCTCCCCGATCAAGGGCTCAGCTTACTCGGCGACGCCCGCCCTCATGCAAACCGTATTCCGACGGAAAGATGGAAGCACATTCCCCGTGGAGTGCAGCAGCCAGCCCATCCGGGAAGGAGAGCGGATTACCGGCCAGGTCATCACGTTTCGCGATATTTCCGAACGGCAGATGCTGGAGGCCAAGCTGCGCCAGGCTCAAAAAATGGAGTCGATCGGCCAGTTGGCAGCCGGTATTGCACACGAGATCAATACCCCTACCCAATACATTGGGGACAATATTTGTTTTGTCCTCGAAGCATACAAGGAGCTGAGCCCCTTGTTTCAGGCCTGTCTCGAAATTCGCAGGCAGTTGCTCAGTGAAGAGGCGATCCAGGACGAACACTTGGCGGCCCTCTACGACGCGCTCCGCGAAGTTGACCTGGATTATCTGTATGAGGATGTTCCGCGCGCTCTCAATGAAGCAATGGAAGGCGTGCGGGGTGTGGCCAAAATCGTGCGATCAATGAAAGAGTTTTCGCATCCCGCGGCAGAGGCCAAGCAGGTGGTGGATTTTAACCGATGTGTCGAGAGTACGGTTACTGTGTGTCGAAACGAATGGAAGTATGTGGCCGACGTCGAACTCGATTTGGACCCGCAACTTCCACCTGTGTATTGTTCGCCGGGCGAAATGAATCAGGTGTTACTCAATTTGATTGTGAATGCAGCCCATGCTATCGGAGAGAAATTGGGCGGAGCTACAAATGAACGGGGAAAAATTACGATTTCGACGCGCTGCCATGGGGATTGGCTGGAAATCCGCGTCAGTGATACGGGCACCGGTATTCCAGAGGCCATTCGCGATCGGATCTTCGATCCGTTTTTTACGACCAAACCAGTGGGTAAGGGAACGGGACAGGGCCTTGCCATCACGCACTCGATTGTAGTGGAAAAGCACCACGGAACAATCGATGTTGAAACCACCCCCGGGGAAGGAACGACCTTTATCGTACGCATTCCCATTCACGATCAGGAGGATAAAAAGCCAGGCTCCAATTCACCAGGCGCGTTTCTCGATTTGGTGACCAGGTGATAAAGGCTGGAAACCGGTGGGCATGCCTGCCTGGGATTGTCCGTAGGTGATTCTCGCGAACCGGAGTGAACAGGCCATGAATTTTTTGAGATCCGTGCTTCTGGAAAACAGAAAGAGACGGATTCTCCTGCTGGATGACGAGCCGGCCGTGGTCCGTTCCCTCGCCCGGGTGATCACCCAGTTTCGCAGTGACTGGGAAGTCGAGGCTGCCACCGATCCGGAAGAGGCATGGCGCCGCTTGCAGCGGGAGCGGTTTGACGTGCTGGTGACAGATGTGCGAATGCCCAAAGTGACAGGTTTGACGCTTCTGGAACGGATGCAGATGGATCCGCGCACGGCATGTATTCCGGTGGTGGTCGTAACAGGGTGGGGGGACCATGAGATCAAACTGCGTGCCCTCGAATTGGGCGCTATTGACCTGCTGGAAAAACCTGTGGAACCGCGCTATCTGGTTGCCCGATTGCAGCAGGTCCTGCGGTGGAAGGAGGGACAGGACATTCTTGCCGCGCTTAACGTGCGTTTGCGTCGCATTCTGGACCGGCACCTGCGCGAGCTGACTTCTGCACGGATGGAAACCATCTTCCGGCTGTTGATGGTCATTCAGCACCGCAATGTGGATTTGGCTCAGCACAGCGTACGAGTGGCTGTCTATTCCAAAGTGCTCGCACAATTGCTGAAGCTGGAGGAAGGTGAGTGTCATGAGATCTTCTGGGCGGGAATGCTTCACGACGTGGGGAAGGTGGCTCTGCCCGACGCTTTACTGGTGCGCGCGGGTATGTTCAGCCCTGGGGAGACGATTCTTTGGCAAAAGCACTGCCAGTATGGAGAACAGATTCTGCGCGGGCGGGCACCCTGGTCGAGCATGCTACCGACCAGAGAAGACGGCGATGCGGGAATATCATCGATTGTCAAGACAGCTGCCCAGGTTGCCATTAGTCACCATGAGCGATGGGACGGCACGGGGTACCCATATGGGCTGGAAGGCGAGGCCATACCGTTGCCAGGCCGCATCGTGGCCATTGCCGATGCCTTCGACCATGCAACTCACCCGCTGGCCTGGGCGCAGCCGTCTCCTCTTATCGTACTGCCAACGTCCGAAGTGGCCGACCGGACGTTTGATCCGCGAGTGCTTGAGGTGTTCCGTTCCCACGAGGATGTCTTTCGGAAGCTCACTGATCAATTGCGGAGGATGCTCCCCAGCGATGAAAGGTGGCCGGTGAATCCGGATGGTCAGTTATTCGGGGAATGGGAGAGCGCTGCCGGACTCAATTCGGACAAGTCGGGTGCGGAGTGTTTGTTGGAGTAAGCGATGAAGCGGATCATTTTCGTGGACGACGACACGAGAGTGCTGGAAGGTCTCCGGCGGCTGATGCGGGGATTTCGTTCTCAGTGGCAGATGGAATTTTATGACAATCCCCTCACGGCTCTTGAGCAGATCGAAAAGCAGCCACCAGACGTCGTTGTCAGCGACATTCGGATGCCTGTTATGGACGGTGCCGAGCTTTTGACACAGGTTCAGCAGCGGGCGCCGGCCACCATCCGAATAGCCCTGAGTGGCCAATGCGATCGGGCAGCGGTGATGCGGGCCATTAAACCTACTCATCAGTTCCTAGCCAAACCATGCGAGCCGGAGATACTACGTAAAACTCTCACCCGGCTGAGCGAACTACGTGATCGTGTCATCAACGAGGAGGTTCGCGCAGAGATTTCGCGAATAGCAGCACTTCCGGTGATACCGGAAACGCTGGACCATTTGCGGCGTGTTCTCACGCAGGACGATGTGGGTATCGGGGCCGTGGCCAGGCTGATGGCAACAGACGTCGGTATGTGCGCCAAGGTGATGCAGCTCGTCAGTTCCAACTTTTTCGGGACGCAGCGCAGCGCGTGTTTGCCGGAGGAATCAATACGAGCACTCGGGATGGATGTTATCCGGCCGCTGGTCTTATCACAGGACGTGTTCACGCCCATCCCGCTCGAAGAGGACCTCAGTCATTTAGGTAGGTTTTACAATCGGCTCTGCCGCACCGTGGCCCGGGCGGCACAGCGAATTGCCGAGATAGAAAATGCAGGCGAACCCTTTTGCACGTACAGTTATCTCGGGGGGCTTTTTGTCAAAGTCGGTGTGATCATCTATGCCGCGCTGGATATCACAAAATATCAGCAAATCTTCAGACTGGCTGTGGAGGGGCACGGATCGCTCAGGCAACTGGAAACTCAGGTATATGGAGTCGCTCGGACCCAGGCGGGCGCGTATCTTTTCGCTCTCTGGGGACTCCCAGAAGTCGTTGTGGACGCGGTGATGTATGCGGATCGGCCCTCTGCATCGCCGGTGGTGGGATTTACCCCCACTACAGCAGTTCATGTAGCCGAGTCAACGGTTCAACGCCTGGTGGGACTCATTGGCGGAGGTGAACCGTTCCTGGATCGAGAATATCTTCGCACAATCGGCCTGGAGGACCGTTTGAATAAGTGGGAAAAAGAAGTGGAGCGGGTAGTGCATGAAACATTACGGCAAGAGGACCGCGAGGCAAGTGTGAAAGAACCGGTTTTTCGGGTGACATAAACAGAGCGAAAAACATATGAGTGATAAAATCCTGTTTGTCGATGACGACGCTCATATCCTTCAGGCGTTCCAGAGAACGCTTCGCCGGAAATTCAATTTGGAGACGGCCCTGGGGCCCGAGGAGGGACTCCGCTGTGTCAAGGAAAAGGGGCCGTTTGCCGTGGTCGTGTCGGATATGCGGATGCCCAACATGAACGGGGTGGAGTTTCTGCGACAAGTCCGCGAGATCAATCCCGATACGGTGAGGATGATTCTGACGGGCAACGCCGATCAACAGACGGCCATCGACGCAGTAAACGAGGGATACATTTTCCGGTTTCTGACCAAACCGTGTCCACCGGAAGTCTTGGGTCGTGCTCTGGAAGCGGGACTGGAACAGTATCGTCTCATCACGGCCGAGCGCGAGCTTCTTTCGAAGACCCTGGCTGGCTGTATCCGCGTGCTCACGGACATTCTGAGCCTAGTAGCCCCCGAAGCCTTCGGGCGGGCCCTCCGCGTGCGCGAGATTGTGGCGCGTCTGTGCCGGGAGCTTAATGTCCGCGATTCCTGGCAGGTCGAGATTGCGGCAATGCTCGCACCGATCGGATGTATTGCTATGCCGGACGAGATTGTGCAGAAAGTTTTTCGGGGCGAGGCCCTCAAAGAGCACGAACAGTTGACCTATCAGACGCATCCCAGGATTGCTTATGACTTGCTGAGCAAGATCCCCCGGCTTGAACAGGTGGCTCTCATCGTCGCTTATCAGGAAAAGCTTTTCGACGGCCGTGGATTTCCAGCCGATCTCGTCTCTGAGGATGCGATCCCACTGGGATCCCGGATACTGAAACTGGCCATGGATTGGGACGACCTCCTTCAGGCGGGGATTTCTCCCGAGATGGCGCTGGCCGAAATCATGGATCGTCACGGCTGGTACGATCCCGCAGTTGTGGCGGCGCTGCGGCGCACGCTCAACCTCAATCGCGTGTGTGTGGTGCGAGAGATGAAAGTTTCCGATTTGGTGGATGGCCTAATCCTGGCTGATAATGTGTACTCCGTCAATGGAACGCTACTTTGTAGCAAAGGCCAGGAAATCACCCCGGCGATTCGCTTCCGCCTGCGCAATTACGCGGTGAATGTGGGTATTGCCCGCCCGATTCGCGTCTTCGTTCCTGCGGTTAACGGGCCGGAAAGTCTTGAGAGCCAGTTGACGTCCAACGGGTGACCTCCGCTTTTGGTTTCGCTTTGTCATTCGTTGTCTCGTCATCAGTTCCGCAAAAAGCAGATCAGTTGACGATTAACCTCTGTACGGGCAGTTCGCAGTTTGATTCCGCCGCCATTTGAGCAGTTTTCCCGATGCTCCTTTAAACCAGTTCTGGAGTGTATCATTGACGGTGGTCTATCCCTCGCACTGAAGACTGAATTAACACGGTTGGCGGGGCGCCATCATGATCATTCGCTGTCCGTATTGTTCGGGCACGCTGGAAGTGGGCGATGACAAACTACCCGACAACTTGGTTTGTCCCCATTGCGGTCGACACAATCCTTTTGAATCACCTACTCTATCCGTTCACCCGAAAGATCTCATCGCTCTTGGTCATTTTCAGCTCCTAGAGCATATTGGGACTGGAAGGTTTGGGGAAGTCTTCAAAGCGCGGGATATCAGGTTGAATCGCATCGTGGCCCTCAAAATCCCCCGCACAGAGATGATGGACGAGGGTACGAAGCGATGGTTTTTACGAGAAGCCCGGGCGGCAGCGAAACTTCGCCATCCCAACATCGTGACTATTCACGAAGTGGGACTCGCTGATGGTCGAATCTATATTGCAAGCGATTTTATTGAAGGGTGCACGCTAGCGAACTATTTAGCAACAACTCGCCCCGCCCTGTGTGAAATTGTAGATATTTGCATCCAGGTGGGTGAGGCCCTGGTTTATGTCCATCAGGCGGGCGTGATCCATCGCGACTTGAAACCAGGAAATATTCTCCTCGATGCCGGGAAGCGGGCCTATGTGACCGATTTCGGCTTGGCGAAAGAACTGGCCACTGAGTCGACCCTAACTGCCGAAGGGCTTGTCCTGGGTACACCATCTTACATGTCACCCGAACAGGCCAAAGGAGGAGCATGCCACGCCGACGCCCGGAGTGACGTCTTTTCGCTGGGTGTGATTCTCTACGAGATGTTGGTGGGCAAGTTACCGTTTGCTGCGGGCAGCGTCCATGGCTTGTTGGACCAAATCCGGTATGTAGATCCTACTCCACCCCGCCGACTTAACAAGCGAATCCCCAGAGATTTGGAGACAATCTGCATGAAGGCTCTGGCTAAAGAGCCAGTGGCCCGCTACCAAAGTGCGACGGAGTTTGTAGAGGATCTTCGACGGTTTCGCGCGGGATTGCCCATTCGTGCAAGACGGGTGGGCTGGATGGGGCGGACGGCACGTTGAGTTGAAAGAAATCGCGCTTTGGCAATCACACTGTGCGGGATTGTTTTTTTGACGCTGCTTGTGGCCACACTTCTAGGAGTGCAACTGTATCGGAACTGGTCGCAATTCCGCCAGGTTGTTCTCGATACCGTTCCCTCGGGGGCGAATGTCGTTTTTATTCCCGTTGATCAGGACATAGGCGAACCGGTTCCCGAGAAGGCCACGGCCCCGAAGAAAAGCCCAGTCCAGCAACGTCTTCTCTTTGGAGACTACCGTGTGGTGGGCTATCTGCCTGATGGTCGATTTCACGAGGTTTATCGCCACGTGCCGCGTGACCAGAAAGAACTCCCCTCCATTTATCCTCATCGTTCCTGGCAATGGAATGGAAATCAAGTGACCTTGGCCCCAGTCAGAATCCCAAATCACTTCGTCGCGCGTGATATGGCACTCGTTCCTGGTGGCGAGGTGACCATCGTTCCACTGAAGGTGCCCTCAACTTCGGAGAATATTTTCCCCACGCCAGATCGCGAATTTGTACCCAGTTTTTTCTTGGATACGAACGAAGTTTCGTGTAAAGCATTTCGCGGTGACAAAGGTGAGTTGCCTGATTTTAAGGGCTGCCTCTCGGAAGAGCCCAATGACGATAATCCAGTTACGTGCATATCTCTCGATCAAGCGGTGGCATATGCCGAGGCTCGTGGCAAGCGATTACCCACGGAAGCGGAGTTTCAGCTTGCTGCCGCCTATTTGGAACGTGAACGACCCAGGAGTACTGCAAAGAAAGTGAATGTCACGTTCAGTTCGCTCACAGAAGATTCTGGTGAGGTTGTCCTTGTGGACCCCCAGCACCCGATCAAGGGCCTCCTGTCGAACGTGGCGGAATGGACGGTTACGACAGCCTTCTTGCCCGATTTGAGAGAGTCGCCAGGAAGAACCATGCGCGGCCGGGTGGTTTGGGGAGCGACCCTTTCGATCCTCGAACGCAGGCCGGATACAAGCGAGACCGGCAGTTGGGGTATCACTCGGCTGGTTCTTCACGAGGGGAGCAAGAAACCCGGCCTCGGATTCCGGTGTGCGCGAAGCGTTAAACCTAGGATCGCCCCGGAAGATTTTGTACGTTCTGTCAAACCGTAAGATCCTTGGGCGGTCGCTCGACTTCACCAGTAAAAGGTGCTTTTCCCCTGTTTTTCCGGATTGGTCCTTGGATCCGGCTGTGTTTCACAAATCGTCGGCTTTTGCAGGTGTGCACTCGATGGGATCTGCAAGAAGCACGATGTAACATGTATCGTCGTAGTTTACGATCACCACGGACGTGGAGGCGGTTTCGGGATCCGGGCTGACGCACTGAATTTTATCGGGGGGAATATCTTGGATGGGCCCCTCTGGTTTCGCAGTAACCTGGGCACCGTGTCCGATCATGGTTTCGCCCTTCAGGTTTTCCGGCAGTCCGTTGGCTGCAGCGACAATGCGCACTTTCTGCAATTTCGCGATGATAGTCTTTCCTTTGGGGAGATGAAGCCGGGCGAACCACGGTTACCCACCAAGTCAGCAGTGAATCCCGGAGGCGAACACGGTGTAAGGATAATCGGCGGACATTGAGGTGGAATCTTGGGATGGACTTTCTTGCTAACGGCTGGGGGCACGACCACATGTGACGGACGGCGAGCCACCTCGTAGTTTAGTTGAATAATTCGTCCATCTGGCTTGAAGCAATTGCCCTCAGAGCAGGTCGGAGGATCAGGACAGGCGGAGGCACTGCTGCACTGGCACGAACCCACGGTACGGCGAATGGCATCGGAATACAGGACCGTCCCGGGAGGCCAGTCAACCGGGCAAGCCATGCCGTAGTAATAGTACCGGGACTTGATGGCGGAGGCGGTACATAAACGCAGTATTCGTAAAACACGCAAACGCAGGTTCCTCGCGTTTCCGCGGCTGTACTGGTCCTCCCACATTGACAGCCGTCATCGCTTTGCGCCACACTTCCGAAACACACCATCACAGAACACAGCGCTACGATTCCCAGCGCTCCCGCTGGGGCCCACTTGGGAGTCAGAGAAATGACATGGACCTCCTGATTGAAAAGACACTGGTTATTACACCCCACGCCTACTGCGTGTTTACGATCGTGCGGATTAGCTCAGGAATTAAAGGCGATGTTGACTTCGCCGCCCCGATGTGTCAAGCCCCTCATATGTACTATAACTGCCGATATATCTGAGGGGGTAGTCGCCCGCCTGAGAACCAGCGCCGAAGTTCACGCCCCACGCACTCTGCCGTGCTCTCACTCCCGGATAAGCTCACGGATGGTCATTCCCGAAGGAATCATGGGCAACACGTGTTCCTGATAAGGCACCAGCACATCGAGGAGGAATGGCTCCTCGCTCTCGATGAGTTCTTTCAGGCCGTCCAGAAGTTCGGACTTGTACCGGATATGGCGGGCCTTCCAATTGAAGCCTTTGGCGATGGTCACAAAATCCGGATAGTGGTAGCGGGGGGCAAGCCCCTGGCCTTGTCCGACCGCCTCCGGCTCGTCAATCGGACCGAGATAGGTATGTGCCCGATTACGGGCATGGAACCGGTCTTCCCACTGGACCACCATCCCAAGATGCTGATTGTTGAGGAGCAATACTTTGACGGGGATTTTTTCACAATAACAGGTGGCCATCTCCTGAATGTTCATGAGGAAACTGCCGTCCCCGTCGATGTCAATGACCAATTTATCTGGATGTGCTATTTTTGCGCCCATGGCTGCGGGCAGGCCAAATCCCATCGTTCCCAGACCGAGGCTAGACAGCCACGTCCGCGGTTTCCGGAACTTGTAAAACTGGGCCGCCCACATTTGATGCTGACCCACACCGGTGGTGATGATTGTGTCACGATCTTTGGTGAGCTTCCAAAGCTCGTAAATGGCCTGCTGTGGAAGAATGGCCTCGGGATGTTCCCGATATCGGAAGGGCTCTGTCTCCTTCCAGTGTTTGATCTTTGCAAGCCAGTCGGAAATGTCCTCCGGTGGCTCGATGATCTTGTTGAGTTCTTCCAAAGCGTATTTGAGGTCGCTCACAATGCCGATGTGAGCGTGCTTCACCTTGTTTAGTTCCGAAGGATCGATATCGATATGGACGATTGTGGCGTACTTGGCGAATTCGCTTACTTTGCCCGTCACTCTATCATCAAACCGCGCTCCAAAAGCCAGGAGCAGGTCGCACTCCGCCACCGCGTAATTGGCGTAGATGCTGCCATGCATGCCCAGCATGTCAAGCGACAATGGGTGATCGCCCGGGAATCCGCCCAGGCCCATGGCCGTCATCGCCACCGGGATGGACGTCTTTTCGACAAACTCACGAAGCGCATCGGCCGCACCGGATGTGATGACACCACCCCCCGCATAAATAACGGGTCGCCGTGACTTTTTCACCACTCGGGCCACTTCGCGCAGTTCTTCCAGCCGTGCCAGCCGGGGAATCGGCTTGTAGCCGGGTAGATCCATCGGGACATCGTAATCGGGCACGGTCTGGGCAATCTGCACATTTTTGGGAATGTCGATCAAAACCGGTCCGGGACGCCCTGTGCTGGCGATGTAAAAGGCCTCCTTGAACACGCGGGCAAGGTCATTAACGTCCGTCACGAGATAGTGGTGTTTTGTAATGCTCCGGCTCACCTCAACGGTGGGAGTTTCCTGGAAAGCGTCGGTCCCGATAACAGATGTCCCCACCTGGCCGGTGATCGCAATGATCGGCACGCTGTCCAGCTTGGCGTCGGCGAGGGGGGTGATGGCGTTCGTCGCCCCCGGACCGCTGGTGGTCATGAACACGCCAACTTTCCCGGTGGACCGGGCGTATCCCTGAGCCGCAAACCCGCCGCCCTGCTCATGCCGCGGAAGTACGACGCGAATCTTATCCCGGTACCGAGTGAGGGCCTGATGAATGGGCATACTAGCCCCCCCGGGATAAGCAAAAACCACTTCAACGCCGTGATTCACAAGCGACTGCACGACGATCTCAGCGCCGCTGATGGGTTCGCGTTTGACTTCGATTTGAGGACTATAAGTTTGTGGCGCTTTCGTTGCCGTGCTCACGGGTCTCGACTCCTTTTTCAGTTCTGACTCAAGCGGTCCGGGAATCGACTCCACTCCACCTGTACGCTCCGACGTTTAACCGCGAAAAAATTACTACTATTGCGCGAAATTCAGTGAAGAACGCTGCGGCTTGCGGTACCTTCACTTTGATCAAAGATACGGGCTAGCCGAACTCTTTTCAATGATTACTCACCCAGGAAATTATCGGCTTCCTCGCCATAAGGGTTCTTCCGACTGCCAGAACCGGGACTGTCGTCTGCCCAAATAAGACAGGTGCTCGTGACTCATCGGTTCGCGCGACTTTTATAGCGCAGACTCCGTTTCCGCGATGAGATTCCGGATCGCCTCCGGGTCGTCAAGCTCCCTCAGTTGGGGGAGAAAGCCAGGTTGCGCGAGGATCCGGCTAAGCCGGGCGAGCGTTCGGAGGTGGCCCCGGTCATCCACGGAACAAATTAAAAAGAAACAGTCTGTCAGGGTTCCAGACTCACTTCCGAACGGGATACCGCTTGCTGTTCTTCCGAATGCAAGAAACGGTTGGCCGAGAATACGGCTCAAAGGACGTCGCGGGTGCAACAGCGCGACGCCATTTTCCAGCGCCGTGGGGTGCATTTCTTCCCGGGCGAGCACCGCCTCGGCCATCGCTTCGGGGTCCCAGAGCCATCCTGTGCGGGCAGCAACTTCCGTCATCCTTCGAATAACCGCGATGCGAGTTTTTGCCGCCAATGGCACTTCGATCGCCTCGGGGGGTAACATCTCGGCAATGGAAATGTCGCTTCCTGGACTCGCCTTGCTTCGAAGTTGGTGTTCCATTTCCGCCAGATCTTCATCCTCCGTTGCCAGCCCGATACGTCGCTCGAGCCAGTGGTGGATTTCGGCTCGCGAGAATCGCCACTGACCGGCGACTTTACGTCCGGGGATTTTGCCGCGTTCGGCCAGCCGCTGGACCTGCTGCGGTGTGAGGTGCAGGTAAGAGGCCAGTGACGCAAGATCAAAATCTTCAGTTTCCGACATCTGATCTATGCCCAGTATTTGTCCCGGTTTCCGCGATCCACCATAGGGGGCTGCCTCGTTCAGACTGTGAGGGGCTGAGAGCACAATCTCGGCAGAGCGGTCGCGATGCCCTCTGTCCGCAACACCCTGATAGCGATAACCTTAATTGTCCGCTACGACGGGGTGATGGTCTATCCAGGGGAGCAGCCAAAGGTTTTTCATCGAACGAATTGCATGGGCGTCGAATACCAATCCAGATAAAGTTGGCAAACCGGGCTGAGCTTGCGGAAGTAAGCGATTGTTGCTCGGCGGAAACGGTGTTTGGGGCTCTTGCAAAGTTGTCAGAATGAGTTATAACGGCCAACCAAAGGACTAGTCGTATTTCGCAACACGGTGACTGTCGGCATATGGAGGAACAGCTCATGGACACCATCAATGTCGCGTTGATCGGTCAGGGGTTTATGGGACGGTCCCATTCCAATGCGTGGGGGCAGGTGGCCAAGTTCTTCAAGCCGCCTATTAAGCCGATCATGCACACCTCTTTTGGGCAACCGGGTGTGGATCCTGATCCGGCGGGTTTCGCGGCAAATTGGGGCTGGAAGAACGTTTCCACTGACTGGGAATCAGTGGTGAAAAACCCCGAAATCGGTCTCGTGGACATTGTGACGCCCAACTACATGCATGCGCCGGTGGCCAAGGCGGCCATTGCTGCAGGTAAACACGTTGCTTGTGAAAAGCCAATCGCGGGGACGCTTGCCGACGCGCGCGAAATGGTAGAGGCGGCCAAGAAAGCGAATGTGAAGACGTTCGTGTGGTTCAACTACCGCCGGTGCCCTGCCGTGGCACTTGCGCATCTGTTGGTCAAGCAGGGAAAACTCGGCGAGATTCGACATGTTCGCGCTGCTTATCTTCAGGACTGGGCCGACGAGAACGTGCCACTCGTTTGGCGGTTTGATAAGAATCTCGCTGGGTCTGGCGCTCACGGGGACTTGAATGCCCACATCGTCGATATGACGCGGTTCGTGACCGGCCTGGAGATCACGGAGATTGCCGGTGCAATCGCGGAAACATTTATCAAGAAACGGAAACTCCCCAGCGCGGGCTCCACCGGTGCGATCGTCTCTGGTGGCGCTGGCAAAGAGGAATGGGGCGACGTCACAGTGGACGACACCGTCCTCTTTTTGGCGCGATTCTCCAATGGTGCCGTTGCCAGTTTCGAGGCAGCACGTCAGGCTACCGGTAATCAGAACCGCAACATGTTCGAAATCAACGGAACAAAAGGATCACTTAAGTTCGATTTCGAGCGGATGAACGAGTTGCTTTTCTATGATGCCACACTGCCCCGCGCGGTCCAGGGTTGGACGAACATCATGGTCACACATGCTCCGGACCACCCGTATATCGCCAATTGGTGGCCGGATGCCCACATCATCGGCTACGAACACGGCTTTGTGAACCAGGCGTACGATATTCTGCGGGTGATCGCTGGTCAGGAACCTGTGGTGCCAATCCCCGACTTCGAGGACGCATATCAAACGCAACGGGTTCTGGAAGCCGCTTTGATTTCCGCGCGGGAGCGGCGTCCGGTGAAGCTTGACGAGGTGTACTGATCATTGAGGCAGGTTGGGCAGATTGCGAGGGTTTGTGGGCCCTCTAAAAACGCGGCGAAATTTCTCGACAGGAGGTCATGCTCGGGCGCTTTGGACCGAGGAGCGGCAAGTCCAAAGCGCCCTTTTCTCTTTTTAGGGTTGAGCGTTGGGTTGTTTACCCTGCACGCTGTTCAGCGAGCAGTTCTATCGATCGCGATCCCGAGCGGAAACCAGCAGCAGGTAATAGAGCAGCGTGAGGATGGCCTGGAGCGTGGCCGCCACGTACGTCCAGGCCGCCGCGTTGAGCACGCGACTGACGTAGGTCAGCTCCTCGGGAGAAACGATCCCACGTTCCACGAGGAGCTGCTTGGCCCGGCGGCTGGCGTTAAACTCAACTGGCAAGTTGATGACTTGAAAGATCACTACCGCGGAGAAGAGGTAAACCCCTACCCAGGCGAGCCACGTGAGCCCTGCCCCCAGCCCAATGAGAAGCGCGAGAATTCCCAAGCTGCTGCCGAAATTGGCCGCTGGATAAGCGATTTGTGTGATCATGAGTGGTGCATAACCGTGGGCATGTTGGAGGGCATGCCCTGCTTCGTGAGCGGCGATCCCCACTGAAGCGAGACTTCGTCCTCGGTAAACCTCTGGACTGAGACGGATAACGCGCTCGGCCGGGGAGTAATGGTCAGTTAGCTCGCCGGGGACCATATCCACATCCACATCAGTGAGGCCGGCCGAGTTGAGAATCAACCGGGCGGCCTCCGCCCCACTCAGCCGCGCTGGAATCTGCCTCGCCTGCGCATACGTGCTGCGCACCCGGAATTGAGCCCATAGCGCCAAAATGATCGCCGGACTGATGAAAATCAGGTAAAACGGATCAAAGAAAAACATCGGCACGACGTCTTCACCTCCTCAAAAATTTATCGATCCCAGTTTTGACACCATCCCCGGTGTGCTGACCGGGCAAACCCTTTGAATGTGGCAAAGGCCCATCGTGACGACAGGCTTCACCCCAATTGTACGTTGAGTTTTCGGATTGTGTAGATCGGTTGCCTGTTGCAGGATCGGGCTTGCCGATCTAACATGATAGCGGCGCAGTAAAAAAGCCACGCCTCGAGGAAGCCGCCTTGAGCCGGACCACGTGACGCCACCCCTTTGAGCACAGTTGCACGTGTCAAGCAACCTTCCCCGTTTCCTGCAGTCCAAGCTGAATGCCCGGACAGTTAGTTCGGAATCAAAAAATCAAATGCCGTGATTCGGGTGAGGTATTCCTTTAAACGCATTTCGGGAGGACCACGTTATGCCGCAGCTACGCATCTCGCGAAGACAGGCAGTGCAGTCCCTTCTAGCCACGCCATTGGCAGTTCCGTCACTTGTTAAGGCGACGGCTTTAGGACTCGAAGGGGCCACGCCAGCCAGCGAACGGGTGACAGTCGGGCACATCGGAGTGGGAGGACGCGGACGGGACCTGCTTCGCGGGTTTATGACCTGTCCCGGGGCGCAATCCGTCGCAGTCGCCGACGCCTATCGCGACCGTCGGGAAGCGATGGCGGAAATGATCAAGGGCAAGGCCTATGCAGACTTTCGCGAACTGCTGGCTCGCGAGGATATCGATGCTGTGGTGATTGCCACCCCCGATCACTGGCACGTGCCCATTGCTATCATGGCGGCCAAGGCCGGTAAACATGCCTACGTCGAGAAACCACTCGGACTTACAGTCGAGCAGGACCTATTGTGCCGCAAGGTTTTTCAGGAGACCGGTCGCGTCTTCCAGTATGGAACGCAGCAGCGCAGCATGGCTCACTGTCGATTTGGATGTGAGCTGGTCCGCAGCGGAAAGATCGGCGAACTGAAAAGAATTGAAGTGATCGCCCCTGACGGCGGAGCAGGTGGCTCTACTGAGCCGGCACCTGTTCCGCCCGAGCTGGATTATGAAATGTGGATCGGTCCAGCACCCATGAAGCCCTACACGGTGAGCCGGTGCAATCCTCCGGGAACCTACTGGATTTATGACTACTCTATTGGCTTCCTGGCCGGGTGGGGGGCCCATCCTCTGGACATCATGATCTGGGGATGCGACGCAGATTTGGCGGGGCCGATGACGTTTGAGGGAACCGGTGAGATTCCCAAGGAAGGACTGTACGATACCGTGATCCACTGGGACGTGACCGTCCAAATGGGCAATGGAGTCGTGATGACGTTCAAACCAGGGAGCGATTCAACAAAGTTTATCGGTACGGAGGGCTGGGTGGATGTGCGTCGTTCAGGGATTGATGCGGAACCGAAGTCGCTCCTCAAGCTGGAATTGGGGCCCAACGACGTTCATTTGACCCGCAGTCCACGGCACGACCAGAACTTCGTTGAAGCCATCAAATCCGGTGGAAAGGCCATCGCGCCCATCGACGAGGCTGTCAGGTCGGACATCATCAGCCATATGTGTGATATCGCCATCCGCACTGGCCGGAAGATCACGTGGGATCCAAAGAAAGAGGAGATCGTTGGCGACCCAGAAGCCGCCAAGATGTTGTCGCGACCCATGAGGCCACCGTGGAAGCTGGAGGTCTGACTGGCGGCAAACCAGCATAAGGGCGGTTGTGGGTTCAACAAACTGTCCCAGGGACCGGCGCCCGCACGAGTTTCAGGGGGTCATCGGTGACACCGTGTGCGGACAGCGCGCGGCGACGGCTGCGGTGCATCCAGACCGCAACGAAGGAGGGATTTGCCTCAGCCCGAGGTGGGCAGAAAGGGAAAGTCAAACGTCTGCACCAACCGGATAAGCCTCGTTAACGCACGTTGGCGGTCGGAGAAGATTGCGGCGGCTTCGAAACCGTGTACACCCACCGGGGCTCGCGGCTCTCGATGCGCAGGTCGGCCCAGCATCCCCAGTCGCCGACGGAGTTGCCTGCCGATCCGACGTCGGCCACGAGTTTGAGCCTAACGGTTTGTCCCGCCCAGGGACTCAGGTCAATCTCCCAGGGACGCCATGCGTGTTCGCGTTGAGTGATTTCTCCCAGAAGCGTTGGCCTGCCGGCAGTGTCAACCAGGTAAACCTGGTAGAGGATGCCGTCTCCGGGATCGCTTCCGTCGCCCTTCCCCACGCTACACCGTAAACAGGCGGGGATATTCTGCGGGAGATGAACTGGTTCTAGAATGGCTGCCACATAACCTATGCCGCCGCGATACGGCGGATGCATAAAGAGAGACGATTTTTCCACGCCTCCGCAAGAGGTTTTCCTTTTATCCGCGATGGCACCTGTCGCAGGGTCAACGGGGACTTCGTTCTCACCTCGCACGCATTGTGCGGTAGATTCAATCTCAGGAAACGGCGCAACTTCCACAAGCTGGCGTCTTGCCGCCAGTTGCCACATCTGGCAGAGGGTGAAACCGTAAGCGGTAAGTTCCACCGGTACCGTTACGACGCCCTCTTTTTCCGGAGGGTCGAAAGGAAGGGAAAGCACCGTCCAACTTTGCGGGGATAGTTTAACCTGGCGACTGATTTCTCCCAGTTTTACTTGGAAAAGTTTTTCGTCCGGCAAATTTGTACGCAGTGACAGCAACCATTTCTGCTCGACGGCGTCCACCTGGAGATCGACCTCTGCCAGTGGAACGACATGAAAGTCCAACCAGTGTCCATCGTGCGAATACCACAGGAGACTTCCCGTTTGGGCATCGAGGGGAAGAGTCCAGGATTCAGGATGTTGCCCTTCGATCTTGACGGTCTCCCCAGGTACGACCATTTCCCGATCGCAGGTCAGGCCCGTAGCCGGTGGTGGTTCAGGGATGAGCCGGTAACTGAAGGCTGGACTCCTGGGAACAACGTGGACAAATCCACGGGAGAACCTCACCTCAACCGGTTGGCCCTCCCTACCCTCTTCATCAAGGCTGATTCCCCGAGCTGATTGGCCGTTCAGTTTGACGGCCATGACGGTGCAGTCGAGGGGAATCAACTCGAAACTTCCGTCAGGTTTCGGCAGCAGAACCAGTTGGCCATCACAGAGGGCGCGGGGAAAACGGGTGATTGTTCCGCGACCGTTGGCATAGATGTAGGTCGGAGATTCCACGTAGTCGCCACGGTGCCCGTCTATAAGTGCCGAATACGCGAGCAGGCGACCATCGGGAAATTCTCCCCGCGCAGACCAACCGTTTGGGGGCAAAGTCAAGTTCATTTCCGCAATGTGCCATGAATCGCGGGGATGACCATTCACCCACAGTTCGAGGCCGTTCGAGTACTTCACATACACCTGGGACCTGCGGTATGCTCCTGTGAGCAGGGCTCGGCTGGTCGGTTCCAAGTCTCCGTGCTCATTGCAGTAACGAATATCCGTGACTGTTTCCTGGGCATAACGGGCGTGAATCTGTTGAACTGAGTAATAGCTTCGAATGGCGTTGGCCATGCCGCCTTCCATGACGAGAAAACCTGTGTGACCGAAAGCAAGTGTGGCAGCCAGAAAGCGATCCAAGGCTTCTTCTTCGTTCAAATGAGGATGACCCTGTGGATAGAACATCCCCAGGTTACCCATACCGAAATTGCAACACAGCGGGTGTAGCTTCCGTAGATCGAAGTCGACCAGCCAGGGATTGACGTCGAGTCGCGCGAGTTGGTCCTGACCATAGTTGCCGTCCGTCAGACCGCAGTAATACCAGTGGTTGTTCCCTTCGCTGTAAACCGGTCCGTTCCAGGTGGTCTTTTGGTGGAGCATGATCTCACCGTAGGCATAAAACGTGGCGGCAAATGTTCCTGCTCCCGGTACTCGGGCGTCGAAGTCACAGTAATCCCACGGACGCACGGCCGTATGGACGTCACAGTATGCGGTGCTGAGATGGAATTTTTCTTGAATGATGGGGGCCAGTTTGGCCTCGAATTCCACCGCTCGGGCTGGCTTGAGGTTGTAACAACGTGGCCACGCCCGTCGCCAATTACCATCTGATAGCCGCGTGACGCAGTCCTCATTCCAAAACTCATTGACCGGAGCGTAGTCTGTATAGTTGTTGTAAATGCCGTAGAGAAGTCCCAGCTCGTGCATTTTTTGGGCGTACCAACGCTGCCCTTCGTCACCTCCCTTTCCCGGTGCAGCACGGGTGCGCAGGGTAAAACTCTCGCCACCATCTCGCCAGCCTGTTTCGTGATCAGTAACGACGATTTTCGTCATCCCGTAGCGAGCGACGCGCTTCCACAGCTCGTAATCACGCTGGCGGTTCGATGCCCCATGCGCTCGCCAGACTCGCTCCCCGGCCACATGCATCCAGGGGGACTTGGGATTTGGAACATTCGGCAAGACCTCCTCAAATCGGGGCGAGACTGTTAGGAAGATCCGTTCAAAGCAGTCATTGAGTTGGCCGTCTGTCCTGGGTAGATAACGGGCACCTCCGTTGTACACGAGATGGTGTGGGGAGGGATCATTAAGAGCGAAGAGCGCCGAGGCGTTTGAACGGTAGTAGTCCACAAGCCCCATCATGAACAGAGGCGTGCGTTCATCACCCGCCACAACAACAGCCGGCCGTTGGGCATCACAAGTGAGGTACGGCAGGGTGACCAGTCTTGGAGAAGGAATCCCTTCCGCATATCCAAACTGTACCTCTCCCACCTTGCCACCGCGACACGCGATATCGATGACGAGGCTTTTCTGCCACAGCCGAAATGTGTACGTTACCTCTGTGCTGAGACCTTCGGCCTCCGCCAGCCACTGCGTCACGACCTGCTGGTCTTCTCTATGGCAGTCGAGCAGCCTGTATTTGGGTTCTCCCATTCGTCCATCTGGTAACCGAAGCCGAATCCCTCCATTGACCATCGGTCGGAACGTCAACCCGTTTGACCAAACCACGGTTATGTCGCCCCAATGTCCTTCCCGAGGTTGGTAGCGATACGCAAAACGGCAGTCTGCTCCTTCGTAGCGGAATTCAAACGCATCGCCCGTTTCGACAACTTCGCTGCGGTACGGCTGCGTGAGCTGGTCGGGAAGGATCGTCTCTTCACGCGTGGGGAAAGGAAGGACACCGGGACCGGTGTTTGTGCCGGTGGTCTGACCTTCCGGCAGGGTGAGGGGACGACGGGGCCGCGGCACGAAAACCAGGGGCGGCAGCGGCTCCAGGTATGGTGTGAGATTGTCGAAATACAGAACTCGATCTTCGACATTCGTACCCCCGCTGATTTCGATCCCCTCCACGACCCCCCCGTGGTTCAGGCTCTTGGCATCTTCCGAACGAAGGCGGGTGTGGACGAGAAACCATTCCCGCCAGTACACACGCCCCATGTCGGCTCGGATAGATTGACCGTCCGGGGACTTCAAGAGGACGGTGATCTGCACTTGGGGCGTGCTCGGATCTGGCTCCCATGCCCAGTTGTTGCCGTAAATCCACACGTTGATGGAATCCACAGGACCTGAAAACGGGACAGGTTGTGGCGGCCTGACAATGACTGTGGGATTCGGACCAGTTCCCCGATAGATGAGCTTGCCGACGTACTTTCCCCAAATCTGTTGCTCCCGCGAGCGTCTGAACTCGGCCACCGCGTTTCGCGTTTCCACAGTCCATCCTTCGAGGTTTTCAAAGTCGATCAGTGGTGGCCGCGTGTCTTCGGTACGCCCCGCCCAATCCATTTCGTACGGGCGCTTTCCCACAACATCCTCCCCCTCACAAGAGAAAGAGTAGGACTGTGTCCCAAGCAGAATTCCCAAAAGGATCAAGTATTTCCAGCAGGTTGTGGGATCCATGGACGTCTCCCTGGAGAACCACGGTTTGATCGTCGGCCTTAGCCCACCCTTTGGGGGAAAACGTGGCGAGGACGGTGAACGAATTGAGTTGGAAGCCGACGTGTTCAGCTCGGGGCCACTTGTGCCCAGCGGGCAAAGGAAAGACAATTCCTCCGGGTCGTGGCCTATTATGTTCCGCCTTCTCCGAAAAAGCGAGAGGGCGCGGCTCTGTGAGGAGGAATCTGCCATGCGCTCTGTGTCACACCGCAATCTTGTTCTGCCGTTTTTGGTGATGCTGGGGAGCATTACCGGCGTTTGGGTTAACCAAAAACTGATTGCCGGGGAGGATGCCCCCTACCCTGACCGCTGGGTCTGGGTGTTCGGCTTCGGCTTGGGACGAGACAGTGATGTCGCCGCGGTGATTCAATTGCTAGATCGGGCGGGCAAAAGCGGCTACACTGGTGCAGCCGTTTCTTTTGGGCTGGACAGCCTCTGCAAGCGAGATGAGACCTTCTTCAAAAGACTTGAGGAGGTTAAAGCGGCCTGTGCTCGGAATCACCTGGACCTGATTCCGTCCATTTTCTCGGTAGGCTACGGGGGCGGTATTTTGGCACACAACAAGTACCTGGCGGAAGGCCTACCCGTTAAAGACGCCCTGTTCGAAGTCCGCGGAAACGAGGCACGGCTAATCCCCGATCCACCGGTAGAGATTCAGAATGGGGGCTTTGAAGAATATTCAGGAAATCGCTTCAAGAGTTGGCGCTTTCATGATCAGCCGGGGGAAGTGAGTTTCGTGGATACCGCGGTAAAGCACAATGGCCAGGCGTCACTGCGAATGGAGAACTTTCGGGCGAATCCTTACGGCCACGGCCGCGTCATGCAGGAAGTTCGTGTGCACCCCTATCGGTGCTACAGGATGAGCCTGTGGGTCAAGACGGAAGAATTGCAGCCTACCAGCGCGTTCATGGTCCAGGTGCTGGCAGACAACCGGACACTGGCTCCGATTGAATTCAATTTGCCTCCGACGACTGACTGGACGAAACTCGTACTTGTTTTCAACAGTCATAAATTTGATGTGGTCCGCGTCTACGCTGGCGTGTGGGGTGGTCGCAGCGGACGGTTCTGGATCGACGACTGGAGCATCGAGGAAATGGGGCCGATTAATGTCCTGCGTCGCCCGGGAACGCCCGTCACGGTCAAGAGCGAGGATGGCTCAATCGTTTACGAAGAAGGTCGCGATTATCAACGGCTGGAGGATCCGAATTACAGTCCCTATCGGGTGGACCGCCCTGCCCTGCCGCTGCGGCTGATGCCGGGAAGCCGGATCAAAGATGGACAGCGACTCCGAGTGAGCTGGTATCACTCCCAGAAAATCCACGATTCGCAGGTGACGGTTTGCATGGCCGAGCCGGAGCTTTACGAAATTTTTGATCACGAGGCGGCCCTCCTGGCAAAGTATGTCCATCCTAAAAAAGTGATCCTCAGTATGGATGAGATCCGGATGGGCGGTACCTGCGAAGCCTGCCATGGTCGTGACATGGGGGAACTGCTGGGCGAGTGTATCACACGGCAGGTGCAGATTCTCCGAAAATACATGCCCGATGTGCAGGTGTATATCTGGTCGGACATGCTCGACCCCAATCACAATGCGCACGGGGATTATTACCTTGTAGAGGGCGATTTTACTGGAAGCTGGAAGCATGTTCCTAAGGATCTTGTCATCGCCGTGTGGGGCGGGGCTCCGCGTCCCAAGAGCGTGCAATTCTTTGCTGAGCAGGGGTTCCCCATGCTCATCGCCTGTTACTACGACGCTCCCAACCTCGAAGACGTGAAGAAATGGGCAAACACTGTGCAAGGTATCCCGGGCGTGCGTGGCTTCATGTACACGCCATGGACCCGAAAATACGATCTCTTAGAGGAGTTCGCAGAGCTTCTGTGGGGCCGCTAAGCCCGCACGGGAGACTTAACCTCCAATATCCCGATGACGTGAACGACGGTCCACCGGGTCACTGGAAAAGGTTGATCGCGTGCCAGCGACCGGTTGCCGTACTGAGAACGGAGAGGCTGTCACCTTGCCGTGCCAGCACATAGGACGAGGGAGTGCCAGGCCTGAGCGAGGCTTTAGGGGACCAATTCTTTCCCGAAGTCTGAGCACGTCCCCCCGCGCAGCAAAGCGGAGGCCAATGGTGGAGGCCAAAAAGTCCCAAACTACGCAGAGAAATAGTCCGGCTCATTGCCGGGTTTCCATTTGATGTTACAACCCAGGCTGGGCTTTTGATCGGCTGGCACCGGCTGACCGGCAAGAACAGCCTCTATGGCGGCTCGCAGATCTTTTCCGGTGACGGGGATTCCGTTTCCCGGACGACTGTCGTCATATTGTCCCCGGTACACCAAGCGACGCTCCTTATCGAACAGGAAAAAGTCGGGGGTGCAGGCCGCTCGGTAAGCCTTGGCCACCTCCTGTGTCTCGTCGTACAGATATGGGAAAGTGTAGCCGCGAAGTTTCACCTCTTCCCGCATCTTTTCTGGCGAGTCGTCCGGATAACTCGTGGCATCGTTGGAGTTGATCCCGACAATGGCCACCCCTTTGGCCTGGTATTCTTTTGCAAACTCCGCCAGGTGATCGGCGATGTGTTTGACGTAAGGACAGTGATTGCACAGGAAGATGACCAGCAGCGCGGGGGCACCGTCGAAATCAGAAAGTCGCACGATTCGCCCCTCGGTATCCGGCAAAGCGAAGTCCGGTGCCTTGGCCCCAAGCGGGAGCATCATGGTGCTGGCTGTGCGAACCATCGAATCATCCTCCTTTTTTTCGCTTTCGAATACGACGGGCGAAACGTTCACCCATCAACTGACTTCTTTTCATCGTGTAAGCTACCTTTGCATATTCTACGCTGTCGGAAAAGAAGTCCAGGCCACAGGCCCGATGAAATGAGGGGCGAATCGCCGGCCAGTGGTAGCGAGAGCAGGTGTAGCTGGTGTCCGGCGAGGATTTTCAGAGTCCGCGCGAGCCGCTATCAACCCCGTCCTCCAGCAACTGCCGGATCTCGCCGCTTTCCAGGGCCATCTTGAATGCATCAAGGTCTGGATAGATGCGGTGGCTAAGAAACTTGACAACCCAGTTGTGCCGCATAGGGCTGATGGTGACCACCACCGCTCCATGGCGATAGGCCTCCCACATTTCGATGGCCGTTCCCATTGAGGCCTGAGGTAGATAAGCGATCAGGAGGTCCACTGTGCGACACATCTCGTTATGGAAGAAAAAGACTTCCCGACCAGTTCGTCGGTCATATTCCAAAGAATTTTTGTGATCGGCGAGGGGATCGTAAACATCAGCCTCGGGAAAGTGTTGCCGCAGCAGCTGTTTAAGCTCCCCCCGATAATCTTGCGGCACCAGCCCCTTGTCAATCATGGATCCCTGCATGACCCCTGCGAGAAAAACTTTCCACCGGGTGGGAATCGACGCTGCTGGTTGCTGTGGTGGTCCGATTGTTTCTTTCCGGGACAATTGCTCGAGCGGTGCGTTCTCGTGCGTCATCGTGGGTGCTCCTTTATGCTTCTCATTCGCCACAAGGCGGGCGACTGCCGCAAACTTTTCCTAGCTGTTATTAAGCGTTTGTCTTCTCGTTTCTGGGAACTCAAAACAGAAGCGAACGGGCGTCGCAAAGGTCAATTAGCGGCTATGGTTGAATAGCCCCCCAAACCCCGCGAATTCCCTCCTTGAGCATACCCCTTCGTCAGTAGGAGTCGAGACACGTGATGCCGAAATTCTGGCTCCAAATCGCTCCGCTGGTCACGCTTGGCCTATTTGTCGGGCTGGCTATTTACCGCTATCCCAACGTCAACGACCGCATTTGGCAAATGGTACAGGCGAAGGACCGCCTGGTCAAAGAGGGGACGGCCTCGCGGAGAGCGGCTTTTGCTTTATCAGAAAGTCAGGGCGAGTTCTCGGGCGGTGGCTCGAACACGATGACCATAACTGGCCCCCGGGAATCGCCTATGATCGCCAGTCGGGAAACCATTAGTCAACCCGATGTGACGAATGCGCGGATCTCTGCGACGGGCTGGAATAACTTGGAAATTTCTCCGATCGTGGCAGAAAATCGGGGCGATTCAGGCAGCAAACAGGGAAATGGTGGTTTGTCGCGCAACGCCGACCCCAATTTGGAGGCGGTGCATGCCTTGCAGATCACGACGGCAGTCCCCCCTCGGATGGCGATAGCGGTTCCCTCGTCATTGGTGGATCCGCTTCGCGACAGCGCGGGAACCCAACCAAATCGGGCGGAGCCGGTACCGGCAGAGAGCTTTGGCGTCGCACGCCCATCCGTAGCACAACGCGGTTCGACGGGGGGTGCTTCAGAGGTAGTGTCTGGCGAAGCGGAAACGTCGCGAAAGAGTCCCAGAGGGGTGGAGACACCCGAGGATGGCGGCGACGTGCCCCAGCTTGTGCCGATCGAAGGATTTCGACGACGATCAAAGGAGGACTCCGAGAGACCTCCGCGAGTGAAGTTTCAGATGCTCGATGCGCAGCCAAGCGTGGCACGCAAGATGGAGCAGCCGCCAGTTGTGGAAACCGACCTACCGCTCGTAACAATTGTCAAAAGTCCATGGTTCGCGTCGGAAAAACCGCAGCGTCTACCGCCTGTCGATCAATCTTTGCCTGCTCCTCAGGTACTTTCCCCTTCGGAATGGATCCCCACCGTGCCCCTGTATCCTTCCACAGGCCGATAGTTGCGACTGGCACCACTAAACACTAACTTCTATCCGACTTTCATCAATTCTTGTTTGCGACGGCGAACCTGGAAGAGGTGTCACCGGCCAAGCTGCCAGAGCGCCAGGCTGAGGCTATCGCGAAGGGATTTTTGAGCAGCAAAAACAGCCCCGGTTTCAAATCCATAATGGACGAGGCAATTCTCGCACCGGGGATCGCGACCGGGACCTAGGCTCTGCCATGGGGTCTTTTCCTGCCATTCTCGAAACGTACAAAAATGGCCATCGGTAATGAGATAACAGGGAGACTTCCAGCCGCACACATTCCGTGTGGGTGAGGCCCAGGCGGCACACGGCAAATCACGTAAGCCCATCAGAAAGTCGAGGTAAAGGGGAGAATTGATCAACCGGAACCGCCGTAGCTCGTTTTTGACCGACAGAAATTTCTTGGCCACTTCCGCCCGCGTCAAAAAAAGGGACCGTTCCTGCGACATTAAGTTTTCGGCGTTTTTCTGTTCCATGGGAGCTAATGCTATGCCGAACTCCTTTGGGGCGGAGAGACAACCTCCTGGGGCAAGCCGGGTCCTTTCTGCAATGGATGCGCTGGAAACCGGTGCCGATTGAAGACATTCGTAGGGATAGGCCGGGGAAAGCAACATGCCGTCTACACGGAGCTCGGTTAAATATTCCAGCAGCACGATCACTTCATGCATATCTGTGCAGGCGTAAATGGTGGTATTGGTGGTCACCCGCATTCCCGCTTCTTTGGCCAGACGGATAGCGCGGATTACCTCACGAAAAGTACCAGGCCGACCGGTGATGGTGTCGTGAGTGTTCTCCAGACCGTCGATATGGACGTTCCAGGTGAGGCCTTCTGTGCGTGGGAGGCGGTCCAGCCAGCGTGGAATAAGCAACCCGTTGGTACACAGGTAAATGAACCGCTTTTGGGACAGCAAGCCCAAGACAAGACGATCGAGATCCCGATATAGAAGTGGTTCTCCCCCGCACAAGCTAACCACGGGTGCATCACATTCCTGTGCCGCGTCCAGACATTCCTCCAGAGACATCTGGTGATGAGCCATCGCCGCGTATTCGCGAATTCGGCCACACCCTTCGCACGCCAGATTACAGGCAAACAGAGGTTCGAGCATGAGCACGAGGGGAGGTCGAGTGAGTCTGCGCATCCGCGAGCGGAGCAGATGCATACCCATTGTTTTTACGAGTGACCAGGGAAATCGCACGAGATAGAAGTCCTTTCTTGACAGTTTTTATGCACTTCGCAACTCTGAGGACGGGTTATCCTCATCGGGAACGAGCACACGCAGTTCAGGAAGGTCGAGTTCTTCAAGATAAGGTGCGTTGGTGGCTGCAAACCGTGCCAGTGCCATCAGCGGGAAGTAAACAGGATAATGATGATACCGCAGGTAAAAGACACGTGGGAATCCTGTTCCGGTGAAGGCTTCTTCTTGCCAAGTGCCGTCACTCTGTTGACGATCGAGCAGATAACGCACGCCTCGCAGAACAGCGGGGTGTTGTGACTTACCAGCGGCTAACAGACCCAGGATGGCCCACGCTGTTTGCGACGGAGTACTTGGGCCCGCTCCGCGCTTCGCGGGATTGTCGTACGTTTCGGGTGTTTCTCCCCAGCCGCCATCGGGAAGTTGATGTCCGATAAGCCACGTCGCGCCGGCGAGCACACAGGGATCATTCTCGGAGACACCCACGGCACATAAGCCTGCAAGGGCCAGCCAGGTGCCGTAAATGTAGCTGACTCCCCACCTTCCTAGCCAGCTTCCGTCTGGCTCCTGAACTGCTCTGAGATAATGCACGGCGCGATCGACCGCCGGATGCCCCAGGCGGTAACCAAGAGTCCCGAGAGCCTCGAGGACGCGCCCTGTCACGTCCGGCGTGCTCGGATCGATCATTGCGTTGTGATCGCCAAAGGGAACATGGGTAAGAACCTGACAGCAATTATTTCGATCAAAAGCCGCCCAGCCACCGTCATCGTTCTGCATGGCAAGCAGCCACTTAAGCCCGCGATCGATTGCACCCGTTGCTTCGGCAAGCACTTCCTCTCGGGATAGCATCTCCGCCCGGTCGGTGGATAAATTGCTGGAACGGTTAGTTTGGCCGTTACTTCGGACTGGTTGATGGATCAATTCCCATTGAGGAGGGAACAGATCCGCGTGAGGGATTTCGTTCTGGAAGAGGCTCGCCAGTGCCAGCAGGACGGCAGCGGTGTCATCGCAGTCCGGATAATGATCGTTGGCATATTCGAAACACCATCCGCCGGGTTCGGCCTGGGTTCGAACAGACCAGTCGCCGGGCTTGAGAATCTGGCGCCCCAGGAGCCACTGCACGCCTTGCCGCAAAGATGGATGGTCGATCCCCAGCCCCGCTTCCCTCAAACAGCGGATGGCCAATGCCGTGTCCCAAACGGGAGATAAACAGGGCTGCACGCGGGCCGTCTGATTGTCGTCGCCGTAGATGATCAGTTCTTCCACATGCCGCCATCCGGCCCTCATCAGCAGACTTTCCTCGTCATATCCGAGGGCCTTAAGAGCAATAAGGCTCCAGACCATGGCGGGATAGATTGCTCCCAGACCATGACTTCCCTCAAGGCGTTGCCGAATCCAGCACTCGGCGGTGCGGAGGGCCCTGTTACGCCATGGCACAATCTGGTGACGATCGAAAAGCTTGTAAAGGCGGTCAACAGCCGAAAAGAATCTGCTCCAGAACCACTCCAGAGGTCCCGACCGTGATCCCCTGGTCAGAGGCCAATTCTCCGGGCGGGTAAGAAATAGTTCGCGAATTCCCTTTTCGGGTGAAAGGTTTCGGACGGGTTTCAATGCCCAGATGATGGAAAGCGGCACAACCATGGTGCGCGACCATGCGCTCAGCGAATAAAGATTGATCGGAGACCAGCGGGGCAGGAGCACAAGCTCCGGCGGAACAGCAGGACAGGCCGAATAGGGGATTTGTCCAAGGAAAGCGAGATAAAACCGGGTGAAACTATTGACCGACTCAGCCCCACCCCGGGCAAGAATGGCATCCCGAGCCCGGCGCATGGGCTCGGCATTCAGGTCAAACCCCGCGATTTTGAGGGCGAAATAGGCTTTAACGGTGGCACTCAAGTCCAGAGGACCACCCGGATAAAGAGTCCACCCCCCTTCCGGTGTCTGTGTCTCGAGAAGCCGCGATGCCAAAAGCGAAACCAATTCGCTCGATTCTCGATGGAAAAAAGCTAGTACGAGAATGGTCTCGCTTTCGAGGATGCTGTCACCTTCCAGTTCGGCCCGCCAATGGCCATCCGGATACTGCCGATTGAGCAAAAACCACCGTCCCCGTGACACGCTCCGCCTCAGTTGGGATTCGAGCGCGGAACGACGGCGCGCCATGCAGACCAGTCGGAGCCGATTCCCTTCTCTCGGGCTGCCATTATCGCCTCCCTGCCAGGGCTCGTCCATGCGCACGTTCTCCTATTGTCATTCACTTCCATAAAAAGCAGTTCGCCCACCTAGCTTAACTAGCTTACGGCGGGAGCTCGGATTTCGCAACAGAAGATCGATGCGTCGCTCCAGTTTTTAGCGATAAACGCATACCGGAACGACTATTGAGCGTCGAGATTGCGAGGCCTTGGCCGCGCACACGAAACCCATGCAGGTGTCCACATACGAAAGCTCGCCCGCTACCAGTTGGGTAGGCAGCGACTTGTTCATTCGTTTTCTTAACATCTGAAGGCGAGGTTTCAGATGCTGGGCAACTGCCAGGGATCCCGGCGAGGTTCTCTGCGAATCCCGTCCAGCCAGTCATTGGCCTCGGCGGGTTCTACGAATTTCCAGTTTCGTGGATCCCATTTCAGACGCTTGCCCGTCCAGTAAGCGAGATTACCCAAATGACAAACCGTTACAGAGCGGGCCCCTACTTCTACCGGGCAAATGGGCTGACGGTTCTCCCGAATAGCATTCAGCCAGTCGCGGTGGTGACCGGGCGATTCATAGAGTCGGATTTTTTCACTGTCCTTGAGTGGTTCCTTGACGACGTCCTCGGGCCAGCTTTGAAGCTTTCCACGATCAACGTACACCACGCCGTCGGTTCCGACAAAATTGACTCCTCCACGACCTTCATATCCGCCATGAATGAGCTCGACGCCATTCGCGTAAATCCAGCGGACTCCCTGGCCTTTCTCGGGATCATCGGGAGGGATCACTTCCACCGGCCCTGAATCGTCCATGCCTAGGCCCCATTGAGCGATGTCAAAATGATGGGCACCCCAGTCCGTCATGCCACCGCCCGAATATTCCCGATATGCCCGCCAATTTGGAAAGTGATTATGAACTCCGCGTGGGCTGAGAACTGAGTTATATGGCCGCATCGGGGCCTGACCCAACCACATATCCCAATCGAGACCGGGTTCCATGGGTTCTTCGGGCAGGTCGCACCAGCGGCTCGGTCCACCCACCGCCGCGTAGACCTGTTTAATTTTTCCGATCCGGCCATTTCGCACAGCCTCGCACGCAATCCGAAATTCTCGGCTGGAACGCTGTTGGCTACCCGTCTGAAAGAC
Organism: Thermogutta sp.; assembly: GCF_039793925.1. Classification (GTDB taxonomy): domain Bacteria; phylum Planctomycetota; class Planctomycetia; order Pirellulales; family Thermoguttaceae; genus Thermogutta. The sequence goes on along the minus strand of NZ_JBAMME010000207.1, from coordinate 16,027 downwards.
AACCCCATACTTGTTGACCGCATCGATGCACAGTTTCGCCTCAGCGATGGTCAGAGTCAATGGTTTTTCGCAGTAGATGTGTTTCTTCGCCTTGCAGGCGTCCACGATGGGATGCGTGTGCCAGTGGTCGGGAGTGGCGATGACCACGGCGTCAATATCCTTTCGGGCGATCAACTCACGATAATCGTTGTAACCAGCGCAATCCTTGTTGCCATAAGCTTTATTGACTTTTTCGACGGAGAAGTTTCTTCTCGTCGTATCTACTTCGCAGACGGCCAGAACGTGAACGTCCTGCATGCGAAGAAACGAATCGAGATGATACTGATTCTGTTTTCCCATTCCAATGAAGCCGAGCGTGAGCCGTTCGCTGGGGGCTGGTTGCTCGGCTGAACCCAACGCAGAACGCGCAATAATCGTCGGCAAAGCAATCGCGGCTGCCGACGTTTTAAGCATATCCCGGCGGGAGAGTGAGGCATTCCGGCGACTCATAGCGAATTCCTCCATTACTTCGGTGGGCCTTATCGGTGAGATGGTAACGAACCGCACACGTCCTGCAAAAACTTCATCCGTAGGCACCCAGCAATTTTGGGAGGCCTGATGATCTTGTGACGGGGCAAAGCGTGCATATGTTTGAATCCTTCATCACGATAATTCGTCACCCGCGGTAAAACAAGAGTCCCGCTTTTTCCCTGAATCGAGATCGGTACGTCGAACCACTTCGTGCGCAGACGTACGGTGTTGGGGTGCGGGGTTTCAGCCCGACTGGCAAGAGCCGCACGGGATCCGCTGAGTAAGCTATACTTTCAACGAGTGATGTGCTACCTCGTCTGGGTGATGGCCTTTTTGCCGCATTGAGACGGCAAGTAGAGGTTGTGACATGCAAGAGCCGCAAATCTTTTCCCGGGGTGCGGATGAGCATCCCGTGGGGTCGGAACCCTGTGCAGCGGCACCATGTGGTCCAGCGCAGATTCTGGCCCGACTGGACGAACTTCATTCTTCACCCGGGGCTGCCTGGCGGGCAGTTCAGATCCTCAAAGATCCGGACTACGATGTTCATGAGGTGGAGTCCATCCTAGAATCAGATCCAGGTTTGAGCGCATCCATTTTGCGGCTGGTCAACTCATCCGCGTTTGGGCTGCCCCGCAATGTCACCAATATTCGGCAGGCGATCATGCTGCTTGGGGCACGATCACTGCGGTTGGCCGTATTGAGTTTTGGACTTGTCCACAGGCTGACACGGGGCACACCCATGGAAGTATTCGATGATTTTTGGAGGCGGGCACTGACGACCGCCGTGGTGGCGGGAAAACTTGCCCGACGAGAAAGCGCTACCAATCCCGAAGATGCTTACTGTGCGGGGCTTCTGGCCGAAATCGGCGTTCTGACGTTTTGCCAGGTGGACACCAGAAAATATCTGAACTTGTACCTCAAACACCGACATTGCCAAGATCTTCCAGTGGCGGAGGAAGAACACTACGGCTTCGATCACGCAACCTTGGGGGCATGCTTGCTCGACCGCTGGGGGTTACCCAATCCGTTGGCTTCAGCCGCATCTTGCCATCACCAACCAGATCGATGTAATACCCCGCTGTTGCAGGCAGTTCATGCGGGGACGCTGCTCGCTGACGTACTATGGATGCCCCGGTCACCACTTCTGCCAAGAGCCCGCCAATGGTTGGAAAAACACTTTGGGGTGGACCTGGATGGCTTTATTGGCCTGGCCAACGAGTGTAAAGAGGAAATCCTCGATAGTGCCGAGTTTTTCTCCGTGAAGTTGAAAGGCCGTATTGATGTCTCGGCGTTGAAAAAGGAGGCTTTTGAAATCTTCAAAAAGGCAGCTTTAGAAACAGCCTTAGAGTACGACTCGATCACCGCGGTTCTCGAGCAGCGTTACACGATGTGACACGGCACCGCCTGGTGAGCCACTTCAGCCACCTCTTTAGAGGCTGTAGATCTACGAGGCAGCGAAAACGAGTTATTATCGGGTGGCAGGTCGATCAGCCTAGCGAGGGCGCGAGCGACACGATTAAACTGAGGACCACGGCCGCTGCAAGAAAAAAGATCATCGCATAGTGAATCGCCAAAAGGCCGGCTCGCCGCCTTCGATCAAGCGCTCCTGCGAACCGCGTTCTGGATTTCCTTGTCATTCCGGGGTCTCCGTGGAACGGCAATTGCTCAAACAGATGCACTTTCTTTTCGGCTTATTTTGGGGGCTTCCAATGTCCCCTCGTTTCAGTAAACAAAGATGGTCTAATGCCTGTACAAATATAGCATTTGAAAATTCCCGCAATAATGGCAATAGACTGTCCCCAAATGAGGGGGCAACAGTCACCGAGCCACATCGCGCCAGCTTGCCACCGCAATCGGCATCCGGCTTGCCCGGAGATTGCTCGGGTATCTTCTTTGGAAAGCTTGAAGTGTCTTTAACAGGACGCCCGGGCTGCGGACCAGACCCGGGAGCGTCCGTGGCACCGGCGGACTAGGCGTGTAGTAAATGGGCAAAGTGCGGAGAATATGGTTAGTCACTCAAATGATGAAAAATTAGACCTTTTTCTCCTGAACCAACCGTGCGAAGTGCTCGAACGATCGGTCGTAAGTCGCTTCCGCCGCGGGCGGGAAACAGCAGCCGGGAAGCTGGCGTTTCTTCAGGTGGTACTGCAGGCACTCGCAACAAAGTCCTTTCCGCGGACAAGGATCGTAAGAACACGTGCACAACGATAGATTTCGCTCTTTTCGGCATTCCATAACTTTCCTCCCGGAGTTTGAAAACAGATGTCGTCCACCGGTTGCTCGTACAAATAAAGACAGACAATCAACATGGGACTTCGCCCTATGTCGAGAACTTGCTTACGAAAACCGCGACGAAATCCGTTAAAGTACATTATCTTTTCTGCGGAACTTCTGACCAGGCGATGGGGCCAGCGGATTTCGATAGTGCCTTCTTCAGGATAAAATGACCACAAAGCGCACATTGGATAGCTGGGGCACAGAGGTGTCGGCTTGGGTGTTTTATGCGCACAGGGAACGCGAAGATTGAGATGGGTACCTTTTGGCGACGGCCAGTTTTCCTCGCGATCGCCCCCATCCTCGTCCTGACGCTGTCTCCGGGTTGCGGCCAGCGTCAATCCGCCGATGGACGCGATTCCAGCTCTTCCGTGCGGACAGCTTCGGGAGAGTCGCAGGCGCAAGCACATTCCGCCTCTATGGCTGTGTGGGGACCAGCCCCATCTGATGAGTCGGGTAACTCCCAGGAGGCGGTTCACATCAAATGGCCTGAGCTCCCTTCACCGCTCACCGGTGACTGGATGAAGGCACAAGGACATCGTGTAGCAGATGAGCTTGCACGGAGATTTCCTGATGACGTGTACGCGCAACACGTTCACGCCCAGGTGTACCGTCTTTCTGGCGACACGGATGAGGCGTTGAAGATATGGCATCACTGTTTGGAGTTGAAGAAAGATTTCTTGCCGGCGTACGAGGAGATTGTGGAGGTCCTCGTGCGACGCGGGGAGCACGCTGAAGCAGAGAAGATGGCACGGCAGGGGCTAACCGTCCATCCCCGTGCTGTCTCGCTGCGGAATTTTTTGGCCAGTATCCTTCTGGAACAGGGCCGTCTGGAAGAGGTCATCACGACTGTGCTGGCCGGACGAGCTCTTGGAGTCGAAGCACCGGAGGGGCTCTTTTTACTCGCCCAGGCGTACCAGCGGAAGCAGCAGCACGACCGTGCACGGGATGTTCTGAAAGACGTCGTACGACTGCGTCCAGAGTTCACTCAGGCCCATTATGCACTATCTGTGAGTTTGGCAAGGCTTGGGGATGCGGCTGGGGCTCGTCGGCATCGCGAGACTTTTCAGAAACTGAAGGAGCGCGATCAACAAGCGAACGCCGCTATCTTGCGGATAGAAAGTGACCAGTTCGTGCGTCAGACAGTGGCAAGTATCCTTCATCAGGCCGGAGTTATTTTTTCTAATCACGGTGTCTCCGACCGGGCCGAAGAATGCTGGCTGCTGGCCGCAGCTCTTTCGCCGAAGGATGTCGCATCTCGGCAAGCACTGGTGGTTCTATATCAGCAGCAGCGGCGGGCCGCTGAAGCGCTTGCCATCCTGCGGGAACTCGCGGAGCTGGAACCTCGTAACCCTGCTCATCAGGTTGCGCAGGGTATGTTCTATCTGCAGATGCGAAGCTTCGAAAAAGCCGTTGCTTCGTTCGAACGGGCAATCGCGTTGGACCCCAAAGTGGATGCAGCCTATGCTGGATTGGCGCAGGCCTACTTGCAAAAAAGAGAAAACCTTGAAGAGGCCCGACGGCTGGCCGAAACAGCGGTGCGATTATCTCCGCGGCCCGATTATTTCATCGTGCTGGCTGTCTCCTGTGCAGAAGTTGGTGACTTGGAGGAGGCCAGACGAAATGTCGAAAAAGCGCTAGCGATGGACCCTTCTCATGACCTCGCCCAAAAATTGGCTCGGTTCTTGCAACATGGAATATAACCGTCTATCCTTGGCCTTAATTTATTTCCGTAAAATCGCGCGATCCCTGGGAATTATTGGTTTGGGTGCTCTCTTCCAATTGTTCGTCCCTACGGGGCTTTGGGCCGAGGAGCCCGTCCCGCTAGTTTTCCAGGACGTCACTCAACGAAGTGGGATCCACTTTCGACATACGCACGGTGGCTGTGGCAAATATTACATTGTGGAAACAGTAACGGCAGGGCTGTGTCTTTTCGACTACGACGGTGACGGAGATGACGATATCTACTTCCTCAACGGCGCTCCGCTTGCTGGTTGCCCAACACAGGAAAAACCCACGAATAAATTATTCCGGAATAATGGTGGATTGCATTTTACGGATGTGACTGCCCAGGCAGGGGTGGGTGATACGGGTTACGGGTTGGGGGTGGTAGCAGGGGACTACAATAATGACGGGTTTCTCGACTTGTTTGTGAATAATTACGGCAGGAATGTACTCTATCGAAACAATAAAGATGGAACCTTTTCTGACGTAACTAGCGAAGCCGGCGTGGACAATGGGTTGCGGGTAGGAGCGGGTGCCCTTTTTCTTGACATTGACGCTGATGGGTGGCTCGACCTCTATGTAGGTAATTATATTGTGTTCGATGAAAGCAAGCACGTTTTTCATCAATTGACAGGTGTTCCGGTATACGGAAGTCCTGAGGAATATCCTCCTGATAAAGATACTCTTTATAGAAACAATGGCGATGGGACGTTCTGCGATGTGACGGAGGTTTCAGGGATCGGAAAGGTGGCGGGGACAAGCATGGGTATGGTGGCAGGCGATTTCGATAATGACGGCGATACCGATATTTTTGTGGGAAACGATGTTCGGGCGAATTTTCTTTTTATTAACGATGGCAAGGGCCGTTTCACAGAATCCGCTTTGGAAAGGGGTGTTGCGTACAACGGTTACGGCGATGAGAACGCAAGTATGGGAGTTGATTGCGGAGACTACAATAATGATGGGTGGTTGGACCTGTTTATGTCGGATTATCAAAACGAATGGCCGGTTCTCTATAGAAACGAGGGCAAGGGATTCTTCGAGGACGCAACCTTCAGTTCTGGTGCAGGTGGAAGGGTATATCCCTACGTCAATTGGGGCGTTGGGCTGGTGGATTTTGACAATGATGGGGATAAAGACATCTTTATCGGGAACGGCCATATTAATGACAGGATCGGGGAGATAGACGATACCACAGCGTATCGGGTGGCAAACTCCGTTCTCAGGAATGACGGTGGTAAATTTGTGGACGTGAGTGCGACCGCTGGCGATCTGCCGAAGCTGGTAAAATCAACGCGTGGCGTAGCGTTCGCAGACCTTGATCTGGACGGTCGCGTAGATGTTGTCATTCTGAATTCCCAGGATTCCGCTGACATTCTGCGAAATGTAACACAAACAGATAATCACTGGATTCAGATTGACCTCCGGCGGCCGGAAAAGAATTGTTTCGGAGTGGGCAGCCGGGTGAAGGTTGTGGCGGGTGACCTTGTTCAGTATGACGAGGTCCATGCGGGGCGGGGATATCAAAGTCATTGGGGTTTACGGCTGCACTTCGGATTGGGCAGCCACGAACGTGTGGATCGCCTTGAGGTCTTCTGGCACGGCGGCGGCCATGACATCATCGAAAACATACCCGCTGACCAGATTATCACGGTTAATCCGGGTGGCAAGTGGTTCCCTTCCAGCACCGCGGGGAAATGATTAGCCGCTACATCATACCCGGGAGAATTCGCCATTCGTGGCGACAATAAAGAGGGAGACTCTGGCGGTCCGGTTAGCGCTCCAACTCGTGGCACCAAAGGCCAAGGCAAGCGGTCACAGAGGGAAAGGGACCTCACTTCTGTTCCGCGGGCGGAGACGCTGCTGGCGGCAGGCCGCTTTGTTGGGATGTATCGGATGGGGCCTGCTGTTGCTCGGGTTGGGATGGAGCGCCGCTGTCATTCGCTTTTGCCGACGTCTCTGAAGCCTGTGGCTGAGCAGGTTGTTGGCCCGCGGGCTTCTGATTTTCAGCGCTCTCAGACTTGGTCTCGGACGGAGTTGCCGGTGTTTGGGCAGAGGGTTGCTTTTCGCCTGTTTCACTCGCGCCCGGTTGTGTTTGACTGGTCTGATCGGACTTTTGTTCCGTCTGCTGTTCTTTCTTCTTGATGATGTCGCTAAGACCGAGATGGATCTTGCGATACACCTCGTCAGAAATGATATAGTACCAATCTGCAAAGCGGGAATTTAGTTCTTTAACCCTTTCCTGGCCTTTTTTAATTTTTTCGTGATATTCGTCCTGCTTGCGTTTATTTTCTTTTTCAATCCGCTCTCGTTCTGCTTTGATGTTCTCCGGTTTTTTCTGCGCTTGATCACTCTGCTGCCCACTCTGCGGTGAGGTGTCAGACTTTGCTTGACCGCTTGCAGAACCTGCAACCTGTCCTTTCGCTTCCTGGGCTGTTTGTTGAGCATTTGCGGGCGACGATTGAGCGTTGCCCGCCGGTGCGTTTTGTTCGCCGGTCGATTTGGTCACCGTGGTCTGTTGGCTTGTTTCCTCTGCCGCAACGGTGCTTTTTTGCTCGCTGCTGGACGCGGATTGCTGTCCCGAAGGCTGCGAGGGGGCGCCGGTGTTATTTGCCGGCAGTTCTGGGAGGGGCTCAAGCTCGGGTTTGGGGATCAGTTCAGGGTCGAATTCTGCCACCACAAACAGATAACGATTGACTCCCGACGATCCCGTGTTTCCACTCTGTCCCTCAACGACTCGGCCAAATCGGAGAAGGTACCGCACACCATCCTTCATTCCCACGCGAACTTCTCCCTCGCTGGAAATCACTTCCACATCACCGGGTTTAATCTGTCGCTGTCCGATCATTGGGAAGATTTGGTAAAATTGCTGGGCCGACGCGAGGAAAAACCCTGCTTCACCCAAAGAAGCAGCCGTTTCTTTATTGGCCTTGACGGATCCGTCAGCACTCAGACTCGCGCTGATGCCTTGCGGTTTACGCCGTACGTCTACGATCTTCAAATCGTCCAGCGCTGTTCGCAATCCGTCCAGCTTGGCTGTGTCGAGTTCTTCGTCCTGGGCCAGTTCACGAGGTGTCCACGTGCCTTTGTCGAGGTCAAAGATCAGGCTGCGGACGAGTTTCCAGCGGGGATTGCCCAAGTCATCATAGGAAAGCACAACCTGCGATCGGGGAGTAATGCCGGCTGTTACCGGGTCGAACGAGTAATCGTGCAATTGCACATCTCGAATATCCCAAGGATTAAGCTGGAGAAGATCTTTCTCTATCCAGTCACCAAATTCGCTGGAAAACTTATCATCAGACAATTTAACGATATACACTGGCTCCGCCCCCTTCACGCGCACATAGCGCAGTTCCTCGCGGTCGGGTACCTTGTTACCGATAATCACATCGGCAAGGACCTTATCGCTTCCGTCTCGGAATACAACCCGTTTCCCCACTCCCCGAGTAACGGTTTTAATGGCATCGTTCGTCGGTTCGACGACGCCATACATAACAAGCTCGTCCTGGGTGGGTGACTCGCTCGCCACATCCAGGATCTTAACACCGATGAGCGCAGTGGCGGCCTGAGCTAGATGCTCTTTCGCATCCGCGGGGTAGTTTTCATGACTGGGGATGCACCAGCGGTTGTTGATCTGGGCAACCTTGAAATTCTTAATCCGCACTGCGTTGGGATCGTATTCGAAGATTTCCAAGCTGGTAGCTGCAAGGGCGTCGGTGAGATTCGGACAGAGTAGTTGGCCCCTTAACTCGGTTTTGATATTCGTAGTTGGAGTATAATGGTTCCACCACGCAATAATGAGGATGACCGACGTTGCACCGATGAAGACCAGCGTTTTTTTGAGTTCGTTATTCATCGCTGCTTATCTCCTCAACTCCCTCGCAGGATGTCGCTGTCACGAATAAGTCGGCTTGTTTCAGGATAATTGGTGTGAAATCGAGCTTTCGATTTGTTCCATTACTCAGTTGTGACGGTGCCAGAGGTTGATCCCTGAAGTAGCCATCAGGTCTTTTCCGAACTCGTTACCGCAGCTTTGCTGGGTGTCTGCGCGGTCGAAGATCGTCGCACCCGCCGAGAGCTTGGGATTCCCTCCATGTCTTTGGCCCGTCTCCACACGAAGACGACCACGGCGAGCCCTAGCGGGAAAAGCGGTGGGATGATCACGGACACCATCTTGTAGAAATTCTGCAAACGCCGCACGTAAAGGCTGAGTTCGGTTTCGATCCGTTCCAGGGCCCGGTCCCGTTTTTGCCGTTCTTCTTCCATGCGGGCATTGAGGCGGCGCTCACCCTGCTCCTGAGCAATCGCGACCCGTCGGAGAATCTCGTCCAGGCTGATGTTTTGCTTTTTCATGTCCTCTTCGAGTTTCTTGACACTTTGTTCGAGCTTTTCCCTTTCTTCGCGCTCGATCTTGTTGTATGCCTCCTGAAGTTTCTGGCGTTCCTCAGCCGCGCGAGCGCGAGCCGCCTCCGTTGCCCGCTCAATGGTGGTCAAGGTGCGATGTTTGGGCCGGCGATTGCGGATGTCAATGAATCGGTCGTCCCCCGCCACCCAGTCAATGAGGTTCAGGACCATGGTGACGTTGTCGAAACTCAGTTTAATGTCGAGACCGGGGAGGTCCTGACGTTGACGGAGACGGAAAAAGGTCTCATGAAGCATATCGATATCCGAGACCAGCACCACTTTCACGTCATGTTGTTTATTGGGAACTTCTTCAACTTTCTCAGAATTCTGGTCGCCGTTGGAACTGTTTTCAGCCTTGGTAATTTTGATTTCTGGAAGTTTGCCTTCGATAGCGGCGGCCAGGATGTATTCCGTGCGGGTGGGACGAAATTCGCGATTTCGATTGAGCTCCCGCGTGCCGGTGAGGAAGTCCATTCGGAAAATGTCGTCGTAGTTAATTAAACCCGTTACGCGGCCCGTTCGCACCAGAGGTGTGAATTTCATCGTGGAGCTGTTGAGTTTAGTGATCGCACCGGGGAATGGGAACAGAACCTGTTGCAGCCCACCAACCGCCGCAATTTGTCGGTTGAACGGTTCCTCAGCGCCGCAGCTCCAGTTGACGAAGACAAATTCAGGGTTCTCTTCAAAAAGCTGGAATTTCGGATATGGATTGTACCTCTGCCAGACAATCTCATTGGCCGTGAAATCGATTCCCAGCTTCCGCCACAGTTTGGCAATGTCGCCTTTTGGCAAGGGACGCATGCCAAACATCATCATTTGCTGCGGTGGCCTTCGTTCCTGACCCGTGCCAGCCACGTTGGATGCGAATAACGGCATCGGATCTTCGAAGATGACGGTGGGCTGGCCATAACTGATGGCTGCGACGAATCGGTCCAGATCCTCCGGCGCGAGAGTACTGGGCTGAACAGCCAGGAGGACGTCCCACCGTCCCAGTTTCATCGCTTCCTCTTTGACCTTCGCCTTGCACTGCTCCTTTTGCTGGTCTGTCAGTTTGTCTTTCGGGACATTCAGACCAAGCAGTTCTCGGCCACGTTCGATGATTTTCTCCTCACTGGCATCTGTGAGGCCCAGCGCTTTCATGCCTGCCTTTTCGCACTCTTCGTCGTTGGTGACAAGGTCCGCGGGTTCGACGCGTACGACCTCGTACTGCTTCTGGAGCTCGTCCACAATGGGCCAACGCTCTTCTCCCCCCTGGAAACTGAACTGTCCGAATAACTGCGCATCGGTGGTGAGAATGCCCACTCGTTTTCGCTTTTGCTGTGTGACGGTGGCGATGGACCGGATCAACTCATATTCCACAGGAATGTCCCGATCCACAAACGGGACCACGACTCTCTCCAGCCCACAGATGAAGGCCAAGCCCATGAAAATCCTGTGTTCCGTCCATCGACCCTGCTGAAGCGCGAAGACGCGCTGAGGCGTAATGTTGAATCGGTCCGCCGCCCGTTGGGCTTCCGCCGTGAACAGTTCCGTGTTGTTGATGCGGACCCGGACGTTCTTGGCCCTGGCTTCGAATTCTTTCAGTAAATTGATGAGGTTCGCACGCGTCTGAATGTAGGATTCGGGAACCTCCGGACTGATAAAGGCCTCAATCTGGACGACATGCTTGGGGTCCAGCGAGCGCAGAATCTGGAGAGTATGGGGCGACAGCGAACTGATTTTTTCGCTGGTGATATCGAGACGCACGTCGGCCGCTTGAAGAACGGCCACAAGACCCAAGCTCGCCGCGCCCAATGCCACGGTTCGCAACGTAAAATGGGCCGGCATCAGCGAGACGGCGCGAGGAAAAGTGGCCCAACCTACGAAGAAGAGCACATGGAGGGCAATGAGAATCGCCATGAGCGTCCAAAAGACCCATCCTGTGTTGAGTTTCTCTCCCCACAGGATGGCGACAACCGCGGCTGCGATAACCGTTATCACTTGGGCTATGGGTGCCACGAAGTGAATCGGTGTGATCATTTCTTTCCGCGGGAATTGTTGCCAAATGTACAGGAAAGCGGCATGGAGGATCAAATAGCCGATCACGAGACCAATGATCCAGAATGTGGAACCGCCCAATTTGCTGGCAAAGATACTCCCCAGCAGTGCGAAGCTTCCCAGCCAGGCAAGATGGAGCACCGCGAAGAACAATCCGGAAGGGAGTCGGGATTCGCCTGTTGGCCAATGTCGCCGGCCGATCAACACCATGGCAACATACAGTGTCACTGCCGCGATAAACACGAAATACGCCAGGCCGGAAAGCGTGATCAGACCCCGTCCGAAATTGGCGAACTGTTCGGCGATGCTCCACGCTTTAGCACGGATGGCAAGGTCCTGGCGCAGGATGACATCTGCTGAGGACAAAAAGACGGCAGGCGCATTGAGCAGCACGCCAAGGATGTAAGCTACTGTGAGATTCGCTGTAAAAAAGGAGGCGACCATGCCAATTCCCAGCATGGCCAGGCCCATCAACCAGTAGCCCAGGTAGGTTGCCACGAACAGGCCGAAGTCCGGGTTGCCCAAACTCCGTAACACAGCGTAATTGCAAATGAAAGAAAAGCCCAGCGACACAGTCAAGATCGCCACTGCGGCAAAAAACTTGCCAAGGACAACTTCCCAATCTGTTGCCGGCATAGTCAGGAGAAGCTCATCTGTTCCCTGGCGCCGCTCATCGGCCCAGATGCCCATCGTGATGGCCGGAATGAAAACGAGCATCACATAGGGAAACCATTTGTTGAGTTGATCCAGATTGGCCAGATTGGCATCGAAAAACTCATTGGGCCAAAATGCGGCCATGGTGCTCAGAGCGACGAACACGCAGATAAACAGGTAAGCAGTCGGACTGGCAAAATAGCTGACGAAATTCCGTTTAACAACGGCCAGCAAGACTTTCGTATTCATACGCTCGACACCTCAACGTCCGGACAGTGTCTATTCAATCTTGGTAAATTGCTTTGTTGGACTTTCGTTCTGTGTTGATCAGGACTCAGTACCTTCTGTAGACAATCTGCGTTTGTAGGCGGGTCGCATTCCATTGAGATAGCCCGTCTGAATTCGCGCCGCCTCAGACCCATCAGGCCGCCACTTGTTCGCTCAATGACAGTTCCCTGAACCATTCGTCCAGCCGCTTCCCGGTACGGATGACCTCCTCGACTGGCCCATCGTAAACCAGCCGGCCTTCATTGATAAAAAGGATTCTCGTGGCCATGGCTTCCACCTCTTGAAGAATGTGGGTGGAAAGGAGGATTGTCTTCCGCTCCGCCATCAAACGGCGAATTGTCTCTCGGACTTCATGAATCTGGTTGGGATCAAGTCCGGCGGTTGGTTCGTCTAGGATGAGGACATCCGGCTGATGAAGGAGCACCTGGGCCATCCCCACCCGCTGCCGATATCCGCGGGATAACTTCGCGATCGGTTTACCCAACACTTCCTCTAGGCCGCACAACTCCACCACGTCTGTGATTCGCTGCCGCCGCTGTGCGGGTGGGATTCCCCGGGCATCGGCAAAGAACTGCAGCAGCCCGATGGGTGTCATGTCCGCGTAAAGTGGGCCGTTTTCAGGCAGATAACCGAGGTGGCGAGCGCCCTCCAATCGCTCCTCGGTCGTCATGTCGTAGCCGGCGATCCGAGCAGTCCCAGCACTGGGAGCCAGATAGCCGGTTAACAGTTTCATGGTGGTGCTCTTCCCTGCACCGTTTGGCCCAAGGAAGGCCACCACTTCCCCCTCTCGAATCTGGAACGTTACATTCTCGATGGCGGCAAAGTCTCCGTAATACTTACAGAGGCCGTCCGCCTCAATCATCAACCGACCATCTTTTTTCATGACCTTTCGGCTCCACGGCGATAATTGTGTTCTCCCAAACTACATCTCCGCGTCCGATCAATCAATCATCCGATTGGGAATGCACGAGTCGGCCCCGCTTCGCCACTGCAGTAGTCGTTTTACGGAAGCTACGGCCTTTCCGTGTCCGCGGTTCATCCCAGCCCTGGCTGGAGACAAATTTTTGATTTCGCGGGGAATCTTGAGGGCGTTTCTTCGTCCCCGCGTAGGGAGGGATACTATGGACCAAACGCGCCGTCCGATTTTGGAGCGGCAAGAGCGTTATTATAATCCGCCCAGTTTTTCTCCTCCAGAACCTCGGCGGCATGTTCGACTTTCGGCACAGTTTCGCCACAATAGGCTGATTATCCGGGATGATTCGTTGCCGCTGGTCGAAAAATTGTTGCAGCGGTCCCGGCGGGATACGCAGTCCTGCAAAAAACAGACATCGGTAGCGTCGGTAGCATGTGGTCGTCAAAGGCACCGCATGGGGCGGCTCCCACGGCCGGCGAAAAATCGTTACCATTTAAATTTCGCCATGTGTCATTGTGCTAATTGCCCGGGAAAGGCTCCGGTTCGAATCGGCCAGGAGCGGCCTGCTGGCGCGATCCCTATTTGCGCGAGTGTGAATCTCGTTCGGGTAAATGGGTGCCGATTCTGACCGTCTCATAAACACGTTGGCCTGATGAGAAAGGAAAAAGCATGGCTCACGAGGTGACTCTCATTACCGGCGATGGAACCGGGCCGGAATTGGCCGCTGCGGCTCGACGTTGTGTGGATGCCACCGGTGTCGAAATTCGCTGGGATGTTCAGGAAGCCGGGGTGGATGTCATGGAAAGGACCGGGACGCCACTCCCAGAGGCGACGATGGAAAGCATCCGGCGGACTCGCTGTGCTTTAAAGGCCCCGATCACCACGCCGGTCGGAACCGGCTTCCGCAGCATTAACGTGTATCTTCGCCAGGAACTAGGTCTGTATGCATGCGTGCGTCCGTGCAAATACTATCCCGGAGTGCGGACATTTTTCGAACGCGTGCCGGTGGACCTGGTAATCATTCGCGAAAATACGGAAGATCTCTACGCGGGTGTCGAATTTGAGCGTGGCCAGCCCAATACTGCTGAACTGATCAGCACCATCAACCGCTTGTCTACCGACCGAAAAGTAAAGACGGGAGCCGAAGAAACGGGCATCTCTATCAAACCCATCAGCATTTCGGGGACCGAGCGTATCGTGCGATTCGCTTTCCGGTATGCTCGGGAAAACAATCGCAAGAAAGTCACGGCCGTGCACAAGGCCAATATCATGAAATTCACTGACGGATTGTTCCTCGATGTGGCACGGCGAGTCGCTCAGGAGTTTCCGGATATCGAATTCGAAGACCGCATTGTGGACAACATGTGCATGCAGCTCGTACAAAAGCCCGAACTCTACGATGTGCTTGTCCTCCCAAATCTTTACGGGGACATCATCAGTGACCTGGCAGCCGGACTAGTGGGCGGACTCGGCGTGGCACCGGGGGCCAACATCGGGGAAAACGGCGCAGTCTTTGAGGCTACACATGGGAGCGCCCCGAAATACAAAGGACTTAACAAGGTTAATCCCACCGCGCTCATTTTGTCCGCAGTTCTCATGCTCCGCTATTTAAACGAGAAAGAAGCGGCCGACTTGCTCGAACGGGCTGTGGCCGAGGTGATCCGCGAAGGGAAATACGTGACCTACGATCTCAAGCCGGATCGTAATGACCCGACAGCAGTTGGCACGCAGGAAATGGCCGACGCGATCTGCCGGAAGATCGAGGAGCTTCGAGCCGCCGCAACATAGTGACCCCTGAAAGTAGTGAATCGATTGCCCCGCGGCCAAACAATTGTTTCCCACTTCTATCGTGCTCACTCGGAATTATTGGTACATTCCGGATTTTGAGACGATCTCATAATGGGAAGCGCCACGCGATTGCGACCGACTGAGATTGCTCCGCTCGATAGCGCTGCGCTGAAGATGCGCATGCGCAGTCATTAATGCTGCGCCGGGGTTGGCTCGTCCGGCACGGTGAATTCGTGCACTCATCGTTATCTCTTTTTCTTTTCATCACTTACGGATCAGCGACCAATCTTGGCACGGGATATGCAATACAGCAGGATGTCGGTTGGTTGCGTGGCCCAGATCAAGAGAGCTCTGTCGGAAAAGGAGGGTGTCATGTGTGGAAAATGGCTACTGGCTGCAGTTTGTTTGGTGGGCCTGGCTGGCGCTCAAAGTGCGCTCGGGCACGACGACTGGGGACGAGGTGACCGTCGAGGCCCAACCTTCGGAGTCGGCGTCTACTCGTTTATTCATGAATATGACGATTACTGGTATGGCTACCATCATCCCCGCCATATCCAGCCACCTCTGATCGTAAAGCCCCATCCTTACCATCCGCCCGTGATCATAGTGCCTCCCCGGTACGATGACTGCCACAGGCCTCGATACTATGGTTACTCGCACAGCCACGGCGGGATCGGAATCTACGGACCGAGATTTGGGTTTAGCCTTCGTTGGTAGTAAATCAGAACGTTGCGCTCCGACCCCGAGCCCATAGCCCGGGCAAGTTGGTGGCCTGGCGAGGTGTTGCCCAAACCGGGTAACGCCTTTCCTGCTTTTAGAAGACGACCTCGCGGAGTTCGGGATGGTCGCCCGGGTGAAGGATCTGCAGGAACTCCAGCCCGAGTTGGAAGAAGCCGCCACCCATGGGCGTCAGATGTACGGCCCGGGCAAGAATGAATCGCATTTCCCCCTGGTATTTCAGAGCAACCACCACCCGGTCGTACCCGCGGGGTTCGGACAGAATCACGGACATCCCGGTGGAAGAGAATTCCTTCGTAATCACTGGCAATTTTTCATGAATCGGGATCGTCTTGGCGTCATACGGTATCAGCAGCGCCACGACGCACAATCGGGCACGAGACTCCCGTCGCTTTCCAAGCTCGATCGACTCGGCCACTTCCGAATGACTGTTGATAAACTTGAGAACAAAACTTTGAACTTCGTGCACTTTTTTCTGGGTAAAGAACGGCATTTTCTCAGCCTCACTCACCAGCCTTAGCGCGGGATTTGGTCCCTGACATGATTTCTCGTCGTGTACCGAGCTACCCGTTACGAATACCGGTCTTCGGTTCGCCGGGGAAAGGGAGCTCGGCCAACTCATCCAATTTTCCCTGTCTTGGAAAACTTAGCTTGTAAAATCTCCAGGCGTGAAATGGCTGAGGATTAGGTGCGCGA
>NZ_JBAMME010000206.1:34786-45718 GCF_039793925.1 Thermogutta sp. | reverse complement strand
TAGCATTCATGCACGGGAGAAACGCCTTTCGGCTGACCGACGATGAGCGACAGCAACTTCGCGTTTATTTGGAACGCGGGGGTATGATCCTGGCCGATGCCGTGTGTGCCAATCGGGCGTTTGCCGAGTCATTCCGGCGAGAATTCGCAACATTGATACCCGATCATCCCCTTCAGCCCATCCCACCCGATGATCCCATTTACACCACGGCGTATGGCGGCTTTGATGTGAGATTCGTCACCCGTCGCGATCCCCAACCCGTCGGCCCAGAAAGCCCGGCTGCAGAGGCCTTAAGACGTGTCCCACCAGAACTGGAGGGCATCCGCATTGACGACCGCTGGGCGGTAATTTTCTCGCCTTACGATCTCAGTTGTGCACTTGAGCGTCAACAAACAGTGGGCTGTCGCGGTTATACTCCGGAAGACGCCGCCCGACTTGGAATAAACATCCTCCTCTATTCGCTCCAACAGTAGTCGAGACTGTTTTGGATTTATTTTTCGAGCATATCGGTACTGTGAGAAGTCCGCATTTGTAAGTTGAAAGGATTTTTTCTTCGCCCCGCCGACCCTGATTCCGTGTGGCGACTTGCCGTTTAGGCGCATGTCCCTTGGGAGGTCTCATGCGGATCGCTGGCAGTACTGCTCGCGCCATGGGTATCGGCCCCGCTTTCCGGCGAAGCCAATTTTTCAGTCATTTCACCTTTCTCACGCCAGCGAAGTTGGGCGCGATGCCGTTCGATAAATGCACGGATCTGCTCACCGAATTCCAGCAGGCGAAACCACTGATCGGCGTACAGGGTGACCGGCATCCGTTGCAGTCCGTAGACACTCACGGCCCCCTTGGGGCTGACTTTGCACGTCAGCGGGGGCAACTCCGGTCCAAGTTCAGCAAGCAGCCGATCCGCCTCTTCCAGAGAGATCTCACCCGCTGCCAGTTTTGCCAGGATCTCCTTCCGATGCATGGCATCCTCACTCCTCTCAAAATGGTTTTTACGGGGTCCAAGCTGTCACCCGCGACAGCCTCCTTCGTCTTTCTCCGCCATTTCGCTCTGACGAGTTCAGAAACCTAACCCTTTCGTCTTCGTTTTTACTCGCAACAAGTACATGTCGGCGGTGATATAGAGAGTAGACCCGTCATCGCCAAAAGCGCAATTTGCTGTGGGCACCTTCACACGGATGCGGCCGAGAAACGTACCATCCGGGCGAAAAATGTTAACACCGCCTGGTCCGGTGGCAAAGAGATTGCCTTTCTGGTCCACTTTCATTCCATCAGGCAATCCCGGTAACCCAGATTGTTGCCATGGTTTAGCGTCGAAGAACACCCTGCCTTCCCCTAGCGTTCCGTCTTCACGCACAGGAAATGCCATCCAAAGAGGGCGCTGGGGATCCGACTGCGCGACATAGAGAGTCTTCTCGTCTGGAGAAAAGGCAATCCCATTTGGCCGGGTCATATCCCGTACCAGCAGAGTCAGTTTGCCGTCCGCTGAAATGCGATAGACCCCGCAAAATCCCAGCGCATTTGGGTCTCGCTGTGCCTCCGGCGTCATCCCATAGGGAGGATCGGTGAAGTAAATATCGCCGTTCGATTTGACGACTAGGTCGTTCGGGCTATTGAGCGGCTTTCCCTCGTAATGGTCGGCCAATGTGATGAAACACCCTTTTTCCCATCGGGCTACCCGTCGATCGCCGTGCTGACAAAGGAGCAACCGGCCCTGGCGATCCAGTGCCAAACCGTTCGATCCCGACTCACCGCCCCTCTCCCTGAAACCTGTGTAGCCGGAAGGTTTCAAAAATATGTCAATCCCCTGCCCTTCCTTCCATCGGTAGATCGTATTCTTCGGCACATCCGAAAAGAGAAGATATCCACCTTCGGGAATCCAGACCGGCCCCTCCGACCACTCAAACCCCTCAGCGAGTATTTCCACCAGAGCATCGGGAGCAATCAGTTCGTCCAGACCGGGATCGGCCCGTTCAATCCAGGCAACCTTTTCGGACGGGCTGTGCGACGGCTCTGCGCCGAACACAACTTGCGTCGTTATGCTGAGAGCGACAATCACAAAAAACAGCCCGTATCGCGTTCGCTGATCCAGAACGGGGGTTGTACCGGAACCGAAAAGCTTCCACATAAGCCACCTCCTGACATTTCGCGATTGCTGGAAAAGATCGCTGAACGTAATTTTTCCTACCAACAAAAAACGAGCAATTCGAAGCCGCTCAGCCGTGAATACTCTTCCCCGTGGCGCGGACTGACACGAACTCTTCTTGCGGGGGTTGACTCCCCACCCGAAACACGCTGGCCCCTATCATAACGGTTGGTTTTCCCGTTGGCAATCAACGGGGACGCTGGGGTGTCGTTGGAATAGACCAGGTTTCGCGCCGTTTTCGGCCTCTCCGGCCACCTCCAATCCAACCGGCCTTTTCGTTGCGCAGCCGAGAGCCCATGACGCGAACTGAGCGATACTCCCAGACTCTGTAACTGTGTGATTCATTCAATGGCGGAATGACACGGGCCGTGCGAAGATTGGCCTCCTGGCATTACTCCAGGCGAATCCGATAGATATGCACCGCCAGGGGACCAAAGCTATCGACGAACTGCGAATTGCTCAGAAGCAGCGACCTCTCCTCATCCACCACCTCCACGGATCCGGAAGCCAGGCCAGGGAGATCGGAAAGAATGAATCTCGCTGCCATGGGCTTTTCCTCGGGATCGTAATTGACAGCGAAGATATATGCGAATCCCTCATGCCTGGTGAGGAACGCGGCCAATCGGGCCTTCTCGGGCACTTCCATACGGAGCTTTTCAGTCTCCCTGGTGGCGAGAATGGCCGGCGCCAGGCGCGTGAGCTGATCGTTGATCTCTTTGAGAGCCCGCTGGTTCTCTTCCGGCACCCCAAACTGGCTGTATGCCGGTTTCCACACGTGGGTGAAATATCCAATGGCCGTCGCGCCGCCGCAGAGTGCCATCCAAACTTCGGCACGGATATGCCGCCCCGTTACTTCTTTCTGATTCTCTAACGGGCCCGTGTATTGTCCGCCCTTGCTTGTTTCGATCCAGGCATACACGGGGCGCTGTCCGGCCATTTCTGTGAGTTGTGCGGTAGCCTCGTAGACGAGATGGATCCATTCCGGCTTGTTCCATCCATAAATGGGGTAAATGTCGAAGCCCACCACGTCCGTTGCCTCAATGTACGCCGGATAAAGCAACTGCCGTTCCTGGTCGCTCCATTTACCGAAATGTGGATGAAAATATCCGGTGAAGGTCATGAAGACTGGTCGGGAAGGATCGGCCAACTTGATCTTTTGGTAAACTTCTTTCGTTCTTTCCGGCCACTGTCGGGGTACCAACCTGGGCGGCGAAAGAAACACATTTTTACCCTCGGCGTCATACGCGGCCACCTCGCTAATGGAACCCCATTCGTTCTGCCCTCTCTCAATGCGAACGATCCGAAACCGAAACGCTTTCGCCGTCAACGGCTCCGATAAGGCGAATTCTTGTTTTCCGCGTTTGGCTTCCAGATTGAAACGGGCGACTTCGCGATCGCCGTCCAAGAGCGCGATCTCCGTGGCGACGCTCAATCCCGGTGATACTGTAAGCCAAAAAGCTAGCTGGCTGACGGTTACTGGTGATTGCAACCGAATCGTCCACTCTGCATTTTCAAGGGGATCGAGAACTGACCACGAGGATTCGTCTCCGTCCACCATACGCCACAAGGGGGTTTTCGGATTAAGACGCAAGCCGGGCCCCGGCTGAACGTCCGCAGAACTCTCCTGGTGAGGAAGGTCGGGCTCGTCATCGTGGATATAGCCAAGCAAGGCCGGATGATCTTTGATGGCCGGGTCGTAGGGCATCACTCCGTACAGGTCTGCCGCTTTAACCAGCTCCAGATATTCCGCCACATTCTGTGTTCCCCCAGCCCGGGGCCAATATCCGGCCACTGTGTTCATGCCACATTTCTTAACCAGAGAAAAATTGGACGGATTTTGCAGCCAGGCCATGATTGGCAAGAAAGGCTTGCCATTGACACGCAGGGCTCGGTTTGTACCGAGCTCCACCTTTTCGATTGGTGGCAATTCCCCATACGCCACACCGGCAGCCCAGACCGCCAGCAAGAGAGTCCCTATCAACCCGCAAATCCACCGAACCAATCTGTCGTAACGGACGCACAAGCGCATGAGGACACCTCCTACGAATAAAAAGCATACTAAGGAAACACGCAAACGCCGTTCATGATAACGTGCCGAGCTGTGTCCGGCGAGTTGCCCCAACAAGCCTGGAGTATTGCAATACGGTCAACCTTGCGGAGAGAAAAGCGCGTGACTAAATTGGCGCTTTTGATCGGCGACTTACCAAAACTGAATGAGAGAGCAACGAGACTGGGAAATGGAAATCGGTTCGCTCGTGACGCTGCGTTTGTGCCACGGGATTAATCGTGAATGAGAGGTTTTTCTGGCCACGGCTTGGTTACGCTTAGGGAATGGGTGATTACACTCACAGCACTTTATCGAACCAGCTTACACGCGGGAAACGGGATATGTTCCGGATGATTTGGCGTCCGTTATTGTCAAACGTAGGTAGTTCGCAGTCCGCGCGAGGTGCCGCTCGAACGCTTGCCGTTATGCTCGGAATCGGTATCGGCTTGCTGCTGGGCCCACGTGCTATTGCGGCCGAGCCTGGCGGCACGATTACGCAGTTCAGCCATGTCACCCTATCGTGGCTCGACTTTGCCATTGTGTTGGGATATCTGGTGGGCATCATTTTGCTAGGATGTTTGGCCGGTTTGAGACGCCAGGGAGTCCGCGGGACAGACTATTTTCTGGCAAGCAGGTCGCTCCCCTGGCCGATGATCGGCATGGCCCTTTTCGCCACGAATATCTCTACGATCCACCTCGTCAGCTTTGCTCAAAATGGTTTTACGTCGGGGCTAACTTACGGCAACTACGAGTGGATGGCGGCATTCACGTTGATCATTTTGTCCCTTTTCTTTGCGCCGTTTTACTTGCGGGCAAACGTCGCCACGTTGCCTGATTTTCTAGAGCGTCGCTACAATCGGGCATGCCGCGACTATCTTGCGGTGCTCTCCATATTCTCCGCTGTGGTGGTCCATATTGGTTTCTCGCTCCTGACGGGGGCGATCGTGCTCGAAGGAACGATTCTACCCGCCTTTGTAAATGGGAATCCTGAGCAATACCGATTCTGGACCGTTCTGGGGATGTGCGGGGCGACGGCGATTTACACGATCGTCGGCGGGTTGCTGGCTGTGGTGTGGACGGAAACCATCCAGACCGTGGTGCTGTTGACCGGTGCAGCGTGCATCACGTGGATCGGCATGAACATGATCGGTGGGTGGCACGGGCTGAAAGAAGCCGTTCATCCCGTCAATCTGAGCATCCTTCGCTCCAGCGCCGATCCTACGGGTGTCACGTGGTACGCGGTGTTTTTGGGCTACCCCGTGCTGGGGGTGTGGTACTGGTGCACAGATCAGACGATTGTGCAGCGCGTTCTGGGTGCTCGGGACGAAAACCATGCCCGGATTGGGCCTCTGTTTGCTGGATTTCTCAAAATTTTGCCGGTGTTTCTGTTTGTGCTGCCGGGCGTGATTTGTCTGGGCCTGGTGAACACGGGCAAGCTGCCCCCGCTGCCAACCACCACCGATGGCTCACCCGATACGCAAAAAACATACACCCACATGATCAATCTGCTTCTGGGGCCAGGGTTTCGCGGAATCGTTATTGCCGCCCTTCTGGCGGCATTGATGAGCACGGTGTCGGGCGCTCTTAATTCAATTGCAACACTTTTTAGCTACGACATCTACAAACGCTGGCGTGGGGAGGTTTCAGACCGGCATTTGGTGTGGGTAGGGCGAGTTGCCACTTTTGTCGCGATGTGTATCGCGGTGGCCTGGACCATGGCGCTGGGCCGGAGGGACACTACCATCTTCCAGGCAATGGTCGATGTGTTTCCGGTTGTGGCTCCCCCCACTGCGGTCGTCTTTTTATGGGGTGTGTTCTGGCGAAAGACGTCGGGTTGGGCTGCGTTCATCATTCTGGTGGGAGGTTCGCTCTTGGGGATCGGTGTGTTTATTCTCACTTGGATGGGAATTCTAAAAATTAACAGTCTATTTATGGCGTTTATCTTGTTCTGCTTTGAATCCGTTCTCATCGTCATCCTGTCGCTTTTGCTCCCTCACAAGCACACGCCGGAAAGCTTGTCCCTCGTGTGGGAGAAGCCCTGGGATGCGCTCCGGGGTGAAAACGCGTGGCGCGGCCTGCTCGATTATCGGGTCTTTGCTGGCCTGTTATTCCTGACTATGGTCGGGCTGTACTGGGCCTTCACGAGTCCACACGCTTATTATCCGATTCGCGGCCAGCTGGAAGTGGACGGCCAGCCGGCCGTCGGCCTGGAAATTCTTCTCGATGCCGAAGACGATCATCTGGACGAACGCCTCATCACGGACGAAAACGGCATCTTCACTTACGGCAGCACCCTTCGCGCAGGCGGCGCGCCGGACAAAACGTCCCTGCGGGTGGTCGTGCTCCGACCGGTCTGGGATTATCTCGTGGAGGTAGTCAAGAGAACCAACGGTGACCTGCCCGAAGAAAAGACCATCGTCCGCGCCGCGATTCCACATGGGACAAACGTCGAAGAGAAAGAGGAGGCGGGACAACGGATATTCACATGGCGAGACGCCCAAGGGGAACATCGCGTCGTTGTGCCGACCAGCGCCAATGTGGAGTTGCGGCGGGCACCCGACATTACCCAGGATTCCATTTGGGCGGAGGCAGCACATCTTTCTGTGGTTGCTTCTCCACACGAAAAGTTGCAGCGCCTGAGCTTGCGAACCCACCGCGCCGCGGCAATTCTCCCAGCACACAAGCCTGTCGGCTGACGCCCTGATGAGCTTGTCCACCGGGTGTCCCCGCCCTACCATAATTGCGGGCGTGGAGGAAACCGGGAATGCTTTGGAGCGGAGGTGCGGCTATGAACGCAGAACTCTTGTCGCGTGAGGAATGGGAACTCATCCTTGAGTTGCTGGAGCGTGAAGAGGCCGATCTCCACTGCGAAATCCGTCATGCCCGATTTTACGACGTGCGGGAACTCCTCAAGCAGAAAAAGGATATGATTGGGCGGCTGATTGAGCGGATTCGCAGTTTGGTTTCCGAACCTGTCACAGCTTCGTCGTGAGCTCGGGAACCAACGGGCGGAAAAGGTTCAGCGCTTCCATATGCACCGAAGCGTCGTGCAGGATTTCGAGGATTCCTTTTCGGATTATCATCACGGCAATAGAGGCCATCAGCAGGGAAGCGATCTTCGACATCGTTCGTACTCCGTCCCGCCCGAGAAATCTCTCAATCTTGGCTGCGACCGAGAACAGCCCCGCCGCCAGAACAACGTTGGCGAGTGCTGCCGAAAGGGCCGGCAGCTTTCCATACTGGTTGGCCAGCAAAAGCACCGTGGTCAGGACGGCCGGTCCCACAGTGAGAGGCACACCCAGCGGAACAGCCCCCAGAGATTCCGTATCCAAATGGGGCCGCCCTTTATCCGTGGCGAAGAGGTCGTTCATGGCCACAATAAAGAGCATGGTGCCGCCTGCCACCATGAAATCGGCAATCGTAATGCCCAGGAATTGGAGGAGGACCTGCCCTACGACGACAAACACAATGACGACAGAGCTTGCCGTGAGAACCATCTGCCATAGGATGCGCTGTTTGACCGTGGGCGTTAGCCCCTCTGTCAGGCTCAAAAACAGCGGGAGCAAGCCCACTGCGTCCACCGCGGCAAACAGGGGAACAAAACACAGAGCGAATCGATACAGGAAGTCCATGATCTGATTGAACATGGGCGGTCGGATTGACGTTTTCTCTCTACGGTAAAGCATCATTTTCTCCCCGTGATTGGCACCCGACAATAGACGATGCTCTAAAGTGCGCCCAATTTCAAACCAGTGGGTGGATGAGGATTCGCCTCCGGGTGCTGGAATTAGCTGATACGGTCGGGGCAACTCATGAATTGCCCTGATGGCTGATCCGGATGAGTACACACGAGCCAGTGTCCACGGACGGAGCGACAATTTCCCCAGGGCCGAGGATTGGCTGGGCCGTTGCGACGGGCCCCCGTACCGTTACGCACCTGTCCCATTACGTATAAAAGAACTTGCCTTTACCAGAGTTTTTATACCGATCTGAGTTCCCCCAACGGTTATACTTGACCTAGTTCATGCGGGCCTCTACGGGGAAAGCGTTTTTTGTAGCACGTTCTCCCAAGAATGCTCCGCCTGAAAACGGTTGTCAGAGAACCCGCCGCTTTACTTCCGTCGGGCAGAATGCGGCATGGGTCCGCCAGAGAGGGCAATGATCTAGAGAACAGTGGCGTTCGCCAATGTGTTTGTCTAAATGCATTGTTCACTGGGGCAAGCGCTGGGTGCTGCGAATAGCTTGCGATTCAGCCGCCCATTTGATTTGGTACCAACCTGACACAAAATGAAGGGAAAGCAGGCACATTGTTATCCAATTTCCGTATTCGATGACTTGCTGTCATGAGGTATTCAATAATTAGCCTGGAAAAATGCCTTTTCCTGGGTGCCGTGGTGGGCTGGTGTCTGTTCACGAACGTACACAGCTCCGGGGGTGAGCGCCAAATGGAGGCCCTTGATCGCGGCTGTGTTGCGATCGACCGCGGAGACCAGACCGTCATGCTTAGCTGGCGACTGCTGGCGGACGATCCCGAAGAGATCGGCTTTTATGTTGATCGGCAGGATTCCATGGGCGTTTGGCACAGGCTCACTCCGTCGGTCCTGCATATGACAACTCATTTCATCGATTCCGATCGAACGGCACCATTTCCCCGGATCTATCGCGTGACGCCCGTGGCAAACGGCCGCAACCTCGGCGAACCAGCGGTGGTCAAAGTTGAACTGGGGCAGAGGTATCTGGTCATCCCCCTTCAAACGTTGCCGGGGCATATGCCGAACGACGCCTCCGTCGGAGATCTCAATGGGGACGGCAGATACGAAATCGTGCTGAAGCAGGAAATGCGTCCGCGCGACAATTCGCAGCGCGGACCAACAGGCGAGACAAAATTAGAGGCTTATACCCTGGACGGCAAATTCCTCTGGCGAATTAACCTCGGTCCGAATATTCGCGAAGGGGCACATTACACCCCCTTCATTGTTTACGACCTGGATGGGGATGGCCGTGCCGAAGTCGTTTGCCGAACCGCCGACGGGACCGTGGACGGAGTAGGGCATGTGATCGGGTCGCCCACCGCCCGTTATCGTGACAGCCAGGGGCTCATCCTCACAGGTCCTGAGTACCTCACCGTGTTTGACGGGCCAACCGGACGCGCTATCACGACCGTCCCCTACGTACCGCCACGAGGTCGTGTCCAAGACTGGGGCGACGATTACGGCAACCGCTCCGACCGATTTCTGGCATGCGTGGCCTATCTTGACGGCGAGCATCCCAGCGTGGTCATGTGCCGGGGATATTACACGCGGACTGTACTGGCGGCCTGGAACTATCGCAATCAACGACTTCAACTGATATGGGTTTTCGACAGCGACGCAGGCCCGGACTCCAACCGCGCTTATCGGGGGCAGGGCAACCACAATCTGGCCGTCGCGGACGTTGACGACGACGGCTGTGACGAGATCATCTACGGTGCGTGCGCCATCGATCACAACGGTCATGGCCTTTATTCCACGGGCCTTGGACATGGAGACGCACTGCATTTGACGGACATCGATCCCGACAGGCCGGGGCTTGAAGTCTTCGGGATTCACGAACGCCCCTCCCATCCCTATGGCGCGAATTTGCGCGATGCTGCGACGGGCAAGGTTGTGTGGGGATTGGCCTCCCCAGATGTAGCTCGCGGGCTGGCGCTGGACATCGACCCGCGCTATCGCGGTCTAGAATGCTGGGCCATTGGTCCAGGCCTACAGGGTCTGTACAACTGTCGTGGCCAACGCATTGCGGAACGTGCTCCCCGGTCGTGCAACATGGGTGTATGGTGGGACGGCGATCTCCTCCGAGAACTCCTCAGCGGCACCCGAATTGAAAAGTGGATCCCCGAAACTGAAAGTACGGTGACGCTTCTCGACGCATCCCAGTACGGATGCGCCTCCAACAACGGCACAAAGGCCAATCCCTGCCTCTGTGCGGATATCCTCGGCGATTGGCGGGAAGAAATCCTTTGGCGAACGAGTGATGGTCGCGCTTTGTATCTTTTCACAACCCCCGAACCCACCAACCATCGGTTTGTGACGCTCATGCACGACCCCGTGTACCGGCTCGGGGTCGCCTGGCAGAATGTGGGCTACAATCAACCGGCCCATCCGGGATTCTACCTAGGAGAAGGGATGGCGCCGCCGAAACGGCCATCGGTCCGGCTCACCAAATCCCGGCCATAATCCAGGCGGATTCTTTTTTCCTCGTCCCAGAAGCACCCCACAACCGCGTCATAGACCGTGGCTTCCTTGTTGCGTCAGGACAAAGGCCTGCCAACAATAGGGAAAAAATCGGGCTTAGAGGCTTCCGTTCATTCGGATAGGAGTAAAAGCGTTATGATGGGATCTCAACTTCTCGTTTTCCTTCGCCGCTATTCGAGTTTATTTCCACGCGTGTGGCTTGCCGTAGCACTGTTTGCGATGACTGTCTCTCCACCAGTGCAGGTTGCCGTTTTGGTTTGGGCGGAACCTGCCATTCCGGTGGCAGAGGCCCCCAAAGATGCTGGCCAGATGCGGGACCTCCAAAAGCAAGTGGCAGAATTGATTGAACAGCTTAAACCATGCATCGTCGCAGTGCGGATCGGCAATACGCAGGGGAGCGGGGTGATCGTCACCGAGGACGGCTATGTTTTGACCGCCGGCCACGTGGTTGGTGAACCACATCAAAGCTGTGAACTTATTCTCGCCGATGGGAGGCACGTCAAAGGGGA
>NZ_JBAMME010000206.1:18216-34776 GCF_039793925.1 Thermogutta sp. | reverse complement strand
AGGGGAGACGCTCGGGAGATACCAGGATGCCGACGCGGGGCTCATCAAGATCACCGAGGCTGGCCCATGGTCCCACGCTGAAATGGGGGTGAGCAAAGAACTACCTGAAGGAACGTGGGTCGTGGCGCTGGGCCATCCGCTGGGTTACGTTGCGGAGAGGCCGCCCGTCGCCCGACTTGGCCGAGTCCTTCGCAATCGAGACACCTTCATTCGCACGGACTGTCCCCTGGTAGGAGGGGACTCCGGTGGGCCGCTGGTGGATTTGACCGGCAAAGTAGTGGGCATCCACAGCCGCATTGCCGGTCCCACCACGATGAATTATCACGTTCCAGTGGATGTCTTCCGCTCCAATTGGGATCGCCTGGCCAAGGGAGACATCTGGCAGGATCCGATTCCCGGACGGGATAGTGAAGACGTCAAACGCGTTGTCGCAGGTGTCATTTCGTCTGATGTTCGGGCATGCGTCGTTATGGTTCGATGCAACGGCCGCGACACAGTCTTGGGTACTGTGGTGGGCCCCGACGGCTGGATCCTTACCAAGGCCAGCGAACTGAAATCCCCCATCACCTGCAAATTATCCGACGATCGAGAACTGCCCGCCGAAATCGTGGGAATTCAGGAAGAATACGACCTCGCCATGCTCAAGGTAGAAGCGCGTCATTTACCCCCAATCCCGTGGGCAGCTTCTGTAGATTGCAGGCCGGGCTACTGGATGATTTCCGTCGGATTTCGCCAAGATGTTCCGCTGGCTGTTGGAATCGTGGGGGCCCCACCGCGGCGGATTCCACCGCAACCGGGAATCCTGGGCGTCACGTTGGAAGACACGGAAGCAGGCCCTCGGATCACGCGGGTGATGGAACAATCGGCGGCCGCTGCGGCCGGAATTGAAGAAGGCGATATCGTGCTGGAAGTGGACGGGAAACCCACCCCCAAGACCACGGACGTCATTGAGGCAATTCGTCGCCACCGTCCCGGTGACACCGTTAAACTCAAGCTGCGGCGCGGCGACCAAACCCTGGAGATTACTGCCACGCTCAAACAGTTGGACACGCCAAGCCAGCGGCGCAGGGAAATGCAGAACCGCTCTGACGTGGGCCTGAGTCGCCGCGCGGACGATTTTCCGCGAGTTATCCAACACGATGGCGTGGTTCCGCCCCAGCTCTGCGGCGGACCGGTCGTGGACATCGACGGTCGGGTCGTGGGCATCAACATCGCGCGGGCAGGCCGGACGGAGACCTACACCATTCCCGCGGACACTCTCCTCGGTTTGATGTACGACCTAATGTCCGGCAAGCTGCGGCCGGCATCCGAGAACGCATCGGAGAGCAATGAGTCACAATCGAACTAACCTTTCCCGGGCATTCCCAAACCACTGCGTCTCCAAGTCCACCGGCGTCGCATTAATCTTACCGCGCTTCGACGACCTGCCATTCCAGAATTCCGCCAGACCAATTGGCCTGCAACTGGACGTCCAGCCGTAGGCCGGTCGTCTCCACCGGTTCAAACTGCACTTCGCTCCATCCGTTTTTGACCACTGGAGGGGCACCCTGGATAGAGACCGGGACCCAGGCGTCGCCTTTTCGGTAAAGAATCCGCCAACTAGCAGGCAGGCGGCAATGTCCGCCCCGGGGCTCATCGTCAAACCAGTACACGCGGACCCCTTTTACGACCACTGGCTTTTCCCAATCATACTGGACCCACTCCTGTGTCCCCCGGTGATCCCACCAGGTAAACCGTGGGATTGAATGATCATTGGAATCTTTCGGTTCTATCCCATCGTTCAGCGCGTCCACGGAATCACTCCTCCAGCAATGAGAAGCAGAAGGCCGAGCGCCTTCCGTGGCGCTGAGTCCTTCCTCGCCTGTCAAGGTGGCGGGATGGAGAGGCCGATACAACCGGCCTTCCCAAGTCGGGTCGTTGGGATCGAGATGACGGGGTTTGCCTGCCTGTCGCACCCAGACCACCATGGGCCCCGGATCGCGATGATCCCACAGGTGATAGGGCACGAAAACCAGCCGACGTCCATCCGCTGCCGTTCCTTTGATCACCACAATGCCCCCCAGAAGGTCCGGGCGGAATTCTGTCTCAAACTGGGGATCCCTGGCCAGCACCGCAGATCTGACGTCGAAACCGTTGTCCACAGCTTCCAGACAATAGACGATCGGTCCTCGCTGAACTGCCACGCGTCCTCGATCGGCCAGCACTTTGGGATGGGCTTCGATTCGTTCCACCGGCATGGCTAAATTCAGCGTGACTGTATCCCCATCTTTCCACTTCCTGCGGATTACATAATACCCCCGATCAAGTTTCGCGAAGTCCACCGGCGTCGCAGCCTGATCATTGAGCTTCACCGTGGCTTCTCGGCACCATGAGGGAATCCGCAGCCGAAGCGTCCATTCCACTTCCGAGGGCGGTGAGAGTGTCAGTTCAACCCGGCCGTCCCAGGGATACCGTGTTTTCTGGCGAATGTTGACCGGCTGCGAAAATCCCAGGTCCACTTTTGCCTCACCGCCAATGTACAGGTTGACGAATAACTCAACGGGGCGATCACCCTCGGCCGGTCGAATCGCATAAACGTAGCCTGGCACCGAAGGAATCAAACGAACCACATTGGTGGGACAGCAAGCGCAACCGAAGAACGGCTGGCGATGATGGTCGCCAGCGGAGGCCAACGGATTGACATAGAAGAAATGTTCCCCATCCAGTGCCACGCCTGAGAGAACGCCGTTGTAAAGTGTTCTTTCCAAAACGTCGGCATACTGAGCGTCCCCGTGCATCAGCCCCAGCCGATACGCCCACAAGACGAGTCCGATAGCGGCGCACGTCTCGCAATAGGCGGACTCATTGGGCAGCTCATAGGCCTCGCCGAAGGCTTCACCCTCGTGCCGCGCCCCAATCCCCCCAGTAATGTACATCTTGCGGAGTGTAACGTCCTTCCAGATGCGGTCCATCGCCGCCATGAGCTCTGGATCACCCGTGTATGCAGCGACGTCCGCCACGCCCGAGTAAAGATACATCGCGCGAACAGCGTGGCCAACTATTTCGCTTTGTTGCCGAACGGGAAGGTGATCCTGACAATAAGGCCCGTAAGATTGCCGATGCGTAGTGTTGCCGCGTTCATCAATAAAAAACTTGGCCAGGTCGAAATACCGCTTTTCACCGGTCACCTCATAGAGTTTGACCAGCGCCAGCTCGATTTCCTCATGGCCGGGAACACCGTATTTCTTCCCTGGACCAAAGATACTATCAATGTGGTCCGCTAACTTGATAGCCACATCGAGAAATGTCCGCTTGCCCGTGGCGCGATGATGGGCCACGGCCGCCTCGAAGAGATGACCGGCACAGTAGAGCTCGTGCATCACGGGCAAGTTGGTCCATCGTTGGTCGAGGCCTGTGAGTGTGTAATACGTGTTGAGATAGCCGTCCGGCCGTTGTGCCGCCGCAATCAACCCAATGATGCGGTCCACCTCTTTTTCCAACTGTGGATCCGGATGTTGGGCCAGAGCGTAGGCCGCCCCTTCCAGGACTTTATAAACGTCAGAGTCATTAAAATAGATGCCTTCAAATTTGCCCTCCATGAGTCCAGCGGCTTTGGCGAAGTTAGAAATCCGCCCCGTCTCCTCACACCACTTCAAATTGTGCGGGATGGACCGTTCCCGATTGGTCCGGATTCGGGGTGCCCAGAATTCGTCCTCCACATGGACAGCCGTGAAAGGAACAATCGTTAATCGTCCCGGCTTTAACGATTCCGCTGCCCAGGCGGTCTTCACTGTTTGTAATATCCCCAAAATTAGTCCGCAGCTCACCGCCCAAAAGATCAGTTGCCGCATCAGAAAACCTCCTTTTCTCATCGTGGTGAAGTCGTGGGTTCTATTGGCGGTTACCACCCATGTATGTTGGAAGCGTCGATCACTTATTCGTCTCAGCTTCCCAATTATGCGATGGCTACCTTACTTCTTACTATATTCCAGGACTTGCCCTTCGCTGAGCAACCGCTCGCGAAGCTCGTCATAAGGCACATCCTGTACGGGGACCTGCCGGGAAATGGCAAGATCCGCTGCCGCTGCTGCCGACTGGCCCAAAATCATGAATACCGGCTCCATACGAATGGAACCATACGCCACATGACTTGCCGAAACGCATACGGGAACTAGCAGATTCTGGCAATCTTCTCGCCGGGGCACGAGTGATCCGTAAGCAATGGCATAGGGGCGCGGCGTCGGCACGCCGATGTCGCCCTCGTTCTGGACGTAGCCTTCCGGGGTGATGTAGCGCTGAACGTTGTGACTGTCGATGGTGTATGAGCCCATTCCTACAGAATCGGGCGTCTCTTTTTTCCCCAGCAGGTCGTGCTCGGTCATCACGTAGGCACCCACCATCCGTCGGGCTTCACGAATGTAGAGCTGATAGGGCCAGTGGCCGTTGTCCACAAATTCATCCTTGGCCAGTCCCCATCGACGCATCTCCTTCTGCACATCTTGGGGAACCCGCGGATCATTCGCGATGAAATAAAACCACCCTTTTTGATATGTTTCATGTTCCTTGATAATTTCCCGGCGGCGTTCATAACTGGCCTCAGGATAGTCGTAGTTGTATCCGATATTATCCGTACTCATGGGACCGTGGTTGTTGGTATCGGTCTTTCGGTTGGGAATGGGATCGAATTTCGCGAACGTCTCCCGCCAACCGGCCTCGAAAATCCGTACTAAAAGCTCGTACTGCTTGGGATCGTATCCTTCCGGCTTGGGAAAAGGGACTCGATTTTCAGGTACGTCCGTCAGGCACAATCGAAAACAATAGGCCTGAACCCGATGATCGCCCTGCCCATATTCACCTGGCGGCTCGGTACTGATCCTGGGAAGGACACCGCTGCTGGGATCCCCCGGAATCCAGTAGGCACTGACTGGTTTCTTTAATACTCCAAAATGATGACGATGATGGAGAACACCAATCTGCACGCCGGCCCATTTCTCCCCATATTCGCTTTGGGATTCCCGCCCGACGCGATAGCGACACCCTGCTGCTGCCATCAGGTCTCCCTCGTAAGTCGCCTCGATGAACACCTTTGCTGCGAACACCTTTCCGCTCAGCATCCGGATGGTGTGGATTCGTCCATCTTGTTTGACGACGCCCTTTTCCCGATCCAGCCACTCATCTCGAAAGGTGGGGATTGAATATTCCCGGACAAAGTCTTCAAACACCGCTTCCGCGACGTGCGGTTCGAAAATCCACATCGTGCGGCGTTCGCCGTCGATCGCCGGCGTCCCCTGCCCCCGATTGCCGTACTCCTCCGGTTTTTGCCACTTCCAGGCTTCCGGCTTTTGATAATGTTTCCAAATACGGTGGTAAAACTCCCGAGCAAGCCCGCCAATCACGGCCTTGTTGCCGGTATCGGTCCAGCCCAGACCGCTGCTCGACATCCCGCCAAGATGCTTGTCGGGACAAACAATGGCCACGGTTCGCCCTAGCAGCCGAGCTTCCACGGCCGCTATCACGCCCGCCGAAGTGCCACCATACACGACGATATCGTATTGAAAGAGGCGCTGCTCAGCCGACGCACCGGTCCACCCAACCTGGGTGAGCATACCAATCACCGGAAGTAGCCGAAGCCATGCCCTCATGCAAATCCTCCACCCGTGATGTCGCTTTAACTCCAGCAAAAAACCTCTTTTGTCAGTTGCCATGATAACAAATCCTGCGTGGGCTCACCAGCATTTGAATCGCTGGCATTGACGGTACGCTAACCGGTACATCCAGTTGCAATGGGTTGTTCTCTGACTCACACTATAAAAAGCCGCCTGGCGAGGAAAGCGGCAGCCGCTTGGGATGAATCGGCCTTTCAGGATATCGCTCAATGCGTCAGGGTTGCTTGGACCTCACGCACCACCCAAAACCAGCGTCCCTGCGGTCTGATACCAGGGGAAAGTCTGAGAGAGCGGTAACGGTTTTGTGGAAATTCAGTTCGAATCTGGGGAGGTCATGATGATGAACCGATACAGATGGTGGAAAACCTGGGCGACGATTGTTGGAGTATTATGCTGGGTCACCGGAATGGTGTCCATTGGGGTCGGCAAAGCAAAGGCCGAGGAATCCCGGCCCAACATCCTGTGGATCACCTGCGAGGATATCGGACCCCACCTCGGATGCTACGGAGATCCGTACGCTGATACGCCCAATCTGGACCGACTCGCGGCCAAAGGCACGATTTACACCCGGGCGTGGTCCACGGCACCCGTCTGTGCGCCTGCTCGAACAGCCATCATTTCGGGAATGTATCCCAGCAGTACGGGGTCGGAACACATGCGGAGCCTGATTGTGCCTCCCGAGGGAGCCCAATTCTATCCCCAGTTTTTGCGAGAAGCGGGCTACTACTGCACCAATAACAGCAAAGAAGATTACAACCTTGAAAAGCCCGGGCAGGTGTGGGACGAGTCATCAGGCAAGGCTCACTGGAAGAATCGGCGGCCTGGCCAGCCATTTTTTGCTATCTTCAACTTCACCGTAACTCACGAAAGCCAAGTGCGGCGCCGCCCCCACGAATGGATCCACGATCCGGCCAAGGTCCGTGTCCCCGCATATCATCCTGATACGATCGAAGTCCGACAGGATTGGGCCCAATATTATGACAATATCACCACCATGGACCGAATGGCCGGCGAAAAGCTGAAGGAATTAGAAGAAGCAGGCCTGGCGGACGATACGATCGTGTTTTTCTATGGGGATCACGGGCCGGGAATGCCGCGATGTAAACGATGTCCTTATAATTCGGGCCTACAGGTGCCGCTTATAGTTTATATTCCTCCGAAATTCCAACATCTGGCCCCGCCGGACTATAAGCCGGGTGGTCGGTCGTCCCGACTTGTGTCGTTTGTAGATCTCGGCCCCACACTTCTCAGCCTTGTGGGAATCAAACCGCCGTCCTACATGCAGGGGCGGCCATTTCTCGGCGTTTACGCTGCGGAGCCGCCCGCGTATCTGTTCGGTCTGCGTGGTCGGATGGATGAACGTTACGACCTGGTTCGCAGTGTTACCGACGGGCGGCTTGTTTACATTCGCAATTTCATGCCACATCTTCCCTGGGGCCAGCACGTCGAATATATGTTCCAAACTCCCACAACGCGAGTATGGAAGCAACTGTTTGATGAGGGGAAGCTCACCCCGGAACAGGCCTACTTCTGGCAGGTCCCTAAGGCGACGGAGGAACTCTACGATCTAGCTACGGATCCAGATGAAGTCCACAATCTCGCTGGGAATCCCGCCTACCAAGGGAAATTAAAGGAGCTCCGCGATGTTCTCCGCGATCATATCCTGCAAACGCGCGATCTTGGTTTTGTACCCGAGGATGAAATCCATACCCGCGCCGGGAATGGGTCGCCGTACCGATATGGTCAGAGCAATGAGTATCCGTTAGAGCGAATTCTCCAAATGGCAGAATTGGCCTCTGATCTGAAGTCAGATCGCATCGACAAACTTGTTCAAGGTCTTCAGGACAGTGACAGTGCGGTTCGGTACTGGGCGATTACAGGCATTCTCGCTCGAGGTCAAAAGGCTTATGAGACAACCCACGAAACAGTCCTTCGAGCATTGGACGACCCGGCCCCCAGCGTCCAAATTGTAGCCGCTTGGACCGTGGGCCGATACGGCTCGCCAGAGGAATTGCAGCGCGCGCTGGACGTTTTAAAAACTTTCGTCGACTACGACGGAAAAGGTCCGTATCTTTCCATGCTGGCCCTCAACGCCCTGGATGATCTCGGCTCGAAGTCTGAACCTGTAAAGCCTGTAGTGGAAAATTTCAACCCCAAAATTCGCCCGGAACACGCCCGCCTGGGCGAGAATCTGTTCAAACTAAAAGAAAGTATTCTCGCCAAACTTTCCAAAGATACGACCAGGAACTACCGCAACAAAGCCCGGTGACAGGCTTGCAAAATGCGATGGCGATACTTCGCCGGGCCGGGACCGAATATGAGAAGTAACACAGCTTACCAGAAGGCGGTAGGGGTACGCACCAACCTACCCCTACCGCTTCTTGCATCAGGTGCCCAAGTTAATGGCTTAGCAATCCCAAAACACGGGCTCCCAAATCGATACAAGCGATGCAGAGCAAACAGGCAGTCTATCTAGACGTTTTCCCGAACAAGGTTGACGAGATCGAAACACCTAAAAATTGTTTCCATCGATCCGACCTTCTCAAGCAGTTGTTGCACATCTTCCACCGCCTTCCGTGCAGATTCCACGCTCCCATGCTGCCGGATGAAGGTGATCACCTCCTTGATGGCGACATCATCAGCCCTGACGGAAGCCTCAACCTTCGGTGGTACTAGCGACTTTCTACCCTTAATAAAATGATACCCACAACTCTTGCATACCAAAGCGCGGGCCGGACAGATTGCGCCACACGCTGAACAACGTTTACGTCCGCGACCGAGTTTCTCTGCTTTTCTGGGCATAATACGTCATCTCCTTTCGAACCAGCAAAGGTGAAACAATACACAGCTAGAACGCCGAAGATCCTCCTGATAATCTGCGCAAAGAACAACCAACTGTTTACCAGGATTGAAGCATCCCGATCCTCTTTATCCATTTCATATAACACTAACTTATACCAAGAATTACAAAAATGCAAGACACCTATTTTTCAAAAAACTCGAAAAAACCTCTTAGTCTTGAAAGCCCAGAACATGATCACCAGCCTTCTATGGCACTTTCGCACCGCGAAGCATGCCTCCAACCGTTTTATACGACCTTATTACGCTTTGGAGAATACTTCTTGATCGCAATGGGTTCAGTATAACAGATAACGTCGCTGCTGAAGACTTCTCTCAACCGGTAGAGCCATCAGCGGGGCACGCTGCTCTAGTGCAAGGATAGGGGAAGAAATTGAGGAAGTGAACATTTCAGGCAGCGACAGGATGGAAAGCCCAGCAGATCATCCGCGGTGACAAAGGACAAGACAAGCGTGACAGTCTTCGAGCAGGATCCGCTCGCTGCGTCCGCCCTGGGATCCCGGACAATCATTCGGCCTCTGCGCACGTTCACCTTTATCGCGCACGATAAGCACCCCTTCCGAAGCCCCCAATATTCGTATGGCACACGCCAGCTCGACACAACGTAACTGGTTTCCGGAAGGCATGTTTGGCCTGATCGGTGCCAGGCTGCTCGCACATGCACCACTCGCTGGCAGGGCGAATCATCCGGAAGGTCCCCAGCGAGCAGCCGCTGTTGTTTGAACCATCGGAACCATCCAAACAATTGTCATGAACCGACTCTTTTCCGGCTTTTTGCTGCTCTACCATCCGTCAACCACTTAATCGGTATGTCCTTCCCAGATTCCTTGCCGTGGTGCGTGTGGGGCAAACTGTTCAGAATTCCCGGATTAGATCCTGCCGTTCCGAGTCGCTGCGGCTTGGATTCAGCGCCAGCCGATTGTGGATAACAGGATGGACCCGCCTTGGGCCAGGTGTGACGGCCGATTCTGCCGCGGAGGGAGGTTTATTCACTCCGCTCAGAAATATTTATTGGCGGCGATCAGGTCGCGTTCCCCCGCCAGTGGCCACTGGCGGACCTGGCTCGTTGCCCTTCCCCAGCGCGAAGGGGGCATGGATGTCGGACGCGCAGGTTGGCACGACTTTTGTCGTAAGCTATGTTTTTTTCCTAAAATGACGGGTGGACCATGGCAACAGATTTGCAACAATGGTTGACTGGTAACGTTGATGTCGTGGTAGGACGCCCTACCCAACCTTTTTCCATGCTAGCGCGACCGACTACACTGCACCTTGCGCATTCCTTACCGTACGGGGCCATTCTCCGCGAGGATGGCGTCCAGTTTGTTATTTTCAGCCGCTCAGCAACGGGGATGCGCATCCTTCTCTACCGAAATGTCGAAGATCCCGATCCCTATGAAATCATTTCTCTGAATCCTCACGACCACCGCTGGGGCGACGTTTGGACGATATTCGTGCCTGGCCTCAAGGCGGGGCAACTTTATCACATTCAGGCGGATGGCCCCTGGGCACCGGAAATCGGGCATCGTTTCGACTCCAAAGCTCGGTTGATCGACCCTTACGCCAAAGCCCTGGCAGGAGACTTTCTGCCGGCGACAGATGGAATCATCAGGCCTCCCAAATGCGTGGTGATCGACGATGAGTTTGACTGGCAGGGGACTCGGCCCATACGACGTGAACTTTCCGAGACCATTATCTACGAGATGCATGTCAAGGGATTCACGCGATCCCGCACGAGCGGGGTACAATTTCCGGGCACATATCTGGGCGTTATCGAAAAAATCCCCTACCTTAAGTCACTGGGTGTGACAGCCGTTGAGCTGATGCCTGTCCATGAATTTCCAATCTTGGACATCTACGGCCAGAAACCCGCGCGACCAAATTACTGGGGCTATGATCCCCTGGCCTTCTTTGCCCCCCACCGCGGTTACGCGGTGAGTAAAGAGCCCGGAGCCCAGGTTCGTGAATTCAAGGAAATGGTTCGCGAATTACACAAGGCCGGGATCGAAGTCATCCTGGACGTGGTCTTCAATCACACTGCTGAAGGCAACGAAAACGGTCCCATTCTAAGTTTTAAGGGACTGGAGAATCGCGTTTACTACATGCTGGACAACGGCGGCAGCCGTTACAAAAACTACACGGGCTGTGGCAATACGCTCAACGGCAATCACCCGATTGTTCGGGAAATGATTTTCCACTGTCTGCGCTACTGGGTCCATAATTACCACATCGATGGCTTCCGTTTCGATCTGGCTTCGATCCTGAGTCGGGATCGGGCGGGTAATCTGGTTCCCAATCCTCCGGTCGTCGAGGCGATCGCCGAGGACCCCCTTCTCGCCGATACAAAGATCATCGCCGAGGCCTGGGATGCGGCGGGGGCTTATCAGGTCGGCACATTCGCAACGCTCTGCTGGCCGGACACCTTCGACCACTGTCGCTGGGCGGAATGGAATGGCCGCTATCGCGACGATGTGCGGCGCTTCTGGCGCGGAGATCCGGGCATGGTTCCCGCGTTCGCCACTCGACTTGCCGGTTCGAGCGACCTCTATCAGCCTGGCGGGCGCTATCCTTATCACAGCATTAACTTCATAACGTCACATGATGGATTTACCCTCAACGACCTGGTCAGTTATAACCACAAACATAATCAGGCCAATGGTGAAGATAATCGCGATGGTGAAAATAACAATTACAGCTACAACTATGGGGTCGAAGGCCCAACCTGGCACAAAGGTATCGACCTCATTCGCATGAGACAGATTAAAAATATGCTGGCCACGCTTTTTCTCAGCCAGGGCGTGCCCATGATGCTCTTCGGGGATGAATGTCGCAGAACACAACGGGGAAATAACAACGCGTATTGCCAGGATAATTCGATTTCGTGGTTTAATTGGAAGCTCGTCCATCGCTATCGGGAGCTCTGGCGATTCGTCCAGGCCCTGATTGCGTTCCGCAAACAGGAACCAACGGTGAGACGCAAAGATTTTCTTACCGGTCTACCTGTGCGGCCCGGCGGGTTGCCTGATGTGAGCTGGTTTAACTCCATGGGCGGCCCCGTGGATTGGGCCAACGCCGGCCGGAGCCTGGTGTGCCTTCTGGCTGCGTTTCCCGAGCGAGAAGATCCCAACCGTCCTAATCACCATATCCTCATGATGTTCCACGCGGCTCCGGAACCAGCACGCTTTGTGATCCCCGCAGCAGCCCGGGGACTGGCCTGGCGGCTGTTTATCGACACCAGCCGGATGGCGCCCAACGATATCTATCCCAATTTGGACGGTCCGCCACCTCCTGTGGATTGGTCCCTGACGCTGCCCGGACGGACGCTCGTGTGCTACGTGGCGCCGGACCTGTTGTGAAAGAAGCCCGTGTCCCATGGGGAGACAGGCTGTTATTCTCTACCGCCTGGGGTGAATACATACCCCACCCATCGTCGCCTGTTGCTGAATACAATAAATACGTTCGCGTTATTGTCCGATCCGGGAACAACTCCGCGTTCAATCTGGTGGCTTTGTAATAAGAAAGATACGCACTTTAGACTCGGGACGTCCAATGGTACAACGCGAGAAAATCACCACACCGGCCAGCCCTGGTAGAGTGGAACTGGCTTTTGAAGATACGGGGAGCGGTCTGCCTGTTCTTCTGATTCACGGCTTTCCTCTTGATCGGACCATGTGGAAAGCCCAATGGGAAGGCCTCAGCAATGAGTTTCGGGTGATTGTTCCCGATCTCCGGGGATTTGGAGAAAGCCAGGTGATCCCCGGTGTGGCCACGATGGAAATGATGGCGGATGACCTGGCTGGGCTCTGCGACCATCTCGGGTTGACCGGCAAAATCGTACTGGGCGGCCTGTCGATGGGCGGCTACGTGGCTTTTGCTTTTGCCCGAAAGTACCGGGACCGCCTGGCTGGTCTCATCCTGTGCGATACCCGCGCGAGGCCTGACACTCCAGAAGCGAAGGAGAATCGACGGCGCGTTGCGGAGCGGGTTCGCCGGGAAGGCCCCGGGTTCATCGCGGACGAGATGATTCCCCGCCTGTGCTGCGAAGCGACGTTTCGCAATCATCCGGAAGTCATCGACGCGATTCGTCAAATGATGCTCTCGGCGCCGCCGGAAGGTGTCGCGGCGGCAGCTCTTGGAATGGCGGAACGGCCGGATTCTACCGATCTTCTCGCTACACTGTCGTGCCCTACCCTCGTCCTGGTCGGAGAGTTTGACGCAATCTCGCCACCTGAGGAAATGCAGGCGATGGCACAGGCAATCCCGCAATCGCAATTGGTCGTCATTCCTGATGCCGGTCATCTCGCGCCGATGGAGCAACCGGATCGGGTGACGCAAGCCATCCGGGAATGGCTGAGAAGTGTAACGGTTTAGGGGAAAGTTGCCCGGATCTTATCCCCACGATTTCATTCACCCGTTCGAGTCGTTTCAGGAGATTACCAGCGGTGCGGAGTTGCCGATGTGGCTGTGAAAAGCCAGTTGGCGCTACGAGGATAAAACTCGGTGAGTTTTCTGGTTTTAAAAAAAGAAGACCTGCCCGATCCCGAAACTTTAGCCTACGGCAATCGAATCACAGTACGGCTTTTGACCAGGGCGTAGTCATCCGGAAAAGTGTGAAACGCCTGCACAAGAAAGCTTTTCGCCCGGGTCTCGTAATAGAGAAAACTCATCGCGCCGAGCGGCATTCGTCCACTGGGATCAAAGCGGAAGAACAGTCCTTGCTGGGGTGCCTCACGGTTCAGCTCATGCTGGAACACCCAGAAGACTTCAGGAGAAACGTGTTCCAGTTGGACCTCCCATTCGTAAGAAATCCCTCCCCGCCCCACCAACTGGTCTTTATGCTCCCCTTTGATATTGTGAAACATCAAACGTCTCTTCGTCGGTAACGGATGCAGGGCCGAAGTCGCGACCTCCGTCCAGGTGAGTCCTTCGTAATTCCAGGTGATGACGTGACCAGTGTTGGTGATCGCCAGTCGTACCTCGTAGCCCCCGCGACTGACCTGCCGGGTGGTGCGAATTTCAAACAATTCGGGGTGAAGCGGTCTGCCATAAAGGCTGAACGCCAATTCCGTAACCCGAGGACGAACAGTCAGCACAGCTCTATCCCCTCTTCTATGCCTAACACACACATGTGCCGGCTTCTTATACCATCTTCCGTCACAGTCACGTCCACAGGGGGATACCAGTGAGCCTCCTCGTGAACGTTTCATCGCTTATTATAAGCGTTCTTCACGCAGCCAACAAAGGGAGTTTTCTAAGCTTTCCATGTGTCCATTTCACAGCGCTTGGAAGCGCTCGTTTTATCTTGACAAATCCGTTTCACCACGCTAGCGGTCGGCAAGAAAAAGCAATCGACCGGGCATCCTTCCCGGTCGATCAGGACCCTCTTGCGCTACCCGAGACGAACGGTTCAAACATCCTTGTCGGACCGTTCGTTTAGCCGCCAGAGGGTTGAGGGTTCTCGCTTCATAATGATCGTCATCTACCGATTGAACTCCACACCGGCAGTCACGCCATTGATGAAGAGGTCCTGCGTGTTATGCTCCATCGTGATGCCCATATCGGGTACACGATAAAGGATCATATTCGACGCACGCGCGATCCCATCCATCCACAATCCCGTCCAACCGACACTCAAATTGATTTTGGATGTGATCTGGTACTTAATGGTCGCCCGCAACTCAGCAGCGGGGGCCCATTCTTCCTCCGTAGCGCTGTGACTGAAGCCAGTCGCCCGCATGAACAACGGCACGTCTTCGATAGCACCCAATCCTGGCGTCAGGCGGCTTCCCAGCACACCCTGCTGTTTGATGTTTTGAAAGTTGAATCCAGCGAAGAATCGTGCCTGCACATCGAAGGTCCAGCGGTTGTAGCTACGGAAGAACCGTCCACCGATTTGGGGTCCCACCACGTGGTTTTCCGCTTTTGTGAACCAGTAGCTGTCGGCAAGGATACCCACCGCAGTGGGAAACCCGACGCCGCCAGGATCGTTTTGCGCCAACGTTGGATCGTACGGGGCATAAGAGTACGGTGCCCACACGTTGAAATCCTCGTTCAACTCAAAGTATCGCACGCCGAGGAAAAGCTCCCAGATGGTCCCGCGCCGCGTCGGATGAAATCGGTAGATGTAGTTCAGTTCCGTGCTCCAATTCTTCACGAGGTTTTCCATCATAACACCCCAGGAAGGTTCCGGCAAAGTGTCTGGATCACCTCCCTGATCAGCATCGAGGTCTTCGATGAACGGGGCATTAAAAGTTACCGGCAAATTCTGAATATCAGTGAGCGCAGCATCCACATAGCCCTGCAGCAAACGGAACGTGGGTGGCGGGCCAAACGGCGGATCGTCGAACACGATGTCGGCACTGGCCACACCATGGGTCCGCCCCAGCGTGGAGAGGTAGTAATAACTGAAGAGCCATCCCTGATGGTCTTCAATGTAGCCAAGGTCCACCCGACTTCCATCGGTGAACTTGGAACCGATAAAGCTCGTGTCCAGGGTGTTGCTTTGAATGCGGGAGATGCCTGTGTCATAGAAGACTTCCCGAGTGAGACCGGGATAACCGATCGTCGTCACGTCCGGTTTGGAGATGCTCCAGCGGAGATATTCGCCGCTGATGAAAAACCCCTCGTTGGCGCGCCGGCCTCCTCCGAATGTGTCAATCTGCGCAGGCGCGAAATACTGCATGTCCTTGACCTGGGCTACGGCGGGGGTTGCCATTGCCAAACAGGCAGCCCAAACAATCAACCGCGTTCGGGTGTGTTGGAATCGCATAGTCCTGGTCCACCTCAATGTCTGCTAATGTCCCGTTCTCCCCTGTGGATCTCTCACTCCTTTGGAGAACCGGCAATATGGGGTTGCGACGTTAATATCGGAAAAATTGGCCTTACGAGTTGAGAAAGAATGGCAAAACTTAACGAACATACCGTAGACTCCGCGAACGCCGATTTGTCATTCCTTTCGGCCGTAAGAGGCAGCGAGCTTGAGTGCGACCCACGACAATGCAATCTCCTATTACCTAAACTGCTTGTCTTTCACAAAATACAGGACAATTGCAGATCGTTTTGGCAAGATAAGAAGTTTGAAGATAGTGGGATGAGTCGGTCGGTAAATTAAAAAAGTCCCTCACCTGTGCTCGCCGACAGGTGAGGGACCCAGCCAGGGTTTCGGTCCGTTGCTCTCAAAAATGCATTACAGGCTTTTAATCACGGCCAGTAAGCGCTGAACACCGCGTCGGCCGCCGGACGGATCGTCCTGTTGCTCCCGGTTCCACCCTCGTTGGTGACCTGAATCTTGTAAAGCTGTTGGAGATAGGCAATCTGTGAGGCATCGGCAGGTACTGGAGGAGTTCCGCGGGCCACCACGCCTGGGAGAACCGTGCCACCGTTCACGTAAGCAATGTCCTGCCCGCCACCACCCCGAATGGTGATTTCCTCGAAGAACTTCGCACGATGGACGTAGGAGCCAGAATTGAGTCGAGCCAGATTGGCTTCGAGGATGAATTTATCACTGCCCGACGTTCCCTTGAGAGTTGCCCGGTCGTACCCACCGGCCGTCGCGTACGCATGGACGTAATCAAAGTATTTCGCGCGAATATAGAAGTTGCTGTTCCGCATGATGTTATAGTCGGGGGTCCCGACATACTCGTCATCGCCAGGCGAATCGTAAAGCATGGCGGTATCTGTGCCGCCGGCTAAGGCGTATCCGTGGAGATAACGGAATCCCTCTGCCCGCAATTTGTAGCCGCTGCCGACCATCTCGCCGTAACTCGGGGTTCCGGTGAAAACGTCGTCACCCGAGGAATCGTAAAGGGAAGCCACGTCCTCACCGCCGGCGCTGGAGATCATTCGGACCTGTTCAAAATTCCTAGCCACGTGTGAGTAGG
The DNA here is from genome assembly GCF_039793925.1 of Thermogutta sp. Lineage (GTDB taxonomy): Bacteria > Planctomycetota > Planctomycetia > Pirellulales > Thermoguttaceae > Thermogutta. Next base: position 18,395 of record NZ_JBAMME010000206.1, on the reverse strand, counting down.
CGCTCGCGGAGTTGGTGGCCGTCACCTGGTTGGGTGAAGCCGTCATGACATCATCGCCGGCGGAATCGTACACCGTCAACTCGTCGGTGCCACCTTTCGCATCCATCGTGATTTTTTCAGCGGACCGGACTTCCACCGTGAATCCGCCGGGGAACTTGAACTGACCACCAGTCGGCCAC
>NZ_JBAMME010000206.1:16440-18206 GCF_039793925.1 Thermogutta sp. | reverse complement strand
GATTTCCTGGCCGTTCGTTCCGGTCACGATGACAGTGTCCTGACCGTCTCCGGCCTCGAAAATGAGCCGGGACACAGAGGTGGAAGGCGCGATGACCTGGCCATTCACTTTGATTGTGGACGTGGCCAGGCTGCTGCCCGCGATGAATTCAAACGTGTCGTTTCCGGCAGTCCCCTGGAGCGTCAACTCAGTCGGCGGATCGATCAGCCGAGTGAAGATGTCGGTTCCATTCTGAGCGGCGACCACGGGATCAGGATTCGTGGACGGGCCAGCCCATGCCACCACGAAGTTCCCCACTGCATCCATAGCGACGGCCGGATCAGTTTGATTCCCCGCCACGGCCGCATTCACCCGGAATTCACCGAGGAATCCCTTCGGTGGGAGATAGAAGTCCGTACCGCTGGAGGTGAACATCCGGGCGTAAATTCCCCAATCGTTCTGGAGGTCATTGTCCTGACCGGATGTCATCCACACGATGGCGAAGTTGCCGGACCGATCCATGGCCACATCCGGCTGGACCTGCCAGTGAAGGGTCGTCTGATTGACCCGGAATTCGTTGGTCCGGGCCGTACCGTTCGCATTGAACAGTCGTGCGTAGATGCCGTAGCCACTGCCGTCCTGACCGAAGCTCGCCCAGGTTGCCACAAAGTTCCCATTGGGATCCATGGCGACCCGCGGGTCGATCTGGTCATTGCTGGTGTACTGGTTCAGGCGGATTTCACCAGTTCGGGCGGTACCGTTGGCATTGAACACCCGCCCAATCACTGCATAACCACTGCCGTCCTGGCCATAGCTCATCCAGGTCACCACAAAGTTACCCGCGTCGTCCATGGCCACGTCGGAATTCCGCTGATAATTCGCTGTGGTGGTGTTGACACGGAATTCGTCGGAAAGGGCCTGGCCGTATGCATTGTACAATCGCGCATAAACACCGTCCTTGTCGCCGTCCTGGCCATAGCTGCTCCATGTCACCACGAACGTGCCCGAGGCACTCACAGCCACGCGCGGGTTGTACTGAGCATTGTTACGAAACTGATTGACGCGGAACTGATCGCCCAGGGGATTGCCGAATCGGTCGAACATCCGCGCCCAGACACCGTCCACGTCATCCGCACCTTGGCCTGCCCAAACCACGATGAAATTCCCCGCGCTATCCATCGCAACGGCGGGCTGGGTCTGGTTGCCCGTCTCATACGTATTGACGATGAACTCAGTCCCTTGCGGTTCACCACGCCGATTGTAGCGCTGCGCGATGATGTTGGTATTCGTCGTGTTCGCGTCGGCACCCTGTCCCACGCTCACCCATACCACGACATAGTCGCCATTCGCGTTCATGGCCACAGCCGGTAGCGACTGATCGCCGACGAGCGTGGTGTTCACCACGGGGTTGACATCCGTATCGCCGGGATTACCCGGTGTGCCAGGGCCGATCCCACTACCCTGCCCCACAATGAAGGTCCGCACGAAACCGAGCCCGGCCGCCGTGCCCGGCACTCCGTCGCGATCTCCATCCAATTTGAATCCGATCACGGGATCGCTGACCCGGAAGAACGGATAGGCATCCGTCATCAAATCTCCAACCAGAAGTTGATAATCGCCTGAAGACAATGGATCGTTGATCGGGCTGTCGGGATTGCCGTCCAGCGTCAGCACCGCTTCCCATTTGCGGGTGACAGGATTCAGGCCGAAGCTCACCGATTTAACGGCACCTACCACCTCCTGTCCGTTCCGGAACAGCCGCCAGTTCTGCACATTGAGAATGCTGT
>NZ_JBAMME010000206.1:10616-16340 GCF_039793925.1 Thermogutta sp. | reverse complement strand
CAATCGGAGCAGAGACGTCGCCCTGATTCAAATAAACCCGGCTGTCAAATCGGTAAACCGTATTGAGCAACGGATTGGCGGAACTGGGACCGGTAAACACCACAATAAAGTTGCCATCCGCATCTGCCCCCACAGACGGTGCCCACTGGCGCCCCGCCACCACCTGGTTCACACGGCGCTCACCACCAACCGCGTTCCCCGTCGCATCGAACAGGCGATAAAAGACACCCGACTCCAATTGATCTTCCTGGCCAGGCTGGTTGCCAATTCCACTCCAACTCACGACAAACGCGCCGTTCACGGCCATCGCCACCGAGGCATAGCCCTGTTCGCCGGTGACACTCACATTCACCCGCTGCCCAGTCCGCACCGCCAGCCACGACTGACTCGTGGGGTCCCACTGGAACAAATCAATGAACACGCCATTACCGTTCCCATCCGGCCCCATCCAGCTCACCACGACCGTCTGCCCGGAACCTGCCATTGCCACGTCTGGATAGGCCTTCTGACCAATTACCGTGGTGCCCACCGGAATCTCCGCAACCTGTTGCGCGACGCCCGCGGCCGTGAAAGTACGCAGTGCGATCCCGCCCGCTGTCTGCCATGCTACAGCGAAATTGCCACGGTAGTCCATCGACACGCTGGGCAATGTCTGGTCACCCAGCACCGTCGTGTTCACCTGGAATTCCGTGGCATCCAGGGCCTGCCCCTGTTGATCAAACCGACGGGCAAAAATCCCCCAACCCGAAGCCGAACCACCAGGCTCTTGCCCCCAGCTCGACCACACCACGACGAAGTTACCCTCCGCATCCATCGCCACGTCCGACCACTTCTGATCGTTGGCCGTGAACGTGTTCACACGGAAGGCATCACCCAAAGGTTGTCCATTAGAACCAAACCGCCGAGCGTAAATATCTGTGCTGCCACTCCGCGTGTTCGTCCAGGTGATCACAAAGTCCCCGTCCGGTGTCATCGCCACTGACCCAAACTGCTGGTCATCATTGGCAAACACCGAACTCGTCGTCACCGCCGTCGCCGGTGCATTGTCAATCTCGGTGGCATCGATCACGCCATTGCCGTTCAAATCCAAATCTGCCGGCGTGCCGTCCCGATCAAACAGCCGGAAATACACCCGATTCCGGCCACTCGCATCCGTCTGCGTCCATACCACCACATAGTCCCCATCCGCATCCCGCGCCACCGCATTCGGACTCTCCGGCTGCGTCCGCGCATTGACCGGCAGAACGGGTGTATCCTGGGCAGGCACCGTCACGTGGAAGGAAAGGGTGGTATTGGCACCGGGCGGTACAAAACCAGTGGAATTTAAAGGATTGCCGGCTTTATCTCGAATCCCCGAAATGGCGCCCGACGGAGCCCGAACCACGATTTGATAATCTCCGTCGGGAAGACCAGGCGTGCCAGGTTCCAAGGCACCGTTACCATCCAGAGTGAGGACAGCCTCCCACTTGTTTGTAGGCAGCGCGTAGAGGTTATAAACTCCGTCGGGATTGCCGTCTCCGTCGATATCGTATGGTTTCCCGTTAAGCAACGACGCGGCATTCATGCCGAATTCGACTTTCACCACGCCGCGCGGAATTTCCACGCCATTGCGGAGGAGCACAAAGTTGTCTGGGTTGAGGACACTATCCAGGACGGTCTTTGGATCACCCCCAAGCAATTCTTCGTTAAACGTGATGACGACCTGGGAGATGGAACCCTCGACGTTCGCGCCTCCCCACAAACTCGTCCCTGTAGGCGCAAGGATGTCGGTCACAAAAGGTCCGGCGGTGTCCGCGGTTTCGCGGAACTGTCGGTACCGAATTGTTGCGTTGGTCGCCGTCCCGCTCGTGTTTTCCTCGATCTGGGTGTAGGCGATGACGAACGAGCCTTCGGGCGTGACACCAATCGACGCCCATCCCTGCTGCGTCCCCGAATCGCCAAAGGACTGGGCAATCATGAGAGGCGGTGGGACATCCTGACCACCCGCACGGCCCGGGAAGATGCCCGTTATGGTAAATGGCCAGTCATGCCCTTCTCCTTGGAAGGTCACTTCATAGATCGTGTACTGTGTCGGATTCGCCACGGGAATTTCCCAAGGTGTTCCAATTCGATTGGCGATCTCGAGGGGGCTGATGATGCGTACATCGATCGACCCTTCGTAGGTAGGCTCGGCCCATGCCGTACCAGTCCGGGCAGCTCCTTCCAAAACCTCGTCGATACGGTCCCGCGTCAGCACCCGATTCCACACCTGGTTGGTTTGAATGTTGTTAACTGTGACGTCCTCAAAGCCCCCAATGCCCGTCCGCCAGATTCGAATGATGAATGATTCCCAGTTCAGGTTGTTGTCCATCAGAATCAGGTAGCGGGTGTTATGGCCGTCCCGCAGCGTATTGGCCACACTGTCGCTAAAGAGCGTGCCATAAGACAAGGAGGGATCGGCGTCGAACCGGCTGAACATGACACCGTTCGCCTCACCCCGGAGCAAACCGGTCACACTCTCCAAAATTGCGCGCAAGCGCCCCACTTGCTGTGGCGTGGCACCACGATTGAGCGCACGAATCAGAATCGCATCAATAACGCCGTCCACGTCCCCATTGCTGGGGCTTCCCGCAGAAAACAGCGTTTCCGTCTGCGGATCAAAGTAATTGAGAAGATCAGAATTTGTCTGTGAGTTGATTTGAGCAATGAGGATTTGCCGCACGGCCTGAGTGATGCCGAGGACGTTTTGGGAAACGTCCGGCCCATAGCCAGAATAGGCAGCAATCAAGTCACCGTCGGCATCCAGGCCACCACCGCCATTCAATTGGGCCATAGGCCACAAAGGCGTCGAGCCTGGGTTGAAAGAAGCACTGTTGGGCCGGAACGTATCGCGAATAACGTTTCCGTTGAGATCATAGACAATCCCCCGCACTCCGCTTGATGTCTGCCCCGTGCTATCGGCGTCGGCAATCACTTGCCAGGTGACCAGGAAATGGTTGGTTGAATCGAACGCAATCGTGGGGTTGCCTCCACCGCCAATGCCAAACTGGGGAAGAATGACCTGCCCCGCAAGGTTGTAACCCTTGGCTAGAACCGCGGTGGTATACGGCGCCCCTGTTAAAAAGTTGACATCCGTGGTCCGTTCCCACGCAATGACAAACTCACCGGTTCGCGACATTCCAACGGCCGGATTGAGGTAAACCGCCGTATCCTCCGTGTTGACGAGAAATTCATTCCCAATCCTGTTGCCATCCCGACTGAAAATCTGGGCCCGAATCCCGTTATAGAAGCTGAAGTCCTGCGCACTATTCGCCCAGGCGATCACAAAGTTACCCACCATGTCCATGGCCACGGCCGGGGCAAACTGCGGGCGCAGTGTCTCCGTGTTTACCCGGAAGCTGAAGAGATCCTGGCCTGGCGCAAGCTGCGATGACACATTGGCTAACGCCCCCAGGGGCGTGCCTTCCACGGGATCAAGGTACTGGAGGATCGCGTCGGTCAATCCGTTGGGTCCAGAGAACGTTTGCCGGAAGCTAACTCGGAACTGATACGGATCCGTGGAGGAGGCAACGGTCACACTGACGTCCTGGAATCCCGCCACCACCAGCGCACCCTGAATATTGGCCGCCGTGGTGGTCAGATTCGTGCTGTCAAAGACGATGTCATCGGTCATCTTGCCGGCAACGCTCAGCCGGAATCGACCAGCCAGGGCCCCGGGGACGAGGCTATCCACCGTCAGCGTTTGAACCACTGTGTTAAGCGGCGATACTAAGGGAATCACACCATCAATCGGCGTTTCCGGCGTGCCATCCGCGTTCATGTCCACAATGAATTGAGAGGTACCCAGCACAGCATTTCCCACCGGCCGGAACCGACGAGCGAAGATGTCGCTCACACTGCCGAAGGCGTAGCTGTCGGGAACCCTGCTTTCCCACACAATGATAAAGTCCCCGTCGGCATCCATGGCTACCACCGGATTGAGCTGATCGTACTTGTCCGGTCCAGGGGTGAACGGATCATCCGGCTCTTCGGGGTTTACCCGGAACTCCGGACTCGACTGCTTGATGGTGACCACCGAAGCCTCCGGCGAGGGCAGAAGATTGTTACCCAGCTCGTCGGTTACAGATGCAATGATAAATTCCGGATGATCGAGCTTGCTGGAATCGCCCACAAAGCGGATGTCAAACGTCGTGGCATTAACGGCTGTGACCTGCACCTGGGGCACAGCGGCAGCCACCGTGATCGGGTCGGTGTAGGGACCTTCCACTGAACTGGGCACGCGATCAGGCGGCGGGAAATCGATAGGGCCCATCGCATAGGCTTTGAGGCGGGTATTGAAGGCCTGCTCCAACGCCTGCGCCGTTAACTGCGGATTGGTGGGCGAAACGGGAATGTTCGAGATGAGAATCGGCTCCCGAACTGTAGAGACCTGCACAGCCGGATAAAATCCGCTGGAAAAGCTCACTGTACCGACAGAGAGCTTCGGCTGATTGACTCCCAGCGAGGCACTTCCATACTCGATCAAAAATTCCTTTGCGTTAATCGGAGTAACCTTGGTGTTTTGAAGCGGTCCCCCGATACCTTGCAAAGCAGTTTGGATGGACGTCGCAAGGCTGTTGATATCGCCGGTTTCATCGTAAACGATCGTCGCGCGCTCCGTCGGAGAGATTATTCCGTCTCCATTGGCGTCAGCCTGAAGCACAAATGTTCCCGCAATATTCTGCTGTACCGCCGCGAACGGCTGGTAGGTCGCAGAGATCGTGAGTTTTTGCACTAGCGTCGTCCCGCCGTAAATCAACGAAAACTGCCCATACTGCGAGGGGACACTGTCGTTTAAAACGGCTGACGGTAAGGTAATCCGCTGGACCTCGTCGGTGAAATAGCGGGCATAAATGTTGGCTTCACTCTGCGGCTGACCCGTCACCGGATCGATCATAGGCAATCCCGTGTTGGGATCGATGATGGTGTCGTAGCGGGTCCACACAATGACAAAATCGCCATCCGCGTCGACCGCCAGTGATTGCCCCGGATTGGTGTTTCCGGAGAAAATCACAGGCTGGACCGATTGATTGGCAAGCTTGTCGAGGATGTCCACCGGAGTAACGCTCAGAAGCGTCCGTTCTTCCAGAGCATCGACCCGCAGACGCCGATGCTGCCGGGGAGGATGAGACTTCTTTCGCGGACGACGCAAGGAAGCCAGCAAGTTGGCGAACATAGAACCTTTCCTCTGATGATGAGCAACCCGCTGTGTCAACATGATCGACCTCAACCTATGTCGATGCTGGTCGGTAATTTTCCAAATCCCTCGCCTCGGATTGTACGTTCCCCTTTTGTCAACCCCGTTTTTTACATGGCCCCAAAGGGTGCAGCCCCCCGCTCGCAGCAGGTGGTCCCCGCTTGGCAGAGGCTTCCTCCGGGAAAAGCGGGATCCACGGACGGCTTCACAAGAACTGTAAGTCTCCGCTTCCGAGATACTTTCTCCAGAATATCCATCTCCGCTGTTTTATCATGATTACGGGGGGGATACACGTCAAGTCTTGGCCATGACGAGCCCTCTGACGGATTGGGGTCGCAGCTCACCCCAAACCGGAGACGGGCGCCCTCGGGAAGAAGCCAACCGGCCGAAGTGACTGGCCGGGCGACCACCTGGGATGCGATCGCCAGAGACTTTCTGGTTGGTGGATTGATTGTCATCGTCCACGCCGCTTTGACCGCGCCCAGCGCGTTTCCTGACCATCCCAGGCT
>NZ_JBAMME010000206.1:0-10606 GCF_039793925.1 Thermogutta sp. | reverse complement strand
TGATCGCGTGGCCAGGCTCAAAGTTCCAATTTTCCGTAAAGTTTCGGATCCAACGAACCGAAATTATTCGGATCGCCCTATCTTTGAAGACTCAACCTCGTGTTGGACAGGGCGTGTCGCCGCTCGCCCCACAGCCAGCCCGATTACCCCTCTCCAGGTGGGCATTCCAGTTTGCTCGGCGGGATTTTCGCGGTATGCTCTAATGTGTCGCGATCCATGTGGCCCCAGTGATTTCGGGGAGGCAGTACCTTTTTTGGATCCGACGATACAATGCCTTTGACGGGGACCACCCCTCGGAGCACTGGGGTCTGGGCGGCCTCGGTAAGACAATGCCCGCCCAAAGGTGAGCCTCGCTTCCTCCGCGATTTCCGAATGCACGGACATCGCCTGAAGGCTCAACAAGTGTCACACGGTGTGGAGATGACGAAAGGAAACTCGTTTCGAAGGGTCTGAATTCAGATTAATCTCAGGTGCGACAATGGATCCCCAATCTTCCCTGCTCTCTTTCCCCCTGCTCGGCCGGCTTCTGCGTCCGCTTTATTCGAGCGCGAGAATGCGAAGCGAACGGATACTCTCATTGGCCTTTTGCCTGGGAAGCATGACCGTGCTGGCCGCCCCAGTATTGGACGGCGAAGTGGGCATGGCGTTCCAGGCTCAAACGGAGGAGTCCACTCTTGCCGTGTCAGTGGCAGGAGCGGCAAGTGAGGTGACTGTTAGTACCGGTGAAGACGGTTCCGCCAGTTTGCAGGTGCAGGAGAAGTCAACCAGCAACAAGAGATCGAAAAGTCAGAACACGGCAGATTCGAGAAAGTTAGCAAGGACTGGGCCTGACCGCTCCAAAGCGATTGGGCAAGGCGAGAATAACGGCGCGGTGCCGAACGAGGAACCACCTCCTCAGTTTGTTCGCCTCCAAAAAAAGAAGGGTGAACCGCAATTTCTTCAGACGGCCATCGTCTCCTATCAGCCGCGTCCTGAGGCTGAGAATTCCGCCAGCAGCAACTCGGAAAAGAAACCGATGACCGAAAAAAATCTTCCACCGGACCTTCGCGTGGACCTTGTAAGCGTGATTCACATTGCGGAACAAAGCTACTACGAAGAGCTCAACAAGCGATTACGTCGGTATGATGTGGTCCTTTATGAACTCGTGGCGCCAGAGGGAACCCGTGTGACGCCGGGCACCCGCTCTGCGCATCCTGTCTCCCTTATCCAGAGGTCGATGACCGACTTTCTTGGGCTAGTCTTTCAGCTTGACGCGATCGATTATCAGCGGCCGAATTTCGTTCACGCGGACATGTCACCGGAGGAATTCACCCGCGCCATGGAAGAGAAAGGTGAAAGCGTTTGGACCATGTTTTTCCGAGCGTTTGGCTATGAATTTGCAAGAAGTCAGGCCAGGCCATCGGGGGCCAACGACCTGGACTTTCTGAGAGCACTCTTCAGCAAAGACCGACAACTTGAGATGAAACGGCTGTTTGCTGAGCAATTGGCGGAAGACGTGGAGGGGCAAATCCGTGCACTCGAGGGTCCGCAAGGATCCACGCTGATTTCTGGCCGTAACGAAAAGGTGCTGCAGGTACTTCGCGAGCAGATCGCTCAGGGGCACCGTCGGATCGCAATTTTCTACGGCGCCGGGCACATGTACCATTTCCATGAGCGTTTGTTGGAACTCGGGCTGGTGCCGGTGAAAACCAAGTGGCTGAACGCGTGGGAATTGCGAGGATCGAGTAGTCCCGCTGAGGATTGATCACAGCGGCATCTCCTCGGCCAATTGAAGCATGATGCCCAGAATAGCATTGATGGTGCTGAGCACGAGGGTAACGATACTGAGTACGATCCCGGCGACTGCCATGCCGCGGCCGCCGCGGCCTGCCCCAATGATCCCAAATATCAGGGCAAGCAAACCCACCGAGAAGCCTATTATCGGGCAGCACCATGCAATGAGGCCGAACAGCCCCAAGATGAGAGCGGCCACGGACATACCCGTGTCTTCAAGACTTGGAAGTGCCGATGGGGGTGGGTAGTAACCGGGCGAAGGATGACCCGAGTAAGGGCTCTGCATCGCCGGTGTGATGGGAATGGCAGACGGTGCCCCCACCATCGTTGCGTGTCCACCCGAACCGACGCCCTCTCCGGCGGAAAAGGCCCCTTCTTGAACATTCTCTCCGGGAACGGTTGTCTGTCCCCGCTCGATGTTGACCTGCTCCTCAGAGTGCGGTTCCTGGGACGGCACGCCTCGTGAGACACCTGCTGTGGAGCGACTGGGAACCGCAGTGATCGCCCCGCATTGCGGACACTCTGCTTTTTTCCCCGCCGCAGAAATTGGCACCCGCAAGTGACTTCCACACTGTGGGCAGTAGAACTCAATGGGCATACTATTTTCCCTGGATCCTCGGGACAGAGTCTTTTTGATTGTTTTCCCTGTCCAGAACCAACCGTAGAAGGAGTTAAGGGCCGGACAAGCGGGCTGATTAACTGCGTCCAGTTACACCCGCGAGCCTGGTGAGAGACCGTGCTTTAAGATAACTTAAAGGAGATAAAGGAACAAGCGACACTCACCGCCGGATACCTTTTTTCTTCCATCCGCGGCTGGCGGTGGTGACCGTCTTCAGGCAGACTTTATGGCCAGTCGATCGTCGGAAATTCTCGGTCCTCAGGGACGTATTGCGGTCCGCCTGCCCGGGTACGAGCACCGCCCGCAGCAACTCGAGATGGCGGAGGCCGTAGAAAAGGCCATTATTCAGGAGCGACATCTGGTTGTGGAAGCCGGGACGGGGGTGGGAAAAAGTTTTGCTTATCTGGTTCCCACGATCCTGGCCGTGGCTGGGGAACTGCCCGCCCGGGACGTCGCGCGCGCCGTCATTTCCACTCACACCATCAGTTTGCAGGAACAGTTGCTTCTCAAGGATATCCCTTTTTTGAGGAGCATTATGCCGTATGAATTTACGGCGGTCCTGGTGAAGGGCCGCGGAAACTACATCAGTCGTCGTCGCTTGGGGAATGCCCTGACACGTTCCCGAACGCTTTTCGCAGACGAAGAATGGGAGCAACTGCAGGCCCTGGCCACCTGGGCTGCTCAAACGAGCGATGGTTCCCTTTCTGATTTGCCGTTTCGGCCCCTGGCCACCGTTTGGGACGAAGTTGCCAGCGATAAGGATAACTGCCTGGGAAACCGCTGCCCACATTATGACAACTGCTTCTACTTTGCAGCACGACGCCGGGCGCAGCGGGCCCAGATTCTCGTCGTGAATCACGCTCTGCTACTCAGCGATCTCGCTCTCAGGATGCAGGGTGCCTCTCTGTTACCGGAGTACGATCTGCTTATCATCGACGAGGCCCACACGCTGGAGAGCGTGGCTTCGGAGCAATTTGGGCTGGAGATTAGCAACACCCAGATCGCATACAATCTACGGCGGTTGTACAACGAGAGGACGCAGCGGGGGCTGCTTGTCCACTACAAAAGTGCGGAGGGCCAGCAGGCCGTTCTGGATTGTCTTTATCGGTCCGACGAGTTTTTTGCCCAGGTGCTTGACTGGTACGAAAAGGAGAAATCGAGCAACGGCCGGGTCCGGCAGTCCAATCTTTTTCGCAATTCTTTGAGCGAGGGATTGGAAAAACTTGCGCACATTGTCCACCGTCGAGCGGCCGACGTCCATCCCGAGGAGGAACGGCAGGACCTCATCGCCGCGCGAGATCGCCTCCAATCGCTGGCCGTCGCCATCGACCATTGGGTGAAGCAGCGAGAGTCGGATCACGTGTACTGGGTGGAGGTCAGCGAGAACCGTTCGCTGCCACGGGTGACCCTTGGCGCCGCGCCTATCGAAGTGGGAAGCCTTCTACGGGAACATCTTTTCCAGGCTGTCCCCCGGGTCATCATGACCAGCGCCACGCTCACAGTGGCCGAGCAAGGGTTTGAATACTTCAAGTCGCGTGTTGGCCTCACCCATGTAGAAACCCTTCAGGTGGGCAGTCCTTTCAATTACAGCGAACAGGTGGAACTGATTCTCGTGCGCGATATGCCGGATCCCGGGGTGGATCCCCAGGCCTACGAGCGTGCGCTGGTGGCCATGCTGAAGCGGTACATTGCCCGCACAGAGGGCCGCGCGTTTGTTCTTTTCACAAGTTACGACCTGATGCGAAAGGTGGCCAGCGCCCTTCAGCCGTGGTTTTCGGAGCACAAGTACGCGCTCTTCTCTCAGGCGGATGGGATACCACGAACGCAAATGCTGGAACGCTTCAAAGTGACGCCGCGTGCGGTCCTTTTCGGAACTGATAGCTTCTGGCAGGGCGTGGACGTCCCCGGCGAAGCACTGCAGAACGTGATCATCACGCGCCTTCCCTTTGCGGTTCCCGACCGCCCGCTCATCGAGGCCCGGCTCGAGGCCCTACGAGCGGCAGGGCACAATCCCTTTTATGACTATCAGATCCCTGAAGCGGTGATTAAACTTCGCCAGGGTTTTGGGCGGCTTATCCGTACAAAGCAGGACAAGGGAATTGTGGTGATCCTGGATTCTCGGGTATGTCAGAAAAGCTATGGCAGGATATTCCTACGATCCCTGCCGCCGTGCCGCGTGGTGGAAGAAAGCATCGTGGACGCAAGTCCCCTATTTGAGAAGTCTCGTCCCCACCGTGAAGGGTGATTTCTTCACGCTGCGTCCTCGGGGATGTAGAGGAGGCGGCCGCAGGATCGGCACCAAATCGGCTTGCCGCAAAGCAGATCGCTCCGCATATTGATGGGCACATGCTGATTGCATCCTCCGCAGAAATCACCCCGGAGCGGTGCCAGGGCGTCACTCCCCTTGCTGCGGAGGGTTCGCTGGTAGAGATCCTTGATCTCATGGGGCAGCATCGCGTCGAGTTGGGCGATCAGATGTTTGAGCTCCTTTTCCACCTGAGCTATATCGCTGCGAATGATCGGCTCCTGACGAGAAAACTCTTCCTGCCACCTGGCGGCTGTTTCTTTCGCTGCTGCGACTGCGGCCTCTGCTTCCTGAACCTTGATCGCCATTTCTTCCACTCTCGCCATCAGTTCGATGGCCTCGTCAGCGAGCACACTGGCGGCCATTTCGTCGGCGGCGATTTGATCCTTTAGCAGTTGATATTCGCGATTGTCGTCACACTCCAGAAGTCGGCCTTTTCGCCTCTGAATGTCGGCCAGTTTTTGTTCGTACTCCAGTTGTTTGGCGTGACTGGCCATACGCGCTTCGGTGTGTGCTTTTTTGGTGAGTTCCAGATTTTTTTCGGCCTGACGAATTTGTTCCTGATGGGCCTGGGCCAGCCGTGGGCCTTTCAACAGGCGGCCCCGCAGTTCGTCCAACTGCAGGTAAAGACTATGGATCCGACGAAGTATTTCGGGAACTGTTTGCGCCTGGGATGTCATAGAACTACCTCCTCAGAGGAATAAAAAAAGGGCTGTCCTGTACGGACAGCCCGCCTCGGGCACCAAAAAAGGGCGGCGGTATTACGCCACCAGCTCATTCGCGAAAGCTTCCAATTGTTTTGCTCGCACGGGATGCTGAAGCTTTTCCATCGCGTCGGCCTCAATTTGACGGACGCGCTCGCGGGTAACCCTGAAGATACGTCCCACGTCTTCCAGCGTGTACGCGTAGCCATCCCGCAAACCATACCGTAACCGGATGATTTCCCGCTCGCGGTAGGTGAGCGTTTTGAGCAGGCTTTCAATTTTTTCCCTGAGTAACTCTCGATGCGCGACATACTCCGGTTTGTCGAGGTTGCGGTCGGCAATCAATTCGCTGAACGCGCCGTCGTCATCTTCTCCCACCGGCCGATCCAGGCTGCTGGGTTGACGCCCCATTTCCAGGAGCCGATTGGCTTCGTCGACGGACACCTGCGCAGCCCGGGCCATCTCCTCGGCTGTGGGCTCGCGTCCCAGTTCGTGCATCAACCGGCGAGAGACATTTTTCAGTTTACCGATCTGATCGATGATGTGAACAGGGATGCGGATCGTCCGCGAGTGTTCCGCCAGCGCGCGAGTGATGGCCTGCCGAATCCACCATGTGGCATACGTCGAGAATTTGAAGCCCCGACGATATTCAAACTTGTCCACCGCCCTCATCAGTCCGGTGTTGCCTTCCTGGATAAGGTCCAGAAAGCTCAACCCGCGGTTCCGATAGCGTTTTGCCACAGAAACAACCAGCCGGAGATTACTGTTGGAAAGCTCGCGTTTCGCCTCGGTGTAATCACGGAAATGGGCCTCCATTTTTTCACACCGGCTCCGCAAACTCCGCGGGCTTTCCTGAGTCGCCAGCATCAGATCGCACAACTCCCGCCGCAGCCGCTCGCGTTCTCCCAGCTCACCTGGCTGGGTTCTTAGCTCGCGGAGTCTGGCGCGGATCTCTTCCATCCGCTTCAGCACATCGCGCATCTGCTGCATCATGGCCTGGACGCGCCGCGTTCGCAATCCGAGCTCTTCCACGAGGATCAGCATCCTTGCGCGCCGGGCCAAAAAGCGACGCCGTGCCTTGGCCTTGATTTCCGGAGGGGTTCGCCGATTGATCAACCGCTTGAAGTCCCGCTCATTGGCGGCCATCAAGCCGCGGAGGGTCCGCAGGTTGTGCGGCATCCGCCCCAGGATCTGGCTCTTCGTCAACTGATCGGTAAGGGACATCTTGAGCGTTCGATCGAACGCCAGTTCTCCGCGCTGGACCGCCTCCAGCGTTTGAACCGCCTGTTTGAGGACCAGATGACACCCCATCACCGTGCGACGGAATCTCTTGCGGGTCACCTCAATTTTCTTGGCCAGGGCGATCTCCTGCTGCCGCGTCAGTAAGGGGATGTTGGCCATCTGGCTCAGATATAGCCGGATGGGGTCACTGTTCCATTTGGCCTTTTGACCGGGCAATAGATCGCGGAGGAGTGGGTCTTTGAGGAGGGGATCTTCGGCGGGAGAGCTGACGTCCTTGCTTGCGGCCTCCCCGTTGGGTCCCGCCGGCAACCGGTTGACCAGCTCGATCCCCGCTTCCTCCAGGGCCGTGATCAGCCGGTCCAACCGTTGGGGTCGTGTTTCCTGATCGGGAAGATAACTGATGACCTGGTCGTACGTCAGATAACCCTGGGCTCGTCCTTGAGCAAGAAGCCGTTGCAACTCCTTGTCGGCCTGTTTCACGGGTCGCCTCCTTTCGTGCTTCCGTGCCGAAAGCCAGACAGATCACGGGAAACCGCGACTGAACGAAGTGCGGGAATCGCCGATTTCCCGACGCCAGAAACCTCACCCTTCCGTGGGCTCGGACCACTTCTGGCGATTTTTCTGCTGATCTATGATCCGTTTCAACAAGTCGAGCTCTTCTTCCGGTGCCAGTCCTCCTTTTCGCAAGGCATGGGCCAACTGGGAAGCCTGCAACTGGGCAATCCGCGCCGTATGGCTTCGCAGGAGGCCGTCCAGCAACTCATCGGGATTTTGCTCCGGAACTTTCTTGTCCCGAGCCGTTTGCTCCACGTCTACCAGGACATTATGCAGCGAAGCCTCATCGAGCGCCAACATCAAATGTTCGAAATCGACCGGTTGCCCCTGTTCCAACAAATCCAGGGCCGCCTGATAAATCTGGCGGGCGGGCGGCGAGGTCAAATCCTCTACTGAAAAATGTTCCCGCAACCGTCGGGCACCCTCGGGAACGGCAACCAGGAACTCCAGAAAGGTCCGGTGCCAGCCGTCCAGGCTCGAACGCGAGGGAACCGCGGGCACCACATGCGGTCGGGCGTGCCCCCGCCGCAGTTCTTCCAACCGCCGTCGGAGGACCCCTTCGTCAATGCGGGTGAGGACTGCCAGTCGAGAAAGGATTTTCCATTCCCGGGCCTGTTGCTGGGCAGAGTGTTCGCCCAACCTGGCCGGAGCTTTGGCGATAACACTGAGCACCTGATCTGTTGCCCGACTCACGCCCGCCACATCGTTTTCCAGATCGACGCCGTACGTGGCCGCGGCAAAAGCATGGTCCAACGCGTCAACGGTTCGCTCGTCGAGCGCTTCCTGAAAACCAGCGGCGCCAAACTGCAGAAGATAATCGCAGGGGTCAAGATCGTCGGGCAGCGTGAGCACCTGAAGGTCGATTTGCCGGGCGACAAATAACTCCAGCACCTGTGCCGCCCGTCGTCGCCCTGCCTCGTCCCCGTCCAAAACCAACACGACGCGATCCACGTACCGCTGGAGCAATTTCAGATGGGAGTCGGCCAAAGCTGTTCCCAAAACTGCGACGGCGTTGGAAAAGCCATATTGATGGGCCATGATGACGTCGGTGTAGCCCTCCATGACCAGCGCTGTTCGGGTCCGGCGGAAAGCTTCCCGCGCAAGATCGAGCCCATAAAGCAGCCGACTTTTCGCAAAGAGCGGGGTCTCCGGCGAATTCACGTATTTGGCGGGAGTGGTTTCGGCCATCTGAGGAAGAACACGCCCCCCGAAGCCGACCGGTCTGCCCTGGGCATCACGAATGGAAAAGAGGACCCGACCACGGAAGCGATCGATCCACTCGCGAGTTTGCGCCGACGTGAGGATGCCAACAGCCACCAGCAGTTTGGGATCGATTTGATCCCGCCTTGCCCGACGGAGGATCCAATCCGGCTGAAGCGGGGAAAATCCGAGGTGGAATTTTCGGATGCTCTCCTCCGATATCCCCCTTTCGCGGAGGTACTGGCGTGCAGTCGCTGCTTCGGACGATTCAAGCAGGCAGGCGTGATATTGCTGCTCTGCCCAGGCCATGATGCGGAACAGCTCCTGCTTGCGATCTCCCCCACTCGGTTTGCCTGCGGTTCGCGGAAGAGGTATTCCCGCCATCTCGGCCAGCATGGCCAGTGCCTCGGGGAACTCGACGTTTTCCATGCGCATGACGAAGCTAAAAATGTCCCCGCCGATGTCACAGACGAAGCACCGAAAGCATTGGCGCTCGGGATTGACCTGCAGACTGGGATGATGATCGTCATGCCACGGGCAGAGCCCTACAAATCCCCGGCCCTGACGACGGAGAGGGATATAACGTTCCACCAGATCAACGATGTCAATCGCCTGGCGGATTTGTTCTTTGATGTCGGAATAGGGACTGAGCGGCATAGTTGAGGACAGGCCGAACGGATGCCTGGGCATGACATCCCTGTTCAGGTGATGCCGTGGGGCAAGCCGTTCCCTGGCGGTGCCTTCAGCGGACAGGTAGCTGTACACGCTGGCGACCCCCTCCTTCATTCTATCCTGATTGTACCGCACCACCCCGGGTAAAGGGCAGACAGCGTGCAAGTCGAAAACACCTTTTCGCGGCACCCGAGCCACTATCTCGCTCGTTACGCGAACGATTGAGGGGAAGTCTAGCGGGTAGTGCCTCCGTGGGTCAAGGGCAACGCCAGTCATTTGCGTAAAATGTGCAGCTTAACAACATTTGCCAAATATCTTTTTATATATCCGGCCAAAATCCGCCGTGCGGGATGGAAATGATCGCATTGTGTAACCTATTGGCCGACTCGCGCAAAATACCTTTTATATCTCAGACTATGAGCTAGCACTCACTTCGTCGTTGAATTTTAGTGGCCAAATTTGCCAATTGCTTGACGATAGTGATCCGGTACTTTAGATTGTCTCGTGAGCGTCGGTTCATAAAGCTTGCATTTTCGCGGCACTTGAGGAGTGCGTAAGATTTAAGGTTTTGTCGGCTCTTTCATTTTTTTGGGAGGGACTGTGCTATGAGAAGGTCCAAGTTTTCTGGCTTCACTCTAGTGGAACTCCTGGTTGTGATAGCGATTATTGGCATCCTGATTGGACTTTTGCTACCGGCCGTCCAAGCCGCGCGGGAAGCGGCACGTCGTTCCCAGTGCACGAACAACCTTAAACAGCACGGGATTGCTCTACACAATGCCCATGATACGTACAAAGAATTCCCACCCATTATTATCAATCAATGGGTCAGCCTGAACCCGGGCAGTAACTCGGTCATCTACCGGGGAAAGTATGCGGAGCCCAACAACCCTGGCCACAAAATCACATACTTTTATTGCTTGCTCCCGTTCCTCGAACTCCGACAACTTAAAGAGGATCCCATCTGGGATAACTGTGTCCTGGCAGAATCTCGTTCCAAGCCTGGGAACTGGTTTGACGTTGATCCGGTCGAGGTGCTCCAATGCCCAGCGGACGACTCTGAGATGCAAATTCAAATGGGAGGTTACTCCTGGGTAATGGGAGGTGCGCTCCGGCCCGTCAGTCTCACGTGCTACGTACCAAATGCCCAGGTTTTCGGTCGCAGAACTCCAGGTGGTAGTTTGAACGTTTGGAACGTAGCGTGGGACAACGCAAGTGGTGAACAGAAAATCGACAAAATCACCGACGGTACTTCTAACACCATCGTGGAGGTGGAAAAACCGAGAATCACGGGTGAAAGCGTGGTGACCGCTAATGCGTGGAGTGTGCAAGGTATCAATGGGAAGACTGACGGTTGCAACCTGTGGGCGAAAACCGATATTGGACCTGAGGCACAGGGTTTCTTCGGGTGCAACTGCAACGATCCGAATGTGACCTGGGACGACGAAGAAGGCCAGTGGTGGATGGGAGATTGCACATTCACTTACAACAATCAAACCCGCAAATTCTTCCAGCCGCCAGCCAAGAACCGTCCCCGTG
>NZ_JBAMME010000205.1:0-7401 GCF_039793925.1 Thermogutta sp. | reverse complement strand
GCCCATATGTCCACGCGCAACACGGTTTCCTGTATGGCGCAGGGCCAGGCGGCCGGCACGGCAGCAGCCCTGTGCGCCTTGCAAGGATTGAAAATGAGGGCTTTGCCCTACCGCCTTCTGCGCGAGACTCTCGAAAAAAACGACGTCGTGTTCACCACCTGAACGCTTGGACCCTTGAAATCTCGACAGTCCGCGGTATCGTGAACAAAGAATCGATCGGGGTGCCACGAAGAGGCAGTGATCAACCATGAAGAAAAAGACCTTCTGCCAAACATCCGGGCGACCAGCCTATGTGGGAACTCATTGAAGAATACCGTATGGATCCGACGACGTGGCTGTACGTCGCGTCGCTGATGACCATCGGTATCTTTTTCCGGTTCTCGCGATTCTTTTCCATCCGGAATCTTGACCTTGTCGGAATCATCCTGTTTGCCCCAGGACTGCTTTTGATTAGCCACCAGGCGGAGCGAGCGGGCTACGTGTGGCTCTTCCTGATCAGCGCGCTGTTTCTACCCCGGCTCCTCGTTGATCCATTCTTTACCCGCAGGCCGTTGACAGAACCCAACCTCTCGCCAGGCGGAATGACCTTTATGGTCATCGCCCTGATGTTTTTCCTGGTGGGAAATATTCTCACCGAGCGAGTCCTGGAAACGCGCCCCGCTCAAGTTGGTGTACCCGCCACCAGCCCCATTTGGCGAGTCCCAGAATTGAAAGGTCCGGGGTATCTGCCGTTTTATCGGGCGATCACTCTGTACCAGCGGGAATCACCACCTCAGGAAAAAAACTCCCCGCCTGCCTCCGCCGAGACCGAAACCACCTCACATCTCATCCTCACTGCAGGAATCAAAATAGCGGCCATTGCCGCCCAGTGTGCTATCGTCGCCGGCCTGATCCTCTTCGGCCTGCGCCACTTCGACAACGTGCAAACAGGTCTCGCCGCCGCTTCGCTCTACTTGCTGCTTCCATACACAAGTCAGCTCACCGCCCGATTGGACCATATCGTTCCCGGGGCATTTGTCCTCTGGGCGCTCGTGATGTACCGCCGCCCGATGATCGCAGGTGCCCTTCTGGGGGCTTCCACGATCGTGTTTTACCCGTTCTTTCTTTTGCCGCTGTGGATCGGATTCTACTGGCGGAGGGGACTCTTCCGGTTCCTTGCAGGTTTTCTGGCAGTGGTGGCGGGCCTGGTCCTGGTGCTCTTTTTTATCTCCCCCACATGGACGCAATTCTGGCGCGACCTGGCGGCGATGTTTGGAAAATACCTGCTTCGCACCGAAGGCGCCGATGGTTTCTGGACGTACCACTGGCCCTACTTCCGAATCCCTATTCTGGCCGGGTTTGCCGCTCTCTGTGTGAGTCTGGGGATCTGGCCCTCCGAAAAGAATCTAGCCAATCTCCTCAGCGGGACTGCCGCAGTGCTGCTCGCTGCGCAGTTCTGCCTCATCCATCAGGGTGGACTGTACATGGCCTGGTATGCACCGCCATTGATTCTGACGATCTTCCGGCCCAGTCTCAAAGACGTCACAGCGGAACGAGCCGTACCGCGCTACTGGTTCGCCCCGCTTCCCAAACTCGGAGCATGACCGACGAGCCGCTCTCTGCCCGCTCTCTGCTTGTGTGACGTCTCGATTGCCGGATCCATGCGCCATTCCCACAACGGCCACAAGTTCCCGCGTTTTGCTTCGCGCCTCACGCGCAGGGAGCAAGCCATCCTTAACGCAGTCAATAGCGGGACTGGACAACTACGGAAGACAATCAGAAACTGTCGCGCCGAGCACCACAAAGAGGTCCTGGACGGATTAATGTCCGGTCATCAATTGCTGGTAAAAGCGATTGGCCGTTTGATCTCGCCGCGTGATCACCCCTCCCCCTCAACCCGCAGCGTGGGCCTGCGCACCGGCGATGAGTTCAATGAACTCCTGATTGGATTTGTACTTGGCCAGCTTCTGTGTGAGCTGCTCCATCGCCTCTACAGGGTTCATGCTAGACAGCATCCGCCGCAAGATCGTAACGGCCTTGAGATACTCTGGCGGGAGCAGCTTCTCTTCACGCCGCGTTCCAGACTGAGTGATGTCAATAGCCGGCCAAATGCGGCGGTCCGCCAGCCGCCGATCGAGCACCAACTCCATATTTCCGGTGCCTTTGAACTCCTGAAAGATCAGTTCGTCCATGCGACTGCCCGTGTCGATCAAAGCTGTCGCCACAATCGTCAGCGATCCGCCCTCCTCAAACGCCCGCGCTGTCGCAAACAGCTTCTTTGGGATGTCCATCGCTTTGACGTCGATACCGCCGGTCATCGTGCGGCCGGTATTGCCCACCCACTTGTTAAACGCGCGCGCCAATCGCGTGATCGAATCCATCAGCAGAAATACATCCTTCCCCATCTCCGCGAGTCGCTTGCACCGCTCCACAATGAGCTGCGACAGCCGCACATGGCTTTCGATTTCACAGTCCAGGCTGCTGGCCACCACTTCGGCATTCTTGCACACACGGCGGAAATCCGTCACTTCCTCGGGACGCTCATCGATCAGCAAAATGATGAGCTTCATTTCTGGATAATTCTGGGCAATCGCCAGACTGATGTGCTGGAGCAACACCGTCTTCCCCGTCCGCGGCGGTGCCACAATGAGCGCCCGCTGACCCTTCCCGATGGGTGTCAGCAGGTCCATCACCCGCGTTGTGATCGGCTCGGGACCGGTCTCCAAACGCAGCCACTCCTCCGGATTGATGGGTGTCAATTCGTCAAAGTGCTTGACTTTTGGATATTCCTGCGGAGGAATCCCGTCGACATCGTGAATTTCCCGCAACCGCGGTCCCTGTCCCTTTTTACCCGGCTGTACCAGCCCCTTGATGTAAACACCCTGCCTCAGGCCATACTTCTCGATCATACTGCCGGGCACGAAAGGATCCGTCAGCCGCCGCTCATAATTGGCTGCCGGATCACGGAGAAATCCGTACCCGCTGGGGTGCAGCTCCAAAACACCACCCCCTTCGTATAGATTGCTCTCCGTCGATTCCACGGTCTGAACGGAAGTGGATTGCTGCTCCCGTGGGACGAGACCTCCGTTCGACCCATTCTTCTCGAGCTTGCTGTCAGAAGCCTGGGCTTGTCCGTTGTTGGAACGCATGGCCGTACGCTTTTTTCGTGTCATTGAACCACCAAAATGAGATCTTGCGCTATTGCGCAACCTGCAAGAACCAACCCGTTGAGAAAAAGAAGAATTCACCACGTCCGGTGCGCAACCGGCTCTCTAATCGGCGGACTGCCAAAAGCAGAACATCACCCAGCGCGCACCTCCGCGCAGCAAAGCCGAAAACCTGCCACGACCATCGAGTGGATTCAAAGAACCAGTGCCGGTGTGGTTGCAGGCACTTCGCTGCGGCGTCAATCTCAGGCAGCCCGATTCGCCATTCTTTCAAGTCACAGGTGTTTGCCGCTAACCAGAAATCGGCCGGAATGACACCTGATACAACATCCTACCCAGTCTGGTGTTCCGCAATCACCGCCGACTTACGAGAAGCCTTTCCGGCCTGTTCGCCGTGCTTCTCCGAGCAAGAGAGGGCTGTTCGCACCCGAAGAAACCCCAGGTCTGACGACGCCACCTGAGAATTGGCTCTTTCACCGTCTAAATCTTATCTTGCCTTACAACCGGCGTCAAGCCTTTTTCTTAACTCACCGTCCCCCACAACCCCTCCAAACAACCCCACAACACCGCTGGGCGACCTTTTCGAGGTACCACCTCTCTCAATCACCGGCGCCCCTGACGACCTTGTCAAGGAGCTCCCTTTCTGAAAATCGGAAAACTCCCGGCTCTTTCGTCATTTTTTCGGCAGCTTGTTCTCGACTAATCCCCGCACTATTCCCCAGACGATCACCGCTCACCGGGCGGAAACAGGATCTTCTGACGCTCCTCGTCCGTGAATTTGCTCTCCGCAATCGGCCCTGGATTCCAGCACTGCTCGAGGAGTCCAGGCCGCGGCTCCTCCACAGGGATCACCCACACCTCGCCCCCCTGATCATCCTTTTCCACTCGCCCACCGGCTCGCAGAACCGCCTCCCGTGCCAGCTTGACACATACTTCACTGAGCCGGTCAAAATTATACGCCGTGTGACTGAATACACTCTGCCGATCCAGCTTCGCGGTAAATCGCTCTGGCAAGTGCTTCAGCCCCACGGTTGTGAACAAGACCCCGCCTGCGTTCGCCGGATTGCAGTCAGAATCCTGCCCACACCGCGTCGCAATGATGATCGTCTTATCGAGGTCCCCTTTCCCGTAGAGCAAACCCATCACAATGTAGGCCCCATTAATTTTTGCGTCAATATTGGCTGGCCCCTTCATGCACGAGGCCCGCCGATACTCCGGATTGCGATTGTACTTTTCCTCGATTTTCTGCCAGGTGGCTTCCCAGTTATCGGGATTTTCTTTCCACCAGGCGATCACATCGCGAATGCACTCCGCATACTGACTCTCCGCCGGGATACACCGCAGCCCCGCTTCCACAATCTTCAACGGATCGCTCTCAAAAAACGCCTCGGCATACATGCCCCCTACAAACTGCCCGCCGTAAACTCCGTCCCCATAGTTCATCAGCCGCCCAAATTTATTTCCCAGCGCAATCACCGTGTTGGGCATCCCCGGGGCGATGATTCCCGAGAAGTCTGCCTCGATCTGATAGTCGATATCATCCGCATGCTTGTTAAATTTGGGATGTCCGGAATCCGGGGGCGCAATCCCCGACCGCAAATTATCACGTCCCGCCCGATTCGCATGCCACAGCGGGTACCGGCTGTTGGCAAAATCGATCCCCGCCTGCCGAATCGACACGTCCCAGCCATGCTCCTCTAAACTGCGAAGAAACGTCATCTCGACATACAAATCGTCCTGGTGAAACTGGTTGACCATCTCCGGCTTCCAGGTCGGCATCTCATTTTCCGGAATGATCCGCCCCACGTAGCGGAATTCCGTCGGGCCGCCCCAGCCCACTCCCACCATTTGCCCGATCCACGCGGCCTCCATCTTGTCTCGATACTCTGCCAGGGAAATGCGTCGGACCGCAGGCTCGGCACCCATCACCGCTGATCCCGCCCAAATTGCCGCCATTCCCACCCACAAAACCAGACTCCCACGAATCTTAACTCCGCTCTCGCGCCCGATCATGATGCACCTCCACGCGCGTGGACCGCAAACCTCAACTCGATAACGCTCCCCAATTATAGGCACCCCCGACTGCGCCTACCACCGTCGCCGACTGATTTGCCGCGCACAAAAAAGGGCCGGCCACGCCGGCCCAACTCGCTTGGTCCTCTGGCTCTCAAAACACTCAGGACTTGCTCGCTTTCTTCCCCTTGCCCTTTTGAGTGGCCTTCTCTTTCGCAGCGGCTAACAGCGCCATCGCATCCGACGGAAGCTGGAACGGCTTATTCTTGATCCGCTTCGTAACCCGGCCGCTCTTCAAGCATTGTGTGCACACCCGGACACGGCGAGATGCTCCGTTTTCATCCGTGATCCGGATGCGCTGGAGATTAGGCTTGAACTGCCGCGGCGAAATACCCGTCACTTTGGTACCCACACCGCCTAAATACTTAGCCTTACCCCGGGTGGCCACCTGCTTCCCAATCGCTGCCGACTTACCGCAAATTTCGCACTTTTGACCCATGGCCTTTACTCGCTCGATAACAAGTTCTTACTCCGGTGCTGGGGTGCGGAGCGTCTTCGATCTGTCGAAAACACCTATTGTAGCAATTCCGCCCCCTCTCGCAAGGCGAGCCGCCCATGAACGCACTGGACAGCCCGAACTCGGAAGCAACTCCCTGTGGTCCCTCTCTGAAAAGGGCACGTTCTCGGGCCTGGAACAACCCAAGCCGATTGATCCCTAGCCGGCCCAGCGAACGTGACAGGCACGTCCCTCCGGGGAAACTGCGGACCTAGCCCGTCCTTCCCCCCCATTCTCCGGACGAACATTCCCACCGCACCCCGCGAATCCGCGCGGCGGACCATTGCCGAGAAACCTCCTCGGCGGTACTCTAAATTGTTTCTGGCGTCCCGAGCAGGCGCAAAAGTCTGCAACACGCCCTTTCAATTAACTTATCCGGGGCGGTGCCGCCATCAGATTTAATTAAACATCATCAAATTTATGAACAAAATGCGAAATTGGATGCCCGGCCCTGTTGCGGCCGTTCAAGTTCGGCAACCTCCCACCAATCCACACGAGGTTAACCCAACATGACCATGCTTCGCTCTACCCCATCCAGTCCTGCTGACGACGTCCAGGCACCCACGGCAAAGGAAGTCCCCGCGACTCTTGAGCAAATCTGTCGCGATCGGCACTCTCACTTGCGGGCCCAGGACCCCGAAATCTACCAGCTTATCCTCGCCCAGACCCAGTATGAGACCGACACTCTCAAAATGATCCCCTCCGAAAATTACGCCTCCTTCGCGGTCCTGGAGGCCACCGGATCTATCCTCACCAACAAATACTGCGAGGGTTACCCCGGCGCCCGCTACTACGAGGGCAACGAATTCATGGATCAGATCGAGCAGCTCGCCATCGAGCGACTCAAAGCCCTCTTCGGCGCAGAACACGCCAACGTCCAGCCCTACTCCGGTTCCCCTGCCAACCAAGCCGTCACCCGCGCCCTCGCTTCGCCCGGCTCCAAAATCATGGGCATGCCCGTCCCCGCCGGTGGCCACCTGACCCACGGCTGGAAGGTGAATTTCTCTGGGATGGACTACGTTCCGGTTCATTACGGCCCCCGGCCGGACACCGGACTTCTCGACTACGACGAAATCCGCGCCATCGCCCGCCGAGAACGCCCCCGCATGATCTGGGTCGGCGCCACCGCCTATCCCCGGCTCCTCGATTACAAGGCCTTCGCCGAAATCGCGCAGGAAGTCGAGGCCTACCTGGCTGCCGACATTGCCCACATCAACGGCCTCATCGTCGGCGGTGTCCATCCCAACCCTGTCCCGCATTGCGATGTGGTTTCCAGCACCTGCCACAAAATGCTCCGTGGCCCCCGGGCAGGGTTCATCCTCTCCCGGATTGAAGATCGATGGCAAAGCAAATACTTCCCCGAGAGCAACCTCAACCTGGCCAAACGAATCGATCGGGCCGTTTTCCCCGGCCTGCAGGGGGGCCCTCATATGCACGTTATCGCGGCCATGGCCGTGGCCTTCAAAGAGGCCGCCTCTCCCGCCTTCCGTGACTACGCCCGTCAGGTGGTGGCCAACGCCCGACGGCTGGCAGAGAAGCTTCTCGAAAGAGGCTATCGGCTCGTCAGCGGCGGCACAGACACCCACTTACTCGTGATGGACTTTCGCGACGCTCCCTATTCCGGCAAGGAAGTGGCCCAGGCGTTGGCCAAAGCGGGGATCATTGCCAATTTCAACATGGTGCCTG
>NZ_JBAMME010000204.1:0-7475 GCF_039793925.1 Thermogutta sp. | reverse complement strand
TCTACGTGGGGATTTACCCGGCTCTCCGGCGGCGCGCCAGGGGAATTCTCAGGCATGTACTGGAACGTCTGACCGATATGCGCGGCATATATCCGCAAACGGCTGTGTATATGGAGCGTACAGACGTTTGGAGCGACGGCTGGGTAGGGCCTCGCCTGGTGACCTCGCGCCAGGTCGGCCCCGGCGCACAGCGGGTCATCATCCGCGGCGAGGTGGATTTGAAGTATATCCGCCAGCCCTTTGTTTTGACGGTCCTGATAGACGGAGAGGTCGTGGGGCAACAACAGATCAGCCAGAGCGGTCGCTTTGAAATTGACCTGACATTGCCGGAGCCTCTACCTGCCGGCGAACACACAGTAGAAGTCCGATCCAGCGCCTGGTTTGTGCCCCATCGCTTTACACGCTCTGGGGATTTTCGGCCGCTGGCGTGGCGGGCTGCATCCACGGAGGAGTCCAATGTGGTCTGTTGCTCTTGAGCGGATGAGAATGAAAATGACACAGATTGGGATCGGCGTCAGAAGATTATGGGCGGATATCGGGATGCTGGGTGCAATGATTGTACTTATGCTGATTTATTATTGGCTTGCTGCATCAAGCCAGAGTGTACTCATAGACAGTATTACCCAACCTTCGGAGATGATGCATATATTTCTATGCGATACGCCAGGCATTTGCGCGAAGGGCGCGGGCTGGTTTGGAATGTCGGAGAGAAGCCTATAGAAGGATATACCAATTTCCTTTGGGTAGTCTGGATTGCAGTGTTGATGCTATTTATTGAAGATCCCTCTTTCCTAATGATTGCCAGCGGGGCAGCCCTGCATGCTCTATCCGTCGCCTTTTTGTATCTCTTTCTACGAAAAGCATTCCGGTGCCACCTTGGGGTAGCAGCTCTTGCGGCGTGCCTGTTGGCCGTATGGGAGCCGATCCGGATCCAAGTTCTAAATGGGCTTGAAGCACCAATGTTGCTGTTTCTGTTCATAGTAGCGGTTTATTTTCTTTTTGGCGATTCGACTAACAAGCTTCACATCTTTATGGGTTCTTTTCTGGCAGGGTTATTGCCCCTTGTCAGGCCCGACGGACTAATCTTTTTAATAATTGTTCTTGCCGGTCTCGCTTCTCATCGTCTATTTCAGGCCACAAAGGCTTTTAAGGAGACTTTGAAAAGATGGAAATGGGTACTGTTATGCTTTGTGATGCCCACTGTCTTGCTTACCCTGTTTCGGATTTCCTATTTTGGTGAATGGTTGCCTAACACTTATTACCTCAAAGTATACAACCGTCCAGGACACATTGAATATGGGATTGCGTATGTGCAGCGTTTTCTGAATTCTTTCTATGCTACGCCTTTGATTGTCCCGTTAGTAGTTTATGGATTGTTTGAGAAGCGGCGGTACATAGGAGCAATGGCATTAGGGATTATCGGCAACCTGGCTTATGTCGCGTATCAAGGAGGGGATGCATGGGATTGGTGGCGGTTTATGATACCTATCCTTCCTATGATTCTGATCACACTGGCTTCGCTTAGTGAGCGATGTAAGGTGAGTAAGCCTCTTTATGCAACTGCATTAGCCATTTGGGTAATGATTGCGTTTTCCGGCGTTCGGCCAGTATGGACTGCTATTCAACAAGGCTCAATATTTCCGAAGCCAATTTCACAGACTGCTGATAATATCAGGCTTGGTCTGCTATTGTCAAGGGTCTGCCAACCTGACACATATACTGCAGATTTCTGGGCTGGAGCAGCACCATTCTACTCAAGGCTACCCTCAATTGATATGCTGGGGAAGTCTGACTGGCATATTGCGAGATTGCCTGCCTACAGGTCAGGAGCGCCTCCAGGCCATGATAAATTTGATTTTGAATACGTCCTAAGTAGAAGACCGGATGTTATCATCTCTAATCACCCATTGAAAGTGACGCCCGAAGATCTTCAGGGTATCAAGCAAAGTAATTACCCTTTTGGCGCAATCCTCTTGGAAAACAAATTGTTTCAAGAGAATTACATCCCTGTGGACTCGATAATTTCGTATCGTTGGCATGGCATCTTTGCCCGACGAGACAGTGATAAATGCGCGTGGTGGCGTTTGCCTGTTGAAGAACTTGCCTTATTAGGCAAAACCTGCTTAGCCTTTCCAGAAGGCTGGTATGGGCTTGAACAGAGCGACCAGGTTTGGTGGCGTTGGACAGACGGTCGCGGTCGGATCAAGGTCATAATCTCTGAAGATACAGGTGTTTTGTTATCGGGGGGTGTTTTCTCTATTCGGTATCCCAATCGTGTGGATATCCTGCTCAACAATGAAAGGGTTGAGACGTTGAGTTTAGATCAGAGCACGGGAGACTTTCGTCCTTTTGATCTTTCACTTCCCCTGAGGGCGGGTATAAACGTCATCGAGTTCGTGAGTCACAACCCGGCGATCACCATCCCAACCGATAGTCGCCCATTGGCCATCGCTGTCCGGAATCTGCGTCTACAGACAGAAGGGGGTCAAACCTGTGAGTTACAGCCCTGATGGGCTTTTGCATCATTCTCAATCAACGAGGAGAGAGGTATGGACTGGAAAAACACATCCGTTTTGGTCACCGGTGGCGCGTCGTTCATCGGTTCGCACCTCACCGACGCGCTGATCGCACGCGGCGCAAAGGTGCGCATCGTGGATGACCTTTCCAGCGGCAGGCTGGAGAACATCCAGGAGCATCTGGCAAGTGGACGGGTCGAGTTCATCCAGGCCGACCTGCGGGAGCCGGGCATCACGCGCGCGGCGATGAAGGACATTCAGGTCGTGTTTCACCTGGCCGCCGACCACGGCGGGCGCGGCTACGTGGACCTGCACCAGGCCGGCCCGGCCTCCAACCTGTTCCTGGACGGTCTGGTCTTCTGGGAGGCCCGCCGCGCCGGCGTGGAGAAGGTGGTCTTTGCCTCGTCGGGATGTGTCTATCCCAATTTTCTCCAGAGCGACCCTGATAAGGAGATTTACCTGACCGAGGACCTGGTCAAGCCTCCCTACGATGCCGACAACATGTACGGCTGGGCCAAACTGATGGCCGAACTGACGTTGAGGGCTTATCACCGGGAATACGGTATGAAAACGGCTTCGTGCCGCTACTTTACCGTGTACGGCCCGCGCGGTGTAGAGAACCACGCCGTCATCGCCATGATCGCCAAAGCGTTCATCGGCCAGAACCCCTTTGAGGTATGGGGGGATGGCACCCAGGTGCGCAACTGGACCTACATTGACGACATCGTGCGCGGTACCATTCTGGCGGCCGAAAAGATTGATGACGGCACAGCGGTCAATCTGGGCACGATGGAACGGGTGCGGGTGATTGATGCCGTCCAGATGGTGC
The DNA here is from genome assembly GCF_039793925.1 of Thermogutta sp. Classification (GTDB taxonomy): domain Bacteria; phylum Planctomycetota; class Planctomycetia; order Pirellulales; family Thermoguttaceae; genus Thermogutta. The sequence goes on along the minus strand of NZ_JBAMME010000204.1, from coordinate 4,130 downwards.
TGGAGTACACGGGTCATAAGGCCGAGATTCTCTTCCGGCCCGATATGCCGGTGGGGCCCTTGAATCGGGTGGCCGACAACTCCCTGGCGAAGAAACTGCTGGGCTGGGAGCCGCAGGTGCCTTTTCGCGAAGGCCTGAAGCGCACGATTGACTGGTATTTTGCCACCAAGGATCGGGAGCAGGTGCGCAGGATTCTGGGGCGGATGTTGACCGAGCGTTAAAAGCCGGGTTATCCTTATACCGATTCTGGCCCTTCGCAGGGGCGCGTATTGCTGGAGGATGATGGGCGTGGCTGGCTGGCCGCTGGTTTCTATCGTTACGCCTTCGCTGAATCAGGGTCGCTTTATCGCCAACACGATTGAGTCGGTATTAAGCCAGGACTACCCGCGCATTGAGTACTTTGTTGTGGACGGTGGCTCGACCGATGAGACGCTGGAGGTGCTCCACCGTTATCGCGGGCGATTGCGCTGGGTATCCGAACCGGACGGGGGACAAAGCGCGGCAGTCAACAAGGGCTGGCGGCAGACCAGCGGCGAGATCGTCGCCTGGCTGAACTCGGACGACACCTACCTGCCCGGAGCGGTCAGCCAGGTGGTGGCTTTTCTCCAGGAACACCCTGAGATAGATGCCGTCTATGGCAACTGTGACTACATAGACCTGGAAGGCCGTTTCCTTCGGCCGTACCCGACTCGTCCCTACAACTATCTGGAGTTGGTGCGTACTGCGTTCAACTATATCCCTCAACCGGCCACTTTTGTTCGGCGGCAGGCGCTCGAGGCGATCGGATACCTGGACGAAACGCTCCATTACATTATGGACCTTGACTGCTGGCTGCGACTGGGAGCCCAGCACACTCTGGCTTACCTGCCGGTGCGCCTGGCAACGTTGCGTCTACATCCGCAGGCCAAATCGGTTCACAGGATTGGAGGCTTTGCTGCTGAATTCATTTACGTCTATCAGCGCCTGTTTGCTTTGCCCTATCTGCCAGCAACGGTGCGGGCCATAGAAACTGAGACAATGAGCAACGTTTACTACCTGGCCGCCTATTTTGCATTCTGGGCTGGAGATCTGCAGAGCGCCCGCCGCTATGGGTTGCAAGCCTGGCGTTTGCGCCCGTTCCGAGTCCGCCGCCTGTTACCCTTCCTGGCGCTGGGGAAACCAGGGTTGAAATTGGCGCAGGCGCTGCGAGGTCATCCCTGCGACAATACTACCGGTTCTTGGTGAGGGCACCGATGCCCATTACTGTCGCCCTTCTCTGCGATCCCCCTCTCCATGTGGGTGGTGTCGAGGCACACTTGCTTTCCCTGTTGCGCTACGGCGATCGGACCCGATACCACTGGCTGATCGTCTCATTGGTCTCTCCCGCCTTCCAGACGCAAGTGGAGGCCCTGGGCGCACAGGTGTTTCCCTGGCAAGCAGCGCATCAACTGGATATCGCTGCGCTGGCCCGCCTGGTGCGTCTGTTTCGCTCTCACCACGTCGGCTTGGTCCACGCGCACAGCCCGCGCGCGGCCCTTTTGGGACGGGTGGCGGCCCGCCTGTTGGGGATTCCGGTCGTTGTCACTGTGCACCTGCCCCCCTACAAGTATGTACACGGGCAGGGTCTCCGCGCTCGCTTTCAGCGCTGGCTCTACCGTCGCGCCGAGCAATTCCTGAATCACGCGTTAACCGATCGTCTCATCTACGTCTCGTCGCGCATCGGCAGGGAGGCCATTAACCGCGGTCTGGCGCCCTTTCGGCGCACGACGATCATTGAGAACGGGATTGATCTGTCGCCCTTTGCGGACTGCTATCGGGGACACTCTGTACGCGAAGAGTTGGGCACATCGCCGGCAACAACCGTGCTATGCTGTGTCGGTCGGCTGACCGAACAAAAGGGAATGGATATTTTGCTGGAAGCGCTCCACGGGCTGGAACCTCGGAAGTGGGACCTGCGCCTCTGGCTGATCGGCGATGGGCCGCAGCGATCTATGCTGGAAACCCGGGCCCGCCAACTGGGGCTGGAGACCCGCGTGCAATTCCTGGGCTGGCGCTATGACGTACCAGACCTGCTGGTGGCCAGCGATATTTTTGTTCTTCCCTCGCGCTACGAGGCCATGCCGATGACCATCCTGGAGGCAATGGCAGCCGGGTTGCCCTGCGTGGTGACCGATGTGGGGGACAACGCGCTGCTGGTGGAAGACGGCGTCAACGGCCGGGTGGTATCCCCAGAAGACCCGGCGGCGCTGGCGGGAGCGCTGCGCGATTTGATTCAGTCCCCGGGCGCGCGGCGGGTAATGGGAGATGCGGCACGCCGAAAGGCGCAGCACTACAGTGTGGAGCGGATGGTGGCGTGCACACTGGCCGTGTATGGGCAGGTAACAGGGTGTGCCGCAAACGGGGCGTCAGATAATAAAGATGTCCCCGGTGAGAACGTGGGGACTGTGTCTGGCGCTGGTCAGCCTTTGGGATGTTTTGCCTTAACGGGTCCCCAAAGCCAAGAGAGCGGCTGAATGATAGAAATGCATCCAGGAAAGGGGGACTGTGAAGGCAGACCCCGGTAGCGTTGTGTTCTGCCGATCCACGCCCATCGCGCCGGACCCGCGGGTGGAGCGGGCGGCCGGGGCGCTGGCCGAGGCCGGGTTCCGGGTGACCGTGGTCGGCTGGGACCGGGGCTGGAAGCTGGCGGAGGCCGAGGACCGGCCCGGCTTCCGGCTGGTCCGCATCCGGGTGCCGGCCCCCTTCGGCCGGGGCCTCCGCAACCTGCCGGGCCTCCTGCGCTGGCAGGCCGCCCTCCTGGGCTGGCTCCTTAAAAACCGCGCCCGCTACGACATCATCCACGCCTGCGACCTGGACACCGCTCTGCCGGGTCTCCTGGCCGCAAGGGCCTGCCGCAAGCGCCTGGTCTTCGACGTCTTTGACAGCTACGCCGACGCCTTCCGGGTCGGGCCCCTCCGCGGGCTTGCCCGGCGGCTGGAGGCCCTGGCGGCGGCGCAGGCGGACGCCGTGATCCTTCCCGATGATGTTCGTCGGGCCCAGCTCGGGGATGTCCGGCCCCGGCGGCTGGCCGTCATCTACAACTCCCCACCGGACGTCCGGCCGGAGCCGGAGGGGCTCGGCGAGGCCGACGGGTTTAAAATCGCCTACGTGGGCCTGCTGGACGCCACCCGGGGCCTCTTTACCCTGCTGGAGGTAGCGGCCCGGCGGCCGGACTGGACGCTGGACTTGGCCGGCTTCGGGGTGGACGAGGAGAGGATCGCCGGCCGGGCCCGCACCCTGCCGAATGTCCACTTTCACGGCCGGGTCGACCATCCGACGGCCCTGCGGCTGATGGCCGGGGCCGACGTCCTGGTGGCCACCTACGACCCGGCGGTGCCCAACCACCGGTACGCTAGCCCAAATAAGCTCTTCGAGGCAATGATGCTGGGGAAGCCGATAATTGTGGCCCAGGGAACTCATGTGGATAATTTGGTTGAACGGCACGGGTGTGGCCTGGTGGTCCCCTACGGCGACGCCGCCACCCTGGCCGCCGCCCTCGAGCGCCTGGCGGCGGAGCCGGACCTGCGCCGGGCGCTGGGCGCGGCCGGCCGGCGAGCCTACGAGGCCTTTTACAGCTGGGAGCTAATGCGGGCCCGGCTGGTGGGCCTCTACCGGGAGCTTGCGGCGGGGGGCGGCTGACGGTGGGCCTACGGCTGGCCCTCACGGTCAACAATGCCCGAGATATCATCGTCTGGCGCCGAGGCCTGGTTCGGGCCCTGGGGGCGGCTGGATTTGAGACGGGGGTGGTTGCGCCGCCCGGCCCGGCGGTGGACGCCGTGGCCGAACTCGGATGCCCGGTCTTGACGTACCCCCTCGACCGGCGGGGCCTCAACCCGGTTGGGGAGCTCCGGTCGCTAACAGGGCTTTATGCGATTTACCGGCGGTGGCGGCCGGTGATCGCCCACCACTTCACCATCAAGCCAAACCTCTACGGGACCCTGGCCGCCCGGCTGGCGGGGGTGCCGGTGGTGGTTGCCACCGTCACCGGCCTGGGATACATCTGGACCGACGATGGGCCGAAGGCCCGGGTGTTGCGGGCCGTGCTGGGGCCGGTGTACCGGCAGGTTCTCCGGCTGGCCGATGCCGTCATCTATCTGAACGAGGACGACCGG
>NZ_JBAMME010000203.1:0-7506 GCF_039793925.1 Thermogutta sp. | reverse complement strand
GTCCGCATCTCCGCCGAATACAACACGACGGTACTCATCAAGGATGGTGAGGTCGTCATTGACAGCTTCGTGTTTGATGCGGCCTTCGACGCCACTGATGGTGTTCCTAACGACAACTTCGGTCTGCGGAGAATTGACTTCAACGCCAACCAGGTCCTTTATAATATCCCAGCCGACGGTCCTCACCCGCTCACCGTGGAAGCTATTGACGCGGCAGGGAATGTGCGGCAATCCGAGCAACTTCTCATCACAATCGACCTCACGCCTCCCGGGACGCCCTCTCAGCCCCAAATGCTGCCTGACAGTGACACGGGGGCCTTCGACAACGACAATGTAACCCGAATCAACAATCCTGCCTTCAGAGGAACCGCGGAAGCCAATACACTTGTACGCCTCTATGTGCAGAAGAATTTCGGACCGGCACAGCTCGTGGGTCAAGCCTTTGTAGGCTCGGACGAGAGTGACGGTGATCCGACCAACGGCCTGGGAGTGTGGGAAATCACCATCGAGCCGCTGGACGACGGGGTCTACACGATCTACGCCCAGGTGGAGGACCAGGCGGGCAATGACAGTCTGCTGTCCGACCTACGGACCTTTGAAATCGACACTTATGCTCCGAATACTCCGTACCTTGATTTGATCAGTTTGAACGACTCCGGGCGCAGCAGCGTCGACAACATCACAAACGACACGACACCAATCTTTACGATCAGCACCAGTGATCCGAACGAGCTGCTCCATCTGCTGCCCAATAATCTCCGCTACCGAATTTACGATCGCACAGAAGGCGGGCCTGACGTCTTGATCTACGATAGTGGAGCCCTTCTCTCGGTGAACACTGTGACGACACCCTCGCTGGGTCCGCTTTCCGAAGGCGTTCATAATCTCAAGGTTGAAGTCGAGGATCGCGCAGGAAATATCAGCCCAGATTTCCTGCTAACGGTCGTTGTTGACGTGACGCCCCCGCCTGCGTCGTTTGGTCAGCCCGGCTCACCGACCGATGGGCTGGCCGCCGACAGTGATACCGGGCTCGTCGGGTTGCCTGCTCTGGCCACCGACCGGATCACGAGTGATACGACGCCCACACTGTGGGGACGTGCTGAAGCAAACACCATTATTCGGTTGTACGCCGACACCAATGGGAATAATGTGATCGATGCGGCAGATGCTTTCCTGGGTCAAACGACGGCTGTGCCACTGGACGGCAATCACGCTGAGAGGGACGGATACTGGGAGATCACCTCCGCGGTCGACCTCAACGATCCGTTGTTATTCCCCCGAGATGGCCTCCGGACGCTGCTAATGGATGCCCGAGATGTGGCGGGCAATCAGACGCTCGCGCGTCTCAACATCTGGCTTGATACGCAGGGACCACGCGTCACCAGTGTGTTCATCACGTCAGCGCCTGGCTACGATTTGTTCGATCCCAAGCCCACGAGCGGTCCCACACCTCTCATCACACAGCTATCGATCCGTGTCGCCGACTTGCCCATCCGGGCACCGGCTTGGCTCTATGAAGCTCTTGCCCGAGATGGCTCGTCACCAGAATTTGCTCTGGATCCGGGCCATTTCAGCGTGGTGGGCGACGCCAATGGCGTGATCCCGATTGCCAGGGTAACGTTCATCTCCGATCCGATCGTGCCGGGCATGCCCGCGGAAGGCACAATTGTCCTGACTTTCAATGAACCTCTCCCCGATGATCGCTTCACCCTGACAATTGCAGACGAGCTTCGCGATCCGGCCGGAAATCGACTGGATGGCGAGTCAAACGCTGTTGAGCCCCAGGCACCCCCTCTCTTCCCAAGCGGTGACGGTACTCCGGGTGGCTCCTTCGTCGCACGATTCACGGTGGACAGCCGGCCGGAAGTGGGCGTCTGGGCAGCGGGCTCGGTCTGGGTGGATACTAACGGAAACGGCGTTTTCGACCCCGACAATCCCGATTATGTTAACCGCGATTTGACCTACACCATGGGCTTCACCAGCGACGATGTCTTCGCCGGCAACTTCGCGCGCAACCCCGGTGATGTCGCTGACGGCTTTGACAAATTGGCTGCATACGGGCGAGTCAACGGTCAGTTCCGCTGGATCATCGATGTGACCAATGATGGTGTGCCTGACATCAACCTGGTCGAGCCAGCCGCCGTTAACGGTCTGCCCATAGCCGGTCGCTTCGATAATAACGATGCCAATGGCGACGAAGTGGGCGTGGTGACCGCCTTCCCGCCCAACGGACAGCCTTCTTACTGGTACTTCGACACGAACCACGATTATCAGGTTGATTACACACTTACTAGCCAACTCCGCGGCTATCCGATTGTGGGTGATTTCGACGGCGACGGCTTCGACGACCTCGCAACCTTTATGGACGACGTCTTCTACGTCGATCTGGCCAACGGTGTCCGTCGGGGCTGGGACGGCGTAGCTGATTACAGCTTCCGCTTCGGCTTCATCGGAATCCTCGAACGGCCGGTAGCAGCCGACATGGACCGGGATGGCTTCGATGACATCGGTCTCTGGGTTCCCACAGACACAGGACAAACGCCTACCGAAGGTGGCGAGTGGTACTTCCTGATATCAAATGGCCAGTCGATTCTGACCCGAATTGTCACCGACCCCATCAAAGGCTATCGCAAGATTGACTTCAGCCCGAAACCGCTCGGACAGGACCTCTATTTGCGATTCGGCAACAAGTATGCGCTGCCGGTGGTCGGGAATTTCGACCCGCCGGTGGTGCCCAACTCGGTCAGCGGCCCGACCATCCTGGGAACCGATGGGGATGATGTGCTGGAGATCCAGGCAGGTGATACGGCCGCCAACTGGACGATTAAACTCAACAATGTGGTCCAAGCCATTGATTCCGCCGTAACCGAGCTGGTCGTTGATTTAGGAGGTGGCAACGATCGGGTGGTCTTTGTCGGCACTTCTGGAGACGACACCCTGGAGGTCACCCCGGGTTCCTTTGTGTTCTCCGGAACAGGTTACACAATCACGGTACTTCAGGCTGAAACGCTCCAGGCCGATCTGGGCAACGGCAACGACTCGGCAACACTCACCGGAACCACCGGCGACGACAATCTCACAGCATCCCCGACCACGGCGAGACTCGTCGGGCCAGGCCTTGATGCTCTCATTACAGGTGCGGAATCTATCACAGCCTCCGCCGGATCCGGTGGCTCACAAGATATCGCCATGATTTATGACTCGGCCGGCGACGATGCTGCCGCGATTACTGCGACAGGGGCCGTGCTCAGTGGTGCGGGTTACCGCATTGAGGTGAACGGCTTCGATTTCACGCATGTGATCGCTAAATATGGTGGTCAGGATCGAGCCACGTTCACCGGCACCATTGGCACGGATGCTTTTGTCGCACGGCCGGACTACAGCACGATGACACTCTTTGACGGCACATTCTACCGTGCCAAGGGCTTCAGCGAGGTGGAAATCCTTGCTCCGGCCGGAAATGAAAGCTGGATCAAATTCGTGGATGGCTCCGGCAACGATACCTTCGTGGCCAATCCCACCGTGGCTACTCTGAGTGGTCCCGGCTACCGGATCACGGCCCGCCAGGTGGCTTATGTCCACGCGTATGCCCGGTACGGTGGTGTGGATACAGCCAACCTCACTGGCTCGGAGTTCGACGATCGTGTTGTCATTGACGACACATTTGTCAAGGTCTTCGGCGAAGGGTATTTCATCCGCGCCAAAGACTTCGAAGTCGCCACGGTGGACACCTTGACCGGAAACGACTCCATCAAAATCCTGGACACTCCAGGAGACGACAACCTGGTGGCCGAACCGGGGCAACTCACCTACCGCACGCGGAAGCAGGAATTCCGTGTTCAAAATGTCGACACCATGGACATCCGCAGCACGCGGGGTGGTACCGATACCGCTGCTCTCTATGACTCACCTTACAACGACACGCTCACCGCGCAACCTAATCTGACTACCCTCACCGGAGAGGGCTACAGCATCACGGTGCGGGCATTCGATTACGTGCTGGCTTATTCCCGGAGCGGCCAGGATACCGCCAATCTGAGCGGAAGCCCAGGAAACGATCAACTGGTCGGTGACCCCACGAGCATCCGCCTGCTCGGCGATGGATTCTTCATTCGCGCCAAGAATTTCGCCAACGTGTTTGTCAACACAGGTGGCGGCCGCGATCAGGCCAATGTGAAGTTGTCCTCTGCAGTCGATTCCATATTCGCCAACGGGGTGGACACCGTCATCCAGCAGGGGCTCGCCCAGCGATGGACTCTCCGATCCTTTGCGAGAGTCGAGGTCCAGGGGGCAAACGCCAATGATGTGGCGGAAGTGTGGAATGGGCAATTGCTCCATCAGGAACTTGATCTCAACGGCAATCCGCTGCCCGAACCGGATGCCGTGGCTATGCTGATTCTGGACAACGTGCCGCGGATCCGTGTGCGAAGCAACGTGCCACCCCAGGATGAAACCGTAGACGGCACCGCCCAGGTCTTCAAGTTTTACTGGTGATCAGTTTTTACTGGTAAGCAGACCGCGATTGAGTCGCTCCGACTAATGGTCGGCATCAACACCTGAAGGCCCGCCCCTGGAAAGCTGTTTCGCAGGCTGGCCATTAGGTGCGGCAAACGCGGATAGGTTCGGCACCGTATCCTAAGCGCCCGGTTTATCTTTAAACCGGGCGCTTTGTTATTTCAGCGAGATGCACAACACCCTCATTGTTTTCTTGTGGAGTTTTTTCTAGCTGCTGATATCGTTTGCAGTACGTCGGAAAACAGTGTTGTGCCGCGGCGTCAGCCTCTCAGTAAGACCTCTCCCGAGCGCGAGCGTGACCGCTGGCATACGTTCCGTTAAGCGCGCCGGTGGCGGGCCTGCCTTTGTGAAGATCCGAAGCAACCTGTCCCATCCCTTTTAGCACCTTTCTACTCACACCCCACCGTCTCGGTCGGCGTCGCGCAAGAATATCGAGTATTAACCGCACGATAATCCTCAAGAAGACGACTTTTGTGTTGCCGCGTTTTCGGGCACGCACAGGTGCTAGGGGGTTTTTAGAGACGTATGAAGACCCATCAATGTTGAGCGGTCTGGTCGTCGGATGGTGTGGCAGGTCCACCCGAGCTGGAAGAGCGCACGCACAGAACATTCTCTTGCGATGCAGTCATTGGCATCTGGTCTGGTTCGAATGACTGAGAGCTTGCTCCGGATGATCTGCGAAGGGACTCTACAAAGCTCTGTTCAAGTTCGTAGCGCGCTAAAGCCACTTGCATGCAAAGATCAGCGATCAACTCACTCAGATCGACACATTGTTCAAAGAAGCTCAGGAATAAATCCCGAGTTTGCTGGGCCAGGGAAAGGAAATAGGCCCGCTCGGTTTCGGGCAAATTGAGCACCTTCTCTTGGAGTGTATCGATATAAGCTGCGTACTTTTCTAATGTAATGGGAAATCTCCCGGACGCCATCTCGACAAACCTCTCGATTCAAGGATCTTCAGTCAGTTTTTCGTTCCCGGTCTTATCTTACCGACGTTAATGGCGATTCTCGTCCAGCGAGGGGGACGGAAACGCAGAGAAATGATAACGGGCATCCGTGCCCGTCCAACGGGGGTTAGGTATTCGCAACAGGATGCGATTCGGCAAGTTCCCAGCTACCAGAGCTATACTCCGCAAACCGAAGCCGTGTTTTTGTTGACCACCACAGAGAGGTCTTCGTCCGAAAGTATCCGGGCCATATCGATGATCATGATGAGTTTGCCGTTCAGTTCTGACAGCCCGGTGAGGAAGGGACATTCGATTTCCCGAAGCGTCGGCGGCGGAGTGATGTCATCGTGGGGAATGCGGAGCACTTCGCAAACCGCATCGACGAGGACCCCCACGAGAAGGTTTCCCACCTGAACCACGAGAATTCTCGTGGAGTCGTCGATTTCAATCTCGGGCAGTCCGAAGACGACGCGGAGATCGATCACCGGGATGACTTGCTTGCGGAGATTGATCACACCGCGTAGTTGCGGCGGCGAACGGGGGATCCGCGTGATGTTTCCCACCAAGATGATCTCGCGGACCTGAGTGATCGGAATCCCGTAGATCTCGCCGGCCAGGCGAAAATTGACCACCTGGAGAACGCGTTCGTTGCCTTGCCGGAGTTGCTCGGTGAATGCACTACTGGCACCGGTTGTCATGGTAGATCCTCCTCATTCCTTTCCACAGTGCCCACTGAGAACCTGGGGCATGGTGCGTTACTGCTGCAACGACGCGCTCACTCAGTCCGGAAGGAAGTGACCAGTCCACGGAGGACGGCTGCTTGAGCGCCGAGCTCCTCACTGCTCGAAGCCAGCTCTTCGCTGGCCGCCGCATTCTGCTCTGTGATGTGGGAGATCTGTTGAATCGCGCGCGATACTTCTTCAGCACTGTTGGCCTGCTCCACCATGGCTGCTGCAATTTCAGCGACCCGGCTGGCACTCATTTCGACACCCTGGATGATCTTTCGCAGGGCCTCGGCGGTCCGTTCGCTGAGAGCCACGCCCTGCTGGACACGGTTGCTGGACTCGCGGATGAGAGCGGAAATCTCGCGAGCCGCCTGGTTGGAGCGCTCCGCCAGCTTGCGAACTTCGTCGGCCACCACGGCGAAGCCTAGCCCGTGTTCCCCTGCCCGAGCGGCCTCGATGGCCGCATTGAGAGCCAATAGATTGGTCTGGCTGGCGATTTCTGAGATTACCTGGATGATCTCGCTAATTCGATCGGAGCTGGCCTTAATAAGCTCCATTCCTTCCACGGATTCACGAACTGCCTGGGCACCCTCGTTAGCCAGTTCATTGGTTTGCTTGGCGAGTTGATCGGCCTGGGCAGCTGCCTCCCTCACTGTTTGCACCGATCGGGCCAATTCTTCCACAGAGGCCGTCACCTCCTCCACATTGGTCGCCTGTACCTGTGATCCCTGGGCCAGACTTTGCGAACTTTCCGCAATGAGACGAGCCCCTTCTGCGAACTGATTCGCCGACGCAATCAGCTCCTGCAATGCCTCGCGCATATTGGTAACCACAAGGTTGACGTTCTCTTTAAGCACATTGAACTTACCCACAAATTCCGCGGTGACTAGACGAGAGAAGTCCTTGCGGGCCATTGCGTGCAACACGGCGGCTGGTCCGTTTTCGTCCACCACCAGTCGGGTCATGACCGCCACAAGCTGGTTAAGAGCTTTCTTCAATTCTTCGAAGTCCCCGCTGTATTGCGTCTCAATCTGTGGCGGGATGTCTCCGTCGGCAATCTTCTTCATATAGGCCTGAAAAACATGGAACGGCTCCGTGAACGCATCCAAAATGGCGTTTGTTCGTTCTACCATGCCAGCGATATCCCCGCGGAACCGGCTAGCATCCCCGCAATGTCGAAGACGGCCAACCCGCACATTCTTTTCAATTTCGAAAAGAACCTCCTGCACTCCCTGAAGCTGCTCACCCAGGGCGTTGCAGGACTGGACGAGATTCTGGTAGTCGCCCGCATACTGGGTGGTGACACGGGCACGAAGGTCGCC
>NZ_JBAMME010000202.1:45126-46655 GCF_039793925.1 Thermogutta sp. | reverse complement strand
CGAGTATTGGGGGCCCTGTGGGTTCGGGGTTGCAAACAGAATGGTCCGCACAGGCTCTGCTTCTGCCTTACTTGGAACAGGGAAACCTCTATGCGGGGATCGACTTTACGAAAGACTATGACGATGTGTACCTCCCCGATGGTTCTCGCCTCAGCGCTCATCGCGTTCCGGTCTATGTGTGTCCCAGCGAGATCCGGGCGGAGGTCCGGCGGGAGAATGGAATCGATGCGCATTTTCCGGTGAACTATGGTGTCAATGTCGGTACCTGGTTTGTGTGGGACCCTGTGGCTCAGCGGGGAGGCGATGGTGCATTTCGGCCGTTTCAGGGGACTTCGGTTGCCGAGTTCGTCGACGGACTGAGCCAGACGATCGCTGCGGCCGAAGTGAAAGCTTACACCCCGTATTATCGGAATGCTGCGATCAATCCGCCGCCTTCGCTCCCGGCTAATCCGGGGGATTTGTGTGGCTGGGGTGGGGAGTTCAAACCCGAAAGCGGCCACACCGAGTGGGTCGACGGAAAAGCCCATCAGGCAGGAGTGACGGCTACTTTCACGCCCAACACGCGCATTCTGTGCGTGGTTGCTGGCAAAACCTACGACGTGGATTGGACCAATCAGCAGGAGGGGAAATCAAATACGGTTCCCACCACTGCCGCGGTGACGGCACGCAGTTACCATCCCGGTGTCGTCAACGTTCTCATGGCTGACGGCGCCGTGCGGCCCGTCTCCGAAACCGTGAATCTGAGCGTGTGGCGGGCACTGGCGACCCGCAATGGAAGAGAGGTCGCGAACGATTTTTGAGACCTGTTTGGGAGATGGTGACTGCCTCTGAGGTGGGGTGCTATCAGTGCTGTCACCGTGAATCGGTTCTGAAAAGCTTCCTTCCCGTACGCGAACGTCCGGCTTTCTGAATAGGGGGCCGTTCACCTTAGCGGCGCCACGCCACAACGATTTCATTGTGCAGGGAGCCCGGCGCCAGCCGCATCGCGGCGTGCTGGGCTTTCTGCTTGATGTGAAAGCTCGGACAGCGTCCCATCAGGGTCACGGAATCCCCCTCCACGATGACGCGGAGGTCAGTGACAGAGCGGGCGGTGGCCTCCTCAATGGCCTGGTGAATCCGGGCTGCCAAACGCTCCGCTTCTGCCAGAGATGGGGCGAGCGGATAGCTCATAAGCCGCTCTTCCCGGAGCACGACATCCTCGTCGTAGGGCGAATAGAAAGACATGGTTCCCTCCACCGGCGATGGACCAGCTCCGCACGGAACATCGCCAGGCGCTTTTGCGGAGGCCTCCGTGCTCCTCTAAACCACGTGACTTTCATCCGATCCTCTTGACAGGTCCACTCGTCAATCAGGATCAACAAGCCGGTCCCTCGTCACTTGGATGAGATTGACGAGTTCTACATCATGGCCCCTCAAGATGGATCGAACCGCTTCCTGAGCCAATTGTTTGTGATAGAAACTCGAAACCACCCCCCTGAGAATGATCGTGTTGTCGCGCTCTTCGACATCAACCTCACGGAGCTCGTAAA
>NZ_JBAMME010000202.1:0-45116 GCF_039793925.1 Thermogutta sp. | reverse complement strand
GGACTATTGCGTAAAGCCAACCTTGCGCGCATTTCGAGATCGCCGGAAAGAAGTTGCACACTCATAGCTGCTTCCGTCCTTGGTGCCAAGAATAACGAACCACTTCTGCCGGCCCGCGCCGGTTAGCTCATGCTGCCGAAACTCGGAGAAGCGTAGTCAAGGGCCGAATCAAAGCGGGTCGCGGCCTCACGGACCAAATGCCTCGATTTAACAATCATGCGGCTTAAACAAGCCACTGACATTTATATCACAGGACATCCGGCAGTCAAGCCCAAGCCGTCAAGGCAGCCAGTTTTTCAGACTTGATCTTCACTTAGTGTCCGGCTTCCTTGGGTTGAGGTTACATCAGCCATTTGATGGCCACAAAACCGAGGATTGCGAGAGCAGCCAGAGCCAGGGCCGCCCAATCGAAGTAGCGCTCAATCAACGACTTAACGCCAGGTCCGAAGAAGTACAGGCACGCGCCCACGAGAAAAAACCTGCCGAATCGGCCGATGATCGAGCCCATCACCAGCACCCCCAAAGAAACATATTCGTGGAACACACCGGCCGCGATGGTGAACACTTTGTAGGGGATCGGAGTGAAACCTGCACAGACGATCGCCCAGAAAGCGTTTTGCTGGTAAAGTTTCCCCACGTAATCGATATTTTCCTGAGAAAAGCCTGGAACATATTGCATAAAAAAGCCGCCCACTGCTGCCCATAAGACCAGGCCAATGGCGTAGCCCAGGATACCCCCCAGAACAGAGCCGACACCGCTCACGAGGGCATAATAAAAGGAACGTTTTGGCTTGGCGACGGAAAGGGCGATTTGCAGCACATCCGGCGGTACGGGAAAAAAGGAGCTTTCCGCTACAGCAAGAAAAAACAATGCCGGCGTGCCGTAGGGTGTATCTGCCCAATGGAGAACCCAATCATAGAGACGTCGAAGGAAATGGGGGCGGCGGGCCGAGGTATATGCCATCGGGCGAGAAGCCCTGTCCTCCTGCAAATGGCCCCCGTTGTCCGTGGCCATCGAAGAGGGCTGCGATTCAGGAAGTATTTTTCTCAGATTCATAGGCTATAGAATCATCTGTTCCAGTTCGGCGGATGTTGGGCCACTGCTCTATTGTAGCCGACGGCCATTGCTTTTCCGCATCACGGCACTTCCCATATCTTGCTGCCGGGTGCGAAGTTCCTGATCCAAACCGGCGGGCCAGCCGGCCTTTCGGGTCCGAAGGAAACGAGTTTGTAGTGGATGATACTCATCCGTTCCTCCCTACACGTGGTGTTGAAAACACCGAAAGAGTCCCGTGCCGCAGGCAGGTGGTGTGTGCAAGTTCCGCGCCGTTAATGAATTTGGTGTTCAAAAGTGGTTTTAGGAAAGGCCGCGATCAAGTCGGGTTTCAGGCTTTAGGTGCCTTCTTGGTTTTTTCAATCCATCGGTTGAGGAGATCTTTGGCGGCCCCGCTCGCGATGGCTTCCCGCGCCAGGCCGATCCCCTCTGCCAGGTGGCGCGCCGCGCCCGCCAGGACGAGAGCCGCGGCGGCATTGGCGAGGACGCAGTCGGTGACCGGGCCGGGGACACCCTCTACGACTTCCCGGATCCGCGCGGCACTTTCCTCCGGTCCGCTGACCCGCAGTGCTTCCACTGGCACTTCGGCAAAGCTGAAATCGGCGGGGCTCCATGAGAATTCCGTGAGCTGTTGCCCCTCGATGAGAGTTCCCACTGTGGGGCCGGATAAGCTCACCTCGTCGAGGTCGCCGTCTCCGTAGACCACGGCGCTGCGGACGGTGCCCAGCAAGCGGAGGGCTTCGGCAAGGAGGGGACGAAGGTAGGCTCGTCCCACGCCCACCAACTGGTACCGTACCTGGGCGGGATTCGTGAGCGGCCCTAGCAGGTTGAAGATGGTGGGATGGCCAAGCTGGCGCCGGACTTCTGCCACATTCTTCATGGCCGGATGCATCAGGGGTGCGAAACAGAAGCAAATCCCCAGTTCGGCCAGACACTCCGTCACCACGGGCAAGGGAGCTTCCACATTGAGACCCAATTCGGCGAGGACATCGGCGGATCCGGTCCGGCTGGTGATCCGGCGGTTCCCGTGTTTGGCGACGGGAACTCCCGCAGCGGCCACCACGATGGCGGCGGCCGTGCTGATGTTGAACGTGCCAGCACCGTCACCGCCAGTGCCCACAATGTCCATCACATTGGGCCGGTCGGTCGGAACCACCAGCATATGTTTGCGCATGGCTTGGGCGGCCCCTGCCAGCTCTTCCGCGGTTACCCCTTTGGTGTGGAGGGCGATGAGCAGGCGGGCGACAAGTTCCTGCGGGGCATTTCCTCCCACAATGAGATCGATAACCTGTTCCGCCTCGCTGATGGTCAGATCCGCACCGCGTTCGACCTTGGCCACAGCGCTTTCCAGCATGGGCGTCTCCTTCAGTCTAATAGTGACACACTCTTGCGAGAGGGGAAAGGGTCCCCTAAAATCGGCCGGTATCCGGCGGGCTGCCGGGATTTTCCGCACAATCCTGAGGAGGTGCAATGTCTCGAAAGATCATCATCGATTTTGATCCCGGTATCGACGATGCGCTTGCGCTTTGTCTCCTGCTATTTGATCCGGAGTGGGAGGTCGTTGCCGTCACAGCCGTCGGGGGAAACGTATCGCCCGCCATTGCCAACCGGAATGTTCAGGCTCTTATAGCTTACCTGGACCCGCCGCGTATTCCAAGGATCGGGGTGGCGACAGCCCCGGATGAGGGGCTTCCCGTTGAGGGCCGTTTTGCAAACGCCGTCGATGACCTCCGCGAGGCGGAACTGCCCGTCGCCGAACTCCGGACTCCGCACCCGTCGGAAAAAGTGCTCGCGGATGAAGTGCGGGCCGCTCCTCATGAGGTGACCGTGCTGGCCCTGGGACCGCTGACTAACCTTGCCCGCGCCATGCAGAAAGACCCCGACTTCCCCACTCTCGTTCACCGAATCATCATTGCCGGGGGGGCCGTCCAGGTGCCGGGGAATATCACGCCTGCTGCTGAATTCAACATTTACTGCGATCCGCGGGCGGCAAAGATCGTGTTTGCATCTCGGGCGCCCAAAACACTCATTCCCCTTGATGTGACCAACCGACTCAGTTTTTCCCTTTCCCTTTTGAACGATCTGCCGTCGGAAGAGACGAAAATCGGTGCGTTTTTGCGTAAAATACTCCCCGCTAAATTTCGGGCCTATCGCCAGCAATTGGGGTTGGAGACAATTCATCTGCACGACACGATCACCTACCTGGCGGCCTGTCGGCCGGACCTGTTGCGGTATGAAATGCTGGCCGGCGACGTGGAATCCACCGGCGAAATCACGCGAGGCGCCACAATTTTTGATCGGCGTCCCGTCCCCGCTTGGCGCGACAATCGGCTGGAAGTGGCGATGGGGATTGATGCCGGGGCGATGCGCCAGGAATTCTTTAAACGATTGCGGCAAGCCGCGGAAGCAGCCGGACCGCTGACTTCGCCAGAAGACGATTGACCACTTCCCTGCGGGTCGCCGAGCAAAGTTGGAGCTTCCTGGGAGGATCGTTCCTTGGTCACCGCGCATGAGTCAGTCACCTCTGTACAAACGCCGCGTTACCGGATGGGGTTCCTCTGGACCGTCTGTCTGGTAGCGGCGATGGGAGGTTTTCTTTTTGGATACGACTGGGTGGTCATCGGCGGGGCCAAGCCGTTCTACGAGCCCTATTTCGACATCCCAAGTGGTACGTTCTGGCAGGGATGGGCCCAGAGCAGTGCCCTCGTAGGATGCCTCATAGGTGCGGCGCTTTCAGGGGCTTTGAGCGACTGGGCTGGCAGACGCCGTCTGCTCATCACAGCAGGGTTCCTTTTCACGCTTTCCGCGATCTGGACGGCGCTGGCCTGGGATTATGCCTCCTTCAACCTGGCGCGCATTACCGGCGGGATCGGGATTGGTTTGGCTTCCAATCTTTCACCCATGTACATTGCCGAGATCGCCCCAGCGGAGCTCCGTGGGGTATTCGTGTCGATCAATCAATTGACGATCGTCATTGGTATTCTAGCGGCCCAGATCACCAATTTACTTATCGCGCAACCGGTCCCGGGAAATATCCCCCAGGAGCAAGTGGTGGAATTCATCCGGCAGTCCTGGAACGGGCAGTGGGGATGGCGCTGGATGTTCGGGGCGGAGACCGTTCCTGCCGCCGCGTTTTTTGTACTGATGTTTTTTATGCCGGAAAGTCCTCGCTGGCTGGTGAAATGGGGGCAGGCTGCTGTGGCAGAGAGAATTCTCGGTCGAGTAGGCGGCGCGGCGTATGCAAGCCGTGCCATCGCGGAGATCCGGGAAACTCTTTCGCAAGAAGAGATTGGACGGGTGCGACCGGCCGATCTCTTGGACCCCCGCCTTCTTCGGATCGTCGCATTGGGAGTGTTCCTGGCTGTGTTTCAGCAATGGTGCGGGATCAACGTCATTTTCAACTATGCCCAGGATGTTTTTCAGGCGGCTGGTTATGCGGTCAGTGACGTCCTGGTCAACATCGTTTTCACCGGTGTTGTGAACCTCATCTTTACCTTCGTCGCCATTTTCACTGTCGATCGCTGGGGACGCCGCATTCTCATGCTCTTCGGGGCAGGTGGGCTGGCACTCATTTTCGCGGCACTGGGGGCCGGTTACTATGTGCACAGCACGGGCACGCACATGCTCATCCTGGTGCTGGCCGCTATTGGATGTTATGCGATGTCGCTGGCTCCGATCACCTGGGTGGTGATCTCGGAGATTTTCCCCAACCGCATCCGGGGTTTGGCGATGTCAATTGCCGTGCTTGCTCTATGGGCGGGGTGCACGGCGCTGACGCTCACGTTTCCGCTTCTCAATCGCACGCTTGGCCCGCACGGCACTTTCTGGCTCTACAGCAGCATTTGCGTGTTCGGTTTTGTCGTGATTGCCTTCGCGCTGCCGGAGACCAAGGGGAAGAGCCTCGAACAGATCGAGCACGAATTACTGGGCTGAGGCGTTCTTCCCGCTCACCGGTGCAGTGCGCGGGAGCCTATTTGCCGGTAATGGGCATCGCCAGTGAGGCTTCCGCGTGGCACGTTGGTCAGGGGTTCGAAGTGTTTGATGAGGATGGCGGCTCGATGACATCAAGGCTGCCCTCCTTTTCCTGGCCATCCACAAACAGGCGTCCCCCTTTATCCACCCAGGCGGGCGCCGTGTTTCCCAGCACCTGACTGTTGAACACATGCAGTTCCGAGTAGGGAAAGGTGAGGATTTGAGCAGCTCCGTTATCACCAAGGAGAGAATCGACGAGGTCTGCACGACAGGCACCGCCGACGGACAATCCGGCCCTGCCGTTGCCCCGCAACACAACCCTTTGCAGGCGAATATCCCGCGCCGTGTTGGCGAGACTGATTCCATCCAGCTGATAGCCCTGGATGGTGAGGTCTCGGATAGTCACCCCATGAACATGATGGAGCGTGATTCCCACGGTAAGCTTCGCATAGCGAAGAGGATAATTCTCCGGCCGGTGGTCAGGTTCCACACAAAAATAGATTTTTCCTTCAAAAAGACACCATTCGAGCGGTTCGAGCTTGGGCGGTACCTCGGCCGATTTGTCCACAAACACCCGCTTCGCCGGTCGGTCGCCGAGAAAAAGCTGCTGATGACTTCGCTGCTCCGGGGTGAAGCGATAGACGGTTCGCCCCCAGCGTTGCCAGGAGTGTCGATCCAGTTCCCAGGCTTCCACAGGAATAGGAGCTGAGCCATCCATGACAGCCCCGTTTCCGTCGAGGATGAGGTCCTGCAGAATTCCCTGGCTGAGACGCTGACCGGCCAGCGTGATCGATTCTCGATACGGTGTTTTAGTGGGGGCCAGCACAATGCGATCGCCCGGCTGCGCCAGCTCAATTGCCCGGGTTATGGACCGCACGGGCCCATCGACGGTGCTTCCCGGGGTAGCGACCCGACCAAAGAACGCATCGTCGCCCACCTCGTTGTTGACAAAAACGTCGCGCCCGGGACAGAGTCCCACATCACCCATCCAGCAGCCGATCAGAGCCGCCATAATCAGGGACCAACGTGATGCAAGCCGATGCCTTCTCAAAGCCATGGTCCAGGTATCCTTTGCGGCATCACTCGTCAGATGTGCAACTCCTGCGAAAGCCTTCTGCCAGTATGCCACAGCGCGGGAGCGCAAAAGTTTCTTAACTGCCCAAGTTTAGCATCGGGGAGCGATGGCTGCCAACAGGAAGGTGGGACACATCGGAGGGACACGCTTGTCGTGCCCCGTGAAACCGCTATGTCGCTGGAAAAAGGCTCTGTTAATCGATCACGGAGCTCGCGCCGCAACCGAATTGTTCGCCAAAGGGGTTTTGGACCGCGGAGGCAAAGGCAAGGATGTCCACGGCGAGTTCCTGGAGGCGGCTGGCGGCCCCCACAAGATAGGCAGGCAGATCCGCCGGTTTTTCAGCGAGCTTTCGTTCCATCTTGTCGCGTTCCCGGGCAATCTGGTTGAGCGCGTCCTGGATGATGTCTTCAGCAGTTTTATCTGTGGCCGGTTGCTGCCCGTTTGCCCGGGCACGTTCCGAGAGCACAAGGTTTCGAAACCAGCGGAGGAGCGAAGCCCGACTCACCGCTCCGACGGGGACTCCCTGATCGGTGATGATCACTCGCCGCATGGCCACGCGGCAAAGAAACTCGTAAATGACACGCACCGGTGTGTCGGCGGGATAGGTGATCACGTGGGGACGCATGAGTTCCGAGATAGGACGGTTCCAGCCTTCCGAAGAAGTGATCGCCTCCATGAGGTCCTTTTCCGAGACAATCCCGACGAGCTGTCCGTTTTCATTGACCACAGGCGCGGAACTGATCCGCGAGCGGAGAAAGTAAGCAGCCACGTGCTCGACAGTCTCATCTCCCTGGAGAGGTGCCACGATGGGCGTCATGACGTGTTCCGCCAAAATCCCTTCGAAGAGATCGTGGCGGCGATGAGGGTCGTCCAGGTTAAATTCCACATTCTGATTGACCGTCTGGTAAGTGACCACTCGGTCACGACCGGTGCGCTTGGCGCACAGCAGGGCCTGATCAGCTTGATCGACGAGCTGTTCGGGCGTGAGGGTGTCCTCGTAAAGGCCGGAAACTCCGATGCTGCAGGTTACCGTCAGCTTTTTGTCCGCAACATCGATTTCGGCTGCTCTTAACGTCGCACGAAAGCGTTCGGCCCAATTGACGGCCTGCTCTTCAGTAGTTTCCGGAAGCAAGACGCAGAACTCTTCACCGCCATATCGAGCTACCACATCGGACTGCCGGCAGGAGCGGAGCAGGGTCTCTGCTGCCACCTTAAGCACCACATCACCCACAGGATGGCCGTAAACATCGTTGATCCGCTTGAAAAAGTCGAGATCCAGCATCACACAACTGAGCGGACGCTTTGTGCGTCGGGCCTGATGAAACTCATAATAGAGAATCTCGTAAAAGCTTCGCTGGGAGAGCAGTCCGGTGAGGGGGTCCGTTCGAGCAAGCTGCTGGAGTTTTCGCTCACCTTCCAGGATGCGGGCGGCTGCGCGAAGTCGGGCAACCAGTTCTGCTTCGCGAATCGGTTTGGAAAGGAAGTCGTCGGCCCCGCTTTCCAACCCTTCTACGACCCATTTCGGCTCGTTCCGGGAAGTCAGAATGAGCAAGTAAACGTAATGTTGAAGGCGCAACTGGCGGATCTCGTGGCAAAGCTGAGGGCCTTCGACGCCCGGCATTTCCCAGTCGGTAATGACAATGTCGGGCGGTTCTTCGCGGACCATCTGCAGGGCCTCGGTGCCGTTGGCCGCCTCCCGGACATTGTAGCCAGCCCGGGTTAACCAGCGTGCGAGAATCTTTCGAATGAGATCGTCGTCATCAGCCACTAAGACGTTTCGAACCTGGATCGGCGTGGTAGCTCCAGATGGTCTGAGAGAGAAAATGTCGTCCGTCTGGCCGGAGAGTCCCTGTTCCAGATCAACGACTGGCCGGGCAGCCGTGGAACCCTCCGGCGCCAAAACGCGGTTGGTTTGTGCCTCGCTCATACGATTCATCACCACAGTCTGTGTCCCCAGCAATGCACATCTTCCCTGTAACCATAGCCCACCCTGTGGGCGGAGAGGCCGTTTTTCATCTAGTGGATCGCCTAAAATAGGGTTCGAGTTTATGAGTGGAGCAGTGTGCAACGGCAAAACCGGGAATGCGAGATTTGCTGATGAGACCGCCCCTTAGCGGGGTCAAAAGGCGTCCATTTCAAGCCGCTTTTTCATGACCACGTGGAGATTCACGCGTCACTGGTGCGGTGCTCAGTATTTCGCCGTTGTCGCTGAGGTCCTCGAATCGAACGGAAACGCGTTTGGAGACCCCTGACTCCTCCATCGTGATTCCGTAAATTGTGTCTGCGCAGGTGACGGTGCGCTTGGAGTGCGTCACGATAACGAATTGTGTGAGTGACAGAAAATCCCGCAACACGCGCGTGAAACGATCGATATTGGCTTCATCCAGGGCCGCGTCCACCTCGTCGAGGACACAAAACGGGCTGGGCCGGCTGCGGAAGATGGCCAGAAGCAATGCGACGCACGTCAGGCTCTTTTCTCCACCACTGAGCAGCGAGATATTGCGAGGTTCCTTTCCAGGCGGTCGGGCGATGATTTCGATCCCACTTTCCAGGATGTCAACGCCTTCCTCGAGTTCAATACTGGCCTGACCTCCGCCGAAGAGTTCTCGAAACAGCATAGCAAAGTGTTCGCTTACCGTCTGCAGAGTGGCGGCAAACAGACGGCGACTGTCGGCGTTGATGCGTTCGATGATCCGCAAAAGCGCCGTTTTCGCGGAGACGAGATCCTGATACTGGCTGGAGAGTGTGTTGTAACGCTCCTCGAGTTCGCGAAGTTCTTCCAGCGCTTCCAGGTTGACGTTGCCCAAATAGTGAATTTTCCGTCGCAGATCGTCGATCGCCGCGGCGATTTCGGCACGGTCACGGGTTTCTTCGGGTGAGACGGGCTGATCAATTTCCGCCAGCGAGATGTTGTAATCTTCCTCAGCCCGCTGGAGGAGGCTCGCCTTTTCATGCCGGATGGAATTGAGTTCGAGATCAATCTTGTGCCGTTGTTCCTCGGTTTCTTTGAGGCAGCGGCGCGTCTCCTGGAGGCGGTGCTGAAGCGACTGCCTTTGCTTGTGGACGGCTTCCCGTTCTGTCCCTGCCCGGCGCAGGGCCAGCGTGAGGCCATCTTTAGCGGAATAGAGCTCGGCCAGCATCATTTCCACAGAGAGGATCTTCCGCTGGGATTGCCGCCAGGCCGTTTCCGTTTCCCCAAAACGCACCTGGAGATCAGCCAGCTCTCTGAGACGTTCTTGTGCTGCCTGTTCCTGCCGTTGCAATTCGTGGCGAAGGGCTTCCAGTCGCTCTTCGCTTTTTGCCAGCTCCACCTTGAGTGCCGTGAGCAGGCCGTGATGTTCCTGGACATCATTTTCCAGACTGGAAATTTCCTCTCCGAGTCGCGATAGATCCTGCTCGATCTGGTGTGCCGAGTGTTCGTACTCACCCCTGGCCTGAAGAGCCGCATCTCGGGATTGACGAAGTCTTTCACAGGCCTGATCTAACTCGGCGAGTTCACCCTCGATGGATTGCCAGCGGTGTGTGCTCTCCTCGATCCGTCGCTGCAATTGCCGCTCATGCTGTTCGATTTCGCGGAGTTTGTCGGCCAGATGGCGTCGCTGCTCAGCCAACTCGTTCAGATGTGTTTCGGCTTCTTCCCAGGTTCGTTGCGTTTCCTGGAGCTGTGCCTCCATCTCCCCGGCGATGTGCTCCCATTCGGCAAGAGACTGGAGTAGGCTCCGGAGTTCGCTGCGTCGCGAAATGAGGCCCGTCACGGCGCTTTTGGGGCCGGCAATGACCAGACCATCCGAAGTGACTACCTCCCCCGCCATGGTGACGAACCGGCTCTGGGGGCAGCGACGTGCCAACTCCAGCGCTGTTTCCAGGGACTCCACGAACCATACATTGCCCAGAAGAAGGCGGCGGAGAGGGAGGATTTCGTCGGGCACCTCCACAAATTCCTCCGCATTACCCAGAACACCGGGAGCGTCCCGCAGTGTGCCCGCGGTGTCCTTGCTGGGAAGCGTCATGGTGGCGCTCGATTCGAGGCGATCCAGGCAAAAAACGCCGACCCGACCAATCAGTCCCGCGTTGCCCTGCTGGAGTTGCTCGAGGAAAGACCGGCTGTCCCGCAGGACGACCCACTGAGGGGCGTCTCCCAGGGCTGCGTCTACAAGGAATGCCACCTGGAGTTCCACCTGAAAAAGGTCGGCCACCAGCCCGCAGAGGGCAGTGGCGGCTCCGTCACCACTTTCACGAAGACGCCGCAAAAAGTCCTTGACGCCGCTGTCGATGCCTTCCAGGCGTTCTTCCCATTCCTGGAGCAGTCGGGCACGCTCTCGCGCCGCCGTGCGCCGTTCCTGAAGCGCGGCCAGTTCAGACTGCACACGGAGATAGTCTTCGCGGCATCGGTCACGGCGTTCGGTAGCCAAGTGAATACCGTGCTGGACGTTCTCCAATTCGCGGAGCACATTCTCGTGATGACGACGCACAGCCTCAAGCTCTTGGCCAAGATCAGTGATGATCTGCTGCAAGCGTTCGCGTTCCTGATGCAACCGCTGAATCGCCGCTGCATGGACCTGCAACTGACCTTCGTGCTGTCGGGCTTCTGCATCCGCTGCAAGGGATTTCTGCAGTAATTCCCAGTGTCGTGTGCGGAGTTCTTCGTACTCCGCTCGCCGACGATCAAGAACCTCAAGTCGCTCCGTAAGGAGGCGTTCCCCCTCCGCGATCTGCCTGAGGAGGTCGCGGTACTGCGACTCTGCTGCCGCCAGGGCCTCCGCCAGAGAGTGCCGCTGTGTCTGAACGTCTTCGGCGCGGAGCGTCAGACCCGCCAGGGATTTTCTGAGTCGTGTCAGTTCCCGTTCCAGTTCCCGGGTTCGGGCATGCTCATGTTCGAGCTCTGCTTCCGCCGTGGCGATTTGTTCGCGGTTGTCGGAAAGGGCCTTCTGCAGATGGGAAAGCTGTTCGTCACACCGATTTTGCAGCTCTTCCGCGGTGGCGAGTTCCTGTTCCAGGTGTTCGCACTGAGTGGAAAGGTCCGCCTGGAGTCCAGCCAAGCGGTTCTCTTCCCCTTCCAGTCGAATAAGTTCCTGGTTGAATTTTTGCCAGTCGAGTCTGGCCAGATGGATCCGCAGAGAGCGAAGTTCCTCAGCGTACTTCTGATAGCGCTGGGCCTTTCCCGCCTGTGACCGGACCACGCGGAGGCGGCTCTCCACTTCCTCCACGATGTCGCGAAGGCGGACGAGATTCTGCTCCAGGCGTTCCAGCCGCCGCTGGGCTTCCAGTTTGCGGCTCTTGAACCGGCTGATCCCGGCAGCCTCTTCGAACACGGCACGGCGCTCTAACGGGGTTGCCTGCAAAAGCTGGTCGATCTTGCCCTGTTCAATGACCGAGTAGGCCTGCGTGGCCAGGCCGGTTCCTGCTAGCAGATCGCGAATATCGCGCAGTCGGCACGGCTGCCGATTGATGAGGTACTCACTTTCCCCGCTCCGATAGAGTCGCCGCGTGATATGGACTTCGGGTGTATCGATGGGCAGAATGCCCCGGGAGTTGTCGAGGGTGATGGTGATCTCCGCAAAATTGAGGGGCCGCCGCGTTGCCGACCCGTTGAAGATGACGTCCGTCATCTCTTTTCCGCGGAGATTTTTGACGCTTTGCTCGCCGAGTACCCACTTAATGGCGTCTACGACGTTGGATTTTCCGGAGCCATTTGGCCCAACAATGGCAGTAATCCCCGGACGGAACTCGAACCGGGTCCGGTCGGCAAAGCTTTTAAAGCCCACTATTTCCAACGCTTTAAGCATATCTCCCAGATTCTCACACCAATCGGGTTCCTCGGGAGAGCACAGGAATTTTCGGGGACCTGCCGTATTGGTCGCGAGCTAGCTCAGGCTATTTTTCCCAGGATACCTGATTCCACCATTCCGGACGAGGTCGTTTTTTGAGCGGGGTGAGGGAAAGTGTTCTCGGTGAGACTTTGCTGCACGGAGCAGGCCCTCTGAGGTGCCAAATTGTACGTTCTGTATCGGAAATGTCGCTCCCCAGCGCGTTCACCTAGCAGAATTCTGCGGAATTACCGTCTTTCCGCTACTGCTTCCGCTTGCCCATGGACGACATCTATCTCTGATTGTGTCAAATCTTTGGGTCGAGGATGCAAACGTGGTTGCCCTTCAGCTCGTACTTGCCTTTACGTTTCTCGCTGTGGCCGCCTTCGCGGGGGTCGTGTGCGTGCGCGGTTAAATGCGCAGTTAAAGCGGCGGCGGTTTACACGTCCGTTTTCCACAGGCCGTGCAGATTGCAGTACGCCCGAATGGTGGCCGGGCCTTTTGTAGCGGGCAGTTTTACCTCGGGCTGTTGGCCGGGCTGAAGTTCCACTCGACATACCGCTTCTTCTGTCACGACCTCGACCCATTCGATGAGATGTTCCGCAGTCATGGGGTGGGGCACGCTGCCGACCTTGACGTGAAAACAGGAACCTTCCCGGGTGGCCACGGGCACATGCTTTTCTTTGGAGGCGTCCACGGAATTTTCCTGCAAGTGCTTCATGGGCATATCGCAACAGGTGAGTTTGCCCTGGCCGGCGTCCACCACTTCCACGATGCGTCCGCATTCTTCGCAGCGGTACAGGTGATGCTTGTCACTCATGGCCAGCCTCCTCCCAACAAAAGACCAAAACCAGCGAGATTTCGGAACGATGCCTCCGAAACCAATTTAACGGATTCACGCCTCACACGGTTGCGGCGGGAAGCTCCCAGACGGCTCTAGATCGCCGCAATCAGGTAATTATTTGCTACTATTTGACTTTATTTTGTTTCTCTTGACAATAATGGCGTGTTGTCGATCCCACACAGCGGTTATCGCAGAAACCACCCCCGCGGCTACCTGTATTCTTCCGATTTGCGTGATCTGAGTGATCCGGGAAGATCCTGGCCAGGTTTTGTGGGTCCCCAATGTGCTGAGAAAAAAGGATCCAGCCATGACAAAGCGCAGTTCCCTTTCCCGTCGGGATTTCGTGAAGCAAGCGGGCGCGGTTGCCGGAGGAGCCGTGTTCGTTCCTGCCGTACTCACCAGGACCCAGTTGAGTGCTGCCCCATCGGCGAGCAGCGAACCGCTCCCCCGCCGCGTTCTGGGACGCACGGGCGAGGAAATCACCATTTTCACGCTAGGCACCGCTCCATGCGGGAATTCGCGATCGATTGAGGAAATCGCTGATGTCGTCAACGCGGCGATTGATGCGGGAATCAACTCGATCGACACAGCCCCGGCCTATGTGCGGGCGGAGGAGGGTGTCGGCTTGGTCATGAAGAATCGGCGGAAAGAAGTGTTCCTGGCGACGAAGGTGCCCGCCGACACGGTGGAACAAGGTGAGCGCTCCCTCAGTCGGTCGCTCCGTCTTCTGCAGACCGATTATGTGGACCTGCTCTATTACCACAGTGTGGGCAATCGGCAGGTGGAAGGCGCTCTCGATCCGGAGGGCGTGTTCACCTGGCTGGTAAAGCAAAAAAAGGCGGGGAAATGCCGTTTTGTGGGGATTTCCGGTCATAATTTGCCCGGCCGGTTTGCTCAATTCCTGAATACCGGCGAGGTGGACGTGCTCTTGGCGGCCGTCAATTACGTCGATCGACACACTTACAACTTCGAGGAGGATGTGCTTCCGATCGCGAGGGAGAAGCAAGTGGGAATCATCGCGATGAAGGTACTGGGTGGGGCTGATCCTTCCAAAGGGAGCTACGGTAACCCGAATTCCGTCGGCCGGCTTGTCTCCGACAAGCCCGAACGTATTGAGGCCGCCATCCGATATGCCCTATCGCTGCCAGGAGTGGCGAGCGTCAATTTGGGGATCAACAGTGTCGAGCAGCTCCACCAGGACCTTGCGTATTTCCGCAATCCGCAACCACTATCCGAGCAGGAGCTGGCCCAACTTCTGGAGGAAGGCCGGGAACTGGCCGCCAAGTGGGGTGCGCATTTCGGCCCGGTGAAGGAAAGGGCGCAAGCATAAAGCGGACGAGTGTCGTTTATCCGGCGGCTGCGCGCGCTCGCCGATAGCGATAATAGGCCGCACACGCGCCTTCCGATGAAACCATGGGGGCCCCCAGCGGGTGTTCCGGCGTGCAGCGGGTGGCGAAAGCGGGACATTCGGGCGGCTTTTTGTGTCCCTGGAGAACCTCCCCGGCGATGCACTCGGGCGATTCTTCCGCCAGAATGTCGGCGGCAGCAAATTTCTTTTCCGCGTCGAACTCCGCAAACTCGGGACGAAGCCCTAGGCCGCTTTGTGGGATGACGCCGATTCCTCGCCAGGCACGATCCACGACCTGGAACACCCGCTCGATCTGTGCTTTGGCGGCGGGATTGCCTTCCGGTCGAACCGAACGACGGTACTGGATGGTGACTTCCGCCTGATTGCGTTCCAACTGTTCCACGCACATCGTCAGGCCCTGAAGGAGGTCCAGCGGTTCGAAGCCTGTCACGACAATGGGGACGTGGTAGCGTCGGGCGATTGGCTCATATTCGGACGTTCCCATCACGGTGCAGACATGTCCGGCCGCCAGAAAACCACGCACCTGGCACTGCGGTGAACTGAGAATGGCCTCGATGGCAGGGGGAACGCGGACATGGGCAACCAGCACAGAGAAGTTTTTCAGACCCCATTGGGCGGCCTGCCAGACCGCCATGGCGTTGGCCGGGGCTGTGGTCTCGAATCCCACCGCGAAGAAGACGACTTCCCGCTGAGGGTTTCGCCGGGCAAGAGTCACGGCATCGAGAGGGGAGTACACCACCCGCACGTCACCGCCCTGTGCTTTCACGCGGAAGAGATCACTCTGCGACCCCGGCACCCGTAACATATCGCCGAAGGAGCAGAAAATGACGCCGGGAAGGGAGGCAATGGCCACGGCACGATCGATGAGCTCAATGGGCGTCACACACACCGGACATCCCGGTCCATGAACCAGTGTGATGTCCCGGGGCAGCAACTCGTCGAGACCAAACCGCAAAAAAGAATGTGTCTGGCCTCCGCAGATTTCCATGATCGTCCAGGGCCGGGTGACGGTTCTGCGGAGCCGTTCCAGCCACGCCTGGACAGCCTGGGCATCGCGAAATTCGGCGAGATATTTCATCACGGCGTCTCCGATTCCTGGGAAGCCGACGGCCAGGGGGATTCCTCTCCGGCGGCCTCAATTTCTCGGAGCAGAGCGAGTTGCTCCATCGCTTCGGCTTCATCCAACCGACTGATGGCGAAGCCCACGTGGACGATCACATACTCGCCCACCTCTGCCTCGGGAACGTACGCCAGGCAGATTTCCTTGGCGATACCGCCGAAATCGACCTGGGCATAGGGAAGCCCCTCTCGTTCATATTTTTGAATTATTTTTCCTGGCACGCCCAAGCACATGGGGGACTCCTCAACGTGAGCTGGCCGAAGCACTTTCCAGCTTCGGCTGTTAATTCTTTTCGTTGAACTGTGTGTTGACGTTTTCAGCAACACCGCCTCGTCCGGGGGTGAGATTCCCTCGCAGAACCTGGCGAGTCAACCAGATTTGGCCGAGGGCCAGGCCGCCATCTCCCGGTGGTACGCGACGGGCAAACCAGGCTGTCATGCCACGGGCACGGCTGGCATCGGCCAACAACCTTCGAAGAAGTTGATTGTGAAAGCAACCGCCGGAGCACATCAACCCCTGGACTTTGAAGTATTCCGCCACTGCCAGAACCGCATGGACCAATTGCCGATGGAAGTCGAAGGCCAGCCGCTCGCGAGGAACACCTTCATGGACACCCGCAACAAGTGATTCGATCATGGGCTGCCAGTCCAGCACGATCGGCATGTTTTCTGTGAGCGTGAAGGGACGAACGCTCAGCATTGACGAGCTGCCAGGCGTCTCACCAACCGCCTGAGGACTCATCCTTGGTTTGTCGGTGCGAATCATCGCTACTGAAGCAAAATAGGCCTTTTCTGCGGCGAATTGCAACGCCATCGCCGCCTGTCCTTCGAAACTGATCCGCGCACCGAGTCCCAGCAGTGCTGCGACGGCGTCGAAAAGTCGTCCCACGCTGGATGTCCACGGGCACTGGAGCCCTCGCACCACGGTGCGAAGGAGGATGCGAGCCTCGGTTTGCGTGAAAAAACTTCTCAATAATCCATCGGGGCCCTCCAGTTCGCGTTCCGCCAAACCACATGCTGTCAGCACCCCCAAAAGCGAACGGCGTGGCTGCCGAACGACAACTTCTCCGCCAGGGAGCGGGAACGGCCGCAAGTGCGCGACCCTCCGAAACGACCGTCCATCGTAGAGGAAAAACTCGCCGCCCCAGACGGTGCCGTCGATTCCGTAGCCTGTCCCATCCCAAATGACGCCCAAAAGCGGTAGAGGAAGCGGTTCAGTCTCGCGGTGCTCGATCCCCACGGAACCGGGCTGCTCCTCCAGGACGCCGTCAAACGCGGGATCGCTTCGAGGAGTCTCCCATTCCGCCAGGCAAGCCGCAAAGTGCACCACATGATGTTGCCAGCGAAACAGTGGGGCTTTTAAACGCTGGGCGAATTCCTCAGCTACCCGCGTGGATGCGTAATCGGGGTGAAGATCGCAAGCCACGACCTCGGGCACTGCCTGAAAGAATCGCAACAGATCTTCCACAGCTCGGCGGTGCGCTTCCCAGGCGAGGACATTATCCAGGTCGCCCACATGGGCGCTCAAAATGGCCTGATCGTCGAGTGCCAGACCGACCACATTCTTGAGATGTCCACCGGTGGCCAGGACGACAGGCCCTTTGGCAGCCAGGCGGATGGGACGGGGGGCAAATCCTCTGGCGCGACGAATCAGGAACACATCGCCAGCTTCTCCTTCTGCCAGGACCGAATCATCCACAGGCCGGACGATCGGCCGATTATGGACGAGGAATACGTCAGCGATCTTCCCCAATCGCTGGAAGGCCTCGTCATTCGCGATGGCCATGGGCTCTTCCGTCAGATTACCACTGGTGCACACAACGGGACGCCCCACGGCCTGCATCAACAGATGATGGAGGGCCGTATACGGGAGCATGACACCGAGATAAGGATTTCCTGGGGCCACGGCGTTGGCGACCGCATAGGCTCCGTTTTCAGTGCGGGAATCCTCGGCCGGGTTCACCGCCGGCTGGTTGCTTTGTTCCTCCGACACGGCCGAGCGGGTATCGCCGGTGTTCTGTTCCCCAGGGTGGCTGTGTGGGGGAAGTCGCCGACGAAGCAGGAGGATAGGAGCGGCAGGGGATCGCAACCACCGCCAAACGGCCTCCGACGGCTCCTCGCATGCTTGCCGGAGCATGTCTTCAGTCATCATCAGGGCGAACGGTTTGTCTGGCCGTCGTTTTCGCTGACGAAGTGTCTGCACCGCGACTTCGCTTCCAGCGTCGCAGATCAACTGGAATCCACCCAACCCTTTCAGGGCCAGGATTCGGCCGTCTCGAATCGCCTGGGCGGCCAGGAGGATGGCGGTTTCCCGTTCGCCGAGCAGTTCTCCCGATTCACTCCGCAGCTCCACATGAGGACCGCACGCGGGACAGGCCACAGGCTGAGCGTGGAAACGACGATCCGCGGGGTTGTGGTATTCTCTTTCGCACTCCCGACACATGGCGAAAATCTTCATCGAGGTGAGCGGCCGATCGTAGGGGACACCCTCGATGATGGACCAGCGGGGCCCACAGTGCGTGCAATTGATGAATGGGTACCGATACCGGCGATCGGTGGGATCGCGGAGTTCGGCCAGACACTCGGCACACGTGGCCAGGTCCGGGGGAATGGTGGGTTGACGGACGCCGCCTTCCCGGCTGGGAAGGATTTGAAAGGCTGGTTCCTGCAAAGCCAGCGGCGGAATCTCCGTTTTTTCAAGAGTTTCATAGACGGCCCCGGGCGGCCGGTGATGCAAAAACTCTTCCCAGAACCGCGCCAGTTGATCGTTGCTCCCCTGTACCTCCAGCGTGACACCGTCCGACGCGTTGAGGACCCATCCGGCCAGTCCGTGCTTTTGCGCGATGCGATAGACAAATGGCCGGAACCCAATCCCCTGAACAACGCCCGTCACATGAATCCGCCACCGAGCGAAGCTTGTCGCGGCAGTCGCTTCGGACGAGGCGCTCCATCGATGCTCGGGGACGGGAAAGGTCATAAGAAAACGAGTGGATTTCAATGATTCATGCTCATCGTGTGAGTCAGGTGTCTAATTTGACCGGCAGTCCTGGGAAAGTGTGCCAATTATTCCTATCCTGAAATGTAATCAAATGCTCTGGGAATGAGCGGATTGCACGCCGGTCTTTCCATTCTACGCATCAAAGCCGGAAAATTGTCGTGCTAGCACGTAAGGCTTTTTTCTTGCGACTTCTTTCAACGTGAGGCATGCGATTTTTTTCCGTCGAGAACTACTTGCAGATCATCAGCGGTCGGGATCGCAGCTTACAGGCGGCACTCCTTCGTGTAGGGCTCTGGCCAGCAGGAGCGGTTTATGCCGCAGCGATGGTGATTCGCAACAAAGCGTATGACTGGCACTGGCTGCGGACCGAGCAGGTGGAGGTGCCGGTGGTTTCGGTGGGGAATCTTACTCTTGGAGGAACCGGCAAGACCCCGTTTGTCGCCTGGCTTGCCCGATGGTTCCGCCGTCAGGGCGTCCGGGTGAGTATCATCAGCCGGGGATACGGGGCAGAGGAGGGAAGTCGCAATGACGAGGCCAAAGCCCTCGAATGGGCGCTCCCAGATGTGCCGCACCTTCAGAATCCCGATCGGGTGATGGCCGCTCAAACGGCCATCACGGAGCTCGAAACCGAACTGATCCTCTTGGATGATGCGTTTCAACATCGGAGATTGGCACGCGATGTGGATATTGTGCTCCTCGATGCGCTGCAACCATTCGGATTCGGGCACGTCTTTCCCCGCGGTATGCTTCGGGAGCCGCTCCGCGGAATCCGCCGCGCTCACGTGGTGATACTCTCGCGGGCCAATCTCGTCTCTGAGGAGTGCCGCGAGGAAATCCGGCAGGTGGTGACCAAGCTCCATCCCCGGGCCATTTGGGCGGAAATACGCCAGCAGCCAACGGCGTGGGTCAATGCAGCGGGGGAGGTACAGCCGCTCGACTCGTTTCACCCGGGAAAAATCGCGGCCTTTTGTGGCATCGGCAATCCGGAAGCGTTTCGACGAACACTCGAAGGATTGCAAGTGGATTTGAACGCGGGAGAAATGCGCTTATTTCCAGACCATCACCCGTACACCCGGGAAGATGTCGCCGATCTGACGCGGTGGGCTGAACAAACGAAAGCACAGGCGGTTGTGTGCACGGAGAAGGATCTGGTGAAAATCGGGCTTACACACCTGGGGAGAATTCCGCTGTGGGCGCTGCGGATTGAGGTAGCCTTTATGTCGGGACTTTCAGACGTGGAAGCCGCACTTCAGCCCTTGCTGGAACGCGTGGTCCGGCATCGGGAGGGCGTGTAATGGCCAGTGATGGGGGCACTCCCCTGTTGAAGGTTCATCCACGGGGATACTGGCGACAGTATTCATAGAGCGCAATGGCGGTCGCTGTTGCCACATTGTGGGCATAGGGCAGTCCGTAGACAGGGATTTCCACCACGTGATCCAGCATCGCGAGGATTTCCTCTTCGATGCCCAAACGCTCGTGTCCCACAACGAGGACGCATCGCCGTGGAAAGGTGAACTCGTAAATGCAGGTCGATTCAGTAGTTTGTTCCAGGCCGACGAGGGTATAACCTTCGCCCTTGAGCTTTTTCAGGACTGGTGGCAGTGTACGGTGAAACTCGATCTGAAGTTCGGGGCCTGTGTCGCGGGCAATTTCAGGAAGAATCCGCGCGTTGCCGCAACAAATGAGGCGCCGAATGCCGCAGCAACCTGCCGCCCGCACGATGCGAGAAAGATTGACGTTACTCTTCATAGGGGGACAGGCCACGATGAGTTCCCGCGGCCGTTCCAACGGAACCGGCTGCTTGTGACGTTGCTGAACGAATCGGGGCATTGGCGGTCAGGATGATTTCTCGGTGGGACTGCTTGACGGAGGATTATCCAAAGGGGTTGCGGATGTTTCCTGGGAAGCGGTTTTCGCTACCGGCGTTGTTTCCCTACCCCATCCCAGCATTGCTGAGCCCTGGGCGAGTCCGGCGTCCACGTAGCCTTTGAGGCGTTTGAGCAACCGCCGAGCCCAAGCGTACTCGAGCCCCAGGACCGCAAGCCCCAGAGGTATGACCACAGTGGCAGGTCCTGGAGCCACGATCATGATAACGCCCACCAGCAGGAGCGTTAACCCGACGATTGTAATGATGATCCGTCGGACCCAGCAAATACCGATACGCAACAAGAAGCGATCGGTCCAACTGAGAGAGGCCATCAAATCTTTGAGGCCGGCCGTCGGCTGGCCTTCGGGTGTAAATTCGATGTGCGGGGACTTCTGCCCGCCCAGGCTATTTTGCAGGGGTGTCCACATTGATATGTCCTTTCCCAGTGTTTCTTGCGGAATTTGCACCTATTGACAATGATAGAGCCAAGAACACCGTCTGTGACAAGGTGAGTGGGCCTGCCCGAAAGGTGCTCCTGGAAGCGCTGGAAAACACCGGCTGCTCTTTCCACCGGAGAGGAACTGGCACCATGGACGTGAAAAACCTCAATGAAGTTCCGGCCTTCATTACAAAGGATGGCTCCGAGATCCGCGAACTCCTCTCTTACAGGAATTCGTGCATTCGGAATCAATCTTTAGCTGAAGCACGGCTTCCCCCTGGAGGTAGTACGCAAGGCCACCATCACGTGAGAACAGAAGAGATTTATTACATCCTTGAGGGGTTTGCCCGAATGCAGGTGGGCGATGAAGTTCGCGATGTTGGTCCTGGGGATGCCATCGCGATCCCGCCTGGGGTGTATCATCAGATCACCAACACTGGGACGACCACGTTGCGTTTTCTGTGCTGCTGTGCCCCCTGTTATGAGCACGAGGACACGGTAATTGAGGCGTGAAGCCATTGACGATTTAACGGTCTAGAGAATGACACCCGCGCAGCACGGACGGCGAGTCGCATGCAACAGAATCGCCCTGTTTTTGAACATACCCCCTGAACTCTTGTCGCCGGGGCTTGTTTTGGACAAGTTGTATCCCTCAACCGGGCACTGCCGGGCTGAAGGGGCCTCCCAGAGTCTGTTCCTCTTATGGCGTGTCCTGGTAATTGGCGAATTCTGGGCAATGCACGGAAGCTGATCTCCAGGAAATTAGATCATGGACTCGCCGTTGACTGCGGCGAAGCCTCGGGTAATGCTTCGGCGATAACGCGAAATCCGACGTTAAAGAGTCGCGCATAAGGAGGATAGGCGAGGCGGAATGACGAAGTGGAACGTTTTGGGCGATCGTACCAGGAGCCACCACGCACCACCCGCCATCCAGATGAGTTTCTGCCATTTCGCCCATCGTTTTCCGAGTATGGATAGCTTTTGTAAAGGGAAAGCGTCCACTCCCACACATTGCCGTGCATGTCGTAAAGGCCCCAGGGATTCGGCTGATAGGACCCGACGGGCATCGACACAAGCCCCCCATCATTCCAGCGGGGGTCTTTGGGGATCCAGTCATCAAACGGGTTAGGATTAGGAATGATCCGCACCTGAATATAGGTGTCGATGACAAATTCGCTCAATTTTCTATCCGCTAAATTGGCATAACCGGAGAAGTCGTCATCCAGGGTGCCATACCAGAACGGTTTTTCACTTCCGGCCCGGCAGGCGTATTCCCATTCGGCTTCGGTGGGAAGGCGGAATCGAACTCCGTGACGTTTGGACAGCCAATCGCAAAAAGCCACAGCCTGGTACCATGTGACGCGGACGACGGGCTGCTCCGGTTGATTGAGGGGCAACCCATGAAAGCCAAATTGGTAACCGTGAAGGGACTCCACATGACTATCATGATTTGGATCAAATACCGCAAACTGGCGATTTGTGATCTCGTATGCGCTCATCCAGAAATCATGCGGGATTTGAACTACGCACGGCGGAGTTTCGTCGGCCTCCCCGGTCACACTCCCCATGACGAATTGTCCTGCTGGGATTTTGACCATCGGAATTGTCACTCCCGGTGCAATTGTGATCGCTCTTAGCCAGTCACCAAGTCTCCTTTGCCGATCTTGGGCTTCTTCCGCCGAGTAGGGCCAACCAGCGAGCTTGGGCACGGCCATGTCGTGGCGATGAGTGTGTGTTTTTTCGGAACGTGCAGATGGAATGAGATCACCGACGGGCTCCAATCCGTTTTCTTCCATCCTGGAGCGTTGGGACGGCTCAATCTCTGTTCCGAAAACAGTTATGGTGGGAATCTCTTCCCAGTTATCATCCATGCCGGTGTATCGTTTGCGCATTTCGCGAGCACGGGCCAGTAACGGCTCCACCGCCGGGCGGCCCACAATTTCCGACCAGGTTCCGTGATAGGGAGCATTAAGGTCGATCCAGGTGTACAGTCGATCCCAGGCTTCTCGTGGCAACTGAACCCCGTAATGG
Organism: Thermogutta sp.; assembly: GCF_039793925.1. GTDB lineage: Bacteria > Planctomycetota > Planctomycetia > Pirellulales > Thermoguttaceae > Thermogutta. Next base: position 22,541 of record NZ_JBAMME010000202.1, on the reverse strand, counting down.
CCTTTTTTAAGCATTTGAATGAGTTCAGTTGTCGCCGCGTGGTATTCCATGGGCGAAAGAAGATGAATATCACTTTCAATCCCCGGTCGTCGCACATAGCGGTGCAAGTTGGCGTAGGCTATTGAAAATCTTCCCCCCACTTTCTCCGAAACATGCCCAGCGATAGCCGATGACCAACCTCTGAGGGGGACGTTTCCCCTCAGATCCAAAGCGTTCGATTGCCCGGGGTCGCCGTTGTGGCAAGATACACAGTAACGATCCAAAACGGGTTGCACTTCCCGAGAAAAGCTGAATCCTCTGGGCGGACCATACCAGGGATCGATGGTGGCGGGTGGTTGTGAGAGAGCCCGGGTTGCCAGATTAGGAACCGCCTCGTTGGGGTGTTCATGACAACCGATGCACGAGAGGACCTCCCCTGGCATCGCCGTGAACCAACTCCGCATGATTTGCAAGGCACGGCCTTCCGCATCCAGGGGTTGCACAGCGATTGGGGTGTAAGCCGGCACTCGGAACAAGGCCGAACCATCCTCGTGGACTGGAACAGTGCCCAGGATTCGTTTGACATCCCAGGGACCGTCCATCCCCACCGCTCCCAGCAATCCTCCCATTCCTCGAAAGCTGAATTCGTAGCTAATCAGTCGAAGTTTCTTAACAGTGCCGCGAGGGATGTCCTTTAACCCAGGTCCCCGGTACACATCAACGAGGTAAACGAGCGCCTCTTTTTGAGAACGATCAACGCGATCAGGAATAATCGGCGGCCGACGACGGGGAACGAGCGGAATCGGCTCAAGCAGGGCATAACCCGGTTTTTCCCGAATAAGAACCAAGTTGCCGAACACGTCGGCCAGGTAAATTCCCCATGGCTGTTCGGGTGACGGCTTGCAACTCACCAGGAAATAGTTCTCATTCAGTGGCCACGGTGTCAAGAACTGCGGCCAGACTCCATCAACTAGTTCATCCCGGATGACAGGTTCCACTTTGCCATCAGGCGGTGGAATCTCGTGCACGACACCCTGGGCCTCGTGCCGCCCTACCGCCGGATCGATGACCATGAGTCGTCCCGATCGTCGCACCCCATGGTGACCACTGACAATGCCCACTACCTTCGTCGGATGGTTAGGGATCGCACGAGCGTAAAAGAATGAATTGGGAAAATAGCTATTGCTTCCATAATACGCCATCTGATTTGTTCCATCGGGGTTCATGGAAAAGAGAATCCGGGAGTGCGCATGGGGAAGGTCCGTGTATTCCCAGCGTAGATAGAGGACTCGCCCATTGTTGAGGAGGCTGGGATGCCAATTGTGTTCCTGATCCACCGTTAATTGTCTGATCGATCCATCAGGGTCCAGACGGTAGATATTGGTCACGTGCGAGCTCCCATAGACGCAAGGAACTCCCACGAAAGGTGCGGTGGAGGTGAAAATGACGCGATCATCGGGAAGGTAGCAAGCGTCGTAGTTGTCGACATCGGGTTCCCGAATGAGCGGCAATTCCGTGGCTCGACTGACACACAATCGCCCATTCTCGCGTTTCAAAAAAAGCTCGAAGACCTGAAATCGGTTGAACGACCCCGGCATTGAGACGAGGAGCTTCTGGGCATCAAAGTGCACATCAACATCGCCCACGTAGCGACCGTCAGATGGCTCAAACAAGTGCTGAGGTGGATCGTTTACCCGACGAGGTGAAACCACACACAAGCGATTGTCATACCCCGTCGGGGGAAGACTGGAGTGACTCTCCCAGTTTGCGGGCAGTCCTAGATTTGGCTCCTTTCTCTCTACATAGAGAAGCTCATCGAAGTCCAGAAGAGGATTGGCATCCACAAGGGCTTGTCGTTGCAGTTCCAGGAACGACCTGCGAACCTTCGCGATTGATTGGCTATCAACGGAACTTTGATTTCGCAAGTCATCACAGGCAGCCACGAGCTCGTTCAACCTTTGCTGAAAAATCTGACCCCTTGGGTACCGTTCGCCAAAACTGGTCATCAAATCTTCGATAGCGGCTCTCAAGGCCGACAACTCTTTGACGGTCGGGATCTCAGAACCTGTGGATAAACCCGTGACGAGGGGCTGTTCTGGCCACTCCACCCATTTTGTCCTATCGGAAAGATAGTCAAGAATGTTGCAGGTCAGTTGTTCCAGGGCTTTGCGATGGACATTGTGCGCGAGCGAATAATTCGGGATTCGCCATCCAAGGACGATAATCCTCCCTTTCCCTAGGCGGTACTCAACCAGAGGGTTTTCGTCGGCGTAATTAGAGCGGGCCAGAAGCCGTCCAGCCAAAGGGCGTGGGCTTTTATAAAAATCCGCGAAGGCCGGATACCCACCAGACGTGAAAAAAATGACGCCGATTGGGTTAGAAGGCAAGCTCGCAAAAACGGGATGATCTTTCACAACAGGGACCAATGCCGCCTGAAAGCTATCGTGTCCTGGCGCCACTATACGCATGGACGCGGTTTCCAATCCCATCTCAACCACCAACCGCGCAGCGACTCCTGACAGAAAAAGTCCCTTACCTTCGGCAACAAAGCCGCGTAAGGCCTCCACAGTCCCGGGGTTTTGGAGATCGGCAGGAAGCGTTGACAAATCTCCCTGATGGCACCACACGACATCGAACTGGGTCAATCGCACGCTCTGTTTTTGCTCGTCGACAAATCGTTCTGGTCCCTCGAGATAAATGGGTTGGCAATTTCGGAGTGTCTGGCAGCAACGGAGGGCGGCTTCGCTCTCCTTCATCAGTGGTGTTCCGGGGCCTTGTGAAACCAGGAACGCAATGCCTGCTGCGAGACTCACCTGTCCCACCCACGCAAAGGCAGAGGCCAGAACACTCAAGATTAACCCGCGCCCGATCATCGATCTTGCTCCTGGTAAGAGAAAGAGCCTCCGCGAACGCATACATTGCCAGAGCGAAAGCGCGTTTGCTCTGGCGCCTGTCAAGTCTAATAGGCAACCGCACGGCAGTAAATCTCATCAAGAAACTTCAAGCACTTCGCTTTGCTTCTCTTTGCCGTCCATGAGAGGACCCACGAAGGTTCCGGGAAGACTGTTAGTTGCAGGGTGTGCCGGAAGATCGATTTTGCGTGTTGTTGCGTGAACTTCTGCGGTGCCATTGAACAGATTTTCGTGTGTCCCAACCACGACCGGCACTGAATAGTGTGTCACAGCGTCCTGTCATTCGGTGATACGTCCATTCCTGTGGATCACCTAAGCAAACAAACAATGGGTGAGCCCCATACAGATTGAAAACCGTCGATCTTCCGCGTGTTGATCTGTCGGCCAACGAATGGCAGCAGAAATGCGATTGGGCACCGCGATGAGACGGCAGAACACGCAGCCCTACGTAGGGGCGATTGATAAATCGCCGTTATCGTTTTCGCCTAACGTACGCCTCGGTCTCTTTACCTGGAGGTGGAAAAAATATCTCCAAGCGCGTTGACAAACGCTGCGTCATCCACGCAATCGGGCGAGTTCTTCTCGGAAGCGGGCAAGGCCCTGGCGGTAGTTTTCCGTCCAGGCTGGATTGGGCTCCACCGTGCCGCGGAAGCGCACCATCACGGCAACGGCGTCGGCCACGGTGAATTTCTTACGAATCCCTTTTTGCTTCCGCAAATATGACTCCATCGCCGCAAGAGCCGTTACAGCCGCCCCCAGTGCCGGCCCCTCTTCGGATTCCAAACGAAGAAGTGGCCGATTGAGCACCGTGGCCAGGATTTCGCACATCAGGTTGCTGCGGGCAATTCCGCCGGAGACGGTGATCCGGGTGATCTTCTGGCCGGCGTCCTCGTGTTCGGCAATCGCCAGCGCGATGAGATAAGCGATGGCTTCGAGGGCTGCTCGGAATCGATGGCCCATTTCCTCGGGCATGCGTGGGATCCAGCGAAGCTGTGCATCTTTCTGAGAGACGCCGAGGGATGGCTCGGGATTCACGAAGGGGAGGACGAGAACACCGTTGCAACCCGGCGGGACGTTCCGCGCTGCTTGTTCGAGAGCGGCCCAATCGGGTTTGGGACCCACCACCTGGTCAAGGAATTGGGCCCCGTTATTGTAGCATCGCATCCACAGGTAGGGGCCCCAGTTGAGCCGCATGACATCGAGCTGTCCCCGCTGCGGTCGCTCTTTCGAGGAGCTGTTGACCACAGCAGAATTGCCCAAAATAACTGCGACCTGGCCGGCATCCACGGCGCCACCGCCAACCAGGCCGGCCTGCTGATCGTCGGAAGTGGGAAAGATGAGCGGTCGAACGCGGGGCGGCAGACCGGCCTGAATGGCCACTGCTTCGGAGAGCGGTCCTACAGGTGTGTAATGATCGATGATCTTGGGAAGTTGTTTCCAGGCCAGGCGGCGGTATTCCTCGTTTTCCAGCGCGTCCAGCATTTCCCGCCGCCACTTGTTAGTGCGGAGGTCCATGATGCCAGAGGATGCTCCCACAGAAACGCTGCAGACGTCGAAATTGCCGGTGAGATATCCAGCCGCGAGCACTCCGTGAGCGGCGATGCGCCGAGTCCGACGCCAATCCGCAGGGCTGAGGTGAACCTCGTCTTTGACCAGGTGGCTCAGGCCGTAACGAATGGCCCAGGGGCCGCCGATGAGTTCCTGAACGCGCTCCTGGCCGCCGAGCCGGGCGAGCCCTTTGGCGTGATATTCGGCCAGGGTTGCGTCGTTCCAACAAATGGCCCGGCGGACCTGATTACCGAGGGCATCGATCCGCGCGGAGGTGTGATGCGTTGCCGAAATGCCACCGGCCACCCAATCCTTGATTCGCCCCAGGCGGGTTAATTCGGCGGCAATCGCCCGCACGGAAGCATAGGCCTGGCCTTCCAGTTGCATGACGTTGAGTTCCCGAATTCCAGTGGCGGGGCTATCGCCGAACCAGATATCGGTGGGCAAACGAACTTCCGCCAGCACATGCCCTTCGGTATCGAAGGCCAGGCATTTGACTCCCCCGGTGCTGAAATCCCATCCTGTGATGACGGCAGTTTTCTTGACACACTGGAGCCCTTCTGGCATGGCAGTCCACTCCTTCCCACACGATGTTTCAGCTCAGAATGTTTCCCCTCATGAGCAATTCATGCCCACGGCTTGCCATTTTTGCGGGTTCCGCACATGTTGACGCGGATTCCCAAGGCGTCCGCCATGGCGGCTTTGGCCAGGGCCGCTTCGTCTGCTGCATCCGCATCTTCCGCATAAGCGACCTGCACGTGATTGGCCTTGTGTTTGGCCATGAACTGATCACGCGTGATGCCATAGGTGACCGCGTGCATGATAGGCCACTGAGGTGTGGTTTCTTTCCAGCGGCGTTCGGTTTCTTCGGGTGGCAATTCCACCACACCCGCTCGACCGATGTCCATGCAGAGGCGACCATCGTCAATGTAAACCCGGGACCACACAATTTCGCCCGGCTTGGAAATCCCTTTGAGTGTTCCCCCACCGAGGCGGAAGTACATCGGGGGCTGGCGTTCACTGGAGGCCCCGGCCCAGCCTCCGATGAAATGGGCAGGAGGAGCCGAGCCGCTGATGAGGAAGACCCACACGTAATCCTGCACGGTTCCAGAGCGGTCCCAATCGCCCCAGCGAACATCGTGGAGCGTGGTCTCCACCGGTTGGCCCATCGCCTTGTGGACGCGGTAGGTCATCAGCGCGTCCAGTCCTGCGCATTCGTCCACCTCATTGAAGTGTGGGAGCGGTTCCCCTTCGTAGAGGATCCGTTTGCCGTCACGGCTTTTGACGGGAGGCCGGTCGGAATTGTTGAGCATCCCCTCCACCAGATCGCTCGCCGGTAAAAGGTCCTTAAGCCCCTGCTGATACTGAATGCCGATCGTATCGCAGCCGAAATCGTCGGCCAGCCGCAACGCGGCAATGTACATTTTGCACTGGGTGAGGACCTGATCTTCGGTGAGGTCCGTCTCGGGGTTTGTACCGAAGACGAATTTCATGCCCCGATCCACCATCCACTGAAAAACTTCGCGGGCTTCCGCATCGCTGACCTGAGTGGTTTCGTAATAGAGGGTGGACTGGCTGAGCCGTTCCTTGAACACACCGAGCGGCATGAGGAGCTCGTCCGGGATGATGGCGTTGTACATCCCCATGCAGCCTTCATCAAACACGCCCATGATCGATTTCTTCCAGCGCAGTTCCTCCGCCAGTGCCTGGCCCAACCGCTTGATGGAGCTCGGAATTTTTACCTTCTTAAGCGGTGTCACGTGTTTGAGCGGATGACGCACCTCACCTTTTTCCAACCAGGTGGCCAGTTTTTTGCGAAATTCCGGAGCGGAGAAATTCTCGCTCCATAAGGTCGAATAGGGCTTGCCCGCCTTGGTCAAGCAGGCATTGAGGTTGAGCATCCCCACCAGACCAGGCCATTGGCCGGACCAGTTGGCTACGGTGAGGATCGGACCTTCGTGACTGAGAAGGCCCGCCAGAACGTGGTGCGAGTACTGCCACACGGCCTCGGCCACGATGAGTGGCGCTTTGGGATCGATGTTGGCAAACACCTCCATGCCCTCTTTCTGAGAGCTGATGAAGCCGTGCCCTTCTTCCGGCTTGTAGGGGTGGGCACGGACCAGCTCATAGCCTGCTTCGCGCACCGCTTCCGCGAGAGCCTCTTCCATAGCTTTTTGAGCCGGCCAGCAGACCTGGTTGGCCGATAAGCGAAGATCCCCACTGGCCACCAGAAAGACCTGTTTCCGTTTGGCTTTTGGTGGTTTGGAGAGTTTAGGCAATTGATAAGCCATAACGGTGACTCCTTGCGTATGCGAGACCACTCCCGTCCGCGAAGATTATTTCCCGGAGATAGACGTTGTTTGAGCTTTGGCGATTCATGATAGCCTTTTATCTCTATCGCGAAAAGAACCCGGGAAAGACGATCTTCGCGGGTATTCCCCTCTCCGTTGGCACGGTGTAGACGGCTTGTTTGTCAAGCTGCCTAGAATGCGGCGCGCCGCCGTGCAGGCAGGGGATGTTCGGAAAGCGGAATCAAAGCGGCTGAGAGAAAGCGGGGGCCGGCCACGTCCAGGCTGGCGAAGTTCAGCTTGGTAGGTCACGCGCATCGGCCTGCCTCTGGAACTCGGACTGACAAACGTCTCCCGAGCAGTGCGGTTGGGGGCGTGCTTTGTCGGCAAAGTTGGCCTATTTGGGGTGGTGGCCGCTTGGTATCATAGATGGGTTAGATCGAACGGACGACTTCTTGATTCTGCGAATCGAGCGCGGATTCTGCGGCTGCGTTGGACAATGAACATCATTCTGATCGGTTACCGAGCCACGGGAAAAACGACCGTCGCGCGACTTCTCTCCGAGCAACTCGGCTGGCCCTGGGTGGATCTAGACGTGGAGATCGAACGGCTGGCGGGCAAATCCATCGCCCAAATCTTCGCCGAAGACGGGGAGCCGGCCTTTCGGGATTTGGAATCCCAGGTGGTGGCCGACTTCTGCGCCCGGCCAGGCTGGATTATTGCGGCGGGTGGTGGGGCGCCGTTGCGGCCAGAGAATCGCCAGGCCATGCGCCAGGGCGGAAAGGTCTTCTGGCTCACCGCCACTCCAGAGACCATTTATCGGCGAATGACCACCGACCCCACGACGGGAGCGCGACGCCCAAACCTGACGGCCCGCGGCGGACTCGACGAGATTGTTGAACTTCTCGCTAGACGCGAACCCATCTATCGAGAAACCGCTGATTGGGTGATCGATACCGAGAATAAATCCCCGTTACAGGTTGCAGAGGAAATCCTCAAGCTTTGGTCTGCTGTCAGGGACGATAAAGGAATGCATCCGTGATGTGGGCGGCCCTTTCATTTCCCGTCCAGATGATTGTGCTGGTGGTGGTCGGCGCGCTTCTCGGATCGCTCGCCACCTGGGCGGCCGATCGTCTGGCCTGGGAATCCCGTGCGGTTTCCCTGTGGAGCCGCGTGGGTCGGCTGGGGCCACGTCATCCGGTCGCGTATATGCCGATTTTGGGCTGGTTCTTTCAAAAGACTCCTCCAGATGGGCAGGGGCGCTGGTCGTGGTTGCGACCCTTTTGTGTGGAGTGCCTCAGTGCCGCGGGACTTCCCTGGCTTTACTGGTGGGAAGTGTGTGAAGCGGCAATTGTGCCGGCGGGCGTTCTTCCGCCGCCATTTCGGGTCCTTTTCCTGGTATTCATCAAGCACACCATCCTCTTGCTGTTCATGCTGGTGGCCTCACTCATCGACTGGGATGAGAAAGTGATTCCCGATGCGGTCACCATTCCTGGAACACTTGTGGGTCTGACTCTGGCCGCCATTCTGCCTGCCGGTCACCTGCCGGTGCCGCAGGAGAGGCCGCGGCCTCCGCTGCTTCTGGTGAATGTCCCTCCCCCAGGACCGATTCCGGCAACCTATCTGAAACTCACGTCGCCTTCACCCTGGCCGAAGACGCTGGATGGGCAGCCTCACGGCCATGGCCTGAGTTTGGGCTTATTTTGCTGGTGGCTGTGGTGTTTTGCCCTGATGCCCCGGCGCTGGTACCGCCATCGGCGATTCTGGAAAGCCGTGCAGTTGATGTGTGCGCGGCTTTATCGGTCCCAAGTGACCGGGGGACTTTTGGTGATGGGGTTCATCGGGACGGCCGTGATCCTGTTCGTATGGATCCTCGGGGGAGAGCCTTGGCGCTCGCTGCTTTCGGCTCTTGTGGGCATGGCAGCCACGGCGGGCCTGACGTGGATCGTGCGGATTGTGGGAACGCTGGTCCTCGATCGAGAGGCGCTCGGGTTCGGTGACGTGACCCTGATGGCGATGATCGGATCCTATCTGGGCTGGCAACCAGGACTGATTCTCTTCTTTCTCGCCCCTTTCGCGGGACTTGTGGTGGCGATCTACATCATTGTTCGCCATCAAGAGGTGGAAATACCCTATGGGCCGTTTCTTTGTCTGGGGGCAGTGGCGACAATCGTGTTTTGGAGAGACGTGTGGGGGTTTGCATCGCTCATCTTTGAACTGGGTGGGATCCTGCCGCTTTTGCTGGTTGCGCTGGTTGTGCTTCTGGCGTTCCTCCTTTTGGTGATTCGCCTCATCCGCGAAGGATTGAGGATTTAGTACCGCGCTGTACCATCCTTCTCTGAGACATAGGTGTCATGTAGTCACGGTTGTCCGGAATCACAACGGTCTTTCGCGTCGATAACGGGTCAGGCCCACCAGTGCTCGCCCTGGTTCACCGAGCGGACCGATTGTTATTCATAATTATCTCTTCACTTGCACATAACAAACAAAATAGTACCATAATGCCAATTAATGTCCTGCTTAGGCGACCACTCGTTTTCGGTTGGAAACTCTTTCTCCCGAAAGGCCCCCCTATGATCGCTCACGTTCAGAGTAATTTCGGGGCGGAGCCTCCGCCCTATCAGGGAAGGACGGGCTACGTTTTGCTGCTCACCGTCGTCGCCGCGTTGGGTGGTCTGCTGTTTGGATACGACACGGCCGTCATTGCGGGGGCCATCGACTACCTCACAGAGCACTTTCGGCTTTCGCCGGAGCTGAAAGGCTGGGCGACCTCGAACATCCTGCTCGGATGTGCCCTCGGTGCGGCGGTGGCGGGGCCCCTCGCGGATTACCTGGGCAGGCGCTGGGTCCTGGTGCTGGCCGCCATTTTCTTCGCCATTTCCGCGGTCGGAACGGCGATCCCGGCCACCCTCACGCAATTTGTGCTTGCTCGCATGCTGGGAGGCCTGGCGGTTGGGGCCGCCGCCATCGTTTCGCCCCTCTACATTGCCGAGATTTCCCCTGCTCATCTCCGGGGAAGGCTGGTGGCCCTTCAGCAGATCGCCATTATTTCGGGGATGGTCGTGGTTGCTGTGGTCAACTGGCTCATCGCGCTCCAGGGGGATCACGCCTGGAATGTGGTGACCGGGTGGCGCTGGATGTTCGGCTCGGAAACGCTGCCCGCCGTACTCTTCCTTGCTTGCCTGACCCTGGTTCCGGAAAGTCCCCGCTGGTTGATCAAGATGGGCAGAACGGAGGAAGCGCTCGCCGTACTCACCCGACTGGCCGGCGCCGAGCGGGCAAAGTGGGAAGCCGAGGATATCCAGCGTACGGTGGCTGAAGAAACCGGCCGATTGAGTGAACTTCTCCGGCCCGGCTACCGGCGGATTCTCGTGATCGGTGTCATCCTTGCAATCCTCCAGCAGGTCACCGGGATCAACGCCATCGTTTATTACACGCCGAGCATTTTTCGCAGTTCTGGCAGCACCGACATCTGGGCCCTGTTCTGGACTATCATCACGCAGGCCGTCAATCTGAGCTTCACCTTGGTGGCTATCGCTGTGGTTGATCGACTGGGGAGAAAACCCCTCCTGCTTCTCACGTCAACAGCGATGGGCATTTCTCTTGTGCTTCTGGGTTGGGCCTTTTACCGGCAATTACCCAACGCCTGGGTTGTGGTATTCATCCAGCTATACATGGCGTCCTTTGCAGTGGGGATGGGGCCGGTGGTGTGGGTTGTGCTTGCAGAAATGTTTCCCACCCGAACACGTGGCCTGGCGATGGGGATTGCCACGGTGGCCCTTTGGTTGGCCGACTTTCTCATCACGCAGACAGCCCCCATGATGTACGCGGCGTGGGGCCCGGCGTCGGCATTCTGGACGTACGCCGTGATGTGTGTTGCCTGCCTGGTGTTCGTCCTGCTGTTTGTGCCGGAGACGAAAGGCAAGACCCTGGAAGAAATCGAGCGAAGCTTTTTGGGTCTGGGAGTCGCTGCGAGCCGGAATCGCTGAATCAATTCCTTGTACGCGACGGCAAGCTCAACGGAAAGCTCCGGGCAGGATGGAGAACCGGCGTCCCGTCTCTGCCTGGGGCACCGGAACGACTGCAGATTCTTCTTCACCGAACGAAGGAATGTTGGGCAGACCCTTGGTTCCTGCCTGACGTTCCAGGGCCCCGCGGACGCCCAGCAGTTCGGGATGGCGGGCAATTTTGTCGCTGAATACGCGGAGATCACTGATCACCGGTCGAAGATCCTGCGTTAACTGCTGGACGTTGGTCATGGTACGGTCGAGTTTCTGATAGAGCGTGGGATCCCGTACCAGACGGCCAAGGGTGGAGTCTTCGCGATTCAGGGTTTCGCTGAATTCGGCGAGCTGGGTGGTCACACGCTCCAAATTCTGTAAGCTGGTGTCCAGCCGCCGGACCATGGCAGCGCCGTTTTCGGCCAGCGGAGCCGTCACCCCGCGGAGGTTGGTTAAATTTTCTCGAGCAGCGCGAATGGTCTGGTTGGCTTCGTCGAGGGTGTGACGAAGATCGTCCACTACCTGGGGGACGCGGCTCAACGTGTCCTTGAGCCTCGCTTTCAGTTCCGGGTCTCCCACGATGTCATTGGCGTTACTGACCGTCTGCTGGGCAACCGTTACCGTTTTGTTAGCATTGGCAAGAAGGTCCTTCAATTGCTGTTCGTTATCCGTGAGAATCCGATTGACGGAGCGAACCGTGTCGCCCAGATCGGCCGCCGTTTGATTCACTGAGTTGATCGCGGTCACCAGCCGTTCCTGAAGATTGGTGAGAATCACGATGGGATCGGGGGGGACGATTCCCTGCATGACATCGCCTTCCTTGAGAGGTTCGGGAGACGCCTTGGGGTCCGGGGAGAGGGAAATCTCCAGTGTGGAATCGCCGAGCAGGGCCCGATTCAACCGGCATACCTCATTGTGGCGCAGCACGTACTTGCGTTCGACACGGGCGGTGACAAGTACGTTTCCCTGGGGCGTCAGTTGCACATCGGTCACGTGACCGATGACAATCCCGCTTTTTCGCAGGGGGGAGCGTTCGGCGACGCCGGGAGCCTCGGGGAAGCGGATATAAATCGTGTATTCCGACGGAAAAGGCCAGCGCCATTCTCCAAACGTAACCAGGAGAATGGCCGCAATGAGAATGGAGGCCAGCACCATCACCCCGATGCGGAACTGCATAAGCCGTTCATCCATGGGCTGACTCCTCCACGCGCTGCATGTGATTGTTTTCTTCGCGAGCCATTTCCATCAAGCGCTCGCCCGCTTCGCCACGAACAAATTGAATGACCCGACGATCGTTAGCTTTTTCGATTTCTGCGGCCGGGCCATCATACAGGATCTGGCTCTCTCCGGGTTTGAGGCGCGCAAGGGGATAAAGCATGACGATGCGGTCGCATACTTTCATGGCCGTTCGCATGTCATGCGTGACGATAATGCTCGTGACAGGATGCTGGCGACGAGTGCGGAGGATGAGTTCGTTGATCACATCGCTCATGATGGGATCGAGTCCGGTGGTGGGTTCATCATAGAGCATCAGTTCTGGCTCCAGAGCGAGGGCCCGGGCAAGGCCCACCCGCTTCCGCATCCCGCCTGAAATCTCTCCCGGCTTTTTTCGAAGGACGCTGAGAGGAAGCCCCACCTCCGCCACCCTCGCCCGAACGATGGCCTGGATTTCCTCTTCACTCAATTGCCGGTGTTGGCGAAGGGGAAAAGCAATATTTTCGCCGATCGTCATGCTGTCAAAGAGGGCTGCGTTTTGGAACACGAAGCCCATCCGCGTGCGCTGCTGGGCCAGTTCCGCGGCATTGAGGCGGAAAAGGTCCTGACCGTCGAAGAGGACTCGGCCACGGCTGGGTCGCTGGAGGGCCACGAGAGTCTTCAGGAACACCGTCTTTCCGCAGCCGCTTTCTCCTAGAATCGCCACCGTTTCCCCACGCCGTATCTGGAGGGAAATATCCCGCAGTACCGTCTGGCGGCCGAAGGTCACCGTCAGGTGGTCCACTTCCACCAGGACGTGGCCGTCAGTCGGAGCGACGGTGGCTGTCGGGCTGACGTGGGTTTCTGTGGCATAGGTCATGACGACTGACGAACGTTGCTTCTCCGGAATGTCACTCGGCAGTCTCACATTAAATCAATCGCGGGCCCTGGGGAAACAGCACGTTGTAGAGCGCATCGAAACCGATTCCCAAAAGCAGATCCAGAAGCAGGATTGTCACGAACGAGTGGACAAACGCATAGGTGGCAGCGCGGCCGACGCCTTCCGCACCCGGATCACAATGAAAGCCGTGGTGGCAACCGATCACGGCGATGGCGCCTCCGAAAAACAGCGTTTTGGCTGTTCCCGAGAACAGATCAAACCATCCCACATAATTCGCAGAATTCTGAAGGTAATAATAGGCGTCGATGCGGAGCAGGTAAACGCTGTAATAATAACCCCCAACCACGCCCATGAAGTCGGCCACGAGGGTCAGTGCAGGAATGAGCACCAGGCAAGCGAGAAACCGAGGCACGACAAGGTAGTGAATGGGGTCCGCTCCCATGACGGCTAGGGCGTCGATCTGTTCCGTTACCCGCATTGTGCCCAACTCGGCCGCCATGGCACTGCCCACCCGACCCGCAAGCATGGTGGCGGCCAGCACCGGACCCAGTTCCCGGACCAGCGACATATTGATGACCGCCCCCAGCCGGGTTTCCAGGTTAAGCATTTTGAACTGCGCGTAGCTCTGCACGGCAAGGACCATCCCCACAAAGGTCCCGGTAAGAGCCACCACTGGGAGGCTGAGCACCCCGATCTGATAAAAGTTCCAGATGATCGTCTCCCGTCGGGGGCGCCTGATGACAAGCCAGCGGACCGTCCTCGCGAAAAACAGCGAAATACTCCCTAGCCCGACGATCCAGTCCATCGTTCGGGCACCGACATCCGCCACCCACTGCGCAAAATTGTTGAGCATCCCCCCGGGAACGCCGGGGAGTCCGTTGGGCGAACGTACTGAAGCTGTACTCACCGCGTGCCTCCGAGAGAGCCTGGACTAAATACCTGGCCGAAACTCGGCCTTTTGGTGCGCAATATCCCTGCTCTCTCTTCGACTTTATCGAATCTACCGCTTGAGCTAAATGGAAGGGCAGGGCCGATCACGAGGACCGCGGTGGCCTTCAAACAGAATTACCGAGTCGACTTGCACGGCGCAAATTTTCTAGAGTGTCTGTCTGATCGTAGTGCCTGCTGGATCGCAAAGGACTTCCCAGCGAATTCGGAAAAATGGGACTTGTTCAGGGCAGCGAAAGCGGAGCCTCAGCCGCGTAGCTTTCGTAAAGTTCGGCAACCTTCGCATCCGCGGCACGCCCCTTGTGGAGGATCACGCGATAGCGGAGTTCGATGCTTTGTCCCTTGTCCAGAGTGTAAGCGCCACTGACATCGGAGCGACCAACAAAATCATGCCAGCCGAACGGGTTGGCCGCGAACAGGCCGTAGGTCCGCACGTGCCAGTAGGTAGGAAACCGGAAGCTGCTGGGGTGATTGAGCACGGCGATTCCCACGATTTCGCCGTCCACAGGCCCAGAATAATCAACCCATTTCGCTTTCTTTCCCCACGCGTCTTTGTCCTCCTGGCCTTCGCTATTAACGATCTTTCCACCTTTTTTCGCATCGACAGTTATTGAGTCGGCCACGCGAAGCCCGAATGTCCCTTCTTTGGTATCGCCGAAGGTAACACTGGGCGCAACGGCTGTTAAACGGATAGCAAAATCGATGACACGATTTTCACCAAGCGGGAAAAAGACCAGTTTGCGGACGTCGTTCAGGAGGATCGTTCCATCAGGTGCGACCCAATCATTGCGGGTGACGACGACCGCTTTGGTACCCCCTTCGAGCGTGACAAACTCCCGGTGAACGGTCTTGCCCCGGCCGGGCGCTTCCTCCCAAAAACTGATGCCATTAACATTACCGTGTGTGAACCACAGGGAGCGCTGGTGGGGGTGGTCGTGTTTCTCCCCTTCCCCGGGGCCCATGGGCCATTCCCGCGTGACTGGTTTGCCGGTTGGGCCGATGATTGGCCAAACGTAGGGCTTGAACTCCCCATCTGCCACATAGGCTGCCCAAAGCTGCCCGTTTCCCAATATTGCCACCCCGTGGTCGGTCTTCTGAACGGAAAAAGTCACAGTGGATGACGCCTCTTTGCTAACCCCACTTCCTGGGAGTATTATAGCGGCCATTAATGGTATCGCCAAAACAAAATCGCGCCGCTGGCGTCGGGAGAAGTTGCTCTCACTCATGGAAGTCTCTCCTTGATCCAATAAAATAGACCCCAACTTTACCCCGTAACTGACAGAGATTGTAATCCACAGCTGGAGGCAATGCCATCAAGTGGGTCGCGGCGATGTCAAAGGGCTGCCGCGCGGTTGCCGGTGTAAAAGCTGGGGTCAAATCTGACGGGAATGACTTCCTGCCAGAAACGAGATCTGTCCAGGGTAAACTAAGATCTCTGCACGTATGATGAATATAGGGAGGGACCTAGCTTGGTGAAAATTCAGAATGGGGCGAGTCCCTTCTTTGATAGAGCGGTTCGTCTTCAACTGGGAGGGTGCAACCGATGGAATCACTGCAAGGCCATTTGCTTGCTGCTTCGCCATATCTTGTGGATCCCAATTTTGTGGGGACGGTGGTACTCATCATTCAACACAACGAGAACGGCGCGTTTGGCGTCATTCTCAACCGACTTCACCCCAAGCGGATCAAAGAACTTTGGGCGGAGGTGTCAAACACCCCCTGCGTCAACGACCGGTTTTTGAATATTGGAGGACCGGTGAGCGGCCCGCTCATGGCTCTCCATGATTCACCCGAACTGGCCGAATTGGAGGTCATCCCGGGCGTTTACTTCTCACTCCAGCGTCACAATCTGGAGCGCTTGATGACGGAAGAAGGCCACGAAGCCCGGGTGTTCCTCGGGCATTCTGGTTGGGCAGGCGGTCAACTGGAAGGAGAATTGGCCCAGGGTTCCTGGCTGGTAGCCAAGGCCACGAAGGATCTCGTATTTCCCGAAAACGAACGGGAGCTGTGGAAAAGAGTGGTCTTTTCGATTGGTCGAACGATCCTTGTCAACGCCCTCAATTTGAAGCATCAACCGGCTCATCCGTGGCTGAATTAAAGCCTTTGGGGCCCACCACGCCCTTTTTCCCTCATCCCGCTTTCATCGAGTGGCGATTCTCTCGTCGATTTCAACGAGGATTTTCACGAGTGGCCAGCCAAATGGCGAGTCCTGCGTAAAAAAGGGCCAGCGCCAGGGGATGCCCGGTAGTGAGAAGCCAGATTCCGCCTCCCACCATGAGCGCCAAGCCCAGGCCGTTTTGGAAAGCAGGGGTCAGAATTTCTCTGCTTCGGCCGAATAATCGCGAAGACTGCTGTGCCAGGTGGTCGCGGAGCTGTGCGCGTAAACGGGCAAACTCCCGCCACAGTCGCCGGAATGACGACTCATGCCGCGTCTGGTCCTCATTTCGCTGAGTTTGTGGCGAAGACATCCGGGGGATCCTGAACGCCTCAGGCCCCGGTCGAAGGGAGCCTCCAACCTATCAGCCTATCAAGCCTGGCCAAGGGATTTTTTGGCGGCTGCCGCGACATTTTCGGGCGTGATTCCGAAGTGTTTCATAAGGACTCCCGCCGGTGCCGAGGCCCCGAACCCTTTCATTCCCACGAAGATCCCTCTGGCTCCAAGATAGCGCTCCCATCCCTGGGAGATACCGGCCTCCACGGCCACGCGGGCGGGCACCTCCGGTGGAAGGACAGACCGGCGGTACTCCTCCGGCTGGCTTTCGAAGAGCTCCCAACTCGGCATGCTCACGACCCGCGCGGCGATTCCTTCCTGGGCGAGCAACTCCCGGGCAGCCAGGCACACGGCCACTTCGCTGCCTGTCCCGATGAGGATCACGTCGGGAGGCGATTTGGAAGCCTCGGCCAGAATGTACGCCCCGCACGCCAATCCGGCCGCAGATCCGAGTTGGCTTCGGTCCAGGGTGGGAAGATTTTGCCGGGTGAGAATGAGGGCTACCGGATTGCGACGCATCTGCAAGGCCACACGGTAGGCTTCCGCCACCTCGTTGGCGTCAGCCGGTCGAATGACCACCAAATGAGGAATCGCACGCAATGCCGCCACATGTTCCACCGGCTGATGGGTCGGCCCATCCTCGCCCACCCCGATCGAATCATGCGTGAAGATGTACAGGACGGGCAATTCCATAAGGGCGGCCAGTCGGATGGACGGCCGCATGTAATCGCTGAAAACCAAAAATGTCCCCGCGTAGGGACGCAGGCCAGTGAGCGCCAGACCGTTGCTGATCGCTCCCATGGCGTGTTCACGGATGCCATAGTGAAGATTCCGTCCGGCGTAATTATTTGCCGCAAAATGGCCCGCGTCTGGGAATGTGAGAAGCGTGTTGTTGGATGGGGCGAGATCTGCCGAACCCCCGATCATCCACGGGATGTGTTTGGCGATGGCGTTGAGCACTTTTCCGGAGGACGCCCGAGTGGCCAATCCTTTGGCATCAGCGGGGAACGTCGGGATTTCACGGTCCCAACCGTCGGGAAGCTCCCCATTGATGATCTTTTGAATTTCGTCGGCCTCTTGGGAATAGTTCTCCGCGTATCTGGCGAAAAGGGCCTCCCACTGCTCGCGGAGCTGCGGTCCCCGCGTGCCGATTCCCATACGGAAATGTTCCAGCACTTCCGGCGGCACAAGGAATTTGGCGTCCACCGGCCAGCCGTAAAACTGTTTGGTGAGCCGAACTTCTTCCTCGCCCAGCGGAGCCCCGTGGGCCTCGTGAGTATTCTGCTTGTTGGGCGCGCCCCAGGCGATGATGCTCTTCACGATGATCAGCGTGGGACGCTCGCCGGCAGGGTTGAACTGCTTGAGGGCGCTCCGCAGAGCGTCCAGATCATTAACGTCGCCCACACGGTGAACATCCCAACCGTAAGCCTGAAAACGCGTGGCCACGTCTTCACTGAACGCCAGAGAGGTGTGGCCTTCGATGGTGATCTGATTGTCGTCGTAAATCCAGCAGAGGTTTCCCAATTTGAGGTGACCGGCCAGCGAAGCCGCTTCGCTGGAGATGCCCTCCATCAGATCGCCGTCACTACAGAGCACATAAATCCCGTAGTTGAAAAGGTCGAATCCTGGTCGGTTGTACCGTGCGGCGAGCCATTTTCCAGCAATAGCCATGCCCACACTGGTCCCCGCCCCCTGACCCAGCGGACCGGTAGTCACCTCGACGCCGGAGGTATGCCGGTATTCGGGATGGCCGGGGCAACGGCTGTGAAGCTGCCGGAATTGCTGGATGTGCTCGAGAGGAACTGCCAGTTCGCCAGTGGGTCGGCCATTCTCGTCCACCTGCTGGACCTGCGCCAGGTGGAGGAGCGAGTAAAGGAGCATCGACGCATGCCCACAGGACAGCACGAACCTGTCCCGATTGATCCAGAGGGGATGTGTGGGATCGTAACGAAGAATTTCGTTAAAGACGACATATCCCACGGGGGCCAGTGCCATCGGAGTGCCTGGATGGCCGCTCTTCGCCGCCTCCACGGCGTCCATGGAAAGTGTCCGAATGGTGTTGATTGCGAGTTGCTCGATCGAACAGGTGTGGGTTTCCGCCATTGTCACTCCCTGAATTTTCCAGAAAGTTGCAAAACCTGTGTTCCCGCAATTTGCTCAATCGATGTATCAGGTAGGCACGTCGTCGACAGCCCCGGTGACGGGCGCTGGTTGGACATGCAACATGATGCGTGACGATAACTGGTGTTTCTCCGCGCCGGCAATGCGCGGATCGACCGGCCGGATCGCAAGCTCGGCGGCGATTTGGCCGAGAAACCTTGAAACGTCCAATTTAGGGAGGAAACTTCACAGCGTCAACGCAACGGGGCATGAAGTTGGCTCCGCCGCGACGAGCATGCTCGCTCGCCAAGCACTTTTTGCTTGCCCCCATATCGAGGGGTTTTCATTTGAGTGAAAGACATTATCTTGAGAGTTTTATGGGGCTTTGGGTCCAGAAAACGTCGCACAAGACGGGGCAGACGGGGCGACCTTGAGAGTATGTCGTCGGGTGCCGTTCCAGGTTCCCGTAGGTGGTGGCCGTCGATAGCGAAGGGAACGGGCAAGTACTCCAAGCTAGGTCACATTCTCCGTCCGGCCATTTGGGAAAGCAGGAACGCTCAACCCGCGGCGCGTGTCTGGCGGAAATTTTGTCGGCCTGTTCGCGGACAATGTTGCCCGGGAAGTCGCCGACGAATAATTCAATAGGAGAGCTTGTGTCTTAAACGAGTCACCACTGGGTGTTATATTATCCCCCGCCGCCTGCCCATTCGCCGGAAAGTAGTTCGCTGGGGGCTCGGCCAATTTCGGGGCATGACCGGGCGCCAGGCTGCCAAGGGCGGGCGTCGGATCCCCAATAAAGAGGGGTTTATAGACGCTTCCTGGGAGTGAGGGGTCAGAGTCAACGACGGTCTTGGTCTTTGGAACAGCGACGGGAGTGTGGTGAGACGCGATGTGTATCCTGGCTTTGCAGTATCAAGTAGCGAAAGACGCACCGATCTTAGTAGCACACAATCGTGAGGAGGCTCTTGATCGGCCGAGTCAGCCGCCACGCATTCAGTCCGGGCGACCGCGTGTGGTCTGTCCTGTGGACCGAAAAGCGGGGGGCACCTGGCTGGGAGTCAATCAGCATGGGCTGTTCGTGGCGGTGGGCAATCGGCCCAAGCGGAATGTACCCCTGGAGCCCATTTCTCGCGGCATCCTATGCCGAAAATTGCTGGGATTCACGAACGCACGGGACGCTGCCCAGTACGCCGTGGAGGAGCTTTCCACGGGACAATACATGGGTGCGAACTACATCTGCGCAGATGCCAACTTTGCTGCAGTGGTTTATGGAGGTGACGAGATCCGGCTGGTGGAACTTCCGCCGGGGCTTCACATTTTGACCAACGGCGACATCAACGACCCTAACGACCCCCGCCAGGAATTTGTGCGGCGGCTGCTCACGTTACAGCGGCTGGATTCGGCCGTGGCGTTCCTGGCGGTGGCCAGCCGAACTTTCGCACGCCGGTGTGACGCCAACGGGAAATGGGGTGTCGTGTTTAGCCGGGGCAATTTCGGAACGGTCAGTTCCACCCTCCTTTCTCTTACCAAGAAGACGCACCACTCCATTCTGCAGTACTCGGCAGGGCCGCCGGACCAGGTTCCGTATGAGGATTACTCGGCCCTGTTACGGCAGGTGCTGTCGAGCGATCGTGCGGCGAGGGCCCAGATGGCCAAAAAGGGTGTCGCCTGCCCGCCGCAGACTTCCGGCGCATGATACGCGGATCCGGCGCGAGATCCCGACGCAGCCCGCTAAGCAAAAACGCCGATTGCAACGGAGCAATCGGGTAAGCCCTCTGCGAACTGTCGCTAACTAGAAACGTTTGCAACGTGTCGGCCGAAATGTCCGGGGTGTCCAGGCGACTGCCCCGGGCATTTTTTTGCGCGCTTGGACCTTGGGCATCAATCGTATCTTGTTCTCTTGTCGAAACTTATGACTGTCTCCTAATTGCCGCGGGATCGGGGAAGCGAATTTTTTAAAAGATCGGCGGCCAACCGAGATACACTATCCCTTGACTCAATATTCGAACTGATATGATTGAATGATCCCGGCAGCGGTGTCGGGACGAAAGCGAGGGTTGCTACGCCAAGGGATGAGCTCTTGGCCGATGTTGGGTTCGTTCTGAGGTGAAGAGGAGGTTCAATTTATGGCGGTGCTCGTATCGAAGGAAGCCCCTGATTTCAAGGCGATGGCCGTTATGCCGGATGGTTCGTTCAAGGAAATTTCTCTCCAGGATTACCGCGGCAAGTACGTGCTCCTGTTTTTCTGGCCACTGGACTTCACGTTCGTCTGCCCCACCGAGATCATCGCCTTCTCGGATCGGGCAGAGGAATTCGAGAAGCTCGGAGTGCAGATTCTCGGTTGCTCGGTGGACAGCCACTACACCCATCTGGCCTGGCGTAACACACCGCGCAGCCACGGCGGTATCGGCCAGGTCAAGTATCCGCTCATTGCCGATTTGAGCAAGAAGATCGCCCAGGACTACGACGTGCTGCTGCCAGACGGTGTGGCCCTCCGGGGGCTGTTCTTCATCGACAAGCAGGGAATTGTCCGGCACCAGGTGGTTAACGACCTTCCGCTTGGCCGGAGTGTGGATGAAGCCCTCCGCGTGGTCAAGGCATGGCAGTTCTACGAACAACACGGGGAAGTTTGCCCCGCCGACTGGCAAGAGGGGAAACCCACGATCAAGCCCGATCCCAAGGCGAGCCAGGAATTCTTCTCGAAGGTTTACAAGGACTGAGCGCCCCCCTGCGTCATTTGCCGCATTGGGTTCGATTAGGTGATTGATCGGAGAAGGGGCGGCGTGGTGAGACGCTGTCCCTCCCCGAGAGTGAGGACTGGCGATTCTACGACGTCCTGCGACGACCTCGCCTGCCCAGGCGGGGTCGCTTTGTTTTTAGGAGAAAAGAAGTCAAAATGAAAGATTCGCAAAAGCTGATCGCACTCCGGGTAGGTTTCGTGCAGTTGTCGCTCCGCTCGGCGAACATCTCAGTGCGAAGGGTACGAGATATTTATGGCCCATGCGTACTGCTGGGGGCGAGGCTTCGTGCGACACCCCGACATCAAAGCGGCAACAGGAGAACCGGATTACGACGATGGACAAACTAGCCGTTATCTTCGATATGGATGGCGTGCTCATCGACTCCTATCATGCGCACTTCGAGAGCTGGCGAATGATTGCGGCGGAAGAGGGGCTCCAAATCACTGAGGAGCAGTTTGCCGGGACTTTTGGGCGGACGAGTCGTGAAATCATTGCCGCTTTGTGGGGACAGCACACACCGAACGATGCCAAGATTCGGGAACTGGACGAACGAAAAGAAGCGGCATTCCGCGAACTGATTCGGGAGAATTTCCCCATCATGCCCGGCGCGCCAGAGCTTCTGGAAGCCCTCCATCAGGCGGGATTTGCACTGGCGATTGGCTCATCCGGGCCACCGGAGAATGTCGAGTTGACCGTGCAGAAACTGGGCCCCGCCGCTCATTTTGGGGCGATCATCACAGGCAAGGACGTGACCAGGGGAAAACCCGATCCCCAGGTGTTTCTTTTAGCGGCGGAGCGTCTGGGCGTTGATCCCCGTTATTGTGCCGTGGTGGAGGATGCACCGCCAGGGATTGAGGCGGCCCATCGGGCGGGCATGAAGGCCGTGGGGTTGGCCAGCACAGGGCGGACGAGAGAAATGCTCGCAGCGGCTGATCTGGTGGTATCCTCTTTGAAGGAACTGTCTCCGGAGGTATTTCGCAGGCTCATTTTGGGGAAAGAATGAACAATGAAGTCGGGGCAGTGAATGAATGATGGGTTGTTGCCCATCCATATGGATGGCAGTAGTTTTTCGGGCTCGATGAGCAGAGGTCGCCATGTTGGCGAAGCGTGTGATTCCGTGTCTGGACGTTGATCGTGGTCGCGTCGTGAAAGGAACCAAGTTCCTGAACCTCCGCGATGCCGGTGACCCCGTGGAAGTGGCTGCGCGCTACGAAGAAGAAGGTGCAGACGAGCTGGTGTTCCTGGATATCACGGCCAGTCACGAGGGCCGGGAAATCATGTTGGACGTCGTTCGGCGGACGGCAGAGGTGGTTTTCATGCCCCTGACAGTCGGTGGTGGGATCCGGACCCTGGAAGACATCCGGAAGTTGCTTAACGCAGGGGCCGATAAGGTTTCTATTAATTCTGCTGCCTGCCGCAATCCAGACTTTGTCTATCA
>NZ_JBAMME010000201.1:0-7652 GCF_039793925.1 Thermogutta sp. | reverse complement strand
GTGTAAGCTTCTTAGTAATTGTGTCTATCGCCTGATTAAGAAAGTCCTGGCTTTTTTTCCGCGTGGGATCGTCCGGCAACTCCGGAGATGGAAAGCCGACACAGCGGACGACGTAATGACCATTTTGGCGTCCCACGTGAAAGATAAGCGGCGATGCGTGGCGACCGGTCTCTGCCACGTGCTCCCCCGGTTTAAATTGCCCGGGCACGTTTGCGGCGCGCACGTTTCGGGGAAGTCCCAATGCCAATTTTTGAGGATTTCGCGCATATTGTTGCGCAAAGGCCTGTGCCGCGGCACCGATGGCGTCCAGAACCCACCACACGTTTTTCCAGGGAACCCGAAGCTCCTTTCCCGCAATCATCGTTTCTAAAGTCGGCGCGTGGCAGCCTTCTTGCCTTGATAGGCGACATGCCTTGCGAAACTCCGCGGCGACTTCTTTGCATTTTTCCAGTTTCCAATTCGAACGTGAGAGCTCGGCGGGTACGTCGAAACAACCGAAGCCCTTTCGCGACTTGGAGCCAACCCCTCCGTAGTAACAGAGAAGCCACAGCGCTGCCTGAGCCTGGGGTAGCAAATCCGACACAGCCAGTGTCCATTTGTCAATAACGATGCCTTTATCATTCTTTATCTCATAAATCTTCGGACGAACTCTCATCGTCACGCGCCATTTCGCGTTCGGCGTTAAATAATAGCGCTTATAACGTTTACGCTGGCCATTCTCCTTGCGCATGTCGTCCATGCCAAAGGTGAAATAATCAAGTCCCGGTGTGGTTTTTTTATTTGGTGGAGGAGGCAGTTTATTCTCGTTTCTCACCTCTTTTTTGTCGAATAACACAGGCTGCATGCTTTCTAACGGCTCCACGGTGACCCGCACCGCTCCGCAGGAGTTTGTATCACCCCAGATCGCGGATTCCATCCGATAAAGCGTGACGGCGTCCACGTGGGCGGCATGCATGGTCCGCCACCACCAGCGGAGCATCCCCCGAAGCGTCGCCGGCCGCAACTCGCAGTCCTCTTCCTTTTGCCACGGTCCCGCCAGAAAGGCAGGGGTGACCAGCTCCAATGTGCAGGTGAATTCCGCACGTTTTTGCTTTGCTTCTTTCCAGGTTCTCTCCACGTTTTTCTGGGAAAACGGTTTTGGCGGCTCGGTCACCTTAAACGATCCATACCCGGAGGCCGTCTTGGCTCCCGCTCCTTCGTATTCCAGGGCGCCGATCAGCCACTCGGTCGCCAGTTGAAGGAGTTCATTCGGCACATCCGCCCGGCGTTTGGCCAAGGCAAAAAAGAACGTGTGGCCAGCGGAAACCGCGAGAAAATACACCGGAATGGGCGAATCCCAGTCCCCGGGCGGTTCCTGATCCTGGTAATAACTCGCATGATGATTATTCAATATGTCGGCGACTAAAGGGGTCCATTTCTCCGGCCAGGCGTCCAGAAAGATGATCTGCCCTACCGACGCCGTGATCTCGGCTTTGGGATTCTCGGGATCGTAACGTTTCTCGGCCGGGTGCTCGTTTGCTTTGATCTGTTTTTGTCGGTCGGGATTGGGCGCCCAGCCGAAGACGTCCTCGATCTGCTGCCACGCCTTTTTCTGATCGGTTTGCGTCGGCAACCAGACGGTTTCGGCAAATGCCCGGGCCATTCCCTTTAGACCCGTACCGGGCAAATAGACAAAGCCGTAGATTGGGTGCAGACAGATGCCGGCGTTCTCCAGCGCCGATGCCCGCGCGAGATGGAGCGTCAGCGGCCCGACGGTTTTGGCCTTGAAGGTCATCGCTCCCCTCGCCGCCACGACGGTCTGCCACCGATCGAATAAGGCGTCATAATTCAGCCCCGGTGGTTCGTTTTTAGATTTGTCGGCAATCTTGTCGACCGTGGGCTTTTGAACCCGCTCCGAAAGCTTCCCGCTATTATCCCCAGATTTTGAGAACAGCTCTTCGCTCCATGACTGGACATATTTGTCGAGTTGCAGCCCCAGATGGGTGTTCTCGGACAGCAAGTCCCGAACGGGTTTGGGCAGGGGAACAATCATCGCCATAGGATTTTCTCCTCAGTCGATTGCTGAAGTGCTTTCGGATCCTTCGGCGTCTGCAAACCGGTTCAGCCACTGAAGATAGGCCAGGACTTCGTCGGTGGCCCAACGGAGGAATTCGGCGTCACCTTCGACAACGGCTTTCAAAAGTGCCATGTCGTCTGGTTTTGGTTTGTTGCTGTCCGGGTTCAAGCGTTTATTGAGCACCCAGTCGCCCAGTGCGATAAGCAAATCCGGTGCATATTTTTTCGCTTTCAGAAATGCGAGGGCCTGCCCCAATCCGGAGGCAATGATCCGCACCGGCAATTTTTTGGCCTGGCCATGGAATTTTTCAAAAACCTCTTTATCATTCTTGTTCTTGGCCGCCTGAACGGCTTGCCACGCATGCTCTGCCCGACGCTGGTCGAGCGTTTTCCTGTGTGAATTGGTGACACTTGGCATAGGTCAACTCCTCTTACTTTGATAGCCTGTGAACCGGATCCGATCAGGTCAGCACGTGGACGGCACACAGACCCTTTCCCGTGGTCTCGTCGCCCCCAATCTGCAGCACGCGAACCTCTTCCAGGCACTTCCGTACTTTGTGGAGCACATCTGCGGCGTCCATAGAAGTCTTGCTGTTCCGGCTGGAATTGGCGAGCAGCACAGAATACATGATGGTCTCTGCCGGGAGAAATTCCTGATAAAATAGAGCCCGTTCTTTGACCGTTTTGCGCTCGTAGTCGAGGGCAATCCGCGCGACAATCTCTGTGGCATTGCGGACAAAATGAGTGAAATCGTCGTCCGAGAGCACAACGAGGTGGCTCTTCATGCGATCCTGAGCAAATTTGTGAACCACAGCATGGTTTGCCAGCCACTCGGCCACACTGTCACTAGGGCCAGTAACTTTGTAATCAAACTCCTCCAGGACGATGGTCGCCTGGGCCGATTGCCCTACCAAAAGCGGTGAATTCGTCGGAACGAGGGCCTTGTGTTCGGCCGGCCAGGTTGTGGGGAGCTGCGGGGGCTGCATTCCGGTAAGATCCAAATCGCGGCACAGACGTTCCAGAACACCACGGCATGTCACCCAGGCAAACACCCCACGCAGCGAACGCACTGGGTAGGCCAAAATGCGGGCATCGCTGACGGTCAGGGCACCGGCGTGGGCGCTGCTTTCTTCCACTTTGCCCGGTCCGAAGATGGTGACAACGTCCGGATCTTCCTCGTTGACGACTTTGCGAGGCTTTTGAGTCTCCTGACGCACCTTTTCCCGATACGCATCGCGAAGGACGCCTTTGAGGGCTGATCCCGCAATGTTCGGCCAACCGGTGTGCCGTTCCCGTTGGACGGGCAGATCGACGGTTCCCAGGGCGGTTCCCGAGCCGGGGTGCAAAGCCGTCTGGGCGTGAATGAACAAGAGTCCGCCTTGCGTTTTGAGCGTTTGTGTCGCGTTAGCCATCGTTCCAAACTCCTTGCAAGAAACAGCCCCAACCCTGCTGCTGGTCCGCAGGATTATCCGACAACGAGTCCGAGAGATTTTCCGGGAGACTTTCGAGGAAATACACAGAGCCAGCCGAGGCGGCGAAACGTGTGCGCTTGGGACCTCTGCGGACAAGGTCCCAACCTGACACGGCAATCTCGCCGGGCACCACGGCCGCTGCTAAGTGCTGGGCTAAACACCGCGGATACCATCCCTCCTCGAAAATGCCAGGTGTCGTCAGCACGACCAGGGGTTTTTGCCCGGTTTGAGGAACCGCTTGCGGAAATTCGAGCGGTCTATCGCAATGCCTGACGGCCACGCGTTTCCCTTCCCCGCCCCAGCGGAGAAAACTCACCGATTTCCACACCGATTCCCCCTCAGGCGGCAAATCAAGCTCCACGTAAAAGGCCACATTCTGTTTCAAAGCCAGGAAACTGGCCGTGTAAATGTGGTGTTCTTCAGAAGTCAGCCGATCGGCATTGATGCCTATTCCCGTGCGATTGTCGTGACCAAATAACTCGCTCTCAGAGACAAAATCCTCTTTGGTAAAATCCTGAGGCGGTCTGCTTTGCAGGAACTTTTGCATTCCACGCGCGGTCAGATAACCCTTGGCGGTTTCCACATCTTCCCGGGTCTTCACCCAAATCGGCCGCAGACCCTCTCGTGGCGGCTTCCAGCCTGGGAGATTTTGCTTCCGTTCGAGGGGCTTCCCCAGCCAAATTTCACTCGCACCTTCTTCGCTCTTTTTGAAGGAATAGACGGTGGCGGGCATGGGGAAGATGAGCTCCCAGTGAATCGAATCTGTCGTCCCGGGCCGTACCCCGCGGTCTCGGACCAACCATGGCCCGCGGATGCGAATATTGAAGAACCATTCGGGGGCACCGGCCTTTTGGAGCCCTTGACGACACACCTCGTGAAATTCATCGTCCGTAAGCTGACGGTTTTCGGCCTTCTGGCAGTAAACCTCTCGAACCTTTTCGAAGTCACAGCCCAAAGCCTGCAGGATGGCCGTCCAGATGGCACCGGCAACTGTCTGCGGGAGCGGAAGTCCCGACGTTCCTCGCATGGCCGCTGTAAATGGGCGGCCGTCCCGGAAAAACAAGACGTCAAGCGGTTCCAGGATGGCCCCCAGGCGTTGAAGTTGCTGGTTCATTGATCCCTCCTTCTCGCCAAGAACGATGCCGTCTGGCATAGGGTCAGGAAGTTTTCCAGAAGCTGACCATTCTGGATGCCGGGGCCGGGAGGCAGTGCACCCGCTTTGCCACGCGACCGTGATCGCTCGTCCCACAAACTGCCGAAACGCTCCAACTGCTCCACAATTTTGGCCCCTGCTTTTTTGGGTTCGTTTGGTGACAGGAGTTTCCGTGTGGATTCCTCGGCGCGATCGACCTGCCGACGGATCTCGGCCTTCATCGCTTCAACCGGAAGACCTTTTAACACTGGCAACTCTTGATAAAGGTGACGCGCCCAGCGGTCGGAGGCTCCCGCCCGATTTTGCTGAGTGGGTGTGAAGGCTGAAACCCACCCTTTCACGTCGTCCAAAAACGGCCAGGGGCACAGGGCCGTGGTGTGTTCGCCTGACCGCCGACAGACGGTGATCGCCACCAAATCCCGACCGTTATTTTTGGCATGTTTTTCGGCCTGTCTTGCGGTTTCCAGGGCAAAGCGAAGGTCTTCCTTGTAGTGGACAACGGCTATGCCCGCGCTGAGCGTGGCACTTTCTCCGGGCACTCCCTGCAAGACCACTTGGGCCCATACTTTCCGAAAGGCCTCGTTGAGTTCCTGGGCACACGTGATCACTGTGGTTGTGGGAAGCAGTGCCAGCACGTCGTCCCCACCGCAATACACAAGCACGCCGTAATTCTTTTCCACAATTTTCGGGGCGTAACGGAGCGCAAACATCATCAGCGCTTTACTGATGGTTTGGGGATGCTGACGACCGGGTCTTGCGCGGAGATGTTTGCCCATCCGATCGCCATCCATCATCAGCACCGCATAATAGTTTGGTGCTGCACCCTGACGAGCTCGCTTGTCTTTGATCTGCTTCCAAACCGCGTCCGGACAGGCCCCTTCATCCTCGTCCAGCTCGGGCCGATCCCAATGGAGCCATTCCCCACTCCACACGCCATGCTCCTCGCGGACTTTTTCAGGAGAAAGCGGGGGTTCCTGGCGGAGCCATTCGGCAGCCGCGACAGTTGCTAGGTCCTCCAACCGCATCTTCCGCGGGTCAGCCCCAAATTCCTCCGCAAAATAGGCGGGCCAGGCGAACCGTTTGACAAGACTCACCGCACAGAGACGCTCGCCGGAACGAATCCGTACCCCACCAACACTCAGGCCGTTCTTACCGCTGAGTGCCTGCCAGAATTCGGCGGCCTTTGTCAACTCGGCAGGTCCCAGATATTCGTAGGTTCCCAGAAGGGAACATTTTGCAGGGTACATCCCCAGTTCATCCGGCTCTGGGGAATATGTGGTGACCTTTCTGATCACCTTGTGGGTGGCGTGGACCCGGGCTGCCAGTTCCGCGCGATGCGTCCACAGCTTGTCCTCTTCTGGAGCATTGGCCCAGGCGTCTCCTGAGGCTGCCTGATGGCCGAGCAATGATTCGATCGCGCTCTCAGAAATCGCTTCCTGAGGCACGACGGTCATCCGCACATCGAAGAATGAGTCAATCTGGGCATTCCAAAAACGATTGACCGAGCTCTCCCATTCCGCCAACCACCCGCCCTTCAAATCCTCGATTTTGGTGTGGAGTGTCTCGCGAACTTTCTCTGCGATGCTGCGCCAGGCAGCCTCGAAAGCGTTCCGGCAGGCATTAGCGAGACTCTCCGCCTCCTCAGCCGGAACTTCCGCCAGAAACCGGTTCGGCAAGCAGGGGGAGCGAAGCTCCTTGCGCAGGTTCTGGGGCGACATGGGATCGTCGCTCATATCGGGCTCGATGAAGGCCGCCACACCGTGTTTTGAATAGATCGGTTCCATGGCCTTACGGGTCAGCCATGCCAGTAAGAAGCTGCCGGTCCACAGGTCCCGCAGTGTCCGCGCGGCAGAAATGAAGGATTGAACGGGCCCAACAGAAAATACAATGAACGCACGATCACCCATGGTGTTGTCCTCGCTTTGCGGCACAGAATTCCCACGTTTGTTCAAGAACCTGCCCTCGAAAGCAACTGCCTGCCGATGATCGACGAGCCATATTGATTACCCCGTAATTAGCCTTTTCTTTTTATTTCGGCCGATGATTTTGTCCTATCGAATCCTTCAAGTCAAGCCACTGGCAATCAACCGGTCGTTTCTTTAATGCGTTGTTCCCGTGCCTGGTCGCGCACCTGTTGAAGGTTGATAATCTCTGCCACTTCGAATTGGGGCGGAACATCGCTGGTCGGGCGAAGACGCATAATAGCCGGAAAATGTCCCACCCTTCCATGCAGTTCCGCCAGAAATAGACAGGCGATTGGTGCGAACGATGGCGGATTAACCACAATGGGCAAGGTCTGCCATTGTTCGTAAGTCAATCCGATCTGGTCGAATAATGCCCGCATTTGTTCAATAAATGACTGCTGCGGGTCGAACTGGCACTTCAGATCCACGACCTTGCTGATCCGCTGACCTGTCAGAGTCCGAATTTGCTTTTTCTGTTCCGGAGTCAACGGGTGACTGAAATTGAGAATCCATAGTCCTGGCATGAAACATCCTTTCTATAACTGATTTCTCCATCTACTATCGTGAATTACAGTGCTCTCTTCCTTATTTACGACTGTCACGCCCTGTGGTTAACAAACAGGCAGGCCCAACAGCTTTCGCCACCAGGGACGTCTGGCCTGGGCGAGCTCCTGTTGCAGCCTTTCCAATTCCTGCTGTAAGCCGCGATTGTTCGTTTCCAAAACCTCTTTTTCTCGAGTCAACTCTTCCGCCCGTTGACGCCACTCATTCACCTGGTTTGTTAACTGGGATATATGATGCTCCAGATTTTTGATTTGTGATTTACTCTCTTCCTCATGCTGTTCGTATTGACGGATAAGGTTTTCCAGGTCAGCCACACGGTTGGTCAGTTCGGCATTGGCGGCCTCTAATTCGTCCCACTCGTCCGGGATCTCTGTAGGTAGCATGGATTCTTCAACCGGCGGTGTCCAGGGAACGAACTCCTGCAACCTCTTCTCGAACTCTGCC
>NZ_JBAMME010000200.1:0-47310 GCF_039793925.1 Thermogutta sp. | reverse complement strand
CACCCCCTTTCGCCGGGGACTGAAGTCCCGGGCGCAAAGCGGGGCTAAAGCCCAGCACTCCATATGTTCCGAGTTATCCGGTCGTTCGGCGTTCGCCAACATCCCTCCGCGCGCGTATCATTGACAAATGGGCGTCCTTACATGGACAGAACGTGAATCGGTCTCCCCTCAGGATCGCACCTCTATACCGGTAATGTTCCAAAAATAATCGACACAGCCTCTGGGCTCATGAATACTTCCCCAGAGGGACGATTGCTTTGCAATAAAATCTATACGGTACTTGACAGGCGTTTAGCACAGCCTCACGCAGCCATGTACGATCCGACAGCACTTCTGAATGAGCTTATCCGCCAGCGCATCTTGATCCTCGATGGTGCGATGGGGACAATGATCCAGACCCTGCACCTAGACGAGGCGGCCTACCGGGGCGAGGCCTTCGCGCATCACCCATTCCCTCTCAAGGGGTGTAACGATCTTCTCTCGATCACTCAGCCCGATGCTATCACGGGCATCCATCTCGGCTATCTTGAGGCGGGCGCCGACATCATCACGACCAACACATTTAACGCCAACCGGATTTCGCTGGCCGACTATGGCCTGACGGACCATGTCGCCGCCATCAACGCGGCCGCGGTTCAGTGCGCCAAAAATGCTATTGCCCAGTATCAGTCTGCGCATCCCGATAGCGGCCCCTGTTTTGTGGCGGGATCGATCGGCCCAACCAATCGGACGGCCTCCCTTTCGCCGGACGTTAACCGACCGGGATATCGCGCGGTCACATTTGACGATCTCTACGGGGCCTATCGAGAGCAAGTGGAAGCCCTTTTGGCGGCCGGGGTGGATCTCTTGCTCGTGGAAACGATTTTCGACACGCTCAACGCAAAGGCCTGCTTTGTGGCGATTGAAGACGTTTTTGAAACTATCGGGAGGCGGGTTCCGGTGATGGCCTCGGTGACGATCACCGATCGGAGTGGTCGGACGCTTTCCGGACAGACGCTGGAGGCTTTTTGGATTTCGATCTCGCATGCACCTCTTTTCAGTGTGGGGATTAACTGCGCGCTGGGTCCGGAGTTGATGCGCCCGTTCGTGGAAGAGCTTTCGACCATCGCACCTATCTGGACGAGTTGCCATCCCAATGCGGGACTGCCCAATGAGTTCGGCGGCTACGACGAAACGCCGGAGCAGATGGCCGCCGTTCTGGCGGAGTTCGCCCAGAATGGATGGATCAACATCGTGGGCGGCTGCTGTGGGACCACACCTGCGCATATTCGGGCAATCGCGGAAGCAGTCCGAGACAAGCCTCCGCGGACGCCTCCCGACATCCCGCGCTGGACGCGTCTCGCCGGGCTAGAGCCGCTGGTCATTCGTCCGGACAGCAACTTTATTCTCATTGGCGAGCGGACAAACGTCGCAGGGTCGCGGCGGTTTGCGCGACTGATCCGGGAAGGCCGCTACGATGAGGCCGTGGCGATAGCACGCCAGCAGGTGGAAGGTGGGGCGAATATTCTCGACGTCAACATGGATGATGCCCTTCTGGACGGCGAGCAGGCCATGCGGGAATTCCTCAATCGACTGGCCGCCGAACCCGATATCGCCCGCGTTCCCATCATGATTGATAGCTCCAAATGGTCGATCCTGGAAACCGGGCTTAAGTGTCTTCAGGGCAAAGGGATTGTCAACTCAATCAGTCTGAAAGAAGGCGAGGTTGTTTTTTTGGAGGAAGCGCGAAGAATTCGCCGTTACGGGGCGGCGGTTGTGGTCATGGCGTTCGATGAGGAAGGCCAGGCAGTCACGATCGAACACAAGGTCCGTGTAGCGGAGCGGGCTTACCGTCTGCTGACTGAGAAGGTGGGCTTTCCGCCGGAAGACATCATCTTTGACCCCAATATACTGACGGTGGGGACGGGAATCGAAGAACACAACCGGTATGCGATCAATTTCATCGAGGCCGTCCGCCAAATCAAGGAGCGTTGCCCTGGTGCTAAGACTTCCGGCGGAGTGAGCAACATTTCGTTTTCTTTTCGCTCCAGCGAGCCGGTTCGCCGCGCGATGCATTCCGCGTTCCTCTATCACGCCATTCAAGCGGGCCTCGATATGGCGATTGTCAATGCGGGGCAACTCGACGTGTACGAGGAGATCGATCCCGAATTGCGGCAACTTGTGGAAGACGTGCTTTTTGATCGTCGGCCAGATGCCACCGAACGTCTTATTCGCTTTGCGGAAAAACTTTCCACGACCTCCACGGATGCCGCGGCCAAGAGCGAACAAAAATGGCGACAGGCCCCGGTCGCGGAACGGCTCAAACATGCTCTTATTCACGGGATCGACGAGTTCATCGAACAGGATGTCGAGGAGATCCGTCAGCAGATGCCGTCAGCCCTGGCGATCATCGAGGGCCCCCTCATGGACGGGATGAAAGTTGTTGGTGACCTTTTCGGCCAAGGGAAAATGTTCCTTCCCCAGGTTGTTAAATCCGCGAGGGTGATGAAAAAAGCGGTGGCCTATCTGACACCCTATATGGAAGCTGAGAAAGCCCTGGCCGGGGGCAATGGGGAACATCGGGGAACCATAATTTTGGCAACGGTTAAGGGCGACGTGCACGACATCGGCAAGAACATCGTGGGCATTGTCCTGGCCTGCAACAACTATCGCATCGTCGACCTGGGGGTAATGGTCCCCTGTGAAACAATCCTGGACACAGCGGAGCGTGAGAAAGCCGACATTGTCGGACTGTCGGGTCTCATCACTCCCAGTTTGGAAGAGATGGTCCATGTCGCCCGGGAGATGAATCGTCGCGGGATGACGCTACCGCTTCTTATTGGTGGAGCGACGACCAGCGCGAAGCACACGGCGGTGAAAATTGCTTCGGAGTACTCGGGAATCACGGTGCATGTGCCCGACGCCTCAAAAAGTGTGGGTGTCGTGGAGCGGCTGATGAATCCCGTGGAGCGAGCCGCTTTCGCACAAGAAATTCGCCGAGAGCAGGCCAAACTGGCGGAGAGTTACGCCCAGCGTCGCACGGCCAATTTGGTTCCCTATCGGGAAGCGGTGGCGCGTCGATTCAGGTGCGATTGGGGTACTGTGGACATCCCGCAACCGAGCTTTCTGGGCACGCGGACCGTGGAGGTGTCCGTGGAGGACCTCATTGGCTACATTGATTGGACGCCGTTCTTCATTGCCTGGGAATTGCCCGGCACATATCCCAAAATCTTCAGTGATGCCCGGTTCGGTCAGCAGGCAGAGGCCCTCTGGCGGGACGCGCAGCGGATGCTTGAGGAAATCGCCGCTGGCAATCTTCTTCATCCGCGGGGAGTTTACGGATTTTGGCCGGCCAATTCGGAGGGTGATGATATCCTGGTGTACACCGACGAGACGCGCACCCAGGTGCTTGCACGATTCTATACATTGCGGCAGCAGTGGCGACGGCAGGGGCAGGAAGTGTTTTTCGCCCTGGCTGACTTCGTCGCACCGGTGGAGAGCGGCCGTCCGGATTACATCGGTGCGTTTGCCGTTACGTCGGGACATGAGGCAGCGGCGCTGGCACGAGAGTACGAAGAACAGCGCGACGACTATCGGGCAATCATGGTGAAGGCGCTGGCCGACCGGCTCGCCGAAGCATTTGCGGAAATGCTCCATGCCCAGGCCCGGCGGGACTGGGGTTATGGGCAAAACGAGAACCTTTCCAACGAGGACCTGATCAAGGAACGGTATCGGGGAATTCGACCGGCACCGGGATACCCGGCATGTCCGGACCATACCGAAAAGGCCACGCTTTTCAGGCTTCTTCGAGCCACCGAAACGACGGGTATTCGTCTGACGGAAAGCTTTGCCATGGACCCACCGGCCTCGGTGTGCGGATGGTATTTCGCCCATCCCCAGGCCCGGTATTTCACGGTCGACCGCGTGACCCGCGACCAGGTGGAGGACTACGCCCGCCGCAAAGGGATGCCCGTGCAGGAAGTTGAGCGGTGGCTGGCCCCGTATCTTGCCTACGAACCGGAGAGCTGATCGCTATTCGCGTTACTTCGCACTAAGGATAGACCGCCGTGGTCAAACCGGTGCTGGCCTGCACCTGGTCAGCGATGGCTTCCAGCTCTTGGCGCGATAGCGCACTGACGAATGATTCGGCAGGCGGGCGCGCCACGGAGTAAATCTGCACCAGTTTAATCTGCCCGCCAACTTCGAGGATTTCATTCAAACGTTCACAGTAAGCGGCGATCTCGGCGGCTGGTGGTGCCTGGCCTTCCAACCGCATAAAAAGCGATTGGATGACAAGCGGGCGAATGCGAGCGGCCTGTGTGATGTTTTCCAGAATTCTCCGGAAAGGAATGGACGTGCGGGCAATCCTTTGGAAATATTCTTCGGTGCCCGCGTCCAGTTTGGCCCAAATTTCACCTCCATGGGCATCGAGAATGGCCAGTCCCCGCTGGACACCGGGGCGGTGGAACATGGAGGCATTCGTTATGAGAACCAACTTGACCTCATCCAAGCGCTCAGTCTGGCGAACATCTGCCGCCAGTTGGCAAATTTGCTCGAAATTGGTGAACGTGGTGGGCTCGCCATCTCCACTGAACGCAATGTCGCGGAGGTGTCGGAGAGGCAGCGGCGTATCTACGAACTTCTCCATCGCAAAAAGCTCACCCTGCCGAACGAGCCGAATAGCCTCATGGAGCTCTTCCCGAAGCCGGTCCATTTCGACGAAAACGCGACCCGGCATCTCCCGCCGATCCACCTGACAATAGACACAATCGAAATTGCAAATTTTATCGGGGTTAAGATTGACGCCGATGGAAACCCCCCCTGCCCGACGGCTCACTACCGGATAGACAAACCGGAAGCTTCCGAAGCTGCGTTCGTGACGGGTGAAGACGGCAGGCAAATGATCAGGCGACGACATTGGTGGGCAAGGTAAGCTGGGATCAATGAGCTCCGATCACTGATGAATCAGGGGAAGTTCTTGCGGGGATTCGGATCCCATTAAAAAATGCCGCCCCCAAACTTCCATAGATTGCCGTCCAACGGAATCCCTTCAACAACGGACGAATCTTCACGGTGCTCGCCGGATCACAGTGAATTCGTCCAGCGTGACAGTGGTGAGCTCACCGTCCGGGAGCTCAAGGAGAATCACATCGCTATAGGTTTTTTCGTCTGGGGCCCTATCGAAATGGAGGCCATGAGCGACCCGCTCGGTCCGCACCACCGTCCCCACGGTGCGGGTGGTCCAGCTTTTGCTGCCCACCGTAACGCGGTGTTCCACCTCGATCCGATCACCAGGTTTGAGCTCCTCGATGCACGGAATCGTGTCCAGTTCGCTCCCGATCATGACTCGACCCTCACCTTTGCCCGCCGATGAAAAGATGCCGACCCCGACTCTTAATTAGTCTACCAATCCAACCCCGAAAAAGACAAGTTGACATTTGCGATCTAATTTCTACGTTTATTTATTCGCTTCAGCGATTCCCTGATCGTGACCTGGGGGGCCTACCCAGTTGTCACGATTTTGGTTTCGGTCGAGCTCGAACCGACGCGATTGCCGGATTACTGGCGAGCTCTGGTTGCCCTGGCCTCGTTTGCAAAGGCCTGTTCAGGCGGAAAACCTTTTGCGCAACCTTACGGTCGCAACTTTGATTGCGCTTTCTCCGCCGCTGTGATGGCGTCGTCTTCCTGCTGGATTTTGGCCTTGAGGTCTTCCGTAGGCGGAGGCGGTGTCGCGCTCCGACCGCAACCAATCGCACTCCCTAGCGTAAGCCCCAGGAAGACCGCACCAACCACCGCCCATTTGCGGGAAGAACTTCTTTCATTGCGGGCCACTGTCAGAATCCTCCATTAACTTAACTCCAGAAAACCTCAAAAATGTTGCTTCACACAGCGCCCAAACTCGTTGCCAGGCGTATTCTGTGGCTGACGTCATCGAGCGCGAGGTAACGACCACGATTGTCGCTCTCGCACCCTCGGTGGATGGCTTTTGCTTTCTTCGAACGTTTCCCTTCAGCTCTGAGCATCGTTTTCAATTTGTCTGCGTTGTCGGCGAGTTGTTTCGACGACGGACAAAAGATGGTCGGCTGCCCGCGAGGCTCTGGCGTGGTGACACACATGGGGGGAGGGTCCGCGGGCAGCCAACCGGCGGCGTGAGGGTGGGGAGAGTTTGAATTTGCGGAGCACCTCTCAGTACTGGACGGGCTCGCCGTCATCGCTGAGGCTCAGCCGTCGAAACACTTGATGCTCAATCGTGAAGCTTAGGAACCGCACACCTCCATCGGCCATACAGGCGTTGAATCCACCTGGATGGGACGACCCAAAGAAGGGATGCCACTGGCCCCACACCCGGCCATCTACGTCCACAACGGTGGTCCAACCGGAGCCCGGATTGTAGGGGGCTTTATTGTCTGGGATGGGCGTCAGCCCGTATTCTGTGCCGTCAGTTTTGCGGAAGGCACCCCAGCGGATGATGTCTTCATCCCAGCCCGGGTTGTTCCACCTCTCGTTGTCTCCCCCTTCTGAACCGAAGGCCTTAGGGTTGAGCGCTTTCTCAGCCACCATGATCGTGTTGGAAGAGCCGTCACGAACCATTTCGACACGGATTCGTTTGGCATCTGTTTGAATCACGACGCCGCGGAGACCGTTACTTCCCGAGCCTCGCACATTTCCGCCATCGCGCTGACCTCCGTTTCCAGCATAGTCCGAGCGGTAAAACCTCCCGCTGCCGTAGAACTCCATGTAGCGGCGGGACGGGCAATAATAGGTCGGGATTCCCTGCTGCGCCACGATGTTTTCCTTGCTGTTCTGACCTGAACCGGGGGTAGGCGGATCGTCAGCGTCGCTGGCTAGGTCATAGATGGCTTTCTGCTCGATAAACGGAGTGATGTGGTAGAGCCAGCTCCAGCCATGGCGGGTCCGCGAATTGCAACAGGCGTCCAACGGATCGGGAACCCGGTGGTCACCATCCCGTGCTCCGTTCGGCAGCCAACCGTACACATCCTGAAAATTGTGGAAAGCCAGCCCAATTTGCTTGAGGTTGTTGCTGCACTGACTTCTCCTTGCGGCTTCGCGGGCCGCTTGGACCGCCGGCAGAAGCAACGCGATCAGAATCCCGATGATCGCGATGACCACCAGGAGTTCGACTAGTGTGAAACCGTGTTGCGAGGGTCTGTCACTTCGACCAGCACGAGTCATGGACTTCCTCCTACTCTGGAGTGCGGGACCCCTTCCCGCTTCCGCGTTGGCGCTGTCCCCGAGAGGGTCCCTATCCCGGAGACTCGCACAGATTGCCGGATCATGTCCCGTAGCCTTGGTTTGTCTTCCGTTGTTCGTTGTTCAAAGTCACTATACGGAGGCTGTGTTAGGAAACCGTTATGAGAGCGCTAAGAATCTGTTAAAATGGCGTCGCATTGAGGGAGCCGAAGGAATCCCGCCAAGTGAAGTGTTTGGCAACAGTACAAGGTGACTTTATGCTGAAACGCGTCTTGCCTACTGTTCTTTCAGTAGCAATTCTGAGCCTGAGCAGCTTTCTGAGGTCGCTGGCAACCGAGCTTCCCGACGAGCTGGTGTTGGGATTTCGTAATCCCCCGGACTCCGCACGACCGGCTGCCTACTGGTGTTGGATGAACGGCTACGTCGATGTTCCCCAAGCCCTGTGTGAGCTGCGACAATTCCGGGAAAAGGGCCTCAGCAGTCTGTACGTCTTCGATATCGGCGCGCGTGACCCCGACAAGGTCATCCCTGCAGGACCGGCTTTCATGAGCCGAGAATGGGTTCGCCAGCTTGTGCCACTCCTCAGCAAGGCCAAAGAGATGGGCATGGAAATTGGCCTCATCACGTCAAGTAGCTGGAATGCGGGTGGTCCCTGGGTAACCCCCGAATACGGGGCGATGGGGCTTTTCACCAGCCAGGTCAGTTGCGAGGGTCCCGGGCATATCGAGACCACTGTTCCGCACCCGCAACTCCCTCCCACTGCGTACAAACATCCTAGGGGATTTTCACCGATTTACCGGGATATCGCGGTGCTGGCGGTACCGGCCGACAGGGTTTACGATCGACCCACGTTTGTTTTCCAACTCGCACCACCTGGTCGCCACCTGGTCGATCACCTCATCCTTTGCAACACAGAGTCGGAAGACGCTGGCAAAACGGGGCCGCTTCACCGGTTCGTGAAGGGTTTTGCGGTTTACTTGTCAGACACCAGCGATGCTCCGGAAGCGTTTCGCCTTGTTGTGAAAGGCGAACTTAAACCGACGAAGGAGCCGCAGCGGTTCGATTTTCCGGCCACTTATGCGCGCTATGTCAAGCTGGAACTTCTTTCCAAACACAATCCCCGGGAATCGCGATGGGAACTGGGGGAATTTGAGCTCTACACCCCAGAAGGCCAGAACGTGGTCTGTCGAACGGTCGATGGTGGAAGCCGGACTGGGGCAGCTCTCGTGCGATTCACCACGCAGTGGAAAACATCGGGGCCCTGGTCTGCTGATTGCATTCACGACGGCATTCGCAACGGCCCGCGGAACAGCTGGGCATCGGCCGAGGAACCGCCCGTGGTTATCGCGTCTCCCACTCAGGTCATCGACCTCACAGAACGGCTGGAGCCTGACGGCAAATTGCATTGGGAGGCTCCTCCGGGGAAATGGCGAATTATTCGCTTTGGCTATGGGAACACGGGGCAACAGCTCGTTCTTCCCAGTCCCAATTCCGCAGGCTGGGCCATCGACCATTTCAATCCGGCGGCTACACAGTGGCATTTCAAGCATATCTTGGAACCATTGATCGCCGAGTTGGGACCGCTCGA
This sequence comes from Thermogutta sp., assembly GCF_039793925.1. Lineage (GTDB taxonomy): Bacteria > Planctomycetota > Planctomycetia > Pirellulales > Thermoguttaceae > Thermogutta. The sequence continues at coordinate 38,531 of NZ_JBAMME010000200.1, read as the reverse complement.
CCAGACGGCCCTCAAGCAGCTCTATGTCTGCAGCTACGAACTTCGCGGCGCCACCTGGACGCCGAACCTTTTGGAGGAGTTTCAGCGCCGTCGTGGCTACGACATGAAACCGTTCCTGCCGGTCCTTCTCGGATGCATCATGACGGACGAAGCGACGACGCGGCGCTTCATTCGCGATTACGAGACAACGCTTTCTGATCTGATTGTGGACGCTTTTTATGGTCGGGCCACGGAAATCTGTCATGAGCATGGACTGAAACTCTGCGCAGAAGCCGGTGGCCCCGGCCTGCCACTCCATCCTGTCCCAGTGGACGCCCTCAAAGCCCAGGGCGCTATCGACATCCCACGCGGCGAGTTTTGGGTGGATGAGCACATTTGGGTCGTTAAAGAAACCGCCTGCGCCGCACACATTTATGGAAAGCCGATGGTCGACATGGAGGCCTTCACGAGCTGGCGACACTGGCAGGATGGGCCCGCCGAGCTCAAGCCCATCGCGGACCGGGCATTCTGCGAAGGCGCCAACCATTTCACGTTCCACACGGCAGCGCATCGACCGGCCCAGGCCAAACTCCCAGGATGGGTCTACACGGCGGGTACGCATTTTTCGCCGTCGATTGCTTGGTGGCCGCTGGCCGGTGGATTCGTGGACTACATCGCACGGTGCAGCTTCCTCCTCCAGCAGGGCGAACCAGTTGCAGACGTATGCTATTACTACGGCGATCGGGGATTCAATTTCGTCATGCCCAAGAGCGTCGATCCCGCATTGGGCTTTGGCTATGACTACACGGTCACCGATACGAAGGCACTTCTGGAGCGGGCAACCGTACGCCAAGGGAGAATCTGCTTCGGCCCCCACGATGAGGGAATCCCGGTTCTCGTACTTCCTCCGGGAAGTGAAGTGACGCCGCAGGTGATGCAGAAGATCGCCACTTTGATTGAAGATGGAGCCACCGTGGTGGGCGAAAAGCCACAAAAAAGTCCTTCTCTGTCAAACTATCCCCAATGTGATGAAGAGGTCAGAAGGATAGCCGACCGCATCTGGGGTGAAGGCCCTTCACCGAGCGGTCAAAGAAAATATGGTGCAGGTCAAGTGTTCTGGGAAATACCGCTTAAAGAAGTGCTGCGGCAACTGGGCATTCCACCCGACGTGGTGGTGCGTACAGTCCCAGGGGCGTCCATCGATTATGTCCACCGCAGGACTCCGGACGCGCATATTTATTTCTTCTGGAATCGCTTGCCGCGCTGGGAAAATGTTGTCGCACGGATTCGCACGGAAAGCGGAACTCCCGAGATTTGGGATCCAGTCGCCGGAAAAAGAGCGAAACTCGCAGCCTTTCGCCCGACCGCCGACGGGATGGAACTGCCTCTTTCGCTTCCACCGCTGGGAAGCCTCTTTGTGGTCGTCCCTCGCCATGACAAAGACCAGGTGGCGATGGACCCGGTTGTGAGTATCACTCGGGAAGGGAAAGAGCTCCTCTTCAGCCCCTCCGCAGGCAGGCCGCGCGTACAGATTGTACTCGGCGACGATGGTTCGCGGAAAGTGTGCTGCGAAACGCCCGGCGAGTATGAGCTTGTTCTGGCGTCCGGGAAGCGGATTTCGTTCATGGTGGCACCGAGTCAGCACGAGATCTTAACAGGTGCGTGGCAGGTGGAGTTTCCACCAGGTTGGGGAGCTCCGGAGAAGACAACCTTCCGCGAGCTGATCTCCTGGACCGATCATCCTGAGCCGGGCATCAAATATTTTTCGGGTGTGGCAACTTACCGAAAGACTTTCCAGGTCAGCGAAATTTCGCCCGATCAGCGGGTACTCATTGATTTGGGGGAAGTTCGCTTCGTGGCCGACCTGATGGTCAACGGCCGCTGGATGGGTTATCTCTGGACACCGCCTTATGAAGTGGACATCACACATGCCGTTCACCGCGGCGAAAATGAACTGGTCGTCCGCGTGGCCAACGTGTGGTCCAACCGACTGACCGGGGACGCCCGGGAACCACAATTCGGTACATTCACTTATACCAACATCAAGAACGCACTGGCCTGGCGCGTGCCGTGGAAAGAGGCACCGCTTCACCGCTCGGGCCTGTTAGGACCGGTGACGGTGAGAATCGTGACGCCCGTTGACTTGCTGCACGAAGAGACCAACCACCAGTAACTTTGGAATGCCCGGCCTTTCTGGAGTGCGGGGCTTTAGCCCGCTTTCGCGCGGGAGCTTTAGCTCCCCGCAGCGCGACCAAAATATACAAGCGTGAGAAATGAAAAAATACAAGCCTCAGAATACAAAAGAAGACAAGCGTCAGAATCCAGGCGCCCACAGCCGGTTTCGCAACGGCTGAAGCCGTCTTCAAGAAAGCGGCGATCAATCGCCGCACTCCAAAAGGAGGAGATGATCATGCGAGCGTTGATGAATTCTCTTGCTAGCTGGCGGAAACCGAAAACACGTGCGACGGCCATCCTGACCATCACAGTGCTGGGCGTGGTATTTGCCAGCAGCTTGCCGATTGCAGCCGAGAACGGCGCGGTTTCTCCGGAAAATTCCTGCACTAACGGCTCCTTTGAGATTCTCGGGAAAAATGGTTTCCCGGTGGATTGGGGCCCCGTAGGCCGCGAGGTGAGCCTCTCATCCGACGCGCATTCTGGAAAATATGCCCTGCGGCTTGTCCGCACGGCCGAGACGGCAACACCGGAGACCGGGCTCAACCGCACCCGGCTCATTACCGAGCTCAAGGGCGGCATCGATTTCTGGTACAAGGCCGTTTCTGCGGAAGGCGCGCAGCTCAATATTTACGTCATTCCGGTCAATGAGGAGGGGATCGAACGGACGGGCTCCCCCCGGGCGACGTTCACCATCCCGGAAGACCACATCGGCGATGGCCACTGGCACCATGCCAGGTTGAAGTACGATTACACCGATAATCCCAAGGTCAAGAGTGTACACTTCGCAGCGCGGATTGTGGGCACGGCGGGAGAGCTTCTCCTTGATGATTTTCAGTACGTCGCCAAGGTAGGTCCGGTCCCTCACATCAAAAAGGTGCTGCTCGAAGAAGATCCCCAAACCCCGGGGCGGGAAGCTCGGATTCGGGTGTTGCTGGCCAATGCAGGGGATCGTCCGGCCGATAATGTGGAGGTGACGATCAGCCTTCCCGGGCAGGTACGCGATCGACCGAAAAAAACAACCGTTCCGCGGCTGGCCCCAGACGAAATCAGGCCCCTTTACTTCGCATGGACAGGAGTGCGCGATCGCCCCACGACGCTTTTGGCCACCGCCGTTTGTGGGGAACTTCAAGATGTGCGAAGGTTGGAACTCAAGCCGGCCCTGCGTGTTCGCAGTTTCGGGCCGGCGGAGCCTGTGGTTACCGTAGGTCAGACAGTTGTCCTGGAATGCGAACTGGAAAACACCGGCCAGGTCAATGTGGGTGGCATCACCGTCACGTTTGAAACACCGCAGGGGGCGACGCGGCAGGTAGTCAAAGCGCTCTTTCCTACCCGACGCACCGTTGTGCGGCATACCTTTGTCGCCGATGCGGAGACTCCCAACCTGCCCGTTAAAGTCTCCGTCCAGGCGAAGGACGTTCCCATCACGGAGAGTTCCGGAGGGGTGTGGTCTGGGCAATCGCGGGTGATAGTCGTCAAAAGCATCTCGCCGCCCCCGCCTCTGGGCCGGTTCTCGGTCGCGCCGCGACCCATTCCGGTCCTGGAAAACGAAAATCTCCGCCTTGTGTTTTACCCCTGCCAGCAACGGTTTTTTGCTGGGCGACTGGAGGTGAAAACCCCCCAGGGCTGGAAAGCCGCCGGCTGGTTGGTCTCCATGGGGCGGCTGGTTCTCCGCGATAGCGACGGGCACGTAGCAGAATCTCTACTGGCGGCGAAATCGTGCCAACTGGGCCCATCACCGACCGGTTCCGGCGGCGTTCTGGTGTTCCCCTGCACCGTCAAAACCCCCGATGGTGCCACCATCACAGCGACTGTGAGATTTTCTCTAGACGCCGGGAGCAACACCTGCCGGTTGGATGCACAATTGGAAAGCGATCGCTCGGTTGATATTTTGGCCTGGGGGTTGCCCATGGTGTATATCCACCAGCGCGACGAGGCGGTCTTCCCAGGGCTGGAGTGGCTGGTGGACGACGAATTGTCGAGTGACAGTCTCGACATTGCGGAAGATCATCCCGACCGCATCCGTTATGTTGTGCATCCCAACATGATCACCATCCCTGCAGTGGGAATCCATGGGCCACATGGCACAGTGGGCCTGATTTGGGAAAACCGTCCGGTGGATGACCGATTTCCCCCGGCGTTCGCGTTCGCCTCCCCGGACCGCTTCAACCATCAGCGAAGCCACCTGATGGAGCTGTTCCTGCCGCCCGTTCCCGAGTTCACACCGGTTAACAGTCGTGTCGCATCAAAGGCCTACACGCTTGAATCCAACCGACCGCTCCGCTTAACAGCCAATCTCTGGACAGATGGTCAGGCAAGCGATGCGCTTGCCATCATCACGGACTTCGTGAAAAGTCGCAAGATTGGCCCCGCCCATCCCCTGCCCCACACTTCTTTAGCTGGTGAAATTGTGTTTTCCACACGTGCCTACCTGGAATCATTATGGGATCCCGAAACACACCAGTGGTGGACAACCAAAGGAAACGCTCTTCTTTCTCGCCAGGCATTGCCGCCCGATTTTGCCGCCGACCTGGTGCTCGGGAGCATGCTGACCGATGATCAAAACCTCAAGAAACGGTGTGAGGAGCGCCTGGCGGAGGTTTGTGGGCGGATCAAACTCCCACCGCGACTCGATGCTCTGCGGATGGGCGGTCGCGCGGACCAGGTCTGGGCAAACGCCAACCGCGTGGCAGCTCTGTTGGCTTCTCGCCGTGAAGACGGCACCTGGCGGTTTGACGCTGACTGGCCGGGCAGTGGACCTTTCGTCGGTATGGACTACCGGGAACTGGGCCCCCATGAGGCCCTGGAGGTCGGCACCTGTGCCCGAAATGCTTACGAAATCCTCGCTTTCGCGCGGATAACAGGTGACTGGGGCCTCTACGAAGAGATGGTGAAAACGCTGGAGCTGATGGAAACGTTCCGCGTTCCCCGAGCGGCGCAGGTGTGGGAGGTCCCCGTCCACACCCCGGACATCCTGGCCGCTGCCGACGCCGTCGATGCGTACATCGAGGCCTACCGCCTCAGCGGGGAGAAACGTTGGCTCCAGGATGCCGTTCTCTGGGCCAAGCGGGGATTACCTTTCGTTTATCTCTGGAGCGATCCCCAGAAGCCGTTTCTCCAGGGGGCCAGCATTCCCGTCTTCGGCGCCACATGGTACCGCGGTTCATGGTTCGGACGTCCCGTCCAGTGGAACGGCCTGCGATACGCTTACGCCCTCCTCAAACTGGCGGAGTATGATCAAAGTCTCCCATGGAAAGAGCTGGCCACTATCCTCATCCACAGCGCCATCCATCAGCAGGACCAGGAGGGCGAAAACGTGGCCCTCTGGCCCGACAATATCAGTGCCATCACCGGTGAAAAATGTCCCTGGGTGTTCGCTCCTCGGCAGATCATCGGATGTATCACCAAGTTAATTGGACGGGACGAAGAACCTCGCAGCGTCTACGCCGGGCCCGAGGATCAGCGGTTCGCACTCACATCCCTCGGGAGGATTGACCAGGTCCGCTGGGGCGGTGAGACCCTCGAATTTCAGATCAAGTTTCCTCCGGGAGAAGTCGGCCCGGTGTTGATCGCCAACATCGCGAGGCCGCAGGAAGTGGCCATCAATGGTGAGCCGATCCACCAAAGCGATCAGCCACACGTGGAAGATGGCTCTGCCTGGTGCTATGACCCGGGAAGCGCGCTGCTGACCGTTCAGGTGGGAGCGACGGGACCGGTGACCGTCTCCATCAAACCGGCCGTCTACCGCACTGTGGACCGCATTCCGCGGTTGGCGAAGCTCCTCACGTTCACATTCGATGCGGGATTGGAAGGTTGGATTGCGGCCCATGATGTGACCGACCTGGCGGTGAAAGACAGTACGCTTGTGGGACGCATCACGGGCCCCGACCCCTACATCATTCGGCCCAACCTCCGCATTCCGGCTGCGGCTTACAAGACCGTCGTCATCAGGATGAGCACCACCGCCGGAAGAATGGCGCAGCTTTTCTGGGCGACCGAGCGTTCGCCAAACTTCGACGAAGAAAAATCGCTCCGGTTTGCGGTGGAGCCGGATGGCCAGCTCCATGACTATCGTCTCAGCCTGGCCGATCATCCTGACTGGAACAATCAGATTATTGTGGCCCTGCGGCTCGATCCGGGCGGCGGCACGGCCGAGGGCCAGTTCCAGGTGGACGCCATCCTTGGTGAATGAAAAGAACAGAGGAAGACCGGTGCAAATGAAGTGCATGGGCACCGCTGGGAAACCTCCAGGGATTGCTGGGGGTGAACGATGGAGATATTGACTGGTGCACTTTCATTTCCCCGAAAATATTGCGGCATCATGCGCGGAGATTTATGCTAAATTTGAGCGTTTTTTCGTTTACACCAAGCACCCAAACGTAGTCGGGCGTTCCCGGTCGGCTTGCGACACTGAACACGCGTAAGGGAGAGAGTCATGCTGGATCAGGCCGTCATCGTTGTTCTGGTGGCGTTTGGCCTACTCTTTCTGGCCTACCAGGTGTATGGTCGGTTCCTGGCACGGAGGGTGTTTCAACTCGACCCCGATCGTCCCACCCCTGCTCACACGATGTACGACGGCATCGACTACTGTCCTGCCAAAACTCCGGTGCTGTTCGGACATCATTTCGCTTCGATTGCAGGCCTGGGACCGATATTGGGGCCTGCCTTAGCTGTTATCTGGGGTTGGTTACCGGCGGTCCTGTGGGTTATTTTCGGTGCCATTCTGATCGGTGCTGTCCACGATCTGGGAGCTCTCGTGGTGAGCCTTCGGCATCGGGGGCGTTCGGTGGGCGAAGTTGCGTATTACGTGCTTGGCCCACGTGCCCGGCTGCTTTCGCTGCTGATCATTTTTTTTCTCATGTCGCTGGCGATGGGCGCGTTTTGCAACACGCTGGCCGATTTGTTCCTCAATTACAACCCCGACGCGATTATTCCCTCTGTGGGGTTGATGCTGTTGGCCGTCCTCTTTGGACTGTGCGTCTATCGATTGAAAGTACCGCTGCTCCCCGCTACGGTGGGCGCCCTCGTGGTGTTTGCCGGACTCATCTACTATGGAGAAAAGGATCCGGTCCTGACGTATGAATGGCTGTGCACCCCTCAAACCCGACAGGCGTTGGAAGAGGCTCGCGATGCGAAGCCCACCATGGGACGGCCGGGGTTTTCGCGTCCCTACGGCGCAGCCGCCGCCATCGATTACTTCACGGCACAAGGTCGCGATGATGTGGTTCGCGAACTAGGGGCGATTGGCGACGCGACAACCGTTTTGGGCAAGGCCAATTACGCGTGGATTGGAGCGCTCCTTTTGTATGCCTTTTTAGCCTCTGTGCTGCCGGTTTGGCTTCTCCTTCAGCCGCGGGATTACATTAACAGTTTTCAGCTCTATTTCGCTCTGATTGCCCTGTTCGTCGGTTTGCTGATCGCTGCAGCCGTGGGTAGCGAATATGCCAGGATCGACGCTCCTGCGATCCGGCCTAGTGTCCCGGGGGCCCCACCGCTCATCCCCCTTCTTTTCGTGACGATCGCCTGTGGTGCAGTGAGTGGTTTCCACTCGTTGGTCTCCAGCGGAACGACCGTCAAGCAGCTCAATCGGGAAAAAGATGCCCTTTTGGTGGGCTATGGCGCCATGCTCGTGGAAGGTGCCCTGGCCGTGCTCGTGATTGCCGCGTGCACTGCCGGGCTTTCCCAGTTTGACTGGAGCGATAAGGGTGTTTATGCAAGCTGGACTGCCATTCGAGGACTGGCCGCCCAGCTCAATGCTGTGGTTCGCGGAAGCGCCAACATTCTCTCTCACCTAGGAGTTCCCACTGGTATTGGTTCTACGTTCATTGCGGTGACCGTCACGGCGTTCGCACTCACCACGCTCGATTCCGCAACCCGCCTGCTCCGCTTTAACGTGGAAGAGCTTTGCCAGGCGGTGGGTTTGAAATTCCTTGCCAACCGATATTTCGGCTCGCTCATGGCCGTAGCAGGAATCGGTTTTTTTGCGGTCGTTCCCGCGGGCAAAGCCCTCTGGACGCTGTTCGGTACGACCAACCAGCTTCTTGCCGGTCTGGCCCTGTTGATCGTGAGCGTGTACCTCTATCAGAATCAGCGGATGTATGCCTTCACGCTCGTACCGATGATTTTCATGCTCCTCATGACCGGGGCTGCAATGATCTACAATCTGATTGGATTTTATCAGGAGGGTAAGACCGTTTTGTGGGTAACCACGGTTATTGTTCTGATCATGGCGGGCTGGCTGATTGTGGAAGGCCTCGCCGCATTCCTCCGCGGTCCGCAACGTTCAGTCACCACTCCGCGCGAAGAGCCGACCATTTCACCTCAAGAGAAGCGCGAAGCGGCGGAAACTGTGCTCTGAAGCGGTACAGCTCAGGACTAACGCAGCCAGTCGGTGGGCGATTGTGGGCTGACCAGGCGCCATCAGGGCGAACTTTTTCTCCCCGTGATCCGGTTGAGCGCGTCATGAACGGTTGATTGAAGCACAGGCGTCCCCTGACGGGCCAGCTCCTCCAATTGCGGCACAGCAGACCGGGCCGCGGGACCAAGTTCTCCTAATGCTTCCACTGCTGCCATTTGTACGTTGGGGTCGGCATCATGAAGTGCGCCAGCAAGGGCTTCCACGGCTTCTTCACTCGTCGCTCGGCAGCGGCCGAGTGCCCGGGCAGCCGCCATGCGCACCCGTTCATCCCCGTCCTTCAGGGCTTCACAGAGGGCGTGCACAACCTCAGGCGAAGCCTGACCGATGAATCCAAGACTCTCCGCTGCCACGTCTCGTCCGTCCCAGGTTTGATCCTGAAGAGCCTCCACGATCACAGGAATTGCAACGGCGGCGCGGGGACCAAACGCACCGAGGGCCCTGATCGCCGCCATGCGCGCCGTGGGTTTGCTGCGATCTTGTGCCATCTCGGCAAGAAAGGGAACCTGCTTTGGCCCATATTTAACCAGGGCATCAATCGCTTGGTCCCTCACCTGGGGATTGGGGTGCGCGAGGAGCTCGCGCCACTGTTCGGGTGTCTTGTCTGTGTATTTGACTTCATGGAATTCGGTTCGACGCGATGGCCTTCTCGACTCTTTGGTATTTTCCCCAATGGGGGGCATCGGACGGCAGGAGGCGACAACAAGAAAAATAAAGGCAAGAAAGACACACGGACTCACTTTTTTTGCGCGGAGCACACCATCTGGCATCAGCCACCACCAGCATTTCTGCAACATGTCGCTGTCCTGCACGTGGTGCTTTCCTCTCACAAAAGGGATCATGCGATCTGGATCAGATTGATTAGGGAGCCCACGGCCAATCGTCTCCAAGCGCTTCTCGCTGGAGGCGCGTCAGTTCCGCGATCCCCTGCGCAGCCAGGTCCAGGATGCGTTCAAGGAGCAGCCGATCGAAGGGCTCGTGTTCGGCTGTCCCCTGAATTTCCACGAACTTTCCGCTCCCCGTCATGATGACATTAAAATCCACAGCCGCCTCATTGTCTTCCTGCTGGTTGGGATCCAGGACGAGGTCTTCGCCCCATTGGGCAACGCTGACTGCCGCCACGCTGTCATGGAGAGGTAAACGTTCTGGGTTGGGGAGTTCGGCCTGAATCGTCCGGAGGGCATCCACAAGAGCGATGAACCCGCCGGTGATGCTGAGCGTTCGGGTACCACCATCTGCCTGAAGCACGTCACAGTCGATCGTGATGGTGCGAGGCCCTAGCGACGGAAGATCGACCACGCCACGCAGGCTGCGACCAATCAGGCGCTGGATTTCGGCAGTCCGGCCTTCCACACGACTGCGTTCCCGCTGCTTGCGTGGAGACGTGCTGCCAGGCAGCATGCTGTATTCTGCGGTGAGCCAACCACTTCCCTGATCCGCCAACCAGGCTGGCACCTGCGGCTCGACATTGGCCGTGCACAGGACGATACTCCGCCCGGCAGAAATAAGGACACTTCCCGCGGAAGCCGTTGTGAAGCGCCGCTGGATGGTTATCGGTCGCAGCTCATTCCAGGTTCGACCATCCCCCCGCATCGCCACGTCGCTGACTCCCTATTCACAAGATTTTGAAGGGCTTCAACCGAAACTGTTCACGCATGCGCCCCAAGGAGCCACGCCAGAATGCCCTTCTGAACGTGCAACCGGTTGGCGGCCTGTTGGAGGACGACACTCTGCGGCCCGTCGATTACCTCGTCCGTCACTTCTTCTCCTCGATGGGCCGGGAGGCAGTGCATGAACACCGCGCCTTTCTGCGTATGGGACATCAGTTTGGCATTGACCTGGTAGGAGGCGAAATCCCGGCGGCGCTGTTCCGCTTCTCCCTCCTGCCCCATACTCGTCCACACGTCTGTGTAAACCGCGAGCGCATCCCGCACGGCGTCTTCGGGACGATCCACCACTTCGAACTGGAAATCCGGATATTTTTTCCGCAAGCGATCCACAAACTCCGGTTCGAATCGGTACTTTTCCGGGGTGGCCATGACAAATCGCACACCGAGTTTGGCGCAACCTTCGGCAAGGCTCCGTGCCACGTTGTTTCCATCACCCACCCATGCCAGGGTATGCCCCCGCAGTTTACCGGCAATTTCCCGCAAGGTGAACAGATCGGCCAGCGCCTGACAGGGATGGGCGTAATCGGTCAGGCCGTTGATCACCGGGCAACTGGAATACCGGGCCAGCTCTTCCACAGTTTGATGTTTATTGCCGCGAAAGACAATGACATCCACATACTGGCTGAGGACCGAGGCGAAATCAGCCATCGTTTCCCGTTTTCCAAACCCCGCGTCCTGTCCCAGGAAAATGGCACTCCCGCCGAGATGGACCATGGCTGTTTCAAAACTCACCCGAGTGCGAAGCGAGGGCTTCTCAAAAATCAAAGCCATGACCCGTTGCGGCAGCAGCGGCTCACGAACACCTTCCAGAAATTTGGCCTTGAGGTCTTCACTGATCGAAAAGATCCGTTCGATCTCGGCCGCCGAAAGATCCTCCACCGTTAACAGGTGCCGACGTTCCAGTTTTATCATCATGGAGCCCTCCGCGCTTTAGGGAGCCGCTTATCGGGTTCGGTAATCACGGTTTGCCAGCCGACTCCAACCGGCCTGCCGCGTAGGCGCCGAGCACGTCCGCCAGAATGTCACAGCCTTCGTGAACCTGATCATCAGTCATGATCATGGCCGGTAACAGGCGGATCACTGTGTTATGAGTACAGTTGATGAGCAGACCGCGACGGAGACAGGCATCCACCACCGGAGCCCCTTCCAGCGTCAACTCAATTCCGATCATCAGTCCAACAATGCGGACTTCGCGAATGATGGGACAGGTATTCTTCAGTTCTCCCAGGCGTTGGGCGAAGATCGCACTGATGTGCTTTGCCCTTTCGAGAAGATTTTCCTTTTCAATCATTTCAATGGTGGCCAGGCCCGCTGCCGCTGCAATGGGATTTCCCCCGAAAGTGGACGCATGCATGCCCGGACGCAGGCTGGCGGCTACCTCAGGCTTTGCCAGCATCGCTCCACCCGCCAGACCGCCGCACAGTGATTTGGCCAGCGTCATGATATCTGGAGTCACACCGAAATACTGGTAGCCGAACCAGTGGCCAGTTCGGCCGCATCCGGTTTGCACTTCGTCAAACACGAGCAGCAAATTGTGCCGGTCGGCAAGCTCGCGGAGCCCTGCCAAAAAACCATCGGGCGGAATCACCACCCCCCCTTCTCCCTGAATGGGCTCCACCATGATGGCCGCCGTCTCGCTGTCGATAGCCCTGGCCACCGCATCCAGATCGCCGAAGGGACAGTACACAAAGCCGGGCAGTAGCGGTCCCAGTCCCTCATGATACTTGGGCTGCGCCGTGGCAGAGAGCGATCCCATCGTCCGCCCGTGAAAACCGCCCTCAAACGTGATGATCTTGTACCGCCCTTTCGGACTGTACAAGCGAACGAGCTTGATGGCCGCCTCGTTGGCCTCGGTTCCCGAATTGCAAAAAAACGCCTGACCTCCGAAGCTCCGCTCGGACAGTGCCTGAGCCCATAGTCCCTGGAGCTCCATGTACCAGGTGTTGGGGACGTGAATGAGGCGGCCAAGCTGTTCGCGAACGGCGTCCACCACCCTTGGCGGACAATGACCCAGAAGGTTACAGCCCCAACCAGGGAAAAGGTCGAGATAGCGATTTCCTTCGGCGTCCCAAACGTAGACACCTTCTCCACGCACCAGCGCCACCGGAAACCGCCGGTAGTTGCCGATGACATACCGATCAAACAGGGTAATGATTTCTTTGGAGCTCAATTGAGGGCGATCCACCTCAGTGCTTCCTTTTCCGACCGAATCAGGCGATCCCGGACCCCGAAAAACAGCCGAGATTACGCAAAAGTAACTCGCATCAAAACCTTAACTCCGTGTTAGCCATTCAACTTCTCCAATCCCCGCTCCGCCATGCAACTTCAGAAATATGTTCCCCGAGAAGTGACCAATCACACCACGGCAAAAGGAACCCGTCTCTCAACTCAAGATGCCCCGCAGGTGCCGTTGGAGGGTGTCGAACCGTCGCGAATGATTTCCGTGCCGACACCTGTCGTGGTGTACACTTCCAGCAAAAGGGAATGACGCAGGCGGCCATCGATGATATGTATCTTGTTGACCCCGTGCTTGAGAGTTTCCAGGCAGGCCTCCACCTTGGGAATCATCCCCGCATCAATGACCCCCTGGCGAATCAGCTCGCGGGCCTGTTCGGCCGTCAGCGAGTGGATGAGAGAATCGGGGTCATCCTTGCGGAGCCGAACACCGTTGACATCGCTGAGGAAAACAAGCTTTTCGGCCTTGACGGCCTGGGCCACCGCCGTGGCTGCTGTGTCCGCGTTGACATTAAGCTTCATCCCGCTCCCATCGTCAGCCAAGCACATGGATGGTATGACCGGCACCACTCCCTGATTGCATAACTCTTTGATGGTATCCACATCCACCCGCGTGACCTCGCCCACGTACCCGAGATCGACAGGCTCACCGTTTTCGTCGTGAAGCACGAGCTTGCGGCCGAACAGAACGTTTTTCGTCCGGAAATTGAGTGCCTGAGCGTGACCACCGAGTTCCTCGATACCGCGAGCGAGGCTTTCATTGATTTCGTACGCCAGGACCTCCTCCACAATCTTGAGCGTTTCTTCGTCCGTGTAGCGCCGGCCCCGCACAAATCGCGGCTGGATGCCGGCCTTTTGCATCGCCCGGCTGATAGCGGCGCCACCGCCGTGCACCACCACGGGCTGCATTCCCACGGTTTCCATAAAAAGGATGTCAAGCAGCAGGTGCGTCATTGCCCGCTGCTCTTCCATCACACTACCGCCCAATTTGATGACCGTAATCTTGCCGCGGAAGGTGCGAATCCAGCGTAGGGCCTCAATGAGTACGTCCGCTTTTTCAATGGCTTGCTGCAAGGTTCGAACCTCTCCCGGTGACCAAAAAGTGAAAAAAGCACCCGCCCAAAAAAGGAAAGACACCGCCCAGGCCGGGCGGTTCTCCGCGACATCAACCAAAAATTGTTATTTTGCTACGCCGACCGCGAAACAGTCAACGCCCCGCCCGATTACTACCACCTGGTGCGAAATCTTCCAGGGGCAAGAGCAAGGAATTAGCAAAGGGCGAGGGGATGTTCCGTGCAACCAAAGTGCAAAAATGCACGCTTTTTTGCCGGTGGGTCACACTCGTCGCGCCCGGTGAACGGGATTGGATGCACCCCGGCTCGACAAACGGATTCGACAATCGGGTCTCTAAGATGCGAGTCATCAATCGATTTCGTTGGCGAGAGCAGACAGGCTTTCGACCTCAGCCACCGGACTGGGCATTTCCAATTCGATGGACTCATCGATGACCGCAGGCTCGATGACCCGCATCTCACGCCAATGTCCCTGGAGAAATCGAAGGAGGTAGATCAACCCCAAGGCGCAGGTCCAAAGCGTGAGAACCACCCAGGAGAAAAGCAGTCCCGCGCCGAAAAACTCGGTACCGAGCCACGTGAGGGCTGCCGGGATCGGGCACATGATTAGCCCGACTCGGAGAATAAAGCGCGTGTCTCCCGCTCCCCGGAGCGCCCCCGAGAAAATGAGGTTCATGGCATCAAAAAGACAGTAGGCCGCTACAAATCTCAGCAAAAAAATGATGGTTGGCCGCAATGCGGTGAAGCTTTCTCCAGCGGTCCCCGCAGAATAGGCAAAGAGGAAAATATCCGGGACTAGAACGTAGGCGACCGCTAGCACGCCAGTATAAAGGGCAGCCAACTGGAAAGCCGTCCACGTGGCGCGTTCCGCCCGCCGCGGCCGATTGGCCCCCAGTTCCTGCCCTACCAGGGTTGTCACGGCGATAGAAAGTCCGAGGGGAGGAATGAAGGCGAGGCTGTTCACATTAAAGGCGAGATTACTGGCGGCCGTGGCCTCTTCTCCCAGACGCCCCACCAGGAGCAAAAACCCCGTGAAACCGGCTCCCTCCAGAAACCATTGCCAGCCATTGGGAGCCCCAAAATACCACAGACGACGGAGGAGCGGCCATTCCAGGCGACGTGCGTCGGCAAGGCGGTATTCTCCATATCGTGGGGACGACATCAGCGCGAAATAGCATAGCACTTTGAACCACTGGGCAACCGTACTGGCCCAGGCTGCCCCTTCCAGACCTCCTTCCGGAAACCCCAGCTTGCCGAAAATCCACAGATAGTCGAGTACGAGATTGATCACTGCGGCGGCGGTATCCACGAGCATCACACTGCGTGTATCGCCCCGACCCGTGAAAAACCCAGCCTGGACCGCCGAGAAGAGCATCGCCCCTGCCGAAAGCATGGCCACCTGATAGTAACGGGCCTCCAGTTCCGCCAAATGCGGAGGATGGCCCACCGCTAGGAACATCCACCGGGCGAGCGGAATTGTCAGCATGAGTGGCGGCAAAAAGAAGACGGAAAGCCAAAGTCCCTGGCCGATGACGGGCCCCACTCGATGGGGCCTTTTGGCCCCTTCATACTGGGCGACAAACGTTGTCACGTAGCTGACCAGCCCCATGGCGAAGGAAACCAGCGTCCATTGGACCATCCCGGCGGGCAGCACGGCAGCCACGGCGGCAGTATCGTACCACACCAGAAACATCCGGTCGGTGAAATTCATCACCGTCCAGGATGCGAACGAAATCACAAGCGGTAGTGCCAACGCCAGAACTGCCCGGGCACCACACGGTTGCAACCACCAGCGACGCCAACGCCTCAGCATACACAGCCCTTTTATCGATAGTTGGGTTATTTCGTCAGACTGCACTGCTACAATACAGCCTTACTTGGCTGGCAGAGAGATCGTTTGACGGGGCCCCACTCCGACGCCTCAAAAGGCCTGCGCAGGAGAACTTCAAAAAAGCCGTCCCCAAATTCTGCGCTTGCAACGCGCCGCGCAATAGGGACCATGCACAGGGGTCGTCACCGGGGAGACCCCCATCAGACGAACCCCCCTTACGGGGGCCAAAAGCAGACACATTTCAGGAGGTTGTAGGAGTGAGTCATCGCAGTCCCATTATAGCGGCCGGGCGTGCATTCGTCTTTGCCGCCGTTGGAGCGATTGTCACCACAGTTTGGGGTGGTGTCCGCCTCGTTCAGGGAGGAGAGTCCACTATTAGAGAGGGATCTCACCCCAATTTCATCTTCATTCTGGCGGACGATTTGGGCTATACGGATCTCGGTTGCTACGGCAGTCGATACTACGAGACCCCCAACATCGACCGCATGGCAGCCGAGGGCATGAGGTTCACAGACGGATACACCGCGGGACCAAACTGTCAGCCAACACGAGCAGCTCTTATTAGTGGACAGTATGGCCCCAGAACGGGGGTGTACACGGTGGGGAGTATTGAGCGGTTCCCCTGGCGCACTCGACCCCTCCGTCCGGTTGATAATGTGGAGAAACTGCCGCTGGATAAAGTAACCCTGGCTCAGGCGCTCAAGGGTGCCGGGTATGTGACTGGCCTATTCGGAAAATGGCATTTGGGAGAGGATCCCGAGCACCATCCCAGCGCCCGCGGTTTCGATGAAGCCATCACCTCCGCGGGACGGCATTTCAATTTCGTGACGAATCCGCGCGTTTCCTACCCGGAAGGCACCTATCTGGCGGACTTCCTGACGGACAAAGCGGTGGACTTCATTAACCGTCACTCCCAGGAGCCGTTTTTCTTATGCGTGCATCACTTTGGAGTCCATTCTCCCTACCAGGCCAAAGCGGAACTGATTAAGCACTTTGAACGAAAGCCCCCGGTGGACGGTCACAGTAACCCTGTCTACGCTGCGATGATCGCCAGTGTCGATGAGAGCGTGGGGCGGATCCTGGCCGCGCTGGCAGAGCTCGGATTGGACAAGAATACGCTCGTCATTTTCACGAGCGACAACGGGGGCGTGGGCGGCTATGAACGTCTCGGAATTATGGGCGGAAGCATCACCGATAATGCGCCCCTTCGCGGCGGTAAAGGCATGCTTTACGAGGGAGGGATCCGCGTGCCGTTTATTTTCCGCTGGCCTGGTCACATCCCAGCCGGTGCGGAATGTCGCGTGCCAATTCACAGCGTCGATATTTATCCCACGCTCCTTGAACTGGCCGGCGCGAAGCCGCCCGCCGATTACGTCCTCGACGGGGTAAGCCTGGTACCGTTGCTACGCCAGGGTGATAAAGCCCAATTCCCAGAAAGACCGCTGTTCTGGCATTTTCCCGGCTATCTGGGCGCCGGTCAGGGAACCTGGCGCACAACACCCGTCGGCGCTATTCGGCTGGGGGACTGGAAGCTCCTGGAATTTTTCGAAGATGGGCATCTGGAACTTTATAATCTCCGCGAGGACATCGGCGAGGAAAAGAATCTGGCCTCGCAGAATCCCCAGAAAGCCGCCGAACTCCATGAGCTACTCAAGAAATGGCGGGCAGAAATCCATGCGCCCATGCCCACTCCCCACACGCCGGAACCGGCCGGAAAAGCCCAGCAGTCAGAGAACCGCCCCCGACGAGCCCAGCGACGGGCACAGCAGAGCAGCCCATAGGATATCTAGAACCACGTGTTGGTCCGATAGGTGGCGTGAGGGGGGGCCGCGATAGCGGGCGGGGGTCAAGCATGTTTGTAGCCTAGGTGTTTTTCGTATGCGGTTTCCGATCCAGGCTCTGTGACGCCTCGGGAGACGAAACACTCACTTCTTGGTGGGCTTTTGCGGCAGCACGTCAGCCTGGGGGGTGACACGGCTAAAATTAGCCGGGAGCTCCACATCCACATTCTTGAGAACCCAGTTCAATCCCGCCGTCACAAACGTGGCAAAGATGGGGCTCGTCCACACGTCTTCCGTGTGTCCCATGGAGGTGAAAAACACGTGTCCCTTTCCTTCTCGCCTTGCCCAGGTGCACGGGAAAGGCGGACGCCGGTAACAATCCCCCTCGAGATACCGCGTCTCCTGCACAAGGATGACGTGCATGTCAGGGTTGAAGTTTTTCAGGGAATACCACTCGTCGAAGAACGCGACCCCCTCCGCAATGCCTAAAGAGGCAATCGGCGGGAGACGGTGGGACACGAGTGTCAAAGACGCCTCCTGCTGCGGACCGTGGGTGAGAAACTCCGCCCCGACCATGCGAAGAAATGGATCCACCTTTTCCGGCGGAGCATTTGCATAAAGGTCCCCTGGAGTTCGCCAGCATGCACAGGTAGAGTGGAAACCGAAAAACCCTTTTCCCTCACGAATAGCCGTCAGAAGCCGCTCCTTTCCCGCGGCGCTCATGGGGGGCTCATTCGCGTCGTTCGGCTGAGTCAAATCTCCGTTGCAATAGAAAGCGAAGGCATCGTATTGGGACAGGTCTTGATCGAACACCCGGCCATCTTTGGTACACACGACTTCCACATCCATGTCCCCAGCGATTTCAACAAGCCGCTGCTCGGCGAAGCTCAATTCATTGGGGGTCTTCCGTTTCACAATGTCGTGGTAGTAACCGACGTTGCGGGTGAAAAAAAGCACTTTCTTCTTTTGCTGGGTTCTTCCGGCGTGGGCGACGGAGTGCGTCATCATCGCCAGGAACCCGCCCGACACCAGCTTCAGCATCTCCCGACGTCGCATGATCAGCCCTCCCCAACTCGATTTCCGTGACGGCAGTTTAAGTTTTATTAGTTCTCTCCAAAAGTTCAAAAGGTTTGCTGCATTTACCCCACCCCGCTGTGTCCCTTGGTACCCGAAGCTGGAACACCGACGCTGCCATGCCTTGCCTTCGAAGGCCCGTCAACGATCATCGGAAGTTCCCTTCAGGGGGAACAATTGCATGTTTTCCATGGCAATCAGTGCAGGGAGAATCCTTTCTCACATACCGGCCATTTTCACGCCGTTTGCCGAGATTTTTCTGGAGGTAGGTCTCCACTTCAGCGGGGTGCCGGTGTTGAGGGTGACATTGTTTGCAAAACGGCTCGATCTCCGCCCGGCCCCACATCACGTCCGGCTTCACGACATTGAACTCGTCTCCGCGATGGGCAAGCGAGTCACCATGACACCCCATGCAGGTGATCCCGGCTCGCAAATGAACGGCGGAAATCGGCTCTTCTTCAAAATCTGCGTGGCAGACCATGCAAGAAGAATTGTCGGTTTCCTCTCCCCTATCAAACAAAACTGGCTTATCCCGATTGAACCGGGGATTTTCAACCAGGATCATCCGAGTCCCCTGTCCACTCGGCGAGCGGGTGGGCTCCGACGGCGTGTCCAAGTTCGCTTTCTCTGAACCACCACCGTTATCCTTTCCCCTCAATCCTTCCTCACGGGCTGATGCTTTCGATCCCGTGGTGCTCGATGCGCCCGCCTGAGCATCCTGCTTTTCTACAGCAGGCGTCTCCCGCCCAACACCTTTTCGCAATCCCAAAACAGCGACGACTAAGAAGAGCAGAGCCGTAGCGCAAACGATGGTTCTCGGGTTCCTCATTCTGCTGACTCCCGGAGCATATGCTTTTGGCCCGATGCGTGTTTCTCTCAATCAAACCACAACTCGCCCTGTCCTGCTTTCGTTTACCCAGGCAGCACTCTTGGGCACGTTTCAGCGCCTATTTTACGAGGGTCACCACGATACCCGCGTGGCCTCACGTCTGGCGAAAGAAACACCCCCAAAACACCGATTGCGGACTGATGGTCCAACCGACGCATGAGCTCGATCGTGGCTGGCTCCGGATCACCCGGCTTTACACCCACTCCCACTGTCGCAGCCAGGCGTAGTCGTGGGGCAGGTTTTTCCACATGTGATCGGCGATCTCCTGGATTTCCGCCTGTTCGGACGCCAGCAGGTCTTCTTTGCGGCGTTCGATGATGGCCAGAGCCGCATTTTTTACCTGGTCCACGGTGATGAGGCCAGGGATCGCCGTTGTCAGTTGAGGGCAGCTCAGCACATACCGAAGGACCAACCTTGCCCGACGATCATCTTCTTCTTTGGTAGAAGAATCGGGCATACCACGCGACTTGAACACCGCCCCACTGGCAAACGGCTTGATTCCAATGAAGCCCACGTCGTATTTCTCAAACGCCTCGAACATACTTCCCTGCGGTGCTCGCTTGCTTCCGGCCGTGTATGGCGTCACGATGACTTCCAATTGCGGGTACTTAGCCACGGCCTCGGTGATCCAGTTCCGATCGTGACTGGAGACCCCGGTAAACCGGGCTTTGCCTGTTCGTTTTGCCCAGCCCAGCGCTTCCATGGCAATTTCGATTTCCTTTTCGGTGTTGCTGCGGCTGGTCTGCTCGTGCATTGTGATCCGCCACAGATCGACATAGTCGAGACCACCCGCCTTAAGCCCCATTTCGAAACCTTCCTTCATTTTTTGCAGCGATCCACCCCATTCCGGGAATCGACTCTCGTGGGCACCAAACGAATATCCAAAGTAAATCTCGTCACGACGACCTTTGATCGCCTCACCGTAGGCGATGACTTCATGATCCCAGCAGGCATCGACGTAGTTGATTCCGTGGTCCAGACAAGCAGCGATCACCTCCCGGCGATTTTTCTTGAATTCCGGGGTATTGTACTCGTAAGGGATCTTTTTCCAGTGACCCCCCAAACCGATGGCCGATAGCCAGAGATTCGTTCGGCCGAGCCGCCGGTATTCCATGTTTTCGTTGTAACTGCGGGTCTTGGTGGGATCACCGCGATCAGTTGGGTTAGCGGAGCCCGAGGCCGCGCTCAGGCCAGCTGCCGCAGCCGTCGCCGCTGTGGTCGTGATTCGAACAAACTCGCGCCTATTGAGTTCGCGAGAATCCATGGGAGCCCTCCCGAGATTTTTCCAATACCTGTCTCTCCAGCCGACTTATTGGTGCCGGAGCGAACCCGATGCAAGGGCCAACTTGGTCCCTTGGCGCCGTTCAATATACTTCGGAACGTGCTCCCTCACAAGCAAAATAATCTGCCCGCCGGATTCACGTTTAAATTCGCAGGCCCTTTTGCAGTAACTGCTAATTGAGGCAATCAGCCGGCCAGCTTTCAGAACCCACAGCACAATGCCTTTGCATCCGCAGTTGATCATTGTTTATCGCTCAGTTCTAAGGCGGACGTGACAAGGAGGTCCCTCCGGAAGTCCGGAGGGGCACGCTTCTCGTGCCCGCTCTGAGCCGTTTTCCGGACTCCTTCAACCCGCGCAATTCAGATCTCTTTCCATTGCCCAGGCACGGGCACCGGGTAGAATCCTCGCTCATCGGGTTGGATTGGCGGGGGTGTTTCGGCTGTCATTTGATCAATGTTAGGGCAGAACTGGAACTCGGAAGCCACCGCCTCCTCCCAGGTAACGATTTGACCGGAGTGCACAGCCGCGCGACCGATGATGGCCGCCAAATTCGCCAGCGCCGCTCGCTCGGCTTCGTTGTGGGGCTTGTCGTTGCGAATGGAGTCAAACAGGTCCGCCCATTCCGCCTGCCAGGGAGTCAGCTTCTCTTTGGGGGCCTCCCAGAGGATGTTGTCTTCCTCAATCCTCTGGTCCTTGAAGATCCTCACGATACCCGCGTGCCCTGACCCAGAAAACTGCGCCGCCCGCTTGCTGCCGTGAATATAGGTGGCAAAGTGGTTGTAACAGTTGGTAACATATCGCACGACGTCGATCCCCTGTGTGCCATCGGGAAAGGTCCATTCCGCGAAATAGGAATCGAGATTCTGGCTGCGATCTGTACTATTGACCGCCCTACCTCCTACCCCATGGGCGCGGACCGGCCAGGCATCCTTGATCCAGCAGATTTCGTCGATCTGATGAATATCCATTTCGCTGAAAAGTCCTCCGGAGACCCAGAAAAACCGGAAGAAATTGCGGATCTGCCAGAACAGTTCGGGAACATCAGCGGGCTTGGGTCCGAGAGGTCCCACGGCTTCCATACGGTATGCCCGCACTGAAATGATGTCGCCCAGCTCTCCGTCTTTGATGCGCCTGATCAATTCCTGTCGGTTGACCGAATGCCGGCACTGGAGTCCCGCAGCGATCTTGACGTTTTTCTCCTCAGCTTTCTTGCCTGCGGCAATCACCCGCCGCACGCCCACCGGATCGCATGCAAACGATTTCTCCATGAATACGTTCACACCTTTGCTGATGGCATACTCGAGCTGCATTGGCCGGAATGCCGCATATCCGGTAAGCATCGCTACATCACCGGGTCGCAGGCAATCGATGGCATGTTTGTAGGCATCGAAGCCCACGAAGCACCGGCCTTCCACGTTGACCTGTGGGCCGAACATTTCGGAAAGCACCTTCCGCGAACTCTCCAGCCGGTCTTCAAAAATATCCGCCATCGCGTACAGTTCCACAGGCCCGTTGGCCACAGAAAAGGCGTTTTTAACTGCTCCGGACCCCCGACCGCCACAACCGATGAGCGCCAACCTGATGGTGTGACTCTCCGCAGCATGGACAGCCGGGATGCTTCGCGTCATCAGCGCCAAGGCACCGGCTCCCGCGATGCCCCCTGCCACGAGAAAATCGCGCCGCGAGGTTTGCAGAGACCGCTCTTGACCTTTGCTCGTCGATGCAGACATGCTCATCTCCTCCAACTTGCAGGTTCACTTTTAAAAAACGTCGAGACGAATGGGGGCCTTCAATCTGCCACAAGCCACCTCCCAAGATAAATCGCCCAAATGGGAAATGCAACGGTTCCTGCAAATCCAAATTAAAAGGGCGACAGCGAAAAGAACTCACTGTCGCCCGACGCCAGCGCACCAAATCAAGGCTGATTTACCTGCTCACATACCTCTCAAAACAGTGCGCAATGCCTCATCAAGGAGATGGGACAGTGGCATCGGGAATGATGGCCTTCAAAATGGGCTCCACCCAGCGATTGTTGGCAATATCGTAGAGGATGAAATCGCCGTCAAACTGCCAGTAGGCCCAGGCCCATCCGCGGCGCTCCGCTTCCCGGGTCACAAAACCGAGCCAGGCCACCCGATCTTCCTGAGGGGCCTTATCATACACCCCAAACTCGCCGAGATAAATGGGTCGCTGATGCTTTTCCGCCCAGGTTTGGGCACGGTCGAAGTCCTTCCGCACCGCTTCGCGATCCTGTTCGGAACCCCAGTGAATGCCAACCTTGTCCGCCTTCCCCGCCCAGGCAGCCCCCTGATGCGTGAAGTCGAACGGACTGTAGTAGTGGACAGTCACAATAATGTTGGGGTCGTCGGGAAGCTCCAGTTTGTCAAGGGCTGCAATGTTATTCCATTGTCCTGGACCGATGATGACGGTCCTTTTTGGATTCGTACGCCGAACGATGGCCAGCGCTTCCCTCGCCCATGTGTTCCACAGCTCCGGCGTCATTGCTGAGTTCGGCTCGTTGAGAAGCTCGAAGAGGACCTCGGACGGCCGATTCTTCTCCCGCTCAGCAATTACTTCCCAGCACGCCATATATCGCGCTTTGAGGCGATCGGGATCCTTCCCGATGGCGGTGAATTCGTGAAAGTCTAGAACCACCAGAAGCCCCGCCTGAAGGGCCCGATCCACGGCCCAGTCGAGCGTTTCCAGATACTCCGGCCGTATTCCTGCACCTTCTCCATTGAAGTCGGGATTGTCGCGGAAGGGATGGAGATTGATCCGTACATGCTGGAAGCCAGCTTTGCGGATCATTGGAAAGAATTCTTCGCGAAACCGTGCCCGGGATCGGTCCCGCCACAACGGATCATAACCGATGATGTTCACGCCTCGCCCCAGGCGTTTTATCTGCGTCGCGGCATCGGGCCAATCATCGGTGTTCGTACTTTGGGCCCGACAAACCGCCAGCCCGATTGAAGCGAGGCCGACCGCCCACGCTGCCATCACCACCGTTGTTCGCCGCCACATCGGTCACCTCCATCAGCGTGTTACCGTAGCACAGCAGAGCGATCCAACAAACTCCCCACTATTATGCGTGGACGTCAAAGCCTGCCGCAACAGGCGAGCCTCCGTCGGCAGGAGAAATCATGTCAGAGGATTACCTTTGAAAAATGTCAACCGTTTCTTGGAAAAATACGGTTAAATACGCAAAAGATGGACGTCCTGAGAAAAGACGGACCTGACAAGCACGTCCCTCCGGTGAATCGCTCTGGAGGGCGAAGGCGACAAGCGACACCTTGACTCCCAAAACAGCGTCTCGGCTTGTTCGCGGCGCGATGATCCAAGATTCGCCCAAAACCGTGTGATTCTGCTCGGGCTAAGCTTGCGGATCGGGCGATGATGAAGATTCGCTTGCTTTCGTAAAGGGATTGGCCGGTGATTTCTCTGTGTAATAAAGATGGATATCTCGCTGGGGGAAGGGAATCGTGATGCCCTCTTCCGTCAACCGGCGGTACACCGCTGCATGGAGCCCGTTAATCACGGCCAGACGATTGTCGTAATTCGCCACATACGCGAAGAGCTTGAAATTAAGAGAACTATCCCCGAATCCTTCAAACAGCACAACGGGAGCCGGATCCGACATGACGTGGGGGTGGTTCCTGGCAACATCGAGGAGCAGGGAGATGACCCGATCGGGATCAGTTCCGTAAGCCACCCCCACCGCCACTTCCACACGGTTGGTGCGATCGCTCAATGTCCAGTTGATGACTTTTCCTGTGATGAACTCCTTATTGGGAATAATCAGCTCACGACGTTCAAAATTGAGAATCGTTGTCGCACGAATGCGGATTTTCGTGACAACTCCCGAGAACTCACCGACTGTGACAAGATCGCCCACCCGGATTGGCCTCTCAAAGAGAATGATGAGACCGGAGACAAAATTTGCGAAGATTTCCTGCAATCCGAACCCCAACCCCACACCCAAAGCCGCCACGAGCCACTGGGCTTGCGACCACTCTAATCCCAAACGTCCACAGGCCAAAATAATGGCCACTCCAATAACCACGTACGAGGCCACCGTGTGCAGGGCGTAACGCAGGCCAGGATCGACGGGCAACCGTTGCGGCAGCAGAATTTCCATCAGGCCCGCGATATTCTTCGCAAACACCACACCAATCACTAGCGTGATCATCGCGAGAAGCACGTCCGCCAGAGTGACCGTCCTTCCTGGAAGAGGGAGCGCTGCGGCCTGAGGTCCTCCCTGCCCGGACGCAGTGCCCGAAGGCACCCCCGACACCGTCCCTGCCGCCGAGGCTGCCGCGGGAGTTCCCCCCCACAATCGCACCTGTCGCAGCATCCCCAGGGCCGGCAGGACATCCGCCCAAATCCACCACAATAGGAACACCGCCAGCACGACCTGAAGGGTCCCGAACAGTCGACGGGTTTGCGAACCGAGCAAAGACAGATCCGGCTCGGATTCGGCTGGGCGCGCCACGACCCCACCGCTTTCTGTGGCCGCTTCGGTACTTTGTGCTTCCGCCATGCGCTTTTGCCGCGCGCGATTGAGGCCGATCCGCTGCTTGCGGACAATGAGCCAGCGGTTGAATAACTCTTCGAGAATTCCCAGACCCAAGGGTAAAACAATTGTCTCTCGAAATCGCTGAGCTAACTCAATCGCCGTGTAGCTGTAACCCAGCAAGGAAAGCACAGCCAAGACAATCGGGGTTCCTGTACCGGCAAGCCACCAGACTGTCCGACCCCGATAGAACCATCCCCGCTCGTTGTGAACGCGCACCGCTTCCCAGACGGGTCCCCGCGGGCGGAAGAGGATCGTCGCCATCGCCGCGTAAAGCGCCATCATCGCCAGGAAGCTCAGACGTCCGGGGCCGGCCTCCCACCGTTGGTCGTTACTGGCATGGATGGCTGCACAGAAATACGTGATAACCACCCCCAGGACGACGAACCAGCGGAGGTGACGTCGGAGGGCCGCCGTGAGGTTCGGCGGCCACCCAAAATGAGCCTCTCCCAACCCGCCGGAGGCTGCCACCCGCCGCAACCCGTCAAAGACTAACAAGAATTCCGCTGCCGAGCGCAGTCCCGCCGCAAGCACCAAGGCCAGGGAAGTGCTTTCCAAAGGGGACACCAGTCGCCATGCCAAAAAGAGAAGGGCCGAGGGCAGCCAGACTGTTTCCGCCGCCGTAATGGCCGCCGCGTGAAGAGTAGGCCAAAATCCGTAGAAGGCTCCGCGACTGACTCGGGCGGCCAGATCGGGCAGACCCCTTCTCAATCGGACAAGAACCAACCCCCAAACCAGCAAGAGCAAAACGGCCGAAATCCACAAACTGGGATTATTGACCACATCTCGCGCAATAATCCTCCCAACCTCAGACCACGTTTCCGCCCCTGCGAGCATGTTGATCACCCCCAGCGTCAAACGGAAATGCTCGGCCCATTGTGACGGTTCGAACGCGGGGGTGTTGGGGATCCACAAGATGTGTTCGTCGATGAACCGGCGATACTCTTCGATGAGCCGAATGGTCGCTCTTTCCGTACTGTCCAGATCCACCAGGTCATTGAGCCAGCGGTTGTAGAGTTTGACCTGCTGTTCGAGAAGCGAATATGACTCCGTGAGGAGTTCCCGAAGGACTTCTTCCCATTCCGGATGATGATCCAGATCCTCCCCCATCAGACGACTCCGCCACCGCGCAATTTCTTCCTCCAGGGGTGGTGCCTGCGCGTGCCGATCGCTGATTTCCAGCACATTCCACTGCGCTATGCGGATATCTTCCTGACGCTTGCGGATTCTCTGCCAGAGGGTATAAGTGTCGGGAAGTTTCGCGCGCTGCGCCCGCAGCCAAAGTCCCAGCGTCCCCGTCATTCCCACCACCCCCATTCGGTCCTTGGTGGTTTTGAACTGTTGCTTGAGGTCCTCCATCTGCTGGCTGGCGCGGGTGAGTTCAGCCGATACGGCATTGACCTTCGCCGTAAGCTGGGCGACCTCGGCAGCCGATTTCTCCACCTGTTCGGCCACACTGCGGAGAGCGGCCGGAAGCTGCTGCCGTCTTTGTTTGGCTTTCTCTGCGCGAGAAACCGCCTCGGCCTGACGCCGCTGTGCCAGGATCTGCTGCCATTGCTGGAACTCGCTTTCCGCCACCCGATACCGCTGTGCGGCTACCCGTCTTTGCAACGGGAGAAGGGCTTCGTCGGCTTTATCGTAATAGGCCAGTTCCTCTTTGCTGACCTCGGCTTCCCAGCGTGCCGATTCCAACTCCGCCTGATGCAGAACACGTTCCGCTTCTGTCAAAGCGGGGAGCTGGTCGGCTTTCGCAAGCGTTGCCAGCGCCTGCCGGGCGGCCTCCATCCGTTTCTGTGCTGTGTCGGCCCTCTGCTTGGCGGATTGCCGGGCGGAATTGCGTCGGGCCACTTCCGCCTCAACAGCATCACGGGCACTGCGTGCCGCGTTGAGCCGTTCCTCAGCCTGCTGGGCCGCCTTTTGAATTTCTTCCAACGAGAGGTTGTCCGCGCTCACGCTCCCCGAGGCCGCTTCCAGGGAAGCAAGCTCTGCCTCCAGCTTTTTGATCTCCTGCGCAATGGATTCCCGTTGCTGACGGAATTGCTCGGCCTGCGTTCGCGCCTTCTCCGCGGCAGTAAGTTCCTGCAGCGCCCGTTCGTACAAACCGGCAATCTGAGATTTGACCGAATCCTCGACATTGGGGTCCGATTGAACCCGTTGAATTCGAAGTTGCAGGTCCTCGGGCGATAGTGCGGGCATTGAAGAGTCAGCGGGGGTCTGCCCCCCAACTCCAGGGGTTACAGGCGAGAGTGGAGGCGTGCCTCCGTTGGCGGCTGGCTGCGCAGGAGACTCCGGTTCCTCAACACGAGCGATGCGAAGCGGCGGACGGACGGAATTGAAGCGTGGCGCTTGTGACTGCGCCAAAAGCTCTTCCGACCCTGAACGCCGTTCCTGCGCACCGAGGATGTCATCCGCTAAAGCCCTATCCGCGGTTCGCGTGCCAGATTGGGCCCCAAGCAAACAAGTCGCAACAAGTAATATCTGGACAACACGAAAAGATTGCATCATCCCATTTTTCCTGGTTTACCGAATCGACCGCGCCTCGCCCACGCTCGTCGAGCATAACCGACTGGCATTGTCCGGAATGGCGTCTCTGATGACAATGCCACTTTAGTGGCGCGTCCCGTCCGCGGACGCCAAATTCACCTGGTTGCGGCGCTTGAGCCTGAATTAGTTGTAGCGGTTATGTCTGTCGCTCGGCCGACAGATGCCGCTCCCGAACCTCTATTTCCCAGGGGGGATCATCCGGACCGCCTGGCTCGGGTTCCCGCGTGGTACAATCTTCTGAAGCCAAATTTGAAGGTCGCAGCGCGTGCAGCAGACGACTTTTGGGCTTCCCACAGGCCACGAGGAGGCGAAAAGCCGAGCCATGGCAAACTTTGAATGGCGTGGAAGGTCTTGGCCGCCGGAAGCCGTTTCAAAAGGCGGTCGAGGACCTTCACGTGGCAGTGTTCGCCAAGTTTTTCACCAGGTAGCCCCGGTCTTTTTGCGAGTCCCTGGTTACTTTGCCAGGTTAGCGTTCTTACATGTGCAGCGTTGTGGTAGAAAATCTCGCCAAGCATTATGACGACCTCCGTCGGGGGCGAATCGTGGCCCTGGAAGGGCTGAGTTTCGTGGCCCGGCCAGGCGAGGTTTTCGGACTCTTGGGCCCCAATGGAGCCGGTAAAACCACCACGCTGCGGATTCTTGCCACGCTCCTGAAGCCGACCTCTGGCCGAGCGGTTGTCAACGGTTTCGATTGCCTGACGCAGCCAGACGAAGTTCGGCGGTCGATCGGATTCATGTCCGTCAACACGGCCGTGTATGACCGCATGACCGCCTGGGAGATGGTGGAGTACTTTGGACTTCTTTACGGGCTGCCGCGGGATGTGCTGCACGCTCGAATGGAGGAACTATTTAATCGGCTGCGGATGTGGGAGATTCGTGATGTTTTGGGGGCCAAGATGTCCACCGGGATGAAGCAGAAAGTCTCAGTGGCCCGCGCCCTTATTCACGATCCGCCCGTGCTTATTTTCGATGAACCCACCGCGGGCTTGGACGTCCTGGTGGCAAGAGCGCTGCTGAAAACCATTGGAGAGCTGCGAGACCACGGCAAATGCGTCATTTTCTCCACGCACATCATGCGCGAAGCCGAAAAACTCTGCGACCGCATCGCCATCCTCTATCGGGGGAAGATTCTGGCAGCGGGCACACTGCCGGAACTCCGCGAAAAGTACTGCGAGAATGATCTGGAAGAGCTGTTTTTCCGGCTGATCACTCAGGTCGAATCGGAAGGCCGCCAATCAGAAGCGAGATCTGAGAAGAATGGGCGCCAAGTGGACCACGGCGACAACGCGGGAGCTGATGATGACGCGGAGAGAGAATCAGTGGCAATAGAGCGTCCGACATGACGTGGCGAAACGTTCGTATCATCTTTGCCCGCGAGATTCGCGATCAGTTGCGTGATCGCCGGACCATCTTTATGGTGGCGGTCCTGCCGGTGTTGCTCTATCCACTTCTGGGCCTCAGCTTCTTTCAAATTGCCCAGTTCATGGGGGAAAGGCCCAGTCGGATACTAGTCATCGGAGCTC
Organism: Thermogutta sp.; assembly: GCF_039793925.1. Taxonomy (GTDB): domain Bacteria; phylum Planctomycetota; class Planctomycetia; order Pirellulales; family Thermoguttaceae; genus Thermogutta. The sequence continues at coordinate 9,493 of NZ_JBAMME010000200.1, read as the reverse complement.
GCGAACCGCTCGATCCACCGCTGTTCGAAAATAATCGTTTTTGTGAAATATTTTTTGCAACCCCTGGGGAAGCTCGCCTTCTGGAATTGATGTTTTTTCGCGAGGAGCCCGAGACTCACGTCGCTCCCACAATGCCTGACGGCTGGGAAGCTCTCGCCAAGGAGGCCATCACATCGCAAGATTTTGACGCCGTACTGGTCTTTCCACCGGGATTCGCCGGTGAACTCGCGCGATTTCGAGAGGAGATCCGCCGTCAGTTGGCAGCACACTCTCCTTCCGATAGTCAAAATCCACTCCATGTACGTTCTGAAAATATCGCGCCGGAGAGCTTAGAGGAATCGAGCAACCGTAATGAGATCTCGGATGGGAAGGGCCAACCGGTCATTGTAGCGCGGTCGGCTATTCCCTCGCCACAGATTTACTACTCTTCCGCCCAGGAAAGATCGCAAACCGCCTACAATCGATTGCACCGGGTCCTGGAACAATGGCGCACGCAGGTGATGATCGCCAATCTGGCGGCCGCCCAATTGCCGCCGGAAGCCGCCCGGCCTTTCCGCCTTGAAATCGCGGACGTCTCGGCGGGGACAGCGCTGCAGGGGGCAGCTATTTGGGCCAAGATCTTCCCCATTCTGCTGGTCGTCTGGTCCCTCACCGGCTCGTTCTATCCCGCGGTGGATCTGTGCGCTGGAGAAAAGGAACGGGGAACGCTGGAGACGCTTCTTTCCAGTCCCGCCAGCCGGAAAGAAATCGTCCTCGGCAAGTTGGCCGCCATCACGCTTTTCAGTATGGCGACTGCCGTCCTCAACCTGGTCAGCATGGGACTGACAGGCTGGCTGGCGTTTGGCAACCTGCCACAGTTTTCCGCTCCCCCGCTGTCTTCAATTCTGTGGCTGGGACTGGCGCTGGTGCCAACTTCGGCCGCCTTCAGTTGTTTGGCGTTGGGCATTGCCGCGTTTGCGCGAAGCACAAAAGAGGGCCAGTATTATCTGATGCCCCTGCTTTTCGTCACCTTACCCTTGGTCGGCCTGCCCATGGCGCGAGGCCTTGAGCTGGACCTGGGGACTTCTCTCATTCCGATTACCGGCTTGGTGTTGTTGTTGAAAACCCTCATCGAGGGACAGATCGCCGAGGCCCTCCGCTTCGTTGCGCCGGTGGCTGCGGTCACTCTTGGCGGATGCCTTCTCATGCTCCGTTGGTCTGTCCAGCAGTTCAATCGCGAGCAGGTGCTTTTCCGGGAAAGTGAGCGATTTGATGTCACTGCCTGGCTGCGATATGCCACACGGCGGCGTCCCGTTCCCACCCCGGCACTGGCCGTTTTGTGCGGGGTCAGCATTCTCCTCATTCGCTTCGTGCTGACGCAATCTCTCGCCCGAACTTCGCTGACCCTCAGTTTCATGGAGCAAGCGCTGATCACACAGTTGGTTGTGGTGCTCCTGCCGATGGTGATCATGACGTGGCTGTTCGTGGACAACCCGGGTGAAACACTCCTCCTTCGGTGGCCTCGTTGGCGGCATGTATTGGGCGCAGCGTTACTGGCCGTTGTGCTCTGTCCCGCATTCACTACGTTCAAACTGTGGGTGACGAAGCTGTATCCGGTCGATCCGGCCATTGCAGAGTACCTCAAGCAGCTTTCCCCGGGCGTGCCGGACTGGCCTACGCTCCTGTTCGTGATGGCCCTTGTCCCGGCTGTGTGCGAGGAGCTCACCTTCCGCGGATACCTGCTTTCCGGGTTTCAGAGCGGTCTGCGATCTCTGGAGGCCGTCGTGTACTCCGCTGTGTTTTTCGGTCTCACTCACGCACTCATGCAGCAGTCGGTGGTGGCCTTCGTTGCGGGATTGCTGCTGGGAATGCTTGCTCTTCGGACGCGTAGTCTTTACCCCTGCGTGGTCTATCATGCTTTGCATAACGGCCTCGGCCTGGCTTTGGGATCGATCACCGCCGAGTTCTACCGCCAGCATCCCTGGCTGGAATCCCTGGCCAATTGGACGGAGGACGGACTAATGTTTCGCGGGCCGATTGTGGCCGCCGGCATTCTCGCTGCCGGACTGATTGTCTCCTGGATGATCCCTCCGTGGGCCAATCGGCCGGCCACGGAGGATGATGGAGATTGAGATGGTGCCTGGTCACTCGCTCGGAATAGCTGTGAACCTCGAAAGAAGCTCGACACGACTCCCATCGCGCAAGTGATGCCCGACTTCACTCTTCGTCGACTGTCTGCCGACTGGGTCATTTCCCCCGGGGAACATCCCCGACGGTTGGGCAGCGTTCTTCTGTACCAGGATCGCCTGCTGGCCGTCGAGGATGATTCCTCTGCCGGTCGTGTTGTGGACGAACTGCGGGCGAGCTTGCCCGAAAGTGTACGGATCTTCGTCGAAGAGTATGCCTATCCTGGCTGCGCGATCCTTCCCGGACTCATCAATGCCCATACACATCTGGAGCTGAGCGGCTGGGACAGAGGCTTTACGGAGGGACAACCGCTGTGGGAGTGGATTCCTACGGTGGTCGCGTTTCGTCGATCGGTAGCCTACCGTCCGGGAGAGGCTGTGACGCGCGGCATTATCGAATGCGTTGCGGGCGGTGCCTGTGGGATTGTGGACATCACGCAGCCCGGCTGGGCTGCCTGGGGGCTGGAAAGCTTTCCACCCGATCGATGCCCGTCTCCGAGAACAAAGCCGCATCCCCGCGTGCTCAGTCTTCTGGAATGCATCGCCGTGCGGGAAGATGTGGCAGAGGCACTCCCTTCCCAACTGGATACCCACCGCCGGGTCTGTACACTGCTGGGGCTGGAAGCAGGAATAAGCCCCCACGCCCCTTACACCGTTCCGCCTGCCGTCCTGAGGCGGGTGGTTGCGTACGCCAATGCGCAGTCTTTTCCTGTGGCCATCCACCTCGCAGAGACGCCAGAGGAAGAAGAGTTCCTCCAGCATCAGACAGGGCCGTTTTACAAGATGTTCGCCGATCTGGGAATCGATGTGCGATCTCTTTTCGGAATCGGTACAAGCTGGGCCGAGTACATCACCATTCTTTCCCAAAGTCGGCCCCTACTGGTGGTCCACGGGAATTATCTGACATCACTCGAGCGGAGTTTGCTCCGGCAATCGGCCCGGCGGGTTGCCATGGTGTTCTGTCCGCGAACGCATCGCCGATTCGGCCATTCCCGTTATCCCCTGGACGAGTATCTGGCAGCCGGTATTCCCGTCATTTTGGGAACGGATAGTCGCGCGACCAATCCGGACCTGAGTATCTTGCGTGAATTGCAAACCGTGCGGGAACTTTTTCCCCATGTGCCCGGATCGCAAATCCTTGCCATGGCAACATCTCAATCAGCAAAGGTCCTGGGATGGCGAGGCTGGGGATATCTGCGGGACGGGGCTTCTGCTCAAATCACGGTCGTCAAGTTGGGCGAGCGAGCCGACGAAAGAGATCCTTTCGAGGCCGTGCTGAGTCCTCAGTCCACCGTTCGTGCCGTCTGGATCGATGGGCAACTGGCATACTCGTCGGACAACGAAAGCAGTCGAGGAGCCTGCTAAGAGAACAAGGAAGCATACGCCTCAACCGAAGCCCCACTTTGTGTGATCAACGCGGCTTTTTCCAAAATTGTTTGTCTTATAGCAGACAACTATTTTTTGCCTTCTCCTTTAAGCACCGTGCTTTTGCGGCCACGGCGTTTTATAATGATGGCGACAACAGGGCAGCCCTTTCCTGCCCCATCTTTCACACATTTTGCGGGAGGCATTCTCATGCAACGCGTGATCCACGGCTTGGCGGTGGGTTTGATCCTCGCACTGCATTCCACCAGCGTGGCCCAGGAACGTCTCCACAACCCGTGGAATGTGGTCGTCATTTTGGTGGATGACCTTGGAGCCACCGACCTTGGATGCACCGGTAGCCGATTTTACGAAACACCTCACATCGATCGTCTCGCCTCGCGGGGAATGCGCTTCACCCAGGGCTATGCCGCGTGCACCGTGTGTTCACCCACCCGGGCGGCCCTTCTGACGGGCAAGTATCCGGCGCGATTGCACCTGACCGATTGGATACCCGGCCATGTGCGTCCGCGGGCAAAACTCCGCATTCCCAACTGGACGATGTACCTTCCCCTCGAAGAACTTACCCTGGCCGAACGCCTCCATGCAGCAGGTTACGCGACGGCCCATGTGGGAAAATGGCACTTGGGCGATCCACCGTATTTCCCTCAGCACCAGGGATTTGACCTCAATATTGGCGGAACTCAATGGGGTTCGCCCGGCAGTTACTTCTGGCCGTACGGAAAAGGAGACCGCCGCGTTCCCCTGGAGGGCGGTCACGAAGGGGAATATCTCACCGATCGCCTCACAGACGAAGCCATTAAGTTCATTAGCTCGAACAAGGAAAAGCCGTTTTTCCTGTATTTTGCCCACTATGCCGTGCATACGCCGCTCCAGGCGAAGGAACAGCTTGTCCGCTATTACGAAAAAAAGCTCGCAGAAGCTACCACCCGGGGGGACAACCTGGATGGCCAGCAATGCCCGGTGTATGCCGCGATGATCCACAGTTTGGATGAGAGCGTGGGGAGGATTCTCGAGACCCTGGACAGTCTCCAACTGACCGAGCGAACGATCGTCATCTTCACGTCCGACAACGGCGGACTGGTTTTGCCCGCCTGCCAGAAACGGCCGGTCACACACAACATCGGTCTGCGGGCGGGAAAAGGTTCGGCCTATGAAGGTGGCGTCCGTGTTCCCTGGATTATTCGCTGGCCTGGGGTGACTGCCCCGGGCAGCGTGTCCCATGAACCGATCATGACGATCGATCTTTATCCCACCATCCTCGACATACTCGGCCTTGCCGACGATCCTTCACACCATTGCGACGGCATCAGCCTGGCCACCGTGCTGCGCGGCCAGGGTTCGTTGCCTAATCGTGCCCTCTTCTGGCACTATCCGCACTACCATCCAGGCGGCGCAACTCCCTACAGTGCAGTGCGGCAGGGAGACTGGAAATACATCCACTTCTACGAGGATAATCATGGGGAGCTGTACAATCTCAAGGAAGATCCCAAGGAATCACAGGACCTCGCCGGCCGTTTCCCGGAAAAGGTTGCAGAGCTCCGGGCGAAGTTGGAAAAATGGCTGAAGGAGGTCGATGCCCAGCTACCAACCCCGAATCCCGATTACCAACTCGAATAACCCTCCCCATCACAGGGAACCCGTGATACCCGCAAATCAACAGACGTGATCGGTCCCATCGGCTATGGGACCTACGTGATTCTCGGTCCTCTAACAAGGAGATGGCACCATGAGGAAGTGTGTTCGCTGGTTGATGTGTGGCGTTTTTGTGATGGGATTGGCCGCCTCGGCCGTCGCAGAAGAAGGCTGGATCACTATTCCAATCAAACCGGGTCTACCGGGCTGGAAGCTCAAGGGGAGCCCCGAGCAAAGCAAATGGCAGGTAGGAACGGCGGCTGTCGATTCGAACGATCCGCGATCCCTCATCTGCAAACCCGGAGGAGAAGAACTGGTGAACGTCGGCTCCCACGGCGTGGACATCTACACCGAACAGACCTTCGGCGATGCCATCATCGAGATTGAAGTGATGGTCCCGAAGGCGTCCAATTCCGGCATCTATGTGATGGGCGAATACGAGATTCAGGTGCTCGACAGCTACGGCAAGGAAAAGCTGGGCATGGGAGACATGGGTGCACTCTACAGCATCGCCGTTCCCAAAGTGAATGCCTCCAAGAAACCCGGCGAGTGGCAAAAGTATGTCATCGAATACCGTGCCCCCCGTTTTGACGCCACGGGCAAGAAAATCGCCAACGGCAAACTGGTGAAAGTGGTTCTCAACGGTCAGGTCATCCACGAGAACCTGGAATTGCCCTCTCAAACCCCCGGCGGCGTCACCGGCAAAGAAGTGCCTCGCGGCCCCATTATGCTGCAGGGTAATCACGGTCCAGTGGCCTATCGCAACATCCGCGTCAAGCCGCTCGACTGATTCAAAAACCTGCCCGACAGGTCAAAGGTGGAAATCATCCGCGCCCGGTAACGCTCCATTCATTTCTCACCTTGGATTGCCCGGCACGGTGAAAAAACAAGCGGAGTGTTTTGGCAACACTCCGCTTGCTCATTTTCTTGTCACCCCAGGCTGAACCGTTTCGCTTTGTCCGAGTTCGGCCGGGATGCCTCTTCGCGTTTTCCGAGTCCTCGGATCAGAATTCGACCGTGCAGCCGGTCAACTTCTCTCGAAGCTGTTCCACTCCGGCTTCCGTCACGCCGCTCTGCTGGAGCGATAACTTTTTCAGGGATGTGAGTTTCACAAGATGGGACACGGCCTCGTCGGTAACGTTACGGCACTCCTTGAGCGAGAGCGCGCGAACCCGGGAGAGATTCACCAGGTGAGCCAAGCCGGCACTGGTGACTGGTGTTCCATCCAGGACCAATTCTTCCAACTGCTGAAGCTTGCCGAGATGGGCCAGACCTGCATCGGTAATTTGAGTATGCCAGAGATCCAGAACCTTCAGGTTCGGAAAATTGAGAAGCGCCTCGGCAGTCGTGTCATCCGCCTGCGTCTCGGCCAGATCCAACTCTTCGAGATTTTTGGCATCCGTGAGTTCCTTCAGCCCATGACCGGAGATATAAAGTCCGCGGAGGAAGAGCTGCCGCAACTTGGTGAGCGGCTTGAGCGCGGCGATTCCTTCATCTGTGACGCCATAACAACGCATGAGGTTGAGAGTCTCCAGATTGGTCAGCGCTGCAATTTGCTTCAGGCCGGCATCGGTAATTCCGGAATCTTCTAAAGCCAAGTCCTTCAAATTCGTCAATTGCGCGATCGTAGCGATCCCCATATCGGTGACGCTGGGCTGATTCCGCAACTTGAGGGCCCGTAATTCCTTCAGGTCTTTCAATTGTTCAAGGCCCGCATCCGTGATCATGACACATCCCCGCAGGTCCAGGTTGCGGAGTTTTTTGAGCTGCCTCACCCACTTCATCCCGGCATCGGAAAAATTGTTGTACAGCAGGGCCAATTCCTGAAGGTTTTCCAGCGTCACCAGGTGCTGAAGTCCATCATCTGTCAAATTGGTGCTTCGCCGCAAATTGAGCGACCGCAGGCTTTTAATCTGCCCCAGGAATTTCATTCCGTCATTGGTAATGCTGGTGTTTTCCAGAATGAGCACCTGAAGGTTGGGAAGCTTCGTCAGTTCCTGGATTCCCGCGTCGGTAATGTCGGCGCCCCACAAGCTCAATCGCTGGATGGTCGGGACCCGCGCGATGAGTGCCAGATCTTGATCGGTCGTCTGCCGCTGAAAAAGGTCCACAGCCACCGGCTTGCCATCCGCATCTCGCTCAAGCTTGCCGTTCAACTGGGTGACTCGCTCTTCGAGCTTTTTCACAAGGCCCGGGTCAACGCTCACGGTCGGCTGAGTCGCCTTCGTTTCCTTCGCAGGTGGTTGTTTTTGCTCTTCACCTTGCGGGGCGGGTTGCGGTTTCGGACATCCTGCAAACACCAGGGCAACAATCAGAATGGCGCTGAATCTTGCAAATGGACGCATCGAGCCTCTCCCATCGCGAATGCCAATTTATCCTGTTGTCATCAACACAAAGTTGGAGCCCCAACGTTGATAACACCATTACGCTACCACGGCCAGCGGGAGTTCGCCAACCCGGGGGAAGACGCGATACACGCAACGCATATGATTTTCCACAGGCATTCGCAACGCAATCTCGTCAATCTCTGCGTTTGTTTCGGCATACCGTCTTAATGTGCGCGTTTGCAGCGATCCGCCGGCAGGTTGGGGCCGGGGAGTCACCTCCCGGACTTCCTGCGATAGATTTGCCAGGGAATGCCGAGTTTGCGCATTCTGGAGCGCAGAGTGTGCGGGTTGATCCCAAGCAAGGCCGCCGCGCCTTTGGGGCCTTCGATCCTGCCGTTACAGCGCCGAAGAGCTTCTTCGATATGCCGCCGATTGACTTCCTCCAATGTGGGAAATGCCTCCTCGCGGGATTTATCTTTCTCATGATCCATCGTGCCCGGTGAGGCACCAATTCCCAGGGCCTTCGCAATCTGAAGTCCCCGACCATCTCCCAAAATCGCCGCTCGATCTATGACCGCCGCCAGTTCCCGAATGTTCCCTGGCCAGTCGTAGTTCATGAGAAGGCGGATGTCCTCTTCCGTGGGCAATTGGAGCGGCAAATTGAATCGCACCGCAGCCCGTTCGGCAAAATGGCGGGCAAGTGCGGGGATGTCCTCGAGACGGTCCCGGAGCGGCGGGAGAAAAATGGGAAACACCGCCAAACGGTACCACAGATCTTCGCGAAACCGACCCGTCCGAACCATCTCCTGCAGGTCGCGATGTGTGGCCGCGATGATCCGCACGTCCACGGTGATGGGATGACGCCCGCCAACTCGTTCGAACGTTCCATCCTGAAGAACCTGGAGGAGACGGACTTGGGCGTCCAACGGAAGCTCTCCAATTTCGTCCAGGAAAAGCGTCCCACCATCAGCCCGTTCAAACCACCCCTGATGCGTTTCTACCGCCCCCGTGAAACTTCCCCTCTCGTGACCGAAGAGCTGGGAGTCAACCAATTCGGGAGGAATCGCCCCGCAATTCACGCGGAGAAACGGTGCTTTTGCTCGAGGAGAGCGAACATGAATGGTCCGCGCAATCAGCTCCTTGCCGGTGCCTGTCTCCCCCAGCAAAAGGACCGGGACATCCGATCGGGCCACCAACTCCACACGTTCCATCACGTGCTTCAGGCCGGCGTCCGCTCCCACGATTGTGTCGCCAAGCGACTTTCGACCCAAACGCGCTAGAAGAGATTGTCGCTCGGCCTCAGCGGCTTCCCGAAGGACGGCCAATTCGCGGACCCGGGCATCATTCTCCAGACTCACCGCCAGCGGCTCCAGGATGTCCTGAAGGAGCTGTCCATGCGGCTTCGTCAAGGAAGGCCCGTTTTTACGTCCCACCAACATTGCCACGCCGGTGGCCTTCCCGTCCGAGACCAGTCCACCCACCAGAACGGCCGAGGGGACGTTCCCAAGCAAGCTTTCCAAATCCACTCCGCAGAGATCTCGCCGACCAGGCGTCACCAATAGAACCTCCCGCCGCAAGCACCACTCCATAAGGCGAGAAAACGCAATATGGCCAAGGGGGGTCACGCGGTGTCCTAACCACCTGGGGACTGTCGGTGCAACCGCGACGGTTTCCAGGGCCGACTCGGCCGGCTTTAAGCGCCGGACAATCATCAATTCGAAAGGGATGCACCCCTGGAGAATTTCGGCGATCCCGGCTACGGATTCGGCGATCTCGATGTGGCGGCACGCTGCGCGCCAAATCTCAACCAGAAGTGTCTTTTGATCGACCATTCGCAGAGCCTGAGAACGAATCTAGGGCATTCCGTGACATTTAACGGATTCCATCGGAAACTACTCCGACTAGTGTTCTGCAAAGTCAAACAACATGGACGCAATCCCGTTAAATATAACGGATAATGGTTGGTGCGTCCAGTATCTTCCG
>NZ_JBAMME010000199.1:57812-134366 GCF_039793925.1 Thermogutta sp. | reverse complement strand
GGGGTAATTAAAATAGCAGCCAGCTCCAGAGTCGCGGGGGGAGGTCCTATCATAGAGGGCAATCGATTGTGGGAAACAGGAGATCGGTCGTCATGCGACATCAACCGTCCCGGCGTTGTTTTCTGAGCACAGCAGCATTCGTCGCTGCCATGGGTGCGGCTATCAGTCGTGAAGAGCAGATTCTTCTGGCGGCCCAGGAAGGTGCAGCATCTGAGGAAAAAAACATTTCACGGGAAATCGCCAGTCAGATGCCCCACGGCAAGGTGCGCGACATCTCCATCAGCCGCCTGGTCATCGGCGGCAACCTTATCGGTGGCTTCGCCCACAGTCGGGACCTCGTCTACATCTCGCGACTTCTCAAAGCTTACAACACGGAAGAGAAAGTGTTTGAGACCCTCGCGCTCGCGGAAGCCCACGGGATCAACACCATCCAGTGTAACCCCGTGTGTCTTCCCCTGGTGGAAAAGTACAACAAGGAACGCGGGGGCAAACTCCAGGCGATTGTCTGTATCACCCCAGATGCTAACAAAGATGCCGTGCGTCGGGAGATCGAAGAGGTCCTTAGCCACGGCGCAACGATGTTGTACACGCATGGTGGTCGCAGTGAACCTCCCGTCATGGCCGGCCGACTGGATGTGCTCGCCAACACTGTGGAATGCATCAAAGAAGCGGGGGTTCCGGCGGGCATCGGAAGTCATTCGCTGACGGTCACCATGGAATGCGAAAAAGAGGGAATCGGCGCGGACTTCTACGTCAAAACACTCCACAGCGACCAGTACTGGTCCGCGACACCCAAAGAATTACGAGAAGACTTCTGCTGGCACAGGCCGCGGCGGAGCGAGCCGTTCGCTTTCAACGATAACATGTGGTGTCTCAATCCAGAGGAGACAATCGAGTTCATGAAGACGGTCACCAAGCCGTGGTTTGCTTTCAAAGTGCTCGCTGCGGGGGCAATCCATCCCCGGCAAGCATTTCCCTACGCGCTGCGGAACGGGGCAGACTTCCTCATCGTCGGAATGTTCGATTTTCAAATTGCGGAAGACGTGGCGATCTTCCTGGACTGCTATCGCAAGCTTGGAAAGCGCGAACGCCCCTAGTGCGCGTGAAAATGCTCCAACATCCGGGAGCATATCCTTCGCGCGTTGCCGAAGCGAACGATAACAAAACGTCGCTTACGAGCACCGCTCCAGCCCGCGGTAAACCGTTCGTCTACCCGAACGTGTTGGGATCGCTCGGCGGCGTGACGTCACCGGATGGTGTTGCCGGTGGGGCCTCGCGCTGCGATGAGGCGTTTGCCTCCCCGGCAGTCGCAGGCTCCGACTAGGGCGCGGACGGCGCAGTTTCGGCTGGCGCCTCCGGAGCTTGAGGAGCAGTCTCCCCACCGGGGGTTTCGGTACCTGCTTGTTCCTTTTTCTTCGGCATTCCCAATGTGAACAGGCCGAAGACCACCAGGGCCATGATAGCAGGCCAGAGCCAGATATCCCGCCAACCAAAACGATTCACCGCGAGGTAGTCGGCTTTTGTCATGTACACCGACTTCCCTGCTACGGCAGCCTGAACGTGCCCAAATGTGGATGCGGGCACAAGCCGCATCACGGCCTTGAGTGCATCATACAGCTTTTGCCTATCCTGCTCGTTTTGCCCTTGGGGAGCACTGCGCAAAACTTGTTCAATTTCATCCGAGGTGATAATCCCATCTTTATTTTGATCAAAGTCCCTGGCCAGTTCGGTCCATCCAGGAAGTGCGACCCCCTCCGGGATGACTCGCGCTGCGATCAAGTTCTTGACTTTAGCAGGATAGGCGTCATTGGTCCGGCCGGCAAGGTTGGCCCCAATGAGCCAGGCCACTCCCAGCATGAGGAAAGCGATGAAGCTCTGCGCACTGGCCCGCAATTCCCGTGGGGCCTTGGTATCCACAAAAATGTAGGAACCGACGTAGACGAAGACGTAACAAAATCCGTGAATGAGGATTCCCAGCAGAACGAGCGGATACACCTCAGAGGCAAACAGGAGGTATCGAAGTGCCCAGACGGCCATACCTAGAGCCAGCACTTTGTGCAGCCCCAATTGGGCAATAAAGATGGGCATAATGGCCATCGCCACAATTTCGCAGATTTGGCCCATGGTCATCAGGGCTGTGGGGGCCGGGGCCCCGATCTGCGTGAGGTAGAGGTTCGCACTCACAAAGTAATACACGGCCGGAATGCCGATCAAGAACGCGCAAATGGTAAACAGCAAAAACTCTGGATCCTTAAGGAGCTTGACGGCTCCCAGCCCAAGCAGATCCGCGATTCCGGCTTCCTTGGCCTGCGGTGGGGTGTGAGGAAGAGTGAGCACATAAGCGGCCAAAAGAATCTCTACGGCACCACCCAGATAGAAGAAGGCGGGATTTCGCTCCCCGATGAACAGACCCACAATCCAGCCAGAGATGATCCACCCGATCGTGCCAAACATGGCAATCCGGGGAAATGTGGCGGGATTGTCCAGGTTACGAAACGTCAGCGAATTTGCCAAAGCGAGCGTGGGCATGAAGGCGAGCGTATTGATCAGAAGAAACAAGAAAAACAGCCAAAAGCTGGTCTGCACACCAGTGAGGATAAGGCAGATTCCACCGATAACATGAAGAACCGCAAGGATCTTTTCGGTATCAAAGAGACGGTCCGCCACAAAGCCCACAAAAAGAGGCGATAGAATGGCCGCGATCGCGGTGGTCGAAAACACCCATCCCATCTCTGATCCGGTGAACCCCCGCACCGCGGGTCCAAACGTACCGATGGGCACCATCCAGCAGGCCCACACGAAAAACTGGAAGAACATCAACACACAGAGCCGTATCCGCAGGAGTAGCTTTTCGTTCAACATCGGCGCAACCCTCGCATGCCAAGGAAATCCGTGCCAGAGCCGTGTTTTTCACTTCGACAAGCCAACAAGTCGACAGCAATTCTAATCGGCACCTCTTTGGTCGTGCAACTAGGGGAGGCACAGCCCACGCAAACCACCGACTTTTGTCTGCTTTTTCGGTAGAAGGGGGTTTATGAATTGGCCCTACAAAACATGGGACGTGGCCAATAGTGTTTATCCCGATTGAGGCCAATTTGTGATTGTCGCGCCGTACGCCGAGCATAGCCGAGCTGGTCAGCTCCGTGACAGGAGATGACTTGTCCAGCGTTGAACAGAAGACGTAAGAGCACCTCCTTCCGAAAGTCAACCGGAGGGGCACGCTCGTCGTAGCCGAGGAAACTGCCTGCGACCCAATCTCCCGGCGCAGTGGGTAAACGCCAGGCATTTACGCAATTGACGACAGGAACTATTTACGTATAATCGGCAATAAGCCGCGTAACGGCGTCTTGCTCTGATGCAAGCGGGTGTAGCAAGATCGAGCTTCAATTTATCAACGTTAGAGAAGCGACAGGGATTGTGTGCGATGGGTCAAGCCATTGAAGTCAACGAAGCCAGTTTCGATAAAGAAGTTCTCCAGGCGGATGTGCCGGTGCTTGTGGATTTTTGGGCTCCCTGGTGCGGCCCGTGTCGGATGATTGCGCCGACGGTCGAGCAACTGGCCACGGAAATGGCCGGGCAGGCAAAAGTCTGCAAGGTCAACGTGGACGAAAATCAGAACCTGGCCATGCGCTATCACGTGACGGCGATCCCGGCCCTTATCATCTTCAAAGGCGGTCAGGTTGTGCAAAAATTGATGGGTGTTCAGTCCAAAGATCGTCTCAAAGACGCGCTCGTCCAGGCCGCTTCATAAGCGCTGTCACAACTCATTCGAACACCCCCGCGGAGTCCCATTCAAGGAGTTAAGCGGTAGGGAGGCCAATTGCCAGCTCCCTACCGCTCCGTCGAGGTGTATGAGGGCTGCGCTTTACCAGTTTGCAAACGACATTTCAGACCCCCGTCTCCGACCACGGGTTCCTTTCCGGACGCGCACAGAGGAGGTTGGCTTCTTCGTCGTCGGGAAACCGTTCTTTTTCCGGATCGAAGCGGAGCTCGCGGTTGAGGATCCAGGCGATGGCTGCCGCGTGACATGCCACATGCGACCGTCGCATGATCATTTCATTGGTCACCGTTTTTTGACGCGAGCGCACGCAATCAAAGAAGTTGCGGGCGTGGGCCGAAACATCCAGTCCCTTCACGCGAGTCACTGCTTCAGGCAGTTCCTTCTTAAGTGACTCCGGATGAACCTCAATGCCCCCTTCGTCACCGGTTTCCACCCAGCCTTCGTCTCCCACAAATCGGACGGGACAGGTTCCCAGTCGGGTGATGAATTTTGGCGACCGATCGCCAAACGGAGTTTTCAGAAAGTCGAGGATCAATTTCACGCCGTCGGCGTAGTAGCACACGATTCGGTCGTTCTCGGGAACATATCGGACAGGGACCGTATTATCGGCCTTCAGTGCCCACTGGCACAGATCGACAGTGTGCGCACCCCAATCCAGAAGTCGCGCACCGGAGTCAAAATCAAAATAGCCCCGCCAGCCTCCGTCCACATAAGTATGGTTGTAAGGCCGCCACGGGGCCGGTCCCAGCCACAGATTCCAGTCCACCACATCGCGCGGTGGCGTCTGTTCTCGTGGCAGCCAGCCGTTCTCGAGTTGCGGCTCGTATACGGATGCATACACCGTATGGATTTTTCCCAGTTTCCCACTTTGAGCCAGCGCGACGGCATATTGGAAGTTGGGCACACTGCGACGCTGGGTTCCCGCCTGGAAAATACGCTTGGTGCGTTGAAAGGTTTCTGCAAGTTGCTGGCACTTGGCGATTGTGATGCCACAAGGTTTTTCGCTGTAAACGTCTTTGCCCGCTTCTGCCGCCATGATCGAGGCGGGTGCGTGCCAGCGGTCTCCCGTCGCGATGAGAACTGTGTCAATATCAGAACGTGCCAGCAGTTCCCGGAAATCGCGATAAACTGCGCAGTCGTTGTTGCCGTAGAATTCGTCCACCAGACGTTTTCCTGCCTCCCGGCGACGTGCCTGCACATCAGCGATGGCCAGGCATTTGACATCCGGCAATTTGAGGATGGCGTTCAGGTCGTAGGTTGCCCGAGGACCAATCCCGATCACACCCAAAGTGATTTTTTCACTGGGCGGAACGCCCTGTTCCAATCCCAGTGCCGTGGCAGGCAGAAATTGAGGAATTCCCAGGATGGACGTGCCCAGGGCACCCCATTTCAGGAAATCACGCCGGCGAGTTCTTTGAGACATAGGGCAGGCCTTTCTTTCAAAAAACACCTTTTCTACCTAACAACGGTTTTCATGCTCGCTTCATTCCATCTAACTGAGCTCGCCATGTCAAGAATCGAGAGTGCCAATTATCACCAGAGCCGGGTTCGGAAAGCGAAGAAATCGGCCCTCTTGGAGTGCCTGTCCCCGGAGGACTATTGTAAACAGCAAGCCCTGCGCATGCTGATAACACACGCAGGGCACCTGATAACGCGTGTTTCCCCGAACGCGGTCAGCGGACCCGACCGTGGAACATCATGCTCGTATTGTCCGCTACACCCTGAACTGAGCGGAAGAGATCGTTGAGGGCCTCGCTTACGTGCCGTCCTGGATACCAGATCAGGCCCATGGAGACGCTCCAGTTTTCATCGATTTGGCCGTCCACTCCCCGCCCGGTGTGAGGAGCCAGATACGCGAAATTGGCCTCGAATGCCCAACTGCCATCGAGCGGAAGTGTGATGTCCGCACCAATGAGGCCGTCTCCATAGCCGGAAACCCCTACCCAGAATCGGCCCTCGCCACCCTGACAAAAGTGACGCCGATAGAACACCACGTAGCGATCGAGGACCGACAGATCGAGGTACTGGCGGTGGTCGGGGTTCTGCGGATCGTCGGGCAAAAGGAGCATGTCGTCCTTGACGCCGTACATGCCCATGTAGCCGATTTCCCGCATGTCATCGAGGAAGAACGAAATTTCATGCCGAATCTGGAGTAAATCGGAGTCCACCCAAAAGTCATCGTGCATCCAGTCGAAGAGGACACTCCACTGCCATCGGCCGCAGTCAGGGCGGTGAAACAATCCCGCAGTGAGAAACATTTGCGCCCGACTCCCGCGGGAGACCAGATTGTTACCGTACCATGTGAGCGCCTCGTGACCGGCAAAGTCACTGTGCACCACCTGAACACCCACCTGGTATCCGATGTTCCACGGACCCCCGATCGGAGCGGAGTAGTTGAGGCCCTCGTGGAGCCCGAAATTCCCGTTTCGCCCGAGATCCACCGGCCCTTTAAAACCGTGCGCTCCGGCAAAGACACTCAGGTGCTGGATCCATGGTCCAAACAGCAAACCTCCGCCATAATACACATCCGGCTGGACGAACCCCCCTGGCTCGTAAATGACACCACCGTCTTCCACCAAGCCAGTTTGCACGCCTTCTTCGTCCACCATTCCACTTGTGATGACCGGCTGACCGGGTGGAATGACCTCGGGCGACGACTCCTCGACAGGCTCCCGGGACGTCGTCATTATTTGGTAGCTGATTTCCTCCGGTGAAGAGTTTCTCGCCGCGGGGTGTGGTCGGGAAACCCGTCGGGCCGGGGGCCGCGTCACTTCCTCGATGCTCGGAGGCTGGCGACGTAAGACCTGGGAGCTCCAGTACGCTACGGGAGAACCGGTTGCCCGTTCAACGTATTCCGTTTCAGCCGCGACCCCGTGGCAGTCCCAAACGCCGGCAACCAATGCCACAGTAATGACGCAGCACCAAGCGAAAGTCGTTCGCCGGGACATAAGGCAACTCCTGTTATGGACAGCAGCAATAACACGATAGGCCAGAGGGCCAAACTCGACGTTTGTTCGTCGATAAACTTATCGGAATCGGAAGAGCCAAATCTTTCAGAAAAGCTTGCGCAATCCGCAAATTTTACCACACAGGAGCCGCCCCGCCGCAGAAAGCCGGAGCACGCATGGTAAATTTTCGGGTTGCGGGGTCACATTGCCCGGACCAGGGCCTGCTCGAGGTCGGCGATCAGGTCCTCCGGGTCTTCCAGCCCGATGGAGAGGCGGATGAGCGTGTCGCTAATGCCGTGGGCCCGGCGGGCTTCGGGATCGTAGCTTGCGTGGGACATCAGGGCAGGCTGTTCGATAAGCGACTCGACTGCCCCCAAACTTACGGCAAGATGGAAAAGACGGGTAGAATTGACAATCTGCTTGGCCGTTTCTATGTCTCCTTCCACCTCGAAGCTTAACATCGCACCAAAATAGCCCGACATCTGGCGAGCGGCGATTTCGTGACCTGGATGATCAGCCAGGCCAGGGTAGTAAACTCGCCGGACGGCGGAATGCTCCGCCAGGAATTGAGCGATGGCCATGGCCGACCGGCATTGTTCGCGGATACGAAGTTCCAGGGTCCGCAGTCCACGATGGCAGAGATAGGATTCCCACGGACCCATCACGGCCCCCGTGGCATTCTGGATAAAGTAAAGCCGCTGATAAAGCTCCGCGTCCCGTACCACGAGGACGCCCCCTAGGACGTCACTGTGTCCCCCGAGATATTTCGTCGCCGAGTGCATGACGATGTCCGCACCCAGCTCGAGGGGTCGGGTCAGGGCCGGTGTCGCGAATGTGCTATCAACACCGACCAGTGCCCCATGCCGATGGGCGATCTCTGCACATGCTGCGATGTCAGTGATCGTCAGAAGGGGGTTGCCGGGCGTCTCCAACCAGAGCAGTTTGGTGTTCGGCTGGAAGGCTTTCTCCACGGCCTCCAAATCGTTTGTAGGAACCATCGTCACCGAAATCCCCGCCCGGTTAATGATCTTGTGAAAAAGCCGGTATGTCCCGCCATAAACATCCTGGCCCGTGACAATATGATCACCAGTTTGCAGAAGTTGCGTCACACAATGGATGGCGGCCATTCCCGAGGCGAAAGCAAGACCACCCACGCCGGACTCAAGAGCCGCTATCGCGTTTTCGAAGGCTTTCCGGGTGGGATTGCCACTGCGGGAGTAATCGAATTCCCGCCACTCTCCCGCTGCCGGTTGGACAAACGTCGTTGCTAGATGGATGGGCGGAACAACCGCTCCCGTCTGAGGATCAGGCTCAAACCCGAGATGAATGGCCCTGGTGCGAAACTTCATGGAAATGGCCCTATTCTCAGGCTGGGGACATTGCGTTACCGAGGCGGTGGCCGGTGATAATTCACCTTAATCCAATGTTGATGAATCGATTGAGCGCAGGTACCGCGGTCATTTCGCTGGCCAGCGATTTACGCCACAGCATCAGATTTTTTCCAGCGCTTGAGCGAAGTCGGCGATCAAATCTTCCGTGTTCTCAATCCCGCAGGAGACTCGAATCATGTTATCCGGGATACCGACCGCCAATCGCTGTTCGGGGGTGAAGTCGTGATAGCTCATGTACATGGGCTGTTCGATCAAAGATTCCACACCCCCCAGGCTCGGTCCAATCCGAGGAATTCGCACGGCGTCCACCACCCGGGCGGTCATTTGGGCATCGGCATCTTTCACCAGGAACGTAACGAGACCGCCGAATCCGCGCATGGTGCGACGCGCCACCGCGTAGTCGCGATGGCTTTCCAGGCCGGGATAATAGACCTTTTCCACACGCGGATGCTTTTCGAGAAATCGCGCCAGAGCCAGACCGTTCTGGTTGTGCCTTTCCATGCGAAGCTCGAAAGTCTTCAACCCGCGAAGCAGCAGATAAATGGCGTGCGGGGAATTTCCCATTCCCATCACACCCCGCAGCTTTCGGACAGGCTCAAGCAACTCTTCCCGGCCAATAATCGCGCCTGCCAGTAGGTCGTTGTGCCCGCCTAAATACTTGGTACAAGAATGCAGGACACAGTCGATGCCGTATTCGAGCGGTCGCACGTTGTAGGGCGTAGCGAGCGTCGCATCAATGAGAGTTTCCACACCATATTTTTTCCCCAACGCGGCAAAACGCTCGAGATCCACAACGCTCAAATGCGGATTGGTCGGCGACTCGCTGATGAGCAGCTTGGTCCGCTTGTTGATGGCGGCTTCCATCTTTTCGTAATCACAGGCGGGAATTTGATGCGTCACCACGCCGAACTGGCCGAGCACTTTCGTACAAAACTCCCGAGTGCGATGATAGCACTCATCAAACATCACAATTTCATCACCGGGGCGGACTTTGGCCATCAGATAGCAGGCCACGGCCGCCATCCCCGTGGCAAACGTCACACAGCTTTCACCGCCCTCGAGAGCTGCGAGCTTTCTTTCCAGCACCTTTTCCGTGGGGTTGCCGTACCGGCCATATTCTTCGCGGGGCAGCTTTTTAGTGACGTATTCGATGACGGCTTCGGTGTTTTCGAACGTGTACGTGGCCGTACAGAAAATCGGATCAGTGATCGAATAGCAAGGCTTAATGCGATCTTCGCCACCGTGAACGCAGAGAGTGGAAAAACCTTGGGACCGATTGGTCTCGGGTTGAGCAGTCGGCTTGTTCGACATGGTGACACCGTTTCTTTCAGTCAAAGAGCTCTGGAATAAACAACGGAAGGTGCAATCAGGTTTTCCTCCGAACCAGCTCGCTGCTCTCTACTTGTGTGCCTAAATAAAAACCGCGACGAACAACCGGGCCGTCGCGGCAAGCTCGTTTCGGTTTGAATCGCCGCCCACCGGCCGACCCAGGGACGACGATGGCACTTTAGCAGATATGGCTGCAAGCGGCCGCAAATCCCATAACGCCTCATTTTACTCCCGCCCGTAGTCAGCGGCAAGCGCCGCGAAAGTTTGACCTATTGCCACTTTTTCTAAGAATCTGTGAGAGACGCCGATGTGTTGTAGGGGCCTTTCATGAGTTGCCCCTAGCATTTGACCTCCACAGAACCGAGCAGTTGGAGACCGGCCAATGAAAAGCATGATCCACCAGTTGGAATGCGGACCTGACAAGCACGTCCCTCTGGGCTGAATCTCGCTCATGCGCACATCCTGACTAAGGTTTGCACCTCTCCGCTACTTGCCGGGAAAAGGTGACGATGACCAACTACCGGGCCGGCGTGCCGCTCTGCCAGGCGGTCCGTACTTCGGCCAATGTCTGCTGGATATTGGCAAGCTCTTCCTCTTCCAGAGGTGCCAACTTTTTCTGGGCGAGCGACCGGGCCAGCGCCTCCAGCTCTTTGATGACGGGCTCGGCATCGCGGCCCATCGTGAGAACGATCTCCGTCGCCTCATCGCGGTAAATTCCAGCACGAATGTCAGAAATTAGGCTGTTTTTGAGTGGCTCGAAGGGCCCCCCGAGACGCCAGATCGCCCAACATGCGGCCGAGGCCGGATAAATCGGCCGACGAGCGTGGGATTTTTCAATCGCCTCCCGGGCAGACCCAGCCACATCGGGTCCCAGCCGCCCCAATGCAAGGACAGCCTGTTCGCGGACCGGTTGCACTACATCGTCCACCGCTTCGATCAGTGCCTGAATCGCCTCGGGACCGATTTTCGGGCCGATCTTACCCAGTGCAGCCGCGGCGTTGCGTTTCACAGAAGCGGCCCCATTCTTGAGCCGATCAATGAGGTCCGGCACGGCAGGAAGGGCCGGTTCACCGATGGCCCCCAGCGCGCGACATGCCCAATACTGGGTGTGAAAATCCTCGTGGTAGAGCGCCTTTCGAAGCACCGGAACGGCTGGGGCCGCCGCCGGACCAATCGCCATGAGAGCCCCCACCGCCTGTCGGCGATTGACCAAGTTGTCTTCCTCAATCAGTTCAATCAATTTTGGGACAGCCGGGCCTGCCGCCGGTCCCAATTCCGAATACGCTACGCACAGCACGGCCTTCTTTTCAGGCGAGGCGTTTTTCCACTGCTCATCAAGAGTTGGCAACGCCGTTTCGCCAAACTTCCCGATTGCTTTAAATGCCAGTATCCAGTTAGGCCACTCATCCACCTGCGCTCCATCCTTCTGGGCCAGTTCCAGGAGCTTGGAGACTGCCACCTCGGCATGCGCGGGTGCTAACTTGCCGATCGCCACGATGGCCCTCGCTCTCACTGCGTCATGGGAATCATCGAGGGCTGTGAGAAGCACGGGCACCGCCTCCTGCCCCATGGATTCCAGCGCTGCAACCGCTTTCAGTCTGCTTGCCTCGTCGCCCTCCGCGAGCACTCGTTTGCAATCCTCTAGGGAAAGTGCTGCCAGACCGGTGGGTGCCGATGAGGCAGCACCTTCGGCGCGAGCCGGCGTGGCGTACCCAAAGCCCCAAAAACACAACGCCAGGCTGGCCGCCAGCAGCAATTGCGGCGTCCATAAACGGGCATCCCATAAGAAACTTGAACTCCTCGTCAATGGATGAGTCCAAGGAGAAGAAATCGTGACAACACGCGTACGGAGAAGAGGTGAAATCTTCATAGGCAGCCTTTCGTGCTGGGTTAGCCGGGTCCGGACTATGTCAAACATTTTGGCGACAAAGCAAAACCTCTGCGCTGGGCCGGTGGACTACGCTCATTATTTCCCGGAACCCGCGCGATGCCAAGCCTCAAATGGCAAGTTCCCCAAATTGCCTGCAGGGGATCCTCTGCCGGTACACGGCTGCGCGTGGAAAGGACAACAGCAGGATGAACGCAGATTCTAAGGAGCAGAGCTCGTTTCCCCGGTCGCGGCACTTAACCATTTCAAGTAATCCGAACTTCCCGCTGAAATCGGTACCGCGATAATTTCCGGCACTTGATAGGAATGGAGTTGCCGGATGCGTTGCTCAAGTTGAGCGTAGCGCGAAGTCGCAGTCTTGATTAAACACAACCATTCATCGGCCGACTCTATTTTCCCTTCCCACCGGTACACACTGTGAACTGGACCCACGATTTGCACGCAACCTGCCAGTGCTTCCTCGACCAGAGCCTGCGCGACTCGCGCGGCCGATTCGCGATCCGGAAACGTCACAAAGACCTGAAGAAAAGATTCCTGCTGGCCGCTCATAGACTCATCACACTCATTGCCAAAGAGACTGTTAGCGTTTAGGTGCTTCCGTAACTCGGCAGGTCGCCCGAGCGCTCCAGCGGGAGAGGAAATTTACCTAATGCCCCTCACGATTGCGTCATCTCTTTGGACGAACTCTGGTCGTCGCTCGGGGTCCCTCCCTGCGCTGAGGGTTGAGCAAATGTTTTGTCCCGGGCCTGTCGCGCTACCTCAAGAGCCGAAGGTTTGTACTCCACATGCTGCGTGCCCTCCTTGGGGGCCGATGCTGAGGACGAGGCCCCCTGCGCTGGTTTCGGAGCCGGCGGATCCACCACCCGCAGGTCGTCAAGGTCAATGTCGTACCAGCCGCGATCGACAGCAGAATCGAACTGGACAAGGGCCCGACCATTCCAATTGATTGTGATTACCCGGCCAATTTTTCCTTTAAATCGGGCAAGTTCCGGACGCGGGCTATTCACGGTGACGTACTGATCCGTATATTCCAGTCGCAAATTCTCAATGCGGTCGTAGTCCATATCGGCCGCCATGTTCACCTCGTTGTTCATGCAGGTCTCCGGTCAGCCCACAGCCGGAGGGTGAGGCTCATCGTACGGTGTTTTTCTTGTGGGCAGCCTGAGTTTATCTCAGTTGGACTTCACCGGCGAGCGGAAACGGGCGGCATCTTCCGCAGCTTTCCACCGAAGATAGGCATCAAGGAATCCCTGAATTTCCCCATCCATGACGGACTGGAAACTGGTCTCGGTGTAACCTGTACGTGCATCCTTGATGCGCTGTTCAGGATGCTGGAAATAACTGCGGATCTGGGAACCAAACCCCACTTTGGGAGCCGCCTCGTATTTCGCGGCCAGTTCTGCTTCGCGTTTTTCCTCTTCCAGCCGCGCCAGTTTTGCACGCAGCATCTTCATCGCCATGGCACGGTTCTGGTGCTGGCTCCGTTCACTCTGGCACGCTACCACAATGCCCGTGGGAATGTGCGTGATTCGCACCGCACTGGACGTCTTGTTGACGTGCTGTCCGCCGGGACCGCTTGCCCGGAATACGTCTTCCTCGATATCCTCTTCTCGGATCTCGATTTCAGTATCGTTTTTCACTTCCGGGCTGACGTCCACCGCGGCGAAGCTCGTTTGCCGTTTCCCCTCCGCGTTGAAGGGGCTGATCCGCACAAGACGGTGGATCCCTGTTTCGCCCTTGAGATACCCGTAGGCCATCGGCCCGCGGATCGCGATGGTAGCACTGTTGATACCCGCCACGTCGTTATCTACGCGGTCCAGCAATTCCACCTCGTAGCCGTTGGCCTCCGCCCAGTTGATATACATCCGCAGGAGCATTTCCGCCCAGTCGTGCGCATCAGTTCCGCCATCCCGGGCATTAATGCTCACGATGGCGTTGCATGAGTCGTGAGGCCCATTCAACAGAGACTTGACCTCCAGCTCATCGACCAGCTTTTCGAGTCGCTGGAGCGCATGGGGCAATTCCGCGGCAATTTCCGGGGACTCTTCGCCCAGTTCGATCATGGCCTGAACGTCTTCCAGCTCCTTGAGGGCCTGATCCATGGGCTTGAGAATTGCGCGGAGTTCCTTCAGCTCCGAAACTAACGCCTGAGATTTCTCGGGATCCCCCCAGAAGGAGGGTTGGCTCATCGCCTGTTCGATCTCGGCTTCCCTTGCCTTGCGGTGAGTGTAGTCAAAGGGAGTCGCGAAGCTGCAGCAAACGCTCCCGAATGGCCTCAGCACGATTGACGAGTTCTCGTTCCATCGGCGACCTCCGCGCCATTCCTCGTAAAAGCACTACCAAGATGATTTCTCATCGAATATTCAGCGCCACCATTCACTCGTGGCACGATCATCGATGATGCACTGACGTCCCTTGAAATTTTAGGGATATCCAGAACGTAGGAGAATCTGTTCCTAAGGTGCATCCTGGCCCCATCCTTTCCGACTTGGCCCGTGGGTCGGCGGCTATAGTCCTGTGGGATTTGGAAAAGGGCCAGTCGATTACTTCAAGTTTAACATACCCGACAAGATCAGTACACTCCGCCTCTGGGGGCCTCTACAATCATGGAAAATCCGTGAACTTCCGTGAACTAACGGGCTGCACCCCCGGTGTTCCACTCTGTCCACAACACGCTCAGGCGTGGGAATGCGATGATTGATATCAATGAGTACGACTACGCGCTGCCAAAACACCTAATCGCCCAGCGGCCTTTGCCGAATAGGGCCGACGCCCGGCTTATGGTGGTGGACCGCCAATCGCAGAGCATCGAGCACCGCCACGTTCGGGATTTACCTGAGATCCTCCAACCGGGGGATGTGCTAGTCCTGAACAACACTCGGGTTGTTCCCGCCCGGCTAGTGGGCTACCGGACCGAGACCCGCGGTCGCTGGGAAGGACTCTTCGTGGAAGCTGACCCCAGCGGCGTTTGGCAGGTGATTGGGAAAACTAGAGGGAAGCTACGGCCGGGAGAGACCATCACGCTCATTAATCGGGAAGGCCGCGACGACATCAAGCTTTTTGTCATCGGCAAAATTGCAGACGGCGGCTGGCTGGTCAGTCCCGACACCAGTGAGGACACCTGGCAGACGCTGGACCGCGTCGGTCGGGTACCGCTTCCCCCCTACATTCGCGGGGGACAAATGATGGAGGAAGACCGAACCCGCTATCAAACGGTCTACGCCCAGGTCCCCGGTGCCGTTGCTGCCCCCACGGCGGGGCTCCATTTCACCCCACAACTTTTGAACGCCCTACGCAAACAGGGCATCAAGATATTTTTCGTGACCCTTCATGTGGGTTTGGGCACCTTCGTCCCGATTAAGACCTCGCGAATCGAAGAGCACAAAATGCATTCCGAGTGGGGTGAAATCACGCCGGAGGTCGTGGAAGAAATCAACGCTGCCCGGAAAGAAGGCGGGCGAGTGGTGGCTGTCGGCACGACGGTGACGCGACTTTTGGAAACGGCTGCTGCCAGCGGCAAGCTGCAGGCGTTTTCCGGGCGAACCGACCTCTACATTCATCCGCCTTATAAGTTCAAAATTGTAGATGCCCTGATGACGAACTTTCATCTTCCCAAAACGACCCTTCTCGTTCTGGTGCGAACGTTTGGTGGAGATGAATTGATCAAGCGTGCCTATGAAGAAGCCATTCGGGAAGAGTATCGGTTTTATAGCTATGGCGATGCGATGCTGATCCTATAACGTGTCACGTTCTGGCTCGGCTGAAAGGGCACTTCTGCGGCCATCAATAACCCGTCGTTTTCATTACGGAGAAACAGTGAGGTTTGCTAGCATGCAGCGGGATCCGATGGATGAAGAAGTTCTCGTCATTCCCACCAGCTATTTTCACGAGTTAGGGTATTTTCAGGGGTTCACAGACCGAGTGGAACGCTACATACCCCAGATCTTTTCAGAAAAAAAGACCTCCTTTCGGGCCCGCCGGTTGGTGGAACCAGATCCCTCCTATAAGCAGATCATTCCGTATGCCATTCTTGCCTGGGGGAACGGTGACGGGTGGGAAGTTTTTCACTACACCAGGGGACGCGGTCAGGGGGAGAGTCGCCTGCGCCTCAAGCGCAGTATCGGAATCGGGGGCCATATTTCCCGCGAAGATGCAGAGAATGGCGCTGAGGCATTTCACCGGGCCCTGGTGAGGGAGATTGGCGAAGAGGTGATCATTGGTTCGCCCTATACTTTGGAATGCGTGGGGCTCATTAATGACGACCAAACCGAGGTGGGACGGGTCCATCTCGGTGTGGTCTATCGATTGTCGCTGGAAAAACCGGTTGTGACACCGCGCGAAGTCGATGTCGTCGGACACGGATTTGCCTCTCCTCAGCAACTGGCGAACAATTGGACAGAGTTCGAAACCTGGTCCCAGATCGCTCTGGCCGGTGTCTTCGGGGTAGTCCCCCCTGGACAAGTGGATCAGCAAAAAGCGTGAGTCGACCCCGATGGTGCAAACGCCCATTTATCTCGACAACCACGCCACGACCCGGTGCGATCCCCGGGTGCGGGACGCGATGCTGCCGTACTTCTGTGAAGACTATGGTAACGCGGCCTCCATCACCCACGTGTTTGGAGAAAGAGCGAAAGATGCAGTCGAAAAAGCAAGGGAAACAATAGCAGCAGCCGTCGACGCTGATCCTCGGGACGTGATTTTCACCAGCGGGGCCACTGAAAGCAACAATCTCGCCATTTTAGGAGTGGGACGATGTCTTCCGCCCGGGTCTCATCTGGTTGCTTCGTCGATCGAACACCCCTCTGTTCTGGAGCCTCTGGAGAAGCTGGCGGAAGAAGGTCATACAGTAACCCTGATCCCTCCCGTCCAACAGGGCGATCCGCAAGCGGGGCGAGTTCTGACCGAAGCCGTGGAAGAGGCCTTGAAACCGAATACACGGCTGGTATCGATTATGGCCGCCAATAACGAGGTGGGTTCGCTGCAGCCGATTCGGGAAATCGCAGCTCTTTGTCGACAGCGGGAAATTATTTTCCACGTCGACGCCGTCCAGGCTCTTGGTAAGGTGCCTCTCCGCGAAGAACTTCGTGAGGTGGATCTGATCAGTCTCTCGGCCCATAAGGTTTATGGTCCGAAAGGTGTGGGAGCCCTCGTCGTCCGGCGGCGCCAGCCAGGGTTCAGAATAGAACCCCTCATCTACGGTGGAGGACACGAACGAGGTCTGCGAAGCGGCACACTCAATGTCCCCGGGATCGTAGGCTTTGCCCATGCCGTGGCCCTTGCGCTGGCCGATCTGGAACATGAAATGGCCCGACTCCGGCACCTCCGCGACTTGTTGTTCAATCTACTGCGGGAACAACTGGGCGATAGGGTGCAACTTAATGGACCCGATTTGTCCCGGCCGGATTGGCGGCTGCCAGGGAATCTCAATCTCCGCTTCCCCGGAATCGAGGGCGAGACCTTGCTCCTTCATGTTCCGGAGTTGGCTCTGAGCTCAGGTTCGGCGTGCAGCTCGGCAGACCCGCGACCCAGTCATGTGTTGCTGGCTCTGGGGCTGAGTGAAGCGGAGGCCCGGGCAAGCATCCGCGTGGGGATTGGTCGGTTCAATACGGAAGAAGAGATTCGTTACGCAGCCGACGTTTTGTGTAACGCCGTCCACCAGCTCGTCGATCTTCAGTCAGCTCTCGAGGGTTGGCCAGCACGTCCCGGTGACCGTTGAAGGATCGGGCGTCCCCCTTCAGGGCCGTTGCGCTGGCCTCCGCCCAGCTGATCCAGGGTGGCCTTCATCAATGGGCCAACCATTTCCAGAGGAGAAAGACAGTGACAACAAGACCCAGAGGGATCAGGAGGAAGAAGACCAGGGGGGCCAGCAGATTTCGCCCGCTGAAGGCCGTGCGGCTTTCGTGTTTCACCGAGATGCCGGTGAAGTCATCTGTGCGAGCGGTGGTCTGACCCACCCCGGTGGACTGGTTCTCGACAGCTACCTGAAGAAGCATGTTGGAAAAACTTGGTTTTGTGTCGGGAAGTGGTACCGGCGGGGGAGTCAGTGGCTTGGCCACATAAAGCCGACGTTTGCTGCCCGATTTCGAGCGGACAAAGCACGTCTCGTCGATGGGACAGGGCGTGATGACCCACGGGGCCAATCGTCGCACCACTTCTGCCGCGGTGGGAATACGCTCTTTGGGATCCTTGGCCATCATTTCGGCCATCACATCCACGAATGCCGCATCCAGCTCGGGGTTCAGTCGGCGGGGATCCAGTGGACGTAATTCGCAATGGGCCCGCACTTTGTCGGCTGTAGTTCCGCCGGGAAACGGTACTTTACCCGTGACCGCGTAATACAGGGTGCAGCCGAGCGAATAGATATCCCATGCCGGCGTCGGTTTGTGCGGTTCACGGATGTGGTCTGGGGAGAGATAGTCCACGGTGCCCACGATCCGTCCGTAGCGTGGATCATTGACCGCCTCCTGGCCGAGCGGACCAGCGAGTCCGAGGTCCAACAATTTGGCGAGTCCGTCGTTGGTGACAAGGATATTGCCCGGTTTGACGTCCCGGTGGATCAGCCCCTGCTCGTGAGCGTGCTGCAAGGCCGACGCCACCTGAGAAATAATTGAGGCCGCCGCATGCATCCGCATGGGACCGCGCTGGCGGATGAGTTTCCGCATATCTACGCCGGGGACGTACTCAGTCACAAGGTAGACGACACTTCCGTCCATCCCGGCGTCATAGGCCCGCACAAGATTGGGATGATCCAGTTTGGCCTGGGCCCGAATTTCCCGCAGAAAATTTTCCACCGCTTCGGGATTGGACTTGTGGCGCGGGAGCACCTTCACCGCCACGATCCGCCCGAGGATCATGTGCTCCCCTTTGAAAACCTGCCCCATACCACCACGGCCGATGGAATCGATGATTCGGTAGGGGCCGAGGGTAAACTTCGTGCGGCCTTCGAGAAGTTGCTTGGCCTGCCAGGCATTAATGTAACCGAGTTCGACGAGTGTTTGTGCCAGCCGCTCCTCCAGGGGAACGTCGATGGCAAATCCCGCTTTCGCACGAAGCGTTTGCCAGGCCTCTTCAAGCTGTTCCCGTGTCACCAGGCCACTGGCGAGGGCACAATGCTCGAAGCTTGTGCTGCCGGGAACAGTCATAACTTCCGTCCGATTCTTCGCAGCTCGAAATTGAATGGGACGTCCATAGCGGTCTGGCGCCGCCCACTTTCTTCGTGATCTTCACCCAAATGGGAATTTCGTCACAACATGTGTCCGACAACAGCCGCTAAAATCTCCGTTGCGACAACCGTCTGCCAAACGGGACATTTTGCGTCACCATAAAGTCAGAAATTCACGCACCCACCCACTTGAAAATTATAATGCTCTTCGCGACCCCTGTCGCCGATGTGGCGTCCAATTGACGGCGCGTCGCAGAAAAAGGGAGCGGCTTCTGGTACCGATCTCGACACCGAGCCAGAGCATTCCAATCTGCCGACACTCTCAATCTTCGGGCACAGCGCACAGGCGTTTCAGGAAAAAGCTTGTCGGTAAAATAACGCTTAGGACGGATATGTAGTTTGTTCGGAATGTGAGGGACAGAGATGACTTCGCCTCCGCACGAGGACCTTCAACCGCTGGAAAAACCGCAGCATACCGAGAGCCCTACGCCCTCGAAAATCCTCTCTGTCGCTAGGCTGTTGGGCAAAGGCTTTCAGATTCTGGCGATGCTTTGCCTGCTGGGGCTCTTTGCCCTGGTGATCATCAAGTACTCTCCCTTCAGTCCGGAAAAAGTCCCGGTAGGAGAAAACCATCCGGCGGTCGGCCGGGCGCTGACGACGCTCACACTCGCGCCGCTCACCGGAACCACCACGGGCATCACATCCGCCGACCTGTCCGGACGGGTGACGCTGATCAACTTTTGGGGCACGTGGTGTCCCCCCTGTCGCCAAGAATTTCCTCACATGAAAGCCCTTTTCGAGGAATTTAAAAACCATCCCACATTTCTTTTCCTGTCGGTCTCCTGCGGGGGCGATTCTCAGGAGAATATCGAGGAACTCCGTCGCAGCACGTCTTCGTTCGTCAATTCCTCTGGCGCCGCATTTCCCACCTACGCCGATCCGAATTACCGTACTCGCAATGAGATTGATCGGATCGCAGGTTTTCAGGGATACCCGACGACGATTCTCATCGACGGCACCAGGACAATCCGCGCGATGTGGGTAGGCTACTGGCCAGGCATCGAAAAGGAAATAGAACGAACGCTCAAAAAACTCCTCGCCGAATCACAAAGCTCTCATGGCGACAGTGCGAAGCCGTAAGGCTCGCGCAGTGCCTACATTTGTCGGCACGGACCAAATCGACTACGGAGCGCTGCCTTCACCACAATGCTCACCTGGACGGTCGAGATCTTAATCGCGGCGCAACGTTATTTCCCACCGGCTTTTCCGACGGAGTTTCTTCCTCGAAGACGGCCGCCTCGTCCATCAGGTGGTGTAGGGATTGAAGGGAATCAATGACTCGAAGGTGCTGAGCGGAGCACGCTCCAGACATGCCCGAATGATCCGCCGACCAAGGGGATCCAAGCCGGGCATGGAAACCAAATCTTTGAGGTTCCTTTCGAAAAACTTATAAAGGATCTCCGCACCGCGATCGTACGCTTCCGGTCCCACTTCAGGCTGGGAATCCACTTCCAGGAACCAACTGGGAATCTGAGTGCCCTCGATCTGCATGAAGGAGAGTGCATACCCCAGCAGCGGACAGCGAGCCGGCTTAAGCTGTTCAGGCCGGAATCGGGCACCGCCGCGTCGCGCGAGGTATTCCCGCATAAGCCACTCCGGCATGAAGCCCACCTCCCAGCATCCGATGTGCTGATTGGGTACCAGGACAAAACGCGTATCGGGCGTCTCCAAAATCTGCCTAAGCAAGAGGTTGGCCTGATCGACTTTACACCCTGTGGCGAACGGCCAGTACGATCCCACACCCTCGCTCTGAAGCGAATCGCTATCCACGATGCTGGGATTGGAATGACCTCGGGGTGCTACCAACCGCCACAACCACGCCAGGGCCGGCGGTAGGACGTGCATCATTCCCAGGATACCGTAGCTAGGATTCTGTCGCGTGCAGGGTGGTGTACGGACTCCGAAACTCCGCACGTCGACGGAAACCGGCTCGTTGATCACGTTCGGCACCAAGCGCCGCGGCAGAATTACCCGGGGATTTGGGCAGGGTTTGCCCGGTGCATCTTCGATGTGTTCCCAAATCAGACACGTCGCCCGGGGAACCGCGTGGATATTCAGGAAAATGATGGGCTCCTTCGCCATCGTGCAAATGCGTTCAAGATAGGGATCCGTGCCATATTCCTTGATGTGGTCAACCCGCACGAACCACGCGGTTTCCGCATCGGAGACCACCAGTTTTTTCCCTTTGGAATTTTGAAAGCCCGGATGGCACAGGGCCATGTCATCCGTTACCGGAAACAAAGTGCATCCCTGAACCAGGGAAATGTAGCGTTTCTGGCCAGTGATGATGTTTCTTCCCAGCAGAAGTCGGCCATCGGGCTCCCGATGCGGATACTCGAGCATTTCGCTCTTCCCTCCGCCGCTGGCTCCTTCGTGCATGATGGTCATGATGTTGTCGTAAGGCGTCATGACCTGCACGGTGGAACCGTGTAGCGTCACCCAACCCTGCTCTTCTCCCAGGGAAAGGAGCACACCGTAAACACCCTTCTTGGCGCTGGGTCCCGGGTAGAGGTTCAGCGAAAAAACCTCATACACCGGAGGACCACGGTGGTGAATGACCACCTGTTTGCCGTCGCAGAGGGTGTGTCGGAAGGGGGGCGCAACAAACACCACGGCCTCGGGACAAAACTCCTGCGGCAATTCCACCGCTGGAATCATCTCCTGCAAAAGGGCGAGGGCACCAGCGAAGAAACTCGCGTTAAGGGGCGCGACGAGAGCGGCCTGAAATCCCCACCGCTTTCCGCCGGCGTAAAACGGCAGAATGATCAGCTCCTGTTCCGCAAGCCAATCCAGAATCTGCTGCCGCACCTGCTCAAAAGGAATTGAGAAACGCTCGTGAAACCGCGGCTTGTCGGTGGGACGATCATCCGCCACCACCATGCAATCGGGGTCGCGCCGCCGCATATAGGGCTCTGTGTAATTGACCGCGATGCCATTCCGGCACCGGACTACGGTAGCCTCTTTGACAAGTCCTTTCCCGGGGACCTCATAAACGACTTCAAAGTAATCGCTCTCTGGACCTCCCACTGCCAGGTCGAAAAGCTCTTGCGGCTTTTCGGGAATAATCACTCGCCGCGCTGTTTGCAGCACGCGGAGGAGACTTTCTGGTCCAACGATCCGACTTCCCACTGCACTGTTCAAATCGACTGCCATGATCGTAAGCTCGTATCTTTTCGTCCCGATAAATTTCGTTTCGAACCAACAACCGTTTGGGCGTCCTTTTCATAGGCACACTGCGCTCGCGCAGACCAACGCTACGCTGGAACGCCCGGCCGAAATGCTATCTTAAACAGACCGAAATGCTAGCTCCCACCGCTTCAATTGCGGGGAACGCCAATCGTCCTCGAGAGTGAGCGAGTCGCTCTGACACCATTCTCTTTATCTTAACGCCCGGGCAACGGGGCGCAATGGCTGTGTCACGCATAGAACATTTTGCCATGCATAAAACATATGCATAATGCTTCATTAATGCTATTCGACCCAACCGGGAACCCCGGCGCGGAGACTTTACTCGTGGCGCGCCCGAGAAGCACTGACACCGCACTTTCTTGAAGGTTCGCGATGTGTTCTCAGGAGCTTGCCGTGGATCGCCCGGGCTGTCCGCGTTCTGCCTCACTATCCCTTGGCGGCCTCACCCAAAAGCCGAGCGTATGCCGACTTCGCATGCTCGAGGAGGTAATCGTACGAATAGGCCTCCACGTCCTCGCCGATCAGTTCCACATCGAAGAACCCATCGTAGCCGTTGTCACGGAGGGCCCGCACTATTTCAACGAGGGGCAGAGCCCCCTCTCCAAGCAGGCAACGGTTTACCTCGCCATTAGGGGGCGACTTGGCGTCGCCGAGTTGAACCAGCGCGATATGGGGAATCAGTTGCGGAATCCGTGAGACGATGTCGGGAACAGCGCCTAAATGATAGACATCGAAAATCAGCTTCACCTGGTTGGAACCGAGTGTATCCACCAACTTGAAATAATCGTCAAGATCGGTGATGAAAGTAAAATCGGCGGCGCAGCCGGGGTGCATCGGTTCCACACCTAAAAAGACGCCCAGTTCCTGCGCCAGGGGGATCATCTCCTTAAGGGCCTCCCGAAACAATCGCCGGGCGTGGTTGTGTGTGTGGAGTCCCCGAGCACCACTGTACACGAGAAGGCACTGGGTTTTCAGCTCTGCTGCCGTCCGGACGGCTTCCAGGGCATCTTCCACGGCTCCCTTGAATGTTCGGCCGTCCGTGCCGGTAAATCCGCCGGCCCAAAACAGATGTGACACCCGCATTCCCGTTTCGCTCAGCAACTCTGCCCCTTTCTCTTCGCCGAAGTCGGAAAGCTTCTGCCGCCACACACCGATGGCCGGGATTCCCGCCGCTTTGTACCGCAGGACATCTTCCTCGAAAGACCAGCGGAACGTTGTGGTTTCGGAAACAGATAAACACGCCATCCGTGTTCGCCTCCCAGGTTTCAACCGTGATCCGGCCGAACGCCATCGCGGACTTGCCCGCGTCCAGTGTAACCAGTATGTCGCAAACCTCCGGACACGTAAAGGTGCACACGACCGTGCAAGTTGACAGTTTTCTGTCTTCACGTGCTGGAAGATGCAGACGCCGATTTAGGGAGACGATAGCGGGGGTCGATGCGGTCGATTTCTTCCGTCATGACGTCAATCGTATAACGGATCTGGTCTTCGGTATGGCGTGACGTAAGGAAGAATCGCAACCGTGCGGCGGACTCCGGCACAGCCGGATAGACAATCGGTTGGACGTTGATGCCACGACGGAAAAGGGCCTGCGAGAGTTGCATCGAATGCAGCGAGTGTCCAAGGATGATCGGCACCACCGGCGAATCCCGGCTGGCGCCCGTATCAAACCCACGTTCCTGGGCAAGGCGGAGGAAGAGGGCCGCCCGATCGCGGAGGCGTTGGACACGCTCAGGCTCCTTCTGAAGTAGCCGCAGTGACGCGAGAGCCGCTGCGGCGTTGGGCGGCGACAATCCAACGCTGAACACGAACCCGGGAGCCGTGTATTTGAGATACTCAATCAGGGCCTTCCTGCCGGCAATGTAACCACCGCAACTTCCAAAAGATTTGCTGAGGGTTCCCATCCAAATGTCCACGCCATCGCGAGGAACACCAAAGTACTCGCCGATGCCGCGCCCTGTTTCTCCGATCGTGCCCATTGAATGCGCCTCATCCACCATAAGAAGCGCCTTGTGTCGCTTCTTCACTTCAATGAAATGCGGCAAATCCGGGATGTCGCCATCCATGCTGTAAACGCCCTCGATCACGATGAGCACCCGCCGGTACTCCCTTCGGAAAAGGTTCAACAGCCGGTCCGCTGTCCGCCAGTCATTATGTGGGAAGGGCCGACGGCGGGCACCGGAGAGAATGGCCCCTTGAAGGATGCTGTTATGCGAGAGTTCATC
Organism: Thermogutta sp.; assembly: GCF_039793925.1. GTDB lineage: Bacteria > Planctomycetota > Planctomycetia > Pirellulales > Thermoguttaceae > Thermogutta. Next base: position 110,393 of record NZ_JBAMME010000199.1, on the reverse strand, counting down.
ATGCAGAATGAGATCGCCCGGTTTGAACAGATGACCGATCACCGTCTCGTTGGTGGCGTGACCGCCTACAAACACAACGGCGGACTCCGTTCCCAAAAACTGGGCAAGCTCCTCCTCCAGCTCACGGTGGATCACCTTTTCGCCGGACACAAGTCGGCTGGCGGAGACGCTTGTCCCGTAGCGTTCGACGGCCTCCTGCACAGCGCGAATGACTACCGGGTCGCCCGACATTCCGAGATAGTTGTAGCTGGAAAAGTTGATCATTTCACGACCGCCGATAACCGTGCGGTCATTCGTAATACCCTCGTGGACTGTGAAAAACGGATTCCCCAGTCCACTGGCCTCCAGAACCCGCAATCTTTCCTGAAGGGCACGGTACTCAGGGAACTTCTCAACGTTGTAAAATTCTTCAGGAATGTCCTGACCGGCGGGGATGATGACGCGGCGCTCCTGCTCTACCCCGCCAAGGTATTTCTCCACTGCTTCAACAACTTGCGCACAAGTTTCCAGTTCTGGCAGGATCTCGGCCGGAAAGCGGCCACCGAAGCGCTCTTCCAGCGAGGCGAGAATCTCCATCCGTTCAAGGGAATCAAGTCCGATTTCGGTAATGGCAGTGTCCAACGTCAACCCTTCGGCGCGATCTCGGGCGACTCGCCGCACTTCCGCCAAAACCGCCTCAATAATTTTTTCACGATTCGGACGCGCAGATGTGATTCTGCCCGACGCCCCGCCTGATTGAACGTTCCGACCAACGTCACCCAGGCTGGACAGATTGCTCCCGCCTCCTGCGGCCTGCCAGGCCGGGCCAAGATCGCTACCTTGCACCAACCGTTGGATGAGATCCCCGTTTCCCCCCGAGGATACTGCGGACGCCGTCTCTGGAATTTTTTCGGCCGCGTGAATCGCGTCCGGAGTTGTTGCGGATATGCTGACCAGGGCGACGGGTTCCTCCTCGTGGGACTGTTCCCTGTGCCATGCAGCCACTACTTCCAGAGTTCCTTCCAGATAGGCCTGACGGCACGCGAAACGTTGAATCTTATTGCTGGATGTCCGTGGGATGCTTCCCGCCTTAATGAGCACGATGGCGTCCACCGCCAGTTCATGTTCCAACGCCACGGCCCGGCGGATCGCCTGAAAGATCGAATCAAATCCCTCTTTGACCCGGCGCTCCACCTCCTGAACGATGATTAACTGCTCTCGCCCATCGCGCTCCACGGCGAAACATGCCCCGGCGTTCGGTCGCAGTCGTTCATCGGCCTCCTCCACCGTCCTTTCAATATCCTGGGGATAAACATTCACACCGTGGATGATGATCATGTCTTTGATTCTACCGGTTACGAAGAGCTCACCCCGGTCCAAAAACCCCAGGTCGCCCGTCCGCATGAAGGGGCCTTCTCCATCGGCCAGATGCGCCCGGAAGGTGTATTGCGTCGCCTCTTCGTTCTCCCAGTAGCCGACGGCCACACTGGGGCTTTGCACCCAGATTTCGCCGATTTGACCTTCGGGAAGCCGCTGGCAGGTCTCGGGATCCGCGATGACGATTTTGCCATCCGGAAGCTGCTGACCACAACCCACAAGCGCCCGGGCATGTGGTGCCTTGGGATCACACTCCACGGCTCGGCCACGCGCAATTTGCTCGCCGTCGAATACCCGGATGATTGGCGGCTCTTTGACAAATCCTCCGGAGACCATCAGCGTGGACTCGGCCAGGCCGTAGCAGGGATAGAAGGCCTCCCGTCGAAAACCACAGGGGGCGAAATACTCGCTAAAGCGTTCAATCGTGTCGGCCCGAACAGGCTCCGCCCCGTTGAACGCCACCTCCCAGCAACTGAGGTCCAGTGTGTCCCGCTGCTGCGGAGTGATAGCCCGCACGCACAGATCGTAGGCGAAATTTGGCCCTCCGCTTGTGGTCCCACGGTACCTGGTGATCGCTGCCAGCCACCGATAGGGTTTTTGCAAAAATGCCATCGGAGCCATCATGACATTGGGCCGTCCTACAAACACCGGCTGAATGATGCCTCCGATCAGGCCCATGTCGTGATAGCTGGGTAACCAATAGACCCCCGTGCCACTCCGCCGGTGCTCAAACGCCCAGCAAATAAGGGCGGAGTTGTGAAGAAGGTTGGCGTGAGTCAGCATGACGCCCTTGGGTGTCCCGGTGGAGCCTGACGTGTACTGCAGGAACGCCAGCGTTTGACCGTCGATATTCGGGTCCTCCCACCGATCTTCCATTTGCGGTTCGATTTCCGTGGTGGTCAGCCAGGAAAGCTCTTTGAGATGGGGTGTTTCATCGATCAGAGTGTCCACACGATCTCGCACCGTTCGCGTGGTGAGCGCGACGCGAGCGCGCGCGTTGTCCGAAATCGCCTGAATCCGTTCCATGGATCGGTTTCTGCGCGGTGGATAAACCGGCACTGCCACAACACCAGCATAGAGGCAGCCAAAAAACGCGGCGATGAAATCGAGCCCCGGAGGATATAGCAAAAGTGCGCGCTCCCCCACCAAATCGTGCGTTTGCAACCAAGCGGCGATCGCGCGAGCCTGCCGATCGAGTTCCCGATAAGTAATCGGCTGCTCTTCCGTTTCGCCATCCACCAGGTAGATGAAAGCAATGTCATCCGGTTGATAGGTGGCACGATGCCGTAACAACTCGACCAGAGTGGTCGGTCCAAAAAAACGACCGGGTAGTTTCTCCGACTTGTTCATGGCAAAACTGGATCATCCGTCTCTTGATGAGGCCAATTCTTTGACAGCGGTTTTCAGCCAGGCTCAGTGCCGAATTCCGAGGGGCAAATGCGTCAATCCTCAAGCCGCTGCACTCAGTTTTGTGGCCTCCGGAATCGTTATCATCAAAAAAGCGCTTCCACAGGAAGCTTCATCCTTTAGTCTGCCGAGGTTCCCTCATGCTGGGCGAAGGGGATTTCGCCGTTCGGGCCCTGAAGAACGATGCAATCCTTCACCTATTTCGACACATCTTAGCCTATGTTACGCTTTTTCTCAGGAATCCGCAAAGGCGGTCGGATAGCCATCCCTCGTGGGATAGCGATCCCCCAAGAAGGCGATGTCCTCGGATCGGAAGCAGGAGGCGTCTCCTCCAGGTTCTTGAACCGCCTCGGGAAAAGAGCGACGATTGAATCCAGAGCGGTGGATTCTCGACTGGAGGGTGGTGCGATGCTTGTGGTCACGTGTCCTTCCTGCCAAGCACGTTTGAAAGTCAGTTCGCAGTTTACTGGTCGGGCGGGGAAGTGCCCCCGGTGTGGGGAAATCGTCCCCATTCGCCAGAGCGAACAAACACCAGCGAGCTCCGCTCCGGCCGAGCTTGCCGCCAGTCCCTCGCCACCGGCAGGGGACGAGGACCTACCGCATATCGAGCATCCGGACCGCCTGGTCCGGCACTTCCACTATCTTGTGTGCGACCGGCAAGGGCTGGTCGCCACCTGGGAGTCCAATGGTCAGGGATGGATGATTCGTTCGGGAACAACGTTTGTGCGAGCCGTCCGGAATGCGGACAAGTTGCCCGCTCAAGGAGATTTCAAACTCGTCGAACTGCAAATCGTGCCACATCAGGACGGTTCGCACCGCCTGGAAGGCCTGCACGTCTATCAATTGGCCGCCCGATACGCGCTCACAAGGATTGAACGCGGGGAAGACGCGATCCTGGGAGCCATCCGCGGACCGGGCTCGCTCAACCGGGATCAGAAGGCGGCCGTCTTTCGGTACATCCGCGAGAAATTCATGCGTCCGATATGGGAAGACAATCAGACGCTCATCGACTACCTGACCAATCAGGATTATCACTCGCCGGGCATTTCCCCACCCACCCATCCTGCCAGCCCAGCGTGAACATCAAGGAGGGATGTCTTCGGTGCCATCACCGCGCGGGTGACTTTTCTGACTGGATGTGGAGCCAATCTCTTCGCGGTTTGAAGATGACGCCCGCCAGCGGCGGGAGCACGATTTTCATCGAGGCGGGAAATCCGTGCCATGGGACGGGCTCGGAGACCGCCCGGCCGTAATTGCCGATGTTGCCGCCGCCGTAAATCTCGGCATCGCTGTTAAAGATTTCTTCGAACTGACACACCTCGGGGACGCCGATGCGATGTTCCCACCGCGGCACCGGTGTGAAGTTGAGCGCAATCACCAGGTAATCGTTGGGATCTTTGGCCCGACGGATATAGCTGAGTGTACTTTCCTCCCAGTTATGGCAGTCGATCCACTGAAAGCCCTCCCAGCGGAAATCGACCTCGTGAAGGGCACGTTCCCGCCGCAGGAGCTTATTGAGATCTGCCACACACCGCTGGAGCCCGCGATGTGTGGGCCAATCGAGAAGTTCCCACTGCAACTGGGCGTCATAGTTCCATTCGTGCCACTGCCCGAATTCACTGCCCATGAACAGCAGTTTTTTGCCGGGGTGTGTCCACATATAGGTGTACAGGAGCCGAAGATTCGCGAACTTCTGCCACCAATCGCCCGGCATCTGCGAGATGAGCGAGCCTTTTCCGTGAACCACTTCATCGTGCGATAGCGGAAGGACGAAGTTCTCGTGGAAGGCGTAGATGAGGCTGAAGGTAAGCTCGTTGTGGTGATACTTGCGGTAGATGGGATCCTTGTGCATATAGCGGCGGGTGTCGTTCATCCAACCCATGTTCCACTTCATGCTGAAGCCGAGCCCGCCTTGGTACGTGGGATGCGACACCCCCGGCCAAGCCGTGGACTCCTCGGCGATCGTGAGGACCCCCGGGAACTGTAAATGAACCTGTTCATTGAGCAGCTTGAGGAAAGCAATGGCCTGAAGATTTTCCCGACCTCCGAATTCATTGGGAATCCACTCGCCCGGACCCTTGCTGTAATCCAGGTACAACATGGAGGCGACGGCATCCACGCGGATGCCATCCACGTGGTATTTGTCAAACCAGAAGAGGGCGTTGGCGATCAAGTAGTTGCGGACTTCATATCGGCCATAGTTGAAGATGTGTGTGCCCCAGTCACGATGCTCGCCCAAGCGGGGATCTTCATGCTCATAGAGGGCGGTTCCATCAAACCGGCGGAGTCCGTGGCCGTCTTTCGGGAAGTGGCCGGGCACCCAGTCGATGATCACGCCGATGCCGTTCTGATGGCAGTAATCCACAAAATACTGAAAATCTTCCGGAGTCCCGTAACGAGATGTGACGGCATAATAACCGACCACCTGGTATCCCCAACTGGCCGTGAGGGGGTGCTCAGCGATGGGCAAAAGCTCTATGTGGGTGTAGCCCATCTTCTTCACGTAGTGCACGAGTTCGTGGGCAATCTCGCGATAGTTCATCCAGCCAGTCGGGTTGTCGTTTGGTCGCCGCCAGCTTCCCAGATGGACTTCGTAGATGGAAATAGGTTCTTCCAGCCAGTTCCGCTTCTTCCGCTGTTCCATCCACTCTTGGTCGTGCCACTGGTAACGATTGATGTTGAAAACGCGGGAGGCACTTCGCGGCGGGACCTCGGCCCAGAAGCCGAATGGATCGGCCTTCTCGAAAACCTGGTCGTGATAACGGATCTGGAATTTGTACAGGTCTCCTTCTTTCAGACCGGGGATGAAAATTTCCCAAAACCCGTTGGGAATGTGCTTCCGCATGGGGTGGCATCGACCGTCCCAGCGGTTGAAATCTCCGATGACGCTGACGCTCGTGGCGTTCGGCGCCCAAACGGCAAAGTTCACACCCTCAACTCCGTTGACGGTACGGAGCTGCGCGCCGAGTTTGTTATAGCACCGCCAGTGGCGTCCCTCGCCGAGCAAATAAAGGTCGTAATCGGTCAAAAGCGGGGGAAAAGTGTAGGGGTCGTGCATGATCACCTGTTTGCCATCTTCCTGAGCCACCCGAAGCAAATACTGGGGTTGCTGGCCATTTAGCGGGCAGAGGGCCTCAAATAGGCCCGCGGGGTGAATCCGGCGCATTGGCCGGGGCACGCCCTCGTGGGCCAGATCAATGACCCAGGCCTGTTTGGAGTGGGGAAGAAACGCGCGAATAGACAGCAGCTTTCGCCCGTCTTCCTCCACCACGTGGGGGCCCAGCACTTCAAACGGATTCTCGTGTTTTCCCTCCAGAAGCCGACCCAAATGCTCCAATGGAACGTGCGTCCGCACGGTCACCTCCTTGTCTCCCATGTCACCTACGACGCAGCTTATTTTACCCAAACTTTTCGATTTTCTCACCCGATACCGTTTCCAACAACAGGCTTTGTAAAGGCATCGTCAGAAAGCCGCACTGATCATCCAGATTCTCTAAATTGCCGAAAATGTTGATAAATCTCAAAAAATGCACATTAACAAAATTCTCTGATCGGTATGACAGCCCCGTTTGGTATAGGCGTGAGAGTCACTGAACCAGGCTAGCCCCTCCGCGGCAATCCCTCACGAAACACCACGATTCGATTCTTTTTGAGGGAACTCCGAACGACTAAAAGATGGGGCCAAACTCAGCGAACTCCCGTAGGACCGAGGATATCACCCACTCGTCCTCAAGGAGTGCTTGGAACCGGCTCGCCAGCTCAATGGCCGAATCCACGCGGCGAGCCACTTCAGCCTTCTTCCTATCAGCGACGACTTCATTGCAGAACGAGCGGGCTCGCCGCGATCGTTCCCAGGAAGGGAACTCGTCACAGGAAGAACGACCCCATTGGAGAAGCATTCTCTCTTCCGCCAGTGAGGGCGATCGATACGCCAGAGCCGGCACTGGATTTCGTGAAATTGGGTGGCTCGGGCAATTCGCTGCCACAAATCGAAGTTCCGCACCGGGACCGACTGGTCGTAACATTCCCAATGCCAATCCGATTGCGGCCATTGGTGTAAACCAAAGAGAAGGCCCTCTCGAATTGCCGGGCTTGCTGTCCAGATAATCACCCGGGCGGACTGGTTGAGGGATTCAAGGGCTCGGGCGATCGTTAGGAGTTCGAGACGCTCGCCGCAAACGCCAGGCTCTTCATCTTCGGCTACGAACTCATCATGGCCCTCCTCGGACCGGAGAACGAACCGCCAACGGAAAGGATTCCCGTTGAGGCCGGTTTGGTACAAAAGTACAAACGTCAGACGCGGGACAGCAAACTCATCGTCCGTCCCGACCGCGACGTCCCGCGAGCGATTCACATGCGAAATCATCGTTGATACCCCGCCGATGTCCTACTCAGCGAATATGAACTACAAAGTCTTCCTGAACCATCTTGTTACAGGATATCGGCAAACTTTGCCTAGATTTTGCAGATTAACTGAAAATTTGCAGGACATCGGCGGAGTCAAGCTGGTGGGGAAGGAAACCCTCTTGTATCACGACCTCTTGGCAAGATTGTGCCACCAGTCGCAGCCGTAATTACCCACTTTGTATTGCTCAATCTGACCGGTGGCTGCGGGTCCTGCAGCCTTTGCCAACAACTCCTGGACTTCCTCGTCAGCAAGTGGGCGGAAATTCCTGGCCATCTCGATGTCTTGCCGCAGATTCTCGCGCGATTGAATCCCACAGATCAGACTGGAGATTGGAAGCGAGAGTGCAAAGCGTCGGAGCAACGGTGCCGGTATGCCCAGCTCTCGCGGCAATCGCCCACCCTGCGACGCCAGGGCCTTCATGCCAATAGCGCCAATATTTCTCTTGACACAAACCGGCAACACCTGCTTTTGAAAACTCTCGTAATGGGCATCCAGAATGTTGATGGGCATTTGAACGGTGTCCCATTCGAATGGTTTGGCGAGCATCGCCAAATGGAACCGCGGGTTCTTATGGCCGGTGAAGCCGATGTAACGAATCTTGCCTGCCTTGCGGGCCTCGAGGGCGCACTTCAGAGCCCCATTTTCTGCGAAGATGAGATCCGGATCGTCGTTCCACTGAATGCCGTGGAACTGCCATAAATCGATCCGGTCCGTTCGGAGACGGCGGAGGCTATCCTCAAGATTCTGGCGGGCGGTTTTGTAATCCCGTCCACACACTTTCGTCATGAGGAAAACTTTGTCGCGGTAGCCATTCTGCGCGAGGGCCTTTCCCATACGTTCCTCGCTTCCACCGTTGTGGTAATCCCAGCAGTTGTCGAAGAAGGTCAAACCATTGTCGATGGCCTCATGCATGATGGCGATGGCTTCCTTTTCATCCCGAATCGCCCCAATATCCCAACCACCCAGTCCAATGATGCTCACGCGTTCGCCGGTCTTGCCTAGCGGACGCGTAGGAAGCCCTGCGGGACTGGACTCCTGAGCCAGCAGCATGCTGCGACCCATTGCCAAACCGGCGATGACTGTTTGCAGGAATTCACGGCGTGTGGATTCGAAGTTCATTGCAGCATCTCCTTGGGAAGGGATAACTAAACAAAACAAACGGCAGCCGAGGGCGCACAATTTTAGCGATGCGAAATTGTTAGAAAAGCCCGCCAAAACGGGCGAAGCTGCTTAAAAAGAACTGTTCGGCGCGGTGAAGCGGAATCGAACTGGGAGAGGAGACGGGTAGGACAAGTCAATGGTAATTAAGTGGTACATTTCTTTTTTATGCGAATGCGGTTCGTTGCAATACAACACAGCGGTTATTCAGAAATGCTTCAGCTTCGATCGCGGGCAAGCGCGGCTGCAAGATTATCTCCCAGGGCCAGAGTGCGCACCTGGCCGTTGATCTCCAGTTCCACCTGCCGTAATCCGATTTTGAGAACCCGGCCGCGGATTTCCCCGACCTGGAACGTATCATTTTCTCCCAAGCGGAGAGTTTTATTTTCCGTGCGGACATAAAGCCACAGTTCCCGCTTGCCATTCACCTCGACGATGCCGTTCACGTAGGCGAACTGGCTGGGATCGAGAACCGGCTCCGGCGGTGGCGTACTCGGTCGTGTGGGACGCGACGGTCGCTGCGGCGCTGGAGGAGGCGGGGGAGGAGGCGGCGTGTACGCCACAAACACGTTCCGATCCACGATACTCTTGACGTATTCCTTTAAATCGGGAAGCTTTCGTTCCACGAGCGGTCCGGTGGGCAAAGTGTCTTTCGCGATGGCATCGTCGAGGGCGATCGCCTCGATGCTGATCAACAGGTCGATGCGTTTTCCCTCTTTCACGGGCGTGATCGACAACCGCTGGATTGCGTGGAGATAGTCTCGGGAATAAAAGGCGTAAAGAAATCGGGTGAGCGATTCGAGGGTTCCCTGTCCGCGCACAGTGAACGGCATGCGATAAAAGAGATTCTTTTCCCGCCGCACTTCCCCGCTGTCCACCTGGATAGCTTCCAATTGGGCATTTTGGGCACATTCCAAAAGCCAGTTTTGATAGAGCCGACGTGCAACGGCGGGATCTGCCGGCAGTGAGCGTGCCGCCCATTCTTTGAGTTGCTCCTTGGCCTTTTGGATGTCTTGAAGCTGTCTCTCTTTCGCCCGAATCGAATTGATAAGCGTGGCCCGCGCCGTTTGCCGGATGCGGAACGGGGTCGAAACGATTGCCCAAATAGTGCGCCCCCCGACAAATATGATCAGCAGGGCTGCGAGAAGTGCCAATATTCGTTCCCTTGGCCCGAGTTTCATGGCATCACCTCACGGCTTGTCTCGGGGCTACGGAACGGGGAGCCGCTGTGGGAGTCAGGCCCGGCGCTCGGCCGCTCGGCGGACGGATGGACCGGGCCGGCGCCGAAGGAGCGGACCGAATCACGACGGACGTTCCAAAGCGCAACGTGTAAGGCTTCTGAGAATCGTCTTCCGCTTTTCCTTTGGAAACCACCCGATGGGTTTCATCTTCGAGCGATTGCTCCATTTTCTGGACACTTTCACTGGAAGCAGCAAATCCTTCTAGAGAAATCTCACCCGCCTTCGATCCAGCGGCCAGGGATACTTTGGTGAGCATCACCTCCTTCGCGGGGGGAATCTTCTCGTTCAAACGCCTCAGTTCTTCCAGCCAGTCAATCTGTGTCCCAATCCAACCTCGAACAGCCTGGGCGAGTTGCGCGACCTGGGCTCCAGCCTTGAGTTCGCGATCCAGTTCCGATTGCCGCTGCCGCAGTTGTACGATCTCCTGATCGAGCTGGGCCAACTGCCACCAGCCGTAACCGATCCCCAATGCCGCAAGGATGGCTGCACCGATACCCGCTAGCAAAAGCTGTCGCTTTTTCGATGGCGGTTCAGGACGCCGGTGCGGATGGAGGAAATCCAGCGAAGGCGTGATTTTTTCCTTCTCGTCTGCCAGGAGCCCGAGGAGCGCTGTGTACTGGCCAGGATGATCGGGGAGCGATTCTGCAAGCTGAGGACTGAGCGTGAACGGCTGGAAAGGATTGAAGCAACTCACGGAAAGGTCCAGTCGCTCACGCAAAAGCCCAACAAGGTGTTCGTGAGCCGGCGTATTCCCGCAGAGAACAAGGTGATTAGCACGGCCGCCGCCCAGTTGATTCTGAGCCGCCATCATTGTCCGGCGGATCTCGCCCACGAGCGTCTCGGCCGACGACTGTTCTCGGAGCGGATCACCGACCAGCCGGGCAGTGCGCATGAACACCAACCGCCCTTCCACGATCACGGAGAGGTCCACTTCGTCACCAACCAGGTCGATGATCAGCCGAATTTCTCCCTCCGAAAGAGGCAAGCACCGGCGAGCCAGGGAAGCCGAGGCACACGGGCGAAGAAGCAGGCGTTCCGGGCGAAGTTGAGCGACCCGGCATGTCTCCTCTATCTGAGCCAAGAGCTGGGGAGAAAGCGCTGCCACCAGGACATTACGCGGCTGGGTAGGATCTCCGTCCAGAGACAGATAGTCGATAGTCCAATCTTCAGTGACGTGTGTGAACTCCCGCAGCGCCTGAAGTTTGACCACTTCCGGCAGATCGTCGTCAGAGACCGGCGGCACCGAGAGTTGACGGAGTTCCACAAACGAACGGCTGATGGTCACGAAGGTGGTGGGACGACGAATATTGCGGGCGGCCAATGCGGCTGCCAGGCAGCGTCCGATATCTTCGGGGCTCGGCCGAAATGGCTCTTCACCCCCCGCAGCCGCTCCCCCAAGAGCATCGCGAAGATTGACATCAAATAGATGCTCCAGGACGAGACGATCCGACCGAGGCGTGGCGACTGCCACCCTCAATTCCCGATCATTCCATTCGTAGGCCAACCAGCGTGCCATGGGTTATCACCTCAGGGGGACCGGACCGTCCCAACACTACCAAGACCGGCCACCTGGCCCGAAGACCCCAGAACGTCGATGGAAAATCCCCGTCCCAGATGGCTCATATCTCTCCAGAATAATAGCCGGGCTGGACGAACGGTAGCGTCGACAATCGCTTCCACCCGGCAACTCGGCCCGCCACCGGCGAAATATCCGACGACCTGCGCGCGGTAAACACTACCCCCGCACGTGATGAAAGGCATGAGGGCCTTCATTTCGTCGAGAGTCACTAATCCATCCGCCAAGATCCAGGTTTCGTAACGATAGTTCTCGTCGTCAATGAGTGTGGGATCACTTGGTCGGGATTGAATGATCATCTCCGCCACACTGGGGTCCAGCGTGGGGATCCCGTACAGGATGGAGCGCGGTGCAAGGTTAATGTTGATGCGTCCCGGAATTACTTTGCTGGAAGTGGTTGTGAGATTGGCCATGATCAGCGGTAAGATGGTCCGCAATAGCATGGGATCACTGGGAAACACGGGGTCAATCACCCGCGGCTCATTCTCTCCCGCAAACTGCATCCGCACCTTTGCTCCGATCAGGTCAAGCACGGTGCTGAACTTCACTCGAGAAGGCCGCGAGAAGTCAATCTGGGCGTCTGCGGGCATCGGTTCCGACTGTTCCGACCCCTCATAAGGGCCGTTCTGGCGATAGCCCACAATGAAGGTTGCGACATCGTGGCCGAATTCTTCTTCTAGCTGGTCATAAAGAGCCTGGAGATCATCCTGGTTGATGTTGATCTTGGCTCGGCCGTCAGGACGCACGTTCAGTTCCATGCTGTACAGGGTGAGGTAAGCCGACCAGCCCCGATACGCGACTGGATCGTCAGCGCTCAGCCCGGCGAAAGCTTCAGGAATGGTTTCATCCGCATCGATGATACCGTTACGATTGCGGTCTGCTCCGAACAGCAGTTCGGGCGTCACCCCCCGCACGAGAAGCAGTTCCTCAATGGTTTCTAGCGGCCCATTTTTCGTCGCGTAGGCCGGAGACAGCCCTGAATAGTATTCGATTTCCGCTCCAAACTCCCGGGGTTCGTCGTCGGCATCCAGCCAGTCCATGATGGCGTCGGCGATGTCTTCCGTCATGCCAGGCAACCCCATGAGAAGTTGCCGTCCGCCATTTTCGGCGTACTGGTCGGCCAGAAGCAGACTGTTGACGTTAAGTTTGGCCGACTCGTTTTCCAAGCCATAACGGACGGCCGTTCCCATAGTATCTTCCCAATCGGGGGCAATGACGGAGAAAAGCCCGGTGTCAAGCGGGTCGGCGGCCTGGTGGACAACCATTCCGGAGAACCAGGCGGGATTATTAAACCATCCGCCGTTGTCGTTCTGCCACTCCTCGTCCATTGAAACAAAAAGCCGCACCGCTTCCACACCAGAAGCGGCGAGGGCACGCGCCTGGGCCATCCGATTGGAGACGTGCACACCTTCGCGTTCCGCCAGCATGAGGTCTCCCAGCGTCAGGGCGGCCAATGAAAGAAGCGCCACCGTCACGAGCACGACAAGTAGCACCATCCCGCGGCGCTGTCTTTTCGGACTTGCCGAGCTCACGCGCAGGGCACACAGCGGCTTCTGTCGTTCTTGTACTTCCCACAGTTTGAGTGTCATATCGCGCCCAGCAGAGCAGTCACATAAAGCGTCCGCTCATGTATGAAGACCTCTCGAATCAGCCAAATCATCGGGATGGCCCTCCCGGCGGAAAGTCCCTCGGCGGAGTGCCCGGCGAACCTCCCGGTGCGCCAGACGGCGGACCGCCGGACCCCGACGGTGGTGGACCAACCCCACCCGGCGGCGCTCCTCCGGAGGGACCGGGACTTGGGGGTGGACCGCCCCGACCACCTTCCCCAGAACTCCTCCCACCGCCATCGCGGCCTGAACCACTGTCACGCCCTGATTCTCCCGATCGACTACCTCCCGATCCCGATGTGCCCCCACTTCCTGAAGGGGCCTGCTCCTGTGGCGTTTCTTCCATACTTTCTTCCTCGGGCGTCATTTCCTCACCGGAGCCCGATCCACCCGTACTTTCCGCCCCCGCCGTCGCGCCAAGAGTTCCGGTTTCATGCGCAGCCGGCAAGTACACCACCGTGCGATACACATGGTAGGCACTTGTATCCAGCAGAAGTCCTGAACTGGTACTCGCCATTCCGCTTACGCCCTCAGAAGACACGTCCGTGAGCGTGCCGGACGAAGAGGAAGGAGCGGAAAAGGTCTCGTCAAGGCCGACCGATTTCGGACGCAGATACAGGCGTATTTCCACCGCTTTAGGAAGGCACCCCTGGGAGCCTGAGTCCCATGAGTCGGTCCATCCTGAGCCATCAAAGTAAGCGAACTGGATGGCTGCCACTTCGGGAGCGATGGGCTGGAGTTGCTGGTCAATCGTGTCGAGCTCACCGGTTTGTGCTGCCCAGACCGTGACCGCCCGGTCCAGTTCCCGCCGTACCAGTCCCCCCTGCTCTTCAAACCCGGTTATGCCCGGCATAGCCGCGAATGAATAGTTAATCGTTTCCTCGGGCGAAACGACAAAGTAGGCTACCGTTTTCACATCACTCACGCGGTCGATGAAAAGACCTTCTGAGGACAACATGATTTCCGAGGAAAGTTGGTCTGGGCGAGGCAGTCGGCTGACATCTACCTCGATCCAGTCGGATCCGCCGTACAACCCCGGGACCGACCGGGGCAGCGTCGTCATGGTCCAATCTCCGCCCAATTCACTGACATCGCTACCGCCGGTTAATTCCCCCAACAATTCGCTATCCAAACCTGCAGCGCCGGCAAGTGACGACAGATCACTCTGTGCCGCTTGGGTAACCAGGCCAGGGATGAGCTTCTCAAAATTGACTGGATCATACGGCACCGCGCCCCGGATGTCCTGGGCAATGCGTTCCAGAAGGGTGCGAGCAAGTTGGGCTTCCTCCACCTGGGCCCGGGCCTTCTGAACGACTCGGTAGTGGAAGTCCACCGCGGCTCCGAGCGCAGCGAGAAGAATCGCGACCAACCCCAAGGCCACGATGACTTCCAGCAGCGTGAACCCACGGTCCCTCAGCAACCAGTCGGGGCGATACCGCCCAGGCCCGCCGGATCTTCTCCCATGGATGCCGCTTGCGTCACTCATGATCTTTGCCAGGCTTTCAATGCACTGACCCACCCCACTGCACTTACTCGTTTGATGTTTCCGCCGACCCGGAGCCGCTCCCGGCGGAGCCAGCCGACATTGTCCCCGCACTCTCCTGTTCGCCAGGTTGAGTAAATTCCATCGTAGGATCGAGCATCCATTGCGTCAGGCTGTACTGAACCGGATGGGCCACCATGCTCGGGTCCTGGGCCACGATCACCTGCACACTGAGCAGCCCATCCAACTCCAGCGGGGCAATGTCCACAGTGTAAAGCCATCCTGGTTCTGCCGTGTCGTCAATGTCTTCGACCGGAGCATCAGCCACGGTTTCCAGCGGCAGCGCTCCCGCATTAAGCTGCGCCAGAATTGCCTCCGCGATGAGTTGCGCTCGCGTGAGATCCCGGACCCGCGCAGCATTTCGATACGCGTTGTACACGAGTTGTCCGATCGCTGCCAATGACGTTAAAAGAATGGCAAGTGCAAGGATCACCTCCAGGATCGTGAAGCCCCGAGATTCCCGCCTGCGGTAACTCTTTCGGACAATCGTGTTCGCTGCGGTGGTCATGGCAAAGAGCCCTGCTGCCCGACCAGTGTGGTGCCCTCCTCATGCTCTCCGTTGTAAGGATCGCCAACCAGGACAGAGCCGGTCAGCCCACGAAGCGAGATATCAATCCGCCGTCCATACTCGTTTTGCAGCGTCAGAAGGGCCGAACTGGTCGATCCATCCGGAAAAAAGAAGATGGTGGTACCGGAAGCGGTGCCTCCTGTGGGAGTGCCCGTCCCCAGAGCTCCCATGATGGATGCGTCCGCTCCCAAACCGGTCACGTCTTCTGAAAAGGTGGCGCTCAAGTTGGAGTCCATCACCTGCATGTCCGCGAATGTGATCTTTTCCGGCAATTCTTTCCGACCGGTGATCACAGTGTCCAAGCCCATGTTGCCACTCTGCGAACCCAGGAGCGATGACCCGGCAGCGCTTCCACTATCCAGTGGTGGCAGCGACTGATCCGCCTCCGTAAGTCCGGCGGATTCGATTCCCGCGTCACTCCATGGCTGGACGGCGTATCCGCTTCCCCCCACTTCGCAGATGAAGCAATAAATTCGACCACTGGCCATGGCTCGACTCCGCGCCCGGGCCCATTCCACCCGAATCTGATCAGCCGCGAGCTGGAGACGTCGGCCCGCCATCGGCTTCTGAATGGCCGTCAGCACCAAGCCACCGATGATCACGATAATTCCCAGAACGATGATGATTTCGACAAGCGTGAAACCTCGCCGCACTGGTCGCTCCCAACGCGACTTTAATCCAAAGAGTTCCTGCTGGCTCTGATGGCAAGCCAGCAAGACGCGGGCGGGCATGCCGACCGGTGAAACGAGGCGGTGAAGTCCCATAACGTGGTTCTCATAGTTTGAAATGATCAAGCCGTTCCCGGCGTTACCCCTTTACTGGCCCCAATTTGTGATGTCATCTTCTGTGCCATCCACCCCGTCGGGGCCCATGGACCAGATGTCGGGCCGGCCTGTCGTATTGTGCTGAGGTGGATACATGTACAGGTACTCATGCTGCCACGGATCCAACGGCACGGCTTGGGCATTCAGATAAGGCCCATTCCACTTGGTCGGATCAGGAAGGTCCGCAGGTGGCATGATTAGCGCATCCAGCGAGGGAGGATAATCGTTGAGGTCAAGATAATAGGCGTCACAGGCCTGTTCAAACGCCTTAATCTGCGTCCGGGCCGCATTTTCGTACGCCCGACGCTGCATCGGAATGAGGTTTGTCACCGCCAGCGAAGCGATCACCAGGAGAATCGTCAGCACAATGAGAACTTCAATGAGGGTCAAGCCTCGCCGGCGTTCCCGATTCATCTCCACTTTCCAAATAGTCGTTGGCTTCATCACAACCTCATCCTTCTTTATCAGACCTTCTTCCCTTCTCCGGTTGGGCATATACCCCTTTCCGCCGGTCCCTTCAAGTCATCCCTCCAAAAATACTAACGCTTCCCACGCGAAAACGCTTCGCCCCATTATCGAAGGGGATAGGCCCCCAAAATTGAAGGCCACCGTATGCAGATCGCTGTCGTCACGCGGCCGTGGCCGACTTTGCCGGCTAAATCGCTTGGCTCATCTTGAAGATAGGCAGAAGCAGGGCCACGACCACCACCAAAACCCCGGACGCCACGAGGAGGAGGAGAATCGGCTCGAGCAACCGCACCCCCACATCGAGCTGACGCCATGTTCTCCGCTCCAGGGCCTCCGCAATTTGTATGAGGACGGTTTCCAGCGTGTTGGCCTCTTCTGCCACTGAGATCATCTCGATCACCATTGGAGGAAAGAGCCGGCAACTGGCGAGGGGCACCGCCAATCGCTGGCCCTGAGAAATGCTTTTGGCGGCTTTCTGAATTGCTTCCGCCAAAAGAACGTTTCCCGTCGCTTCGCTCGCAATCTCCAGGGCTCGCAGGATCTGAACGCCATTCCGTAACAAAGTTCCCAAAACGCGGCAAAACCGGGCAACCGCAAAGTTCAGAACGATCGTCCCCAAAATGGGCACCTTGATGATGTATTGGTCCCAAACTCGGCGACCCGATTCACTTCGCAGCCATGTACGGAGTGCCATAATTACCACCACGACTCCGCCCGCAACCCAAAGCCCCCAGGATTGGAGGAAGGCACTGAAGGAGAGTAGCCCTTCGGTCAAGGCGGGTAGCTCGTTCCGGTTGCGGAGATTTTCAAAGAGCCCCTCAAACTTCGGCACAAGAAAGACCAACAGGGCGCTCACCACAATCGTGCCGATGATCATCAGCATGACGGGATACGCCATCGCCCCTTTGACGCGCTTCCGCAAATCCTCTGTGGCTTCGGTAAATTCCGAGACGCGGTAGAGGGCCTCTTCCAAAAAACCGCCTTCGGTTCCCGCCCGCACCATGCTCACGGCCATTTCGCTGAAGATGTGCGGGAAACGGGCCATGGCATCGCCCAGCCCTGCTCCGTCTTCCACCCGCCGGGCCACTTCGCCCAGAACTTCTTTAAGCACCGGATGAATAGACTGCGCGCGGACAATTTGCAGCGCCTTCAACAGGGGAACGCCGCTGCGCAGGAGGTCAGCGAGCTGACCGTAGACCACGGCCATGGTTTGGGCAGGAACGCGACTGCGCTGAAAGAGACGTCGGGGCGGGGCCTCAGCACGGATCTCGACAGGATAAAGCTCCCGACTGGCAATCGTGGCAAGCGCTTCCCGCTGGGTCGCCGCCTCGATCGACCCGGTCACCTTCTTGCCGCTACTGTCAACCGCGACGTAACTGTACTCGGGCATCTTTTCCCCGCACGAGAGGGCCAGACGGGCCGCACCCGCACCGACGATGACGTACCGCCACTCTATTTTTCAAAGCTCTGGTCACACCCGCCCACTTTGGCGACTACCGTGCCATCCATTTCAGGAACGGATGCCGCATTACGATTCATCCCATTACGACAAATCGAAAACCGAGCTGTCTAATGCTCATCCGGGCGGGTGACGCGGTCTATCTCTTCAATTGTAGTCCGACCGCTCAAAACTTTCCGCCAAGCGTCCTGACGAAGGGTGATCATCCCTTCTTCAATAGCAGCCTGTCGGATCGCCCAACTGCTGGCCCTATCGTGAGCGAGTTCCCGAATGCGCTCGCTGCTGACCAGGAGCTCGAAGATACCGATCCGCCCTTTATATCCCACATGTCGGCACGCTCGACATCCAACCGCCCGATAAAGCAGGACACCTTCCTCGAGGATTTCCCTGGGGAAATCGCGAGGCAGTTCCTCGGGTTTTGGCCGATACGGTTCTTTGCATTCCGGACACAGTGTGCGGACCAACCGCTGGGCCATCACCGCCTCGACTGTGCTCGACACCAGGAACGGTTCCACCCCCATATCGGTTAAGCGAGTGAAGGCCCCCGCCGCATCATTGGTGTGCAGAGTGCTGAACACCAGGTGACCGGTCAAGGATGCCTGGATGGCGTTCTCCGCGGTTTCTAGGTCACGGATTTCGCCCACCAGAATGACATCCGGGTCGTGCCGGAGGATGCTTCTCAGCGAGTTGGCAAAAGTCAACCCGATTTTGGGGTGCACCTGGATCTGGTTGATTCCTTCCAACTGATATTCGACAGGGTCTTCGGTGGTGATGATTTTGATCGATTCGTCGCGAATTTCTAACAGTGCGCTGTAGAGCGTGGTTGTCTTACCAGAACCCGTCGGACCGGTCACCAGAATGATCCCGTGGGGCAAGTTGATCAATTCGTGGAATTTCTGATAGACATCCTCTTCCATGCCCAGTTTACGGAGATTGAACTCCATCGCTCCTTTGTCAAGCAGACGGAGCACAACTCCCTCGCCATGGATCATGGGAATTACCGACACGCGCACGTCCACTTCGCGCCCCGCCACTCGCAGTTGGATTCGGCCATCTTGCGGGAGACGACGCTCCGCAATATTAAGGCGGGCCATAATTTTTAGACGGCTGATGATGGCCGCCTGGAATCGATTAATCTCAGGAGGAACGGGCTGTGGATGGAGAACACCGTCGATACGGTAACGGATTTTCAACCCCGAGGGCTGCGATTCGATGTGGACGTCGCTGGCCCGCAGCTCAATCGCCTCCAGGAGAATTTCGTTCACCAGCCGAACGACCGACGGTTCCTGGGCAAGCTGGGAAAGCTCCGAGCCATCCGTCTCAATTTCTTCCAGTAATTCGATCTGGTTTTCTTCTTCCTGTTGACTCTGGGCAATCAATTCGTCGATTGTCTCCCCGCCCACTCCGAGATACGTCTTAATGAGCTTGGCGATTTCCGCACGAGAGGCAAGAACGGGGATGACGGTTTTCCCCGTTGCGGTGGCCAGTTCATCAAGCGGATAAAGATTAAACGGATCGCTCGTGGCAACCACCAGGGTGCCATTCTCGTCCTTGATGGGGAACAGCGATTCGCGATAGATGAATTTAACCGGGAAATTCCGCAGAATGCTGGGGTCGATTTTGACTTCGGACAAATCCACATACTCGATGCCGAGCTCTTCTCCCAGCGCGCGGAGCGCTTCCTCTTCCGTCAGCAACCCCAGCCCCACGGCGGCCTGATCGAGACGTCGTCCTTCGCCCTGGTTTCGCCGGGCGAGCTGCAATTGCTGCGGAGTCAAAAGTCCTTTTCGCACGAGGATTTCGCCTGCTTCCATCGAAACGTCACTCTTCGTCAAACGACTCGCTCCCTGCACGTCCCGTGGTTCAGGACGCTGCGCAAAGAACGGGGAGCGCTCGTTCTTTCCACGAACCTCCATCTACTCGGCCCGGGTCTGCTCTCTGCTTCCACACCAGGGCCTCCCGGTCGTTGCTGACCCCGACGACCGAGTACCGGCTCGACCTCAATATGATCCCAACAAGGCAGGTAAGACAATGCCCATCTCAGGCGGGTATGGTACGGTGTGAAAGACAGCCGGCCCCGTCATGAGCGAAATTCGCTCACTTAAGGATTGCCATTAAGGGACTCAGCGCACTTGTCCCCGCACCATCGTCCCCCTCCAATTTCACAGCCGATACCCTCATGAGGTTCCGCAACTATCTGTCCAGAAAGCCGCAGGTGAACCAAAAGCCAAAGAATCGGGGCCCGTTCGTTGAGACATTAATACGATCAAAATACTGATCAAATCGCTTGTCTAGGAACGGGCCCCTGGTTACTCATGCCCGCGGATATTCCTCGATCAGGGGATCACGTTCCCCGATTGCCACCGCCACGTTGGCCGCCCGGGCCACCGGGGCCACCCGCCGGGGCGGGGAACAGCTCGCTGAAGTCGATGTCGATCTTCTCACCGATCATCTCGTTCCATTTCTTCTTCTGCTCCTCGGTGAGCTGACCGAGCACGGCTTCCTCTACCTTTTGCCGCATTTCGCGGAAGCGCTCACGCATCTGAGCGGGATCAGGACGCTCACCCTGCTGCGGGCGCTGGCCGCGAAGCTCCTCACGAACCTTGTCGCGGGCCTCGCGGATCTTTGTGAGTTGCTCCTCACTGATGCCCAACTCCTTCCGAACATCTTCCCGCTCCACAGCCGCGGCGATTCCACCCAACTGGAGTTGAATCTGGTTTAACCGCTTCTGCTGATGGGGCAGAAGGACATTCTGAATGGCCTTGTTGGTTTCTTCCTGCAGCTGACGGAACCGTTGTGGGTCGCGCTGGCCACTCTGGAATGCCTCTCGCATTTTCTCCCGAGCTTGCTCGGCAATCTTTTGGAGCTGGGCCTTCTGGTCATCTGTCAACTCCAGCTCCTTTTGGATCTTTTCAGACCGCAGGAGGAACTGGACGCCCATGCCGCCACTTGGGCCGAAGCCGAAGGGGCCGCCCGGTCCCCGCTGTCCGCCCCGTCCTCCCGGCGGCTGAGCAAGAGCTGTTCCCGCGACCAATGCTACTCCCAAACCAAACACCAGCACTGCTGTCCACGCACGCATCCTCATCTGACAATCCTCCACATGTGCAACACGACACCTCAAAGAAGATCCTACGGGTCGGGTTTGTTGAGCCGCTGCCGACCGGAGAGCGTCCACCACTCTCCAATGGAAATTAACCCGACCGCCACAGAAAAGTTCCGGCCCGGCGGATACGGCAACTTGTGCCATCGAGATGGCAGACCCCCTGCAACTCCCGAGGGACCAGATCAGACGCCAGAGGCCAGAGCCCGGGCAACATCCGTCCGGTACGCGATGAGGGCGGGCAAATAGCCCACGATCGAGGCTAAAATAATCAGTCCTGGAACCAAAACAAGCTCAATGGGCTGGAAACTGAGGGCGGAAATCTGGACTCCGGTTTCTTCGAATATGACGCCCGAAAAAGCGCCGATCAGTCCGTGGCCCAAACAGACCCCAAAAGCCCCACCACCGAGTGAGAGGAGGATTGACTCCAGCAGGATGACCGCCATCACCGTGGTACGCTTGGCCCCCAGCGCCCGCATGATCGCGATTTCCAGGCGTCGCTCACTCATTGAGTTGTAAATGCTTACCATCAGACCGATCCCCGCCACCACCACAATGAGCACTGCGAAAATGAGCAGCACGGTCTGAATATTCCCCAGCAATCCTTCGAACAGTTTGGCGACCTCCTCCGCGGGAATGACGCATTGAACGCCCGGCTCTTTGCCAACAAGTTGCGGGAGCGCCAAGGCCCTGGCCGTATTTGTCCAGTCTCGTTTTACCAGAACGGCCGTCAGCAGCTTCTCGTTTTCGCTGTGAGCTGGCTCTGATTCCTCGTGACTGGAGCTCGTTGCGGAGTTATGTTCTTCGCTCTGGGTTTCCCCTTCCGAGCTTGCCGATTGCTGCTGGTCGTGGAGATGGAGCTTCCAGAACCCTTCGATGTTCACAAAGATTCCGCGGTCGTTGGGTGTTCCGGTGGGCTTAAGCACCCCCACGATTGTGAATTCCTCGGGATGCTCATGGCCACCCTGGGAACCGAAGCCATGCGTGACGCGGAACGTGTCTCCGACTTTCAGCCCCGCCTTCCGCGCCACAGTCGCCCCGATGACGGCCTCAAATGGTGCATCACGCCGGAAATTTCGTCCATTTTCTTCGAACTCATAGGGACGGTCGCCAAGGTAACGAAACTCTTCAAACATTTCGGGAACGGTGGCAATCACCGGATAACCGGCGTAGCTGCCGCCGATGCATACGGGAATGGCCGCCGCAACCTCGGTGGCAAACTGGCCGTGGTGGAGGTCTTCGTAAACTTGATACGGAATAGTCCCCCGCGGCGGCTGGAGGTAGTAAACGGTACTCAGCACCAGTTCCAAAGGCCCCCCCTTGGCGGAGCCGACAATCATGTCGTACCCCTGCGAACTGCGTCGAAAGGAACGATCCAGCACGTGGTAGATCACCAGGACCGCCACCACCAGGGCCACGCCCAAGGCCATCGAGAAAGCCGTGAGCGCCGACG
This sequence comes from Thermogutta sp., assembly GCF_039793925.1. Classification (GTDB taxonomy): domain Bacteria; phylum Planctomycetota; class Planctomycetia; order Pirellulales; family Thermoguttaceae; genus Thermogutta. The sequence goes on along the minus strand of NZ_JBAMME010000199.1, from coordinate 88,225 downwards.
CCACCGCCCGATGTTGAATGCTTCGCCAGGCAATTTTCCAGAGAGGCATATGTGATGAATCTCTTGTCGTTTGTCCTCTGCTTATTACGCCAATCGAAAGCGGGGCCAATCCCCTGGGAAACTTTTCCCTCACCTCTGACGTTGGGACAGAACCAGGTTAATATCGGGGAGATGAACGATACGGGGAAACTGCCGGGCCACCTCAGGACTGTGCGTCACAAGAATGAGGGCCACGTTTTCCTCCCGGCACCCTTCCCGCAACAAATCCAGCACCGCCTGCTGGTTGCTGGAATCGACATTGGCTGTGGGTTCGTCCGCCAGAATAAGCTTCGGCCGATTGGCGAGTGCCCGGGCTACCGATACCCGTTGCTGTTCCCCGACCGAAAGCTGTCGTGGTTTATGATGAAGTCGATGCCCCAGTCCTACGCGTTCCAGAAGCTGTTTTGCCCGTTTGACGTCCGGCTTGCCCCGACCGAATGTCATTCCCAACAGCACATTTTCCAGGGCGGTAAAAGCCGGCAAAAGGTTAAAAGTTTGGAACACGTAGCCGATGTTCTCCGCTCGGAACCGGTCGCATTCCGCCTCCGAGAGGAGGGTGATATCCCACCCGGCGATACGGACTTGGCCTTCGTCGGGCCGGCTGATTCCCGCGATGATGTGAAGCAGCGTGGTTTTCCCACACCCGCTCTCTCCCACGATGACAACCTGTTCGCCCGCTTCCACAGTAAACTCCGGAATATCCAGTATGGGGAGTTCGCCTCCGTCCGGCTCGCGGAACGACTTGCGGACGTCCTGGAGGAGTAGCAAGGGTGCTTGGTCTTGCGGAAATGTCATAAGGCCTACTTCTGTCGCCAAAAAACCGCAAATTGTGTATCTATCAACCAGAGATTCTCACTCACCGATACGGTGGCTCGGAAAGGATGGTTCATTTCTCGAGCACACGGCGGGAACGCAAACCCGTTTTCGGACGAATCCTGTTGTGTAGGCCCCGGGTGAAGGAGGCCGGGCGTCAATTAAGCCGATTTTACTCTCGGCGACGCGGCTTCGGAAACCCAGCCAACACCCAGGCCACCAGGATACCAAACACGAACGAAGAGGAAGCAGTTTCCACCAGATGCGTCAGCCGGACACTCGCCGAAGGCATCAACGGATTGGGCAAGAGCAGCATGAGATTCTGCGGAAGGCTAAAGAATAGCGCTACGAGAGCGGCAGTCGTCACCGGCCCCCAGCGAGAACCATAAACGATCGGTGTCGCGCATGCCACCCAGAGCATTCCTCGGATCAGTTGAAACACCCAAAATAAAGGCGCGTCGCGCAGCGTGCGAAATGTGTGGGAGAGAAACGGCTCCACAGGACCGGGCTGCCCGTAAAATTCCCTCAATTGAGGGTTTTGCCAGGCGATGAAATAACCGGCCATCCAATACAGAACCGCATACAACATCGCCAGCGGCAGGGCTCTCTTCAACCAGTGGCAGACCCGGAAAGCTCCCCAGGGGGCAACCTCAGGATGGATCTGGCTCCTTCCTTTTCCCAGAACCCAAACGCTGAAAGGAACAAAAAGAAACGCGGGCGGAACTCCCATCAGAAACAGGCGTGGCAAAAGACGAGGATCGACTGTTCGGCCGGCCAGAAAGTACCAGGTCTCCAATTGGGGAAGCGCGGTTACGGCCCCAAAATAGGCCAGCGAAATCACCACGGCCAACTTCCAACCACCCAATTGTGATCCAGCGATCAACAGGGTAACCACCATCACATGAGCGGCGGCAATCAGCACAAACGCAATCCTTGAAGGAACGGGGCCCGGCTCCGTAGGGAGATCAGATGGAAGTGCGGCGGCTACGGCAGACGAACCCAAAACAAAGCAAATCAGAAATACAACCAGCATCGCTGCTAATTTGACACACCAAAGCAGGATGGAGGCCACCTTCTTCATGCTTCCAATGTCGAGTGATGTCACCCCAGGGACCCCGCGGGAGGACGTTCGTGAAGTTTGATCGCGGACCGGTTCCGGAAAGAGTTCACTGGGTCGCAAGATTCAACCTGACCATTTTCTGCCACCTAACAGGGATCACGCCGCGCGGAGATCCTCGTATTGCAACGAATGGAAACGCCGATAGGTTGCCGACCGCGCGAGCAACTCGTCATGGCTGCCGATATCGACGATTTGGCCGTCCTGCATGACCATCACGCGATCGGCGAGGCCGATCGAGCTGAGCCGATGGGTGATCATAATCGTCGTCCGCCCATTAATGAACTTTTCCAACGCCTCCTGAATAAGCTGCTCGCTTTCCACATCAATTTGACTGGTGGCCTCGTCCAGAATGAGGATGGCGGGATCCCGAAGAATTGCGCGGGCCAGAGCAATCCTCTGACGCTGTCCTCCGGATAGGCCCGCCCCCATCGGACCGAGAACAGTGTCGTAACCATGGGGTAGTTGCTCGATGAAATGATGCGCGTGGGCCGCTCGTGCCGCCTCGATGGCCTGTTCATCGGTGGCATGGGGAGACCCGTATTTGATGTTGTTGAGAATCGTATCGTGAAAAAGAACCGGTTCCTGAGTGACCAGGCCGATCTGTTTGCGGAGCGACCGCAGGCGGATATCGGGAAGCGGCACCCCGTCTAGTCGGATTTCGCCCTGCTGGGGATCAAAAAAGCGGGGAATGAGCCCCACGAGGGTGCTTTTCCCACATCCGCTGCCGCCCACAATCACCAGAGATTCCCCAAACGGAATGGTCAGGTTAATATCGCGAAGGACGGGCCGATCTGGGACATAGCCAAACCATACGTGGTCGAACACCAGGTGTTTTCGATGCCGCGGAATCACCCGAGCGTCCGGCTTTTCGCGAACCTCGGGCGCCCGCTCCAGCAGTGCATACACGCGATCGGTGGCCGCGAACGCGGCCTGAAGGCCCGAGAAGACGTCCGAGAGTTTCCGCACTGGATCAGCAGCCCCTGCAAGCAAGGCGTAGAACAGCACCAATTCTGGCATAGATAGCGGTTGGCTGGAAAGCGAGACTCCGAAAAAAGTTGTGTCCTGGTGGAGAACAAGATAGGCTCCGGCGATCATCGCAAGACTGATGATGGTGATACCCAGCACCTCCGTAACCGGATTGGTGAGCGCATCGTACATTGCGATCTTCATGCCCTTGGCATAGTAGCGACGACATGTTTCAAAAAAGCGTCGACGTTCAAAAGGCTCCATGGTGAACGCTTTAACGATAGGGAGAGCCCGCAGGGCTTCCTCCAGCGTTCCATAAAGCTGGGCCATCTCCTCCATCGCCCTGCGATTGGCCTTTTTGAGAAGTCGGCCCAGACGCCAGATCGCCCAACCCGCCGGTGGAACCACGAGTAAAGAGAAAACGAGAAGCGGCCAGCAGATGTAGGCCGCCCCAGCCAGACACGCAAACATTTTCAGTGGCTCACGCGTCATCTTGCCGAGCAGGATCGTCAATCCCCCCTGGATGGCGTTCATGTCGTGGGTGAAACGGCTCATCATCTGCGCGGCGCTTTCCTGACCAGGCCGATTGATCTCCAGTCGCAGCGCATGGGCAAAAAGCTGACGGCGAAGCTGAAGGATCGTCTGATGGGCCACCCGCGCAACCAAAATGGAGTTGGTCACCAGTGCAGCGCTCTTTAACACCGTCCCGAGGAGAAGTAAGCCGAGAATGAAACAGAGTGTCGAAAACGGATCTCGAGGCGTCAATCGCCGAATCCACGGCCGCAACCATTCGTACTGGCGCTGCCGGAGTTGTACCTGAGCCAGCTCCGCCTCCAGGGTGCGTACCCGGTCGGAAAGCTGGCCTTGCGGAGGTTCCACCGATCGCTGGGACCGAGCTTCCTGGTTTGGTGTCACCTCGCTCGAGGAGTCAGCCATTGCGGCAAGCTCTTTCCGGATCGCCCGCTCCGCCTTGCGGCACTCTTCGATTTTCATATCTACCCAATAGTGAAGCGATTCCCCCCGGAATGCGACCTCCACGATCGGATAAATGGCCGAAATGTTACCTCCCCACAGAACCCCGACCGCCAAGGCGGTGACGCTGACACCCAGCAGCGCCAGGGGCTGTCGAATGACATACCTCAGAATCTTGCCAAAGTTCTTCATAAACGGACAAAGGATTCTCTGGTATCGAATTCACGCAGCCGCTATCAATTGCACTTCTATGGTGGGTTTCTTTGCAGGTAAGTGCACCAAATCAGACGTGTTTTACCAAATTCGCTGAAATCTCAAAAGATCAAACGGTGTGAGTCTCATGGCCCGGATGTGGAGCACGGTCCTTTGAAGAGACGCCTGCCACGGGGTCCGTTGAATGTCGGAGGGTCACGCTCGTCGTGACCGGTGAATCGGGGTGGGTCCCCGAATCTCAGTAAACGGACCTGACAAGCACGCCCTCTGAGGGCTCGCGACCAGCGTGTCGTTCCCGAAGGTACCGTGAAACATGGTGCGAGGCCTTCAGGTTCGAGCGGCCGCCCGCAATTTAGCACTTCGTGCCCGTGGATTGGCCGCTATTTCTTCTTCGCTCGGCGTGATCGGTTTCTTGGTGAGGACCGTATACCGGGGATCGGATTTGAAAGCTTCCTTCACCAGGCGATCTTCCAGCGAATGAAAGCTAATTACCACGAGGCGGCCACCAGGTCGGAGAATATCTGGATAGCGCCGTAACGCCGTTTCGAGGGCTCCCAGTTCGTCATTAACGGCGATCCGCAGTGCCTGGAAAGTACGCGTCGCCGGATGGATGCCACCGGACCGATGCCGAGGCACAACGCGACAGATAAGTTCCGCTAGGTCGCGTGCCGATTTGATCGGGCTCTTTTTTCGCTCTTCCACAATTCGGGCGGCAATCCGCCGGGAAAACCGTTCCTCGCCATAGCGGTAGATGAGATCGGCCAGGGCTTTTTCGCCCATTCGATTGACCAATGTCCACGCAGGCTCTCCGGAAGTTGGATCGAACCGCAGATCGAGCGGTCCGTCGGCTTGGAAGCTAAAACCGCGGCTGACATCGGCCAACTGATCACTCGACATCCCCAGGTCAAGCAGAATGCCATCGACCGTTTCTACATCCAGGTCCTCCAAGATTTCTGGCAAATCTCGGAAATTCCCCTGCACAATTCGCACTGGCAAGGCCGCCAAATTTTTTTCTGCACGATGCACCGCCGCAGGATCGCGGTCCAATGCAATGACGGCACCCCCCGGCCAAACGCGCTGGGCAATCAGCCGTGTATGTCCACCCCCTCCTAATGTGGCGTCCACAATGATCTGCCCAGGTTGCGGGTCCAGGAATTTGAGGACTTCCTGGGGCATCACCGGAATGTGGCATGTTTCAGCAGAGACATCCATGGCTCACTGACATACTACAGACGTTCGGATATGAATAACGGGAAACCGGGCGTGCTGCCGCTTGATGCGGAAAAGGGATAGGGCCAACACTTGTTTCGGGCCTCTTCCTCCCGGTTTCATTGTAACGCGATACCCCAGGGGGTGGACGCTTTCCCCTTGGATGCCGTTTCCTGCCGAAAAGATCCCGTCTCACAATCCTACCGCTTCCGGAGGTGTCAGAGGTAATCGGCAAAGAGTTCTCGCGATGGTCGCGGGATGACCACTTCGGAGACCAGCAATCCCCGGGAGCGGGCTTCCTCCGCTCCGGCTGTCACACCTGCCCGAACGTCGGCCACAGACCCCGTCATGAGAACCAGCCCCTTTCCCCCCAGGGCCATCGCAACGTGAATTCTGAAGAGGGTGACGCGAGCGGCCTTGGCTGCCCGGTCGGCTGCTGCCAGAGCAGCGGTACCACTGAATGTTTCAATGACCCCCAAGGCCCCCGCGTGATCGCGATCCAGGACCACCGATTGCCCAAGGGCCGGGAACACCGACTCGTGGACATTCGGTATGAGCAGTTCGTCGATCACAGAATCCCGGGCTGCGGCAAGCCCCGCCTGCAGAGCCGCCTGGACGTCGCTGACCAACCCGCCGACGATAATGAGGTATTTTCCTGAGCAAATTGTCCGCGCGATGAGAAGGTCCACGGAGGCTGCCTTCAGCATCACGTCTTCCACTTCATAGCCAACTCCCACGCTCGACAGTTCAACGGCTGCGATGGCTCGGCCAGTGGGTTGAATTTCTGCCATCGTTTACTCCTTCCTTTTTCCAATTCTGTATTTGCATGCTTTGGCGTATGTGCCAAATCAAGGGCGGTATGTTACTCCCGTTCAATCCAGATAATTCCGTCGTTAATCGCACTCACCCGTCCTGCGATCGACGCGTGCACAGGGGCGCCCAGGGCGGGTTTTCCATTTGCCATCGGAGGACGCCCGATCACCTGGCCACGTTCCACCCTGTCACCGACCTGAACGACCGGCTCGCAGGGGGCTCCCACGTGCTGCTTTAACTTGATTCCTACGCGTCGTGGGACGACGGTTCGTTCCACGAGTGGCCCTACGTTGGGATAAACCGTCAGGCCCAGTTTCCGCATCAACCGAGCTGTGGGAGCGCGGCGGTTCTTGAGCAGCCGGTCTGCTCTCTCTGGAACGAATGGAGGGTTTTCCCACCGTCGCTTTTCTGCAAGAATTCGGCGTTTGTTCTGCGCGCAGACGTTTTTCGGATCAAGGTCTTCTGGGCAGGAGTACAGGCTGCACAGATTGCACTCGCAGCAGAACACAGTGCCCTGCACGTTGGCTTCGCCCACCAGATTGAAGCCGAGGCTGCGCATGGCGCGGTGGGGCTCGATGGGATGCCCGAGCAGCCACCGCGGGCACAATTCCGTGCAGAAGCTGCATTGATCGCAGGCCGATCGTCCTATTCGTGCAATTTGTTTCCAGTCCTGGCGGCGCCGCCGGATGACGATGTGATCCTCAGGGAGAACAATGACACCGCCCGTCGTTTTGTCCACGAGAGCCTGCGGGTTCTCTTCTAGATACCCCATCATCACCCCGCCCACCATCAACTGGGGATTTTCCACCGTTGCACCGCCCGCCAGCTCGAGGCATTCTGCCAGTGTCACACCAACCGGCACCCGAAGGGTCACGGGCTCTTTGACCGCTCCAGCGATCGTCAAATACTTTTCCACAACTGGTTGGGAAGCGGCCTGTGCGACGTTGAATGCCGTCTCCACGTTGATCACCACCGCCCCCACATGGAGAGGTATTCCACCAGGTGGGATGATGCGTCCCAGTGCCTCGTACACGAGAATGAATTCGTCACCCGACGGATAGGCATCAGGGAGAGGAACGATCTCCACCCGCGGAGGAATTAACCGTTCCAGCTTTTCGATGACATCGTGATACTTTCCTTTGATGCCGATGACGCCCCGTTCCGCTCCCACCAGTTGCATGGCAATTTGGAGGCCTTCCAATACTATGTCCGTGTAATCGCGGAGAATCTCTTTGTCCTTATGCAGGAGCGGTTCGCATTCCGCTGCGTTGATAAGGACAGTATCGGCACGGGCAGATAGTTTCACATGCGTGGGAAAACCGGCACCACCGGCTCCCACCACACCGGCTTCGAAAACTTGTTCGACCGTGACCTTCATTTTTTGTGCGCCTACATTGTCAAGGATCGTCAGTGATCTTTCCGGCAAAAGAAAATTGGCAGGAAAAATGGACAAAACTGGCGGATGACTCTTTCCAATCTTAGCTTAAAGCAGGCCCAAGATGAATTCCTGCCCTCTTTTCTCGAACTTCCCCTGGACCGGCAAGCTGTGCAGAAATTGCACACGGCGATAAAGCGTTTCACCGCCGCGCCCCTGCAAATATTTCGCGGTCGGTGAGGAATTTGATCGCGGTCTGGCCCACCTGCGCCCAGGGGAAATCCAGATCTTTGCCGCTGTTCTGGCAGGTTTGACCCACCAACAGCTCAGAAAATGCGCTTTGGCATCGGTTGTGCTTAACTCAGCAAACGGGTCGGCGCCGACCTGAACATCGTTGGAGAGTCGCGAGGAATATCGAACACAAGTAACTCTGAAATGTGGAGGACACCACCATGTGTGCAAAACGATTTGTAGTAAGTTTAGTCGGAATGGCTCTTCTAGTACTTCCCACAACTGTGTGGGCAGGGGAGTCCGAGGCGGCAAACACCCCAGCGTCTGCTGTTGCCACGGCATCGGCATCCGCGGTTTCTAAGGTGGCGGAACTCCGCGCCGAATGGTTCCGCACCATGACAGCCCTGGCCGAAGAACGGGCCAAACCCCAACCCGACAGCCAGCGCATTGCCGACTTGGAGGCCAAGCTTCGTGACCTTCGTGCCGAGTGGGTCAAAGCTGGTCCTGCCTCGGTCGCGAATCCGGCTATGGGCGTGTGTCCTTGGGGTGGGCCCGGTCTCGGATTGGGGCTGGGACGAGGTCCCGGGTATGCGATGGGTATGGGCCCCGGCCGTGGGCCTGGTCCAGGTTTTGGACCGGCGTCTCCCGCTTTCGGTCCTCGACGGGGAAGCGGATACGGCATGCGTGGCCCCGGTAGGGGAATGGGGGCCGGACCCTACTTCGTGGACCGAAACGGCAACGGCATCTGTGACTACTACGAATTCCGCTGGGGTTGGTGAATTCCGCTCACGGCTCCGTGGTTGACAGCGCCAAGTAATCGGCTTTACAACGGCGGGAGATCAAAACAGGTCTCCCGCCATTTTCACAGACTTTCAGGGAGTCCACAAACATTATGAAGGACGCGTCCTCTACGCTAGCGAGCTCTGCGTTCCCACACCTTCCCTCAGTGGAAACTCCTTCGCAAAAAGACAATAGGCGAAGATTGAGAAGCCTCCCGAACACAGGCGGCCTATTGGCCTTCGTGTTCCTTTTCGCAGTGGCACTGCTTTTTGTGGCGTGGCAGTGGCGCGAATGGCAGACGGACCAAATGGCTGCGGAAGAAATCGTCCGCGGGCAGGCCGACGCCCTGGCCAAAGCCGTTATTGGAGCGATCCGTTCCCATCGGCGACTGGGGGCCTTTTTCGATCAGCAAATTCAGGTGGCCCTTGATGAACTGGTCCACTCTCATGACGTGCTAGCGGCAGCAATCACCGACAACAGTCGCCGGTTCTTACTTCGAGCCGGAGCAAACCTCTTGGACATTCCGCCGAACGATTGGGCCAGACTTCCGGAAGGTTTCCTGATCCAGAAGCCTTTCGAGCTTTCGCCACTACCGCTAGAGGCATCGGGGCGAGGGCGAGGCTTCGGCTGGGGACGCTGGTTCCGCGAGGCCACGGAACAGGAACGTCCCAGCCCCTTTGCCAATGGGGGAATCTTCGTTGTTATTTTGCTTCTTGACCGGTCCGATTACGACGCGCAGGTGCATCGGGCCGCGATCAGTCGCCTCGTCGAGCTCGGGACTGGCCTGGGGTGTCTCGGGCTGCTCGCTGTCGTAGGGAGCCTTGCCGCCAGAGCTTTGACTGCGGAACACGAGCGCCGACTGGCCGAATTACGGGCCAAACACTATGAGGAACTAGGGCAGGCGGCCGCCGGTCTGGCTCATGAAACGCGCCATCCATTAGGGCTTATTCGAGGTTGGGCCCAAAAAATCGCGCAGAGTGAAGAGCTGCACTCGCCAGTTGCCCGCGAAGCCCGCCTGGTCATGGAAGAATGTGATCGGCTGGCCGCTCGTTTGACGCAGTTCCTTACTTTCGCAAAACCGTGTCTGCCGCGCTGGGAGCCTGTCAATCCGGAGCCCATCATTCAGGAGCTTCTCACACTCCTGGAGCCCGATTGCGATGCCAAAGCCGTTCGCTGTCACTATGAACAGCCAGACCACCCGATCGTTTTCTGGGCTGATCCCGAGCTACTTCGTCAGGCACTCTTCAATCTGCTGCACAATGCGGTCAAATTCACGTACCCGGGAACGTCCATAGAGATTAGCACGCGTGTCTCTTCCAATTGCTGTACAATTGAAGTGAGAGATCACGGGCCAGGGATTCCCCCAGAGCTGATTCCGCGACTATTTACGCCGTATTTCTCAACCGATCCGCAGGGGAGTGGCCTGGGATTGGCCCTGGTTCGCAAAGTTGTTGAGGCCCATGGCTGGGACATTCAGTACCAGCCCGTGCCACAAGGCGGCTCTGTGTTTCGCATCTTAATCCCTTTGCAGAAACGGAAACACACGTGCACTTCCGAGAGAGCGGCACGACGCGGAACCTGCACCTCAGCCCAAGGAGACCTTGCATCAAACCCTGAATCCCCAGGGCAGCGGAAACCCTAAAAGGCCAAAGAACGCAATTTTCGGGAAGCTTGGTCGCACGCCAGACTGGGGTAAAAAATAACCTTGACATCTACATCCCATGCCCATGCGCGGTAACCCCAGCAAGCAGCCGCTGATTCTGATCGTGGATGACGACGAGGCCCACCGCAAGCTGTTTGCCGAGGTGGTGCAGTCACTGGGCTTTCGCACCATGGAAGCGGCTTCAGCCGCCGAAGCAGGGCAACGAATGGCTCAAGAACATCCTGCTCTTGTGCTTCTGGACGTTCGATTACCGGGGAAATCGGGGCTGGAATTTTTGCCGGAATTAAGGAAAAACCACCCTGAAATCCCGGTCATTCTGATCACTGCTTACGGCGATGTCCGCGAGGCGGTGGAAGCGATGAAGATTGGGGCCGTCGATTATCTCCTCAAGCCCGTCGATCTTGAGGAATTGGAAACCGCCATTCTTGATCACGTGGGGCGTGCTGACGAGCTTGCCACGACATCGCGTTTACCGCCGCTGCCTTCCCACGTGGTGTGCGTGAGTGCCGCGTTTCAGAAGGTTCTGGAAACAGCTTATCTCGTCGCACAATCAGAGGCCCCAGTTTTGATCCTTGGCCCAAGCGGCAGTGGAAAGGAGGTGGTGGCACGGCTCATTCGCGACTGGAGTTCTCGACGAGAGGGCCCATTCGTTGCTGCCAATTGCGCAGGTTTGCCGGAATCACTCGTCGAGAGCGAGCTTTTCGGGCATGTTGCTGGGGCGTTTACCGGGGCAACTGCGGACCGCATAGGATATTTTCGCTCAGCGCACGGGGGCACCCTGTTTCTTGACGAAATTGGGGAACTGCCTCTCACCGTTCAGGCCAAGCTATTGCGGGCATTGGAAACTGGAGAGATCATCCCCGTTGGCAGTGAAAAACCTGTAAAGGCCGACTTCCGGCTCCTCGCGGCCACCAACCGCAATCTCGAGGAACTTGTAAAAACCGGGCGGTTTCGCGAAGACCTCTATTTCCGCATCAATGTGGTGGAACTCACTGTCCCCCCGTTGAAGGAGCGCCGTGAGGATATTCTCCCGCTGGCCGAGTTTTTCGGCCGTCAGTTTGCGCGCCAACCCGTACGATTTTCACCACAGGCGATGGCCGCTCTGCTCTCATATCACTGGCCGGGAAATGTGCGGCAATTGCGAAACGCGATCCAGCGGGCGTGCTTGCTCGCGCAGGGAAATATCATCCTTCCGGAGCATCTCCCACCCGAGCTGGCCGCCCTGGCGTCTTCGGCGCAGGAAGTGACCCGAGAATTTGAGGTAGGCCGTCTCTCCGCAGTGGAAAGGGCAACAATCCTGTCCACCCTTGCCGAGTGCGGCGGCAACCGAACGTTGGCCGCTAAAAAGTTAGGCATCAGCCGGCGGGCACTCATTTACAAGCTCAAGGCCTTGGAAGCCCTATCTCCTTCAAACCGCAGCGGCCCTTCTGAATGAAAAATATTGCCAAACGAACAAAAAAGGTAGGGGCGAGTTGTTTCACCCCTACCCACGGACGAGCTCACGGGTGACGGGTTTCTGCCTCCCACGTGTTCCTACGGCAGATCAACGGCCCGCTGGCCTTTAGGGAGCCTGTGTGGCGGGTGCCGCCTGACCTTGTTGAGCGCGTCGCTGCCCTCCCCGCCTCTGTGCCCGGACTCCCTGGGCTCTTGCCGGTGGGGTTTCCGGAGCTTTTAAAACCGGCTTCGTAGCGGGCTGCGTCAACGGTTCGCCGTCCAGCGGCGGCTGAAGCTTGCTCAGGTCCACTCCAAACCGCGCAAGAATTGTCGGAGCAATGTCCTGCCGCATCCCATCCCGCTTCACCAGGGGATCGTTTGTCGCCAGGAACACATAAGGGGCATAACTGTGGTTCGTGGTTCCTTCATTGAATCCGTGGTCAGCCGTCACATAAATGAGTGTCTTATCGTACAGACCAAGCTCTTTCAGCTTTTCAACGATCTTGCCCAGCCATGCGTCGTTGGAGATGAGGGCATCGTTGTACTCCTTAGAATTTTCTCCGAAGCGATGCCCCTGATGATCCACAGACGCAAAATGCACAAAGAAGAAAAACGGCTTATCGCGGTACTTTTCCAAAAGCTCAATAGCCCGCGAACCGACTTTCTCGTCCTCCATCAAACCATATTCCCAAACATCGCAGGCTTTGTGCATGGTGTAATACGGCGAGCCTTCGAAAACGAGATATTTGACGCCGTTCTCTTCGACAACCCGACCAATGACTTGCCGACCTGCGCCGGGTTGGGCTGGCTGCCCAGCTTTCTGCTGAGCCCGCCTCTGGCCTGCTTGACCGGGCTGCGCCTGCTGTTTTTGCTGGCCTTGTTGTCGGGCCTGCGCCTGTTGCTTGGCTTGCGCTTCACGTTGGCTCTGAATCTTGGCCGCTTCCTCATCAGTAATCTGCCGTTTGAATGGCTCCCGGATTTCACCGCAGTGCTCCCGCTTACCGATCACCGCGACACACACAAAATCGGGGCCGAAATGCTCCTTGAGACGCTCAAAAACGCTCAGGCCCTTGGGAACATCCCGGTATCGCCCGTTGCTGTAGACCCCTGTGACTTCAGGATTGTAACCTGTAAGGATCTGCGTCCACCCGGCTTTGGTGTCGGTCGCCCCCGTGACGACGTCGATGTTGACGAGGGCCCCTTCTTTGGCGAGCTGTTGGAGGTTGGGGAGCTCCCCGCGTTGCAAACATTCCATCACGTGCGCCCGTTGTGCACCATCCCATCCAATGAGGATGATGTTTTGCGGTTTTGCTGCCTTTCCGGACTCTTCTGCGAGAACCGGGTGGCCCCACAGCAGCATTAATCCCAGGGCCACGAGAACCAGAGGTCGAACGAACCGCCTCATAGCGTCACCTCCCGAATCGCTGAGAACCGTCCACCTACCATCTCGGAAATCTGCCGATGAGCAGCCGTTTGTGCACCGCAAGACTCAAAATCGATGCGGGATTGGGAATCTGCGCCTCCCTTATTGCGCCGGCGCTGTCAAGCGCACAACGCACAAGACATTATTGGCGGGGTCTCATCGCGGACACTTTTGGCTGACAAAACTGACGGCGCGTCGATACCTTTTCGATGAAAATGGCAGAAATTGCCCCGCCGAGAGGAAATCCGCCGTTTTCTAACTGGTGTCGACGTGGCACCCCGATAAAATTTCAGCGCTTGGGCCCTTTCTAACCCCCGATTTTTGGGGTTTAATTAACTCTTCCTACAGACTTCCTCGGGGTACCTCCAACACCGGTGTGAGCAAGCCACCAAGAAACGCGGAAATTGTGCCCAGCCACGGAACGCGGCTTGCTTCGTTTCTGTCGAACTTGTTTTCGCAGGAGATAGCCGGCCCGAGCACCCCGGACGCTTACGGGTTTAAGCTTCGAAAAACAGTTGGACAAACAATCCTTTGGAGTTCTCCGCGATGAAGGATTGCCCACGACGAAACCATAAATCCGAACACGACATGCTGCTTTCCGGCCGACGCATTCTGCCCCCAGAGATAAAAGGTGATGAGTCGGCGGCTGACCTGATCGATCAGTGCTTTCTGGCGTACAACGCCGGAAGGTTGAGAGAAGCGCTCCAACTATTCACCCGAAAAATGCTCGAACCGGAGGTGACGGTCGGAATATCGCTGGCCGGCGCCCTCACTCCCGCTGGACTGGGGCCTTCCTGCATTGTCCCGCTCATCGAGGCCGGTTTCGTGGACTGGATTGTGAGCACGGGCGCCAATCTCTACCACGACCTTCACTTTGCGTTTAATTACAAACTGGTGGCCGGGGACTTCCGCTACGACGATCGTTATCTCCATGAGGTGGGTGTGGTGCGGATTTACGATGTGCTTCTTTCCCTCGACGAATGCTTGATTGAAACGGACCGGCGGGTCCAGGAAATGCTCGTTCGCCCAGAATTTCAGGGCCGACTTACCACTGCCGAGCTGCACCATCACATGGGGAAATACGCGGCGGAAGCCGAGGAGAAGGCGGGACTTCCGCACGTTTCCGTGCTCGCTGCAGCCTACCGTTGCGGTGTGCCGGTCTACACTAGTTCTCCGGGCGACTCCACCATCGGGATGGTGGCCGCCGCCGAGCGCTTTCGCGATTCGCAGCTCGTACTCGATCCTCTTGCCGACGTCAACGAGACGGCGGCCATTTACTACTGGTCGAAGCAGGAAGGACGCCGCTCAGCAGTGGTCATTTTCGGCGGAGGAAGTCCCAAGAACTTCGTGCTTCAAACGGCTCCTCATGTGACCGATATTCTGGAAATTGAGACGAAAGGCCACGATTATTTCCTGCAATTTACCGACGCGCGGCCGGATACCGGTGGACTCTCCGGGGCTACCCCTCAAGAAGCGGTGAGCTGGGGAAAGGTCGATCCCGATCGTGTGCCGGACTCGGTGGTGTGTTACATTGATTCCACTGTGGCCATGCCGCTTCTCACGTCGTACGCTCTGACCCGACGCTCCCGCCGCCCCCTCAAACGGTTGTTTGAAAGGCGGGAGGAGTTGGTCCGCCAACTCCGGGACGAATTCCTTCGCCGTCACGGCTCATCGGACCAGCCCACTGGGTGAGGCAACACTTTGCTTATTATTCACACAAAGACGACAACATCCCGACGGCCAGGCTCGCTTATAATTGATGCGTGATGAGCACGCGAGCCAAAATAACCGTTAGTCTCACGCCGGTGGGGCGTTATTATGCTTTCCTGGTGGTGGGTATCTTTCTGGCCGCCATGGTGCGGCAGGTTAATCTGCTGCTGCTTCTGGCTGGCCTGATCGCCGCGCCGCTGTTCTTAAGCTGGCGTATGGCGGGGCGGAATATACGCCACCTATCCGTCCGCCGGAGAGTCCCCGCCCAAATATGCGCGGGGGATCTGCTGGTTGTGGACCTCCAATTGGCCGTTTCTCCACCCCGAGGCAAGGTGTGGATGGTTTCTGTATTGGATTCCGTGCAGCGAGACAGTTCGGATCCGAACGCGGACACCAAGAGCGTTCGGGTGTTTTTCCCCTACGTGGATGGCACCTGCCCTCAAACCCTGGCTTACCGGGGAAGGATTGGCCGACGCGGATGCTACACGCTCGGTCCGCTCGTTTTGACAACTCGCTTCCCTCTTGGATTGTTTGAAGCTCGTCGCCAGGTCGACCTCTATGACCGAATCAGCGTGTGTCCCCGACTGGGACGACTCACCGAGAATTGGCGGCGGCGTCAACATTTCACATTTGAGGGCGGAAGCCGGGCCGAAAGGTGTGCGGACCGAGTGTCGGGAGATTTTTACGGACTTCGAAGCTGGCAGGCCGGCGATAGTCCCCGCCTGGTTCATTGGCGAAGTTCGGCTCGACATGGGGAACTGCTGGTGCGGCAATTCGACCGCCCTCGTGAGCAGCATCTGACCGTCCTACTCAACCTGTGCTGTCGTGCCAATCAACCCGAGAGCCAGGACGTTTTCAAAAGTGAAGAGGACGTGGAAAAGGCGATCAGTTTCGTCGCCACCGTGATCCACGATCTCTGTCGGAAAGGGGGAGGCTCCCTCCTTCTGGGCGTCAGCGCAGAAGATGTCGTCTGGTTGGGCGGACCCGCTTCGCCCGGATTTCTGGAACGGGCAATGGACGTTTTGACCAGAGCCGAGCCTTCGGAGGAGGATCGCCTGGTGACCCTGTTTGCGGAGGCTCGTCAGAAAAGCCCCCAACACGCCGATTTTCTTCTGGTCACCACAAGTCCCTTGCAATTTCGACCCGGTTTATCTGGTGATAGAAGGGGCCAGTCCGTCCAAAGGGACGCCCTGGCAGCCCGTTCCGGGCAAGCGAGTACCCTCTCGCGAGATTTTCGGCTGGAAGTCATTGATGTCACATCTGGGAACCTTGACAACATTTTTGAATACCAAACCGTCGCCAGGTCGTGACGGGCCGATCGCAATCAACAGGGAGAGACGCCACCAGACCGTCAGCACCTGGCTCACGCGCCTGCTGCAGATCAATATGGCGGCGCTGGCGGCGCTGGGGACGTTCCTTTTGGCGATGGGCCAGCAATCACGCTGGTTGATGTCGCTGGCTCTAGTCGCTTCTCTCGCCAGTTTGCTATTGGTTGACCTAGGGAGAATCTTTGCTTTCCCCGGGTGGGTTACCAACATCCTTTTGGTTGGCGCGCTGGTGATCACGGGGTTCGACGTGCTCCGGTATTCCGGGCCACTCCATGTTCTGATTGTGGCTAATCTTTTGGTGTACATTCAGTGTGTCCTGCAGTTCCAGCGAAAGGACGTCCGGATCTACCGCTATTTGCTCATGCTGAGCATTTTTCAGGTCGTCTCCGCCTGCGCGTTTTTTCACGGGGTCATTTTCGGATTACTGCTGGTCGTGTATCTGATTTTGGCCCTCACGGCCCTCCTCCTGGTGACGTATTTTGGTGAATGGGGTATGGTGAGCAACCAGCACGTGGGTCGCATGGGCTCCCAGGAGAACGACGCATTCCCGACGGTGATCATTGCTGTGATGGGGGATCCGCCTGATCCGCGTTCGCCGCTCGGGATCAACTGGGGATTGCTGGGCAGAGTGGCCCGCCTGGTGGTCAGTTCCGCCCTTTTCAGCGGGCTCGTGTTTCTTATCGTTCCGCGACTCAGCACGCGTCCCTGGCCGGGTCTTGCGCCCGCACCTCTCCGAACGGTGGGTTTCGATGCCGCAGTCACTTTAGAGGAGGTGGGGGACCTCCTGGACGACCCTACGCCTGTGATGCGAGTGGAGCTCGCGACCCTCGACGGAAAGCCACTGGGATATGTGGGACCGCTCTATCTGCGAGGTGGATCGCTCCAGGCCTACTACGAGAAACATTGGTCATTGAATCCCTTCTTTGTCCAAAACGAGACTCGTCCTCTTCAACCGCTTTTCCGTGGACCAGGGCAATCACTCTTCCTGCAAAGAGTTGTTCTGGAACGCACCCAGGGTTCGGAGGTTTTCGCCATTTGGCCGGTGGGCAAATGGGACGATTCCCCTCTGCTTTACGATACTGATCGTACCCGGGTCCTGAGAGTTACAGAACAGGATCGGCGGGCTACTATTGAGATGACCACATCAGCCTTGGAGTTCAACCGCCTGGCTGATCTTGTCCCGGCCCCGGAGCCGGTGCTACAGGGCCCTTTTCTGCAACTTCCCTGGATCATTTTCCAGCCCGATTGGTGGGGCGGGCGTTTCGTGGTCCATCGTGAGCTGTATTACAGACGGGGGTGGGATCGTTTGGAGCAACTCGCCACCAAGTGGGCCAAAGAGGCACCCTGGCCTGAGGAAGATCACTTCCACATTGCCAAGCATTTCGAGCAGATTCTGGCCTTTTCGGGCAAGTTTCAATACTCCGGCGAGGCGGTCGCGCGTGATCCTCAGCTTGATCCTGTGGTCGATTTTCTCACTGAAACACGGAAAGGACATTGCGAATATTTCGCCACAGCGTTGGCACTCCTTCTACGTTGCCGGGGAATCCCCACGCGAATCGTCATTGGGTACAAAACGGAGGAGTTCAACACACTGGGGGGATTCTATCAGGCCCGGCAGCGCGATGCCCACGCCTGGGTGGAAGCTTATCTCAGCCCCGACAAGCTCTCTCCCGAACTGCTGGGTGGCAAGCCGCCGGAAGTGTGGAAATACGGGGCATGGCTTCGCCTTGACCCGACGCCCTCCACGGCCATTCGCGCGGGAGAAAACCAAACCTTCTGGCAACGCCTTTGGACCACCTACACGTTCCTCGACTACATCTGGCTCAAGTACGTGATGCAACTGGACAAGGTCACGCAACAATCGGAGGTCTACCAACCGGTCCGCCGTCGCGTTCAGGAGGGAATCGAAACCCTTGTCCGACCGGAACGGTGGCGGGAAACCCTCCATTCCGCCGGTGCAGCGATGCGGCGGGCGCTGACGCCATTTCTCGAGTGGTACGCTTTAGGTGGTATCTTGGCAGTCCTGATTTTCGGTGCAGTCGGCCTTCTTTGGGTCTGGAGAGATCCTTTACGCCGGATCTGGATCATCAAAAAATTGCCGCTTCGTCGGAGCTGGGCTCCACTTGCGGACAATGTCGTCGTCCAGGTGCATAGGGAGCTCGAGCGGATGCTCCAGCGCGCGTACGCGCAGCGTTTACCCGCCGAGACCCCCCGAGCCTTTGTCGAGCGTGTAGCCCAACTTCAGTTTGCCGGCGCATCGTCCCAGTATGATGGTTGGACTGCATCCGCCCGTCGAATTGTCGAGCTGTATTACCGGTTCCGATTTGGCAATCACACACCCACGGCGCCGGAAATCGAGGAAATGGCCCAAGCCTTGCACACTGTGCGGTCGGCACTACGCGCCCGCCACCGGCGCAACGGGTAAAAGAGCGGCCTCCGGAACAATGGTCACTCCAATCTGCAGCGATATTGCGGAGTTGCACCCTCTGATGAGGAAACGCATTTCACTCCGCCGGTTCGATGGTGGCTGTCATCGAACCGCGACATTCCTTAACGAGGGGGTCGCGGCCGAAGGCGTGAATCTGATCCCGCTTGAGCTCCGCATGCTCCTTGGTGGTGGTAAGAACAATGCACCGGCCGGTCTTATCCACCTCTTCGGCCATCAGGTAGGCCTTGGTGAAGGGGTAGCCGAAAAGCTGCATCAGCATGCGGATGACGTAATCGTAGGTGTGGTCGTCATCATTCCAGAGGACGACGTGATAGCGCGGGACGTGCTGGCTGCGCGGTTTTTTGCGGCGCTTTTTCTTCGGAAGGACCTGGACCAGTGTCGTCCCGGATTCCCCCAATTTTTCTTGGTTGCTCATGGCCGTATGTTTCCGTAGGATTTCCGCAAGCAACCAATCCCGGACCGCCCAAATCCCCATTGGCAATGACGCTCCCCGTGGTCGTATCTGCCTCTCCCAATTATAGTGAGGATTCTTCCAGCTACAAAGTTGAGGAGAAAAAGCTGTGCGCGAGATCGATCAGGTCATCGAATATCTGCAATCGGAACAAGAGGCGGCCGTTGAGCGACTCTGTCAGTTTTTGCGAATCCCCAGCGTCAGCGCGGATAGCAAATATGCTAGCGACGTCCGTCGTGCCGCGGAATGGGTGGGCAGCTTCCTCCGCGAGGCGGGATTAAAGACCGAGACCGTCGAAGACCGTGGGCACCCCCTCATTGTCGCACAAACCCCCCACCAGGATGGACTTCCCACTGTCCTCATTTACGGCCATTATGACGTTCAACCGGCCGAAAATGTCCATCTCTGGACCAGCTCGCCGTTCGAACCCACCATCCGCAACGGGGCGATCTACGCGAGGGGCGCCAGCGACGACAAAGGACAGCTTCTCACGCATATGTTGTCAGTGCGGGCATGGAAACAGGTCACCGGAAGCTGGCCGGTCAATTTCAAGTTCATTGTTGAAGGAGAAGAGGAAACCGGTAGTCACGTGCTCCAGCGTTTTCTCGAGCAGGCAGGTGAGCGCCTGGCATGCGATTGTGTCGTGATCAGCGACGGTAGCCAATTTGGGCCGGATCAGCCCGCCATTACGTATGGTCTGCGAGGAATCGCTTACTTCGAGCTTCGCGTCTTTGGACCCTCTCACGATCTGCATTCGGGGGTATTCGGCGGCACTGTGACCAACCCTGCGAATGCGCTGGCCCAGATGCTTGCCGGACTGATAGACGACGAAGGACGCGTGAATATCCCTGGCTTCTATGACGACGTTGATCCCCCCACCCCTGAAGAGCGCGAGCGATTACGCCAGTTGCCGTTCGACGAAAAGGCCCTCTGGGAGAGTCTAGGAGTTGACTCGGCAGTGGGTGAGATGGGTTACACCGTTCTGGAACGGCGGTGGATTCGGCCTACCTATGACGTGTGCGGAATTTGGGGTGGCTATCAGGGGGAAGGTGCCAAAACGGTCATTCCCGCCGAAGCAGGAGCCAAGATTAGCTTTCGACTGGTTCCGAGACAGCAACCCGGTCGGGTGCGGCAAATCCTTGAAGAACGCTTGAAAGAACTCTGTCCGCCTGGGGTCCGTTTTCAGCTCTTGGATCTTCATGGATCACCGGCGGTCGTCACACCGCTGGACAGCCCATTCATCAAAGCGGCCGAGAAAGCCCTTCGAGCAGTGTTTCCCAATCCACCTGTTTTCACCCGGGAAGGTGGTTCGATCCCTATTGTCAGCAAGTTTCAGGAGCGGCTCCGGGCGGACGTGTTGCTTTTGGGCTGGGGCCAATACGACGACAACGCACATGGTCCCGATGAGAAATTCCTCCTGGCCGATTTCCATCGCGGAACGCTCGCCAGCGCCTATCTTTGGGAAGAAATCCGCGAAATCACAAACACCCGAGGGTAGGCGAAGCATCTTTCGCCAAAAGGCGGCGTTCCTAACCGGCCGGGAGCAACGGTCGGTGCAGACTTGAGCCGCAGCGTCACCGGGAAAAATTTTCTGACGGGAGGATAAGGAATCAATGCTTGATCGACGATTTGTGCTGGAAAATGTTGAGGCCGTCAAACGCAATTGCGAAATCCGCGGTGTGCGCGTGGATGTGGACCGTTTTGTAGCACTGGAAACGCGCCGTCGGGAATTGCAAGCCAAACTCGACGAATTGAACCATCAAGCCAACCAAATCGCCAAATCCATCGCCCGCTGCGCCAGTGAACAGGAACGCCAGGCCCGGCGCGAAGAAGGGCGGCAGGTTCGCGAACAGGCGACGGCGGTGGAAAAGGAACTCCGTTCCGTGGAGGAAGAATCGACGGCACTCCTCAAGCAAATTCCCAATATGACGCATCCCGACGCTCCGATCGGCGATGCTTCCGCATCGCGGGAGGTGGGACGAGGCAAATGGCCTGTGCGGTCATTCGACTTCCCCGTTAAAGATCATGTGGAGATAGCAGAAAAACTGGATCTCATCGATTTCGAGGCCGGAGCCCGGGTGGCCGGACATGGCTTTTACTTTCTGAAAAATGAGGCCGTCCTGCTTGAACTGGCCCTGCAGCGGTTCGCAGTGGACGTTCTCCGGCAGGAGGGCTTCGTCATCACAACCACACCGGACCTGGCACGGAATGATATCCTCGAAGGCATCGGCTTTTTGCCGCGAGGACCTGAAACGCAGATCTACAGTATCGAAAACAGCGATCTCAGTCTGATCGCAACAGCCGAAATCACCCTCGGCGGCTATTACGCCGGACACATTTTCGAAGCAGATCAGCTTCCTCTCAAAATGGCAGGCATCAGCCATTGTTTTCGGACCGAAGCGGGGGCACACGGGCGCGCCACTCGCGGGATTTATCGCGTCCACCAATTCACCAAGGTAGAGATGTTCGCATTCACCCTGCCGGAACAGAGCGATCCGATGCTCGAGTATTTCCGCAGTATCGAGTGCCGGATTTTTGACGAACTTGGAATTCCTTATCGGGTCATTGACACAGCGTCTGGCGATCTGGGGGGCCCTGCCTACCGGAAATATGACCTGGAGGCCTGGATGCCCGGCCGTGGAGAATTCGGCGAGGTCACCAGCACCTCTAACTGCACCGACTATCAGGCCCGCCGTCTGGATATTCGCTATCGCATCAAGGGTGAACGCGGAACACGATTCGTGCACACATTGAACGGGACGGCCATCGCGATCAGCCGGGCACTGATTGCCATTTTGGAGAATTACCAGCAGGCCGACGGTACGGTTCTCGTTCCCGACGCACTTCGCCCATATATGGGGATCGAACGCATCGGGCCACGATGAATTCCTGAAATTTGACTCCACAATGGGAGTTTCCACCATCACACCATTAAGAAGTGTTGTTTAGAACGGCCGTTCAAATCGCGGGCGGATAAGCCGCGCTTTGCCCGCTTGCCCTTGACGCCGTCAGGCACTAGTAATAAATTTGATTAGCGTGGACGATCAAAAGAAGGAGCAACGATGATTCGTATTTGCGCGAACCTTAGCCTTGGCCTGTTGTTACTGCCTCCTGTCTGAGGCCGGCCTTTCGGTTCGCGCAACGGAAAGCGAAAATTCATGAACCCAGGGCCGGCAGGTCCTGGGTTCCTTGCTTTTTACGGATGATTCAGCAAAACCGTGGAGTTGTACTGCACGAGAGCTTTCCTATCGGCAATTGATAAGGGCCACTTCCCAAGCCGGTAACTCTCGGCAGCCGAATAGATCGGCGGTACGAAAGTGGCCTTCCGGAGGAAGCCTTGATAATCGCAAGAGCGCGCCATTTTGATTGGCCATGATGGGACCCAGCACTTCGCACCGACACTGGCTTCATCCCACGAGGGCATGGTTGGTGTTGCGCCCGCCGACCGATGGGTCGGCTTCCCGCTTGAACGAGTTCGTTTCGGTCGGACGGGCTGCCGCTCGTCCTCAAAGGTCTTGATAAACCCTCCTTTTGTTAAATTGCAGTTTTCAAAGGACGTTTCTGGACCAAGAACCTGCTGGGTCGAGCCAATTCCAGGCCGGGCGAGAATGGCTTAGGGGCGCAAGGTTTTACTTCCGGCCTGATGGGAAAACACAGGAGAAAAGGTGACTTAACGATGTACGACGACGAAACCCCCAAACCGAGCACAACACGACGGATCATCATATTCGACACCACACTGCGGGATGGCGAGCAATCGCCGGGATGTAGCATGAACCTTCAGGAAAAACTGGAGGTTGCCCATGCCCTGGCTCAATTGGGCGTGGACGTGATCGAGGCGGGCTTTCCCATCGCGTCCCCTGGAGATTTTGAGGCCGTCAAAGCCATCGCCCAGGAAATTCGCGGACCAGTGATCTGTGGTTTGGCCCGCTGTCGGGAAGCCGATATCGATCGGGCATGGGAAGCCCTTCGCTGGGCTGAATCGCCGAGAATTCACGTTTTCTTGGCCACCAGTGCGATCCATCGCGAACACAAGTTGCGGATGACCAAGGAACAGATCATCGAACTGGCCGTCGCGGGTGTCCGCCGGGCGGCGAAATACTGCTCCAACGTGGAGTTCTCGCCTGAAGACGCCGCTCGCACTGAAATTGATTTCCTCTGTCAGGTTGTGGAAGCCGCGATCGATGCAGGGGCCACAACGGTCAATATTCCCGACACGGTGGGGTACGCTGTGCCCTCTCAGATGTATCGGGTGATCAAAACACTCCGCGAACGGGTGCCCAACATCGACAAGGCCGTGATCAGTGTCCATTGCCATGACGACCTGGGCATGGCCGTCGCCAATAGCCTGGCTGCCATTCAAGCCGGAGCCGGACAGGTGGAGTGCACAATCAACGGGATTGGAGAGCGGGCAGGCAATTGCGCTTTGGAAGAAATCGTTATGGCGCTGCGTGTGCGGCAGGACGTTTTCCATGCCGATACCGGCGTCGTCAGCCAGCGTCTGGTACCTACAAGCCGCCTGGTGGCCGGGATCACGGGAATGGTCGTCCAGCGAAACAAGGCCATCGTGGGGCAGAACGCGTTCGCTCATGAGGCTGGAATTCATCAGGATGGCATTCTTAAAGAGCCGCGAACCTACGAAATCATGCGGCCGGAGGATGTTGGCTTCTCTCGAAGCGACCTGGTGCTGGGCAAACACAGCGGTCGGGCGGCCCTGGCAGCCCGCGCCAAAGCCTTGGGTTACGAGTTGACGCCAGAGCAACTCGACCGCGTTTTCCAGGAGTTCAAAATTCTGGCCGACAAAAAGAAGGAAGTCTACGATGGCGATCTGGCGGCCCTCATCGAGCAGCAGACGCGCGTTGTGCCGGATACCTGGACGCTTGAATCGTACTCGCTTACAGTAGGGACGCAGCGGGTTCCCGAGGTGACCATGACGCTGCGTCGCGCCGACAATGAAGTCCGCACGGTTACCCTCAGTGCAGGTGACGGCCCCGTAGATGCCGTCTTTCTGGCCATCGAAAAATTGACGGGTATTTCTGTTGCCTGCCGCGATTTCCGCGTCCACAGCGTGACCGTCGGAAAGGATGCCCTGGGTGAGGTCCAGGTGCAGGTCGAGTATAATGGCGACATTTACCGAGGGCGCGGTGTTTCTACGGATAGCCTGGAGGCCAGCGCCAAGGCGTTTCTGAATGCGATCAACCGGATCCTGGCCAAAAACCACCAGCCTAAAGCAACCGCGGCAAAGCCTGCTGGTTGATAGGATGGGACGGTACGATAAATGAAAACCCCAGGCCGTCGAGAACGGGGGCCGCGATTTCCGGACAGATAGCCTAACGAGTAAGTGGCCGATCGAGGCCGGGGCCGAGTGGCGGAATGGTAGACGCACAGGACTTAAAATCCTGTGGGGAGTTATCCCCGTGCGGGTTCGAATCCCGCCTCGGCTATTTGGGGTAGTTGAACCAGATTGCAGTCCGCCACAACTGATTGCAGGAAAAAGTGTTGCGGCAGACCGGTAAAAGGCGGCTTCAAGATATCTCTAGCCATTTCCACTCCCTTCTGCTCGGTCTCGAGGCCCAGCTTCCGCAAAAGATAGAAGATTTTCTGCCACAATCCGCTCTTAGCCCATGTGCGAAAGGAGTGATAGGCTGTGTGCCAGGGACTAAACTCAATGAGGTAAAACTCGTCAGGGAGCCCCTGTCCACAGAACCCACAAATTGGCCTCCAGAATCACCGGCCGATCGCGCCGTGCTCGCCCCGTCTTGGCAGGCGGTCCAAATCACCCTTTGATCTTCTTCCAACGTTCGTCCGTGATTACTCGGCGGGCGATAGTCGCATCCTCCGTATAAGAGTTTTGAACTATCCTCCGCGCAAAAGATTTTGATTATTCACACCGATTGCCATGAGTCACCTCATTGGCAATTTTCATACGAGATCCTAGCCACCCAGCGAAAACGGTTTTGAGACAGAGCCCCGTAGCGCGTGGCTGGCAATAGCGAGGCAGCACTTCGTTCAAGCCGTGCGAGCCCGGGTCCGCCGACTTTCAGCGGGCCAATTTGCAGGACATCCAGATCGGCCACCTGCGTCGGCGCTGCCTATGCGGGATCCAGTGGTGGATCAGATATGAGTCGAGGTCAATGTCGACAACGGCGCTACTGAAACCGTACTGCCCACCTTGACGGACCACCTAAACACGGTTCGGGAGATTGCGAGCTTCGACCCGGAGACGGTTTCTCCCGTGATGGCAACCGTCGGCAAGCGAGGTTTGGCCGACGGAAGAGGCAACTACCGTGGCCAACCACCTCATCTATGACGCCTTCGGCAACGTGACGTCGAAAGGTAATGTGACTATCGATAGTTTCTTTTCATTCACGGCCCGACCGTTCGATAGTCATCCTCAACCTCAAAGTAGCCTCAACCGCTGGTACGATGCGGCCGTTGGTCCCACCAGAGTTATAGCGGCGGATGCTTGCAGCAGCTGATCGCTGACCGGCTTGGAAGTGGCTCATAAGCTCCGCTTTGCCGCCCGATTCAGCAACTCCGTGAACCCCCACTTGGGCACATTTCTATTGGCGGCCAACCCAGTCGGCTAGGGTTTAGGTTGAAGTGGGCTGTGTTGCTCTGTAAAATATGCCAATTTAGTTTGGCGTTGATGCTATCTTCAGGATGGAGTGCGAGGCCTCTACTCTTTTTGGTCGCGCCGCTGGGAAGTGGTCTAGCTTGGAGGTGCATCCATGAAAGCAAAAGTCTCCTCGGTTGCGATTGGGGTTATTGCGACGGTGAGTTGGTGGGGATTGTGGGGGCCTTCCCCCGGTTTGACGGAGTCCCGGAAATTGGCCGATTTCCTGCACGGTTACGCTGTCCAGCTTCCCGACAACTGGTCGCTTAAGGCCGACGGTCGGATGATCTGGTTCACGGACGGGTCGCGATTTATCGTTATTCGCGCGGCCGCTCAGGGCCGACTTCACGAAGTGATGGAAAACTGGTTCTGGGAGCATCAGGCCCTGAAGACAGCCACAGGACAGGAACGATTTGCCTACCGAGCCCATGGGTGCGGGCTGATCATTATAGGTGATGGTCTCGGTTTCCCTTATGGACTTGACCCCATGGCGGCTGTGAATTCTGGCCTAACGGGAATGAATCCTGACTCTGACTATCGGGAAGTGACTGTCTGCCTTCCTGGGCAAAACGGTGTGCTCCTGGTGAGCTTTCTTGCACCCGAAAAAACCTCCAGGAGAGGTTGGCAGGAAATGGTGGACATTGCGCGAACATTTGAGTTTGTGCCGCGAGAAAAACTTGTGGCCTGGAGTGCGCAGACGATTCTCGACTCTGAGACGGGCGGTCCGCTGGGAACGCTTCACGTTCCTCAGGGAGCGGAATACCGGGGGCAGACCGTCATCCTGGGAACCCAGCGTCAGCCAGCAATCTTTATCCGCCAGGGCGACTTTTTGTTCCGTCGCGACAATATTGTGCTCCAAAGTACAGTTCTTCAGACACAGTTTGGTGGGAATGGTCAGACGATCCTCAATATCAATGGCGCGAGCTCGATCCAACCCCAGCCGATTTTCCTTACTTCCGTCGACGACGTGGAAAAGCTTGTCCTGGCTATCTGGCAATCCGAGACAGACGAATCGTGGACCGTGACGAAGCGTCGCGACCTCCCTGCGACTCCCATGGAGAAGGCCTCGTTCCAGCAGGCCGCCCAAATGCTGAATCAAATTGCGACGGTCTACGGGCGTGCCGCGACAACCAGTATGATCAAACGGGAAGTGCGGGCTGAAGCAGACACCCTTGTGCGCGAGGCGATGATTACGGGCACGCTGCTCGCGGCCCAGCAAGCCGATTTTATTTCTGCCAGCCAGGACTGCACCGCGAGTTTCTCTGTCATGATGAGTCAGTTTAGCAAGGAAAACGAGGAGCGCGATCGTGGCATTGTCGTGGGGGTCTTGGCCAGCCTGCGATTCAGTCCTGAGGCGGTGCTTGCCTTACTGCAACGGTTTTCGATCGACAATGCGCGGCTCAATCGGATGGTACTCGAAATGGTACAGGAACAGCAGGAATTCAACAGCCGAATGGCTACCGCCTGGACCAACGCTTTGAGCGATCAAACCTACGTCCGGGATCCTGCAACGGGCGAGATTATGCGTCTCTATAAACGTGCCTGGGATGAGAGCGACTTCTGGCGGGATCCTATCTGGAACACTGTGCTTGGTGGTGTCGAACCGGGGAGCGAACTCGAGGATATTCTCCGTTCAGAGGGTTGGCGGCGTCTTGACCAGTCCCTCGAGGGGTTCCCGGAACAATGGAAGTAACGAAGCCGGAACTGGAAACGATGGCTCTCTTTGTGACCCTGTAAGGACAGGTAACAGGGAGCACTTTCATCGCAACAATCTTTGCTTGAGCCCACATAGCAGGCTTGGATTACAAATTTTGGCCTCACGGTCCGCTCATCGAGCTGCCTTATGTGAGGTCCTTGCGTCGCGGCAAGTTCCGCCGCAGGACTGGGACGCGCGCTACTTCGAAAGGCATGGGAACGCGTTCGGTTGCTTGGCTCTACTGGTGGGCCGCGGGGAGTTGCGATAACTCTGCACAAACTGGAATCGCTGCGATAGGCAGACCTGGCACGGTTTCTCACGAGCAGGCAGCTCGGCTCTAAATCATTTCGAAGCCTCGCTTTGTCCCACGGTGATGCGGTAAAAGAGACGGCTCGCTTTTGAGCACGGCCGAGTCCAGGATTTTTCGGCGATACTTCGGAAACACCTTTTGCGCATAAAAAACCCCCGTACAACTTGCCTTTGCCGCGAAGTTTACGGGGGTCATGTTTACCGACAGCCAAATGCCCCCTGTAGGATTCGAACCTACGACCCGCTGATTAAGAGTCAGCTGCTCTGCCGGGCTGAGCTAAGGGGGCATCTCGTTGGGCCACTATGGCTCCTCGCGCTAAGCGGTGGCGCGACAGCCGCTTTTAACTATTTACGAAACTTTATGTATGTAAGTGCTCCGAGACCGTTTGAGCAAGTGGGAAATAAAAAATGCGGGAAAGAGGACTTGAACCTCCACGGCCTTGCGGCCACCAGGCCCTCAACCTGGCGCGTCTGCCAATTCCGCCATTCCCGCGAATGACCATCACCTCATAAAAATAGTCTACTGGTCCCCTCTGCCGCGTCAAGTCCCAGATTATGACCGGTTGGGTTCAGCGCGGGTAACCCCAAGGGGAGGGATTTGATGTCCGAGTCCGCCAGCAAAACCCTGGCGGTGCGGCTGCGGAAGCAAGCAAATGACGACCCCCGCGGAAGGACCAGCCCACGCAGCTGGATTCCGACGGGGGCTCGCGCCTGTCGGCAGGTTATCGGCCGTCCCTGGCCACGTTGTCGGCTTCCCTACCTCTTTTTGGCACCTCGAGAGTTTTCGTGTGCCAAATTAAGGGAGAGTGTGAGCGATTTCTGTCACCCTACGACTTGGATTTGAGTTCGCATGCCGGGCTATTTTACCAGGCGAACGGGTCGATGGGCCGCCACCGTGCGAAATTTCTCAATGAGCTGCTCGCGGTAGTTTGTGACAGCCAGCGTACCGGGCACGATGAATGACTGGCCATTGGTCATGCGAGCAATTTCGTCGAGTAGCGCTGTGTCCGCGTCCAACCCCAGTCCGATCGTAAAGATCGGAATTCGGTTTTCGGCCGCTCGTTGCGCCTGGGCAAGGGCATAACTACGCCCCTGAGCCTCGTTATACGGCCGATTGGCTTTTCCGTCGGTCATCAGCACGACCATTTTAAAGGCTCCCGGTCGTCCACGGGCAAGAAGTTCATCCACTCCGTTTTTGATTCCCGCGCCGATGTTTGTGTAATGGTCATAGTGACCGGCCTGCCGGTGGATGATGGTGTCTTTAATAGCGTCGAAAGACTGAGTGAGTGGGTATTCGGTAATTGCCGTTTGATCTGGCGAATTGTAGATGACGAGAGACACCCGATCGTTGGTGTTCACAGCCTGAATGTAGTCGAAGAATACGCCGACGGCCTCTTTGAGCTGGCTGACAGGCTGCTCGCTCACTTTCCACAAGTCGGGCGTTTCGTTGGCCTTCGGCTTTTCCTCCAGCCAGTAATTGATGAGGGTCAAGTAGCCGTACATCTTCCGATAACCAGCGTTTTTGATAAACGTGCTCGTTTTCACGTAGTTGATGTAGCTCTCCCAGCTTCCGGACGGATAGGGATAAGGTACCTTGTCAAGGCCAAAGGCTTTCATGATATTTGCGGCGGTGTCTTCGAAACGTTCGCCGTAGCCGGGACCCTCGCCGCTGGCATTGCATCCGGACTTAACCCAACAGCGGTCGATTCGCTTCTTCGCATTCGAACCGGTACCGCGGAATGTCCCAGTTTTCCCGGTGAGTCCGTCAAATTTCTGAGTAGTGCCGTCGGAGAACTGGAGCACCACGTTTGAGAGATCCTTTGTGGACACCACATAGACATCGTCCCCACGAAACGTGACGGTGATTTGAGGTTCGCAGGACGATTGCGGCGGTTTACCGACTTGCGTGTAGTACTGCGGCGTAAATTGCAGTGAACCGTAGGTCGGCGAACCGAGTTCCTCGTAAATTTGCTGTATGTTGGCTTCCACGGCTTCGCGGGCAGCCGGGCCGAATTCGGTGATTCGGCGAAGCTCACTGTCATCGTTCATCGAGGCCGAAAAGTCAAGGACCAGCACAATATCCCGGGGCTGGTACTGGGCAATCGATTCGGCCTGGAGGACGAACGCATCTCGGCCGAAGATTCGGGCAAAAAACAGAGGCCCGCCGTTGTGCCTGGTGGTCACGCGAATAGCGGAGGGGGCCGTCGCAGCGGGAAGGAATTGGCCTGTCTCAAAGTCCCATTCCCCAAACTCTACGCGAAATTCCTGGGAGTGCTGGGCGAGAAGCTCTTCTAAGCGCTCTTCCCAGTTTTCCAACTCTGTCAGATTTTGGTGCCCCACCGGGTTCCGGGCCAAGAATTCGAAGGCTTTCAGCCGGGCGACGTCGGTTCCTTCGGCCAAGCTAGCGGCACCCGCCAGGGCAGCAGCATCCGTGGCCCGTTTGAGCTCCGTCTTCAACGTCATCATGTAACCCACGTCCACAGAAAGGGCGAGCAGCCCCATCATAAAGACCATGAGCAGTGCCGTAAGAACAACAATCGCGCCTCGACGTCTTTTCTTGTCCTGGCATTCCCGCGGCACCCGAAGCAGATTCGCCGACCTCATAAGGCCCTCCCTATCGAGACGAGAACCACCGCAGACGAGACAGGCGCGATTCTTCGATTCGGTCTATTGGAAAAGATACGTTATTTTTCGCGGTAAAGCAAAAAATAATGAGGAACTGCTTCTCAGCGGTCGAAACACATACCTAGTCCATCTTGAAGAACCGCCGTGGTTGTCGAGATAGGGGCCGGTGATGGATGCG
>NZ_JBAMME010000199.1:29662-57802 GCF_039793925.1 Thermogutta sp. | reverse complement strand
TGCGAATTAAGAGTCTCCGGGCAACTTTGCGGCTAAGTCTATGTCGAATGTGAGGGACAGTTCCAATTCCTCGCTCCCAATTGCAGAGCCGGTGGCGAATCGTCCTTGCGGCGCGTGCACGGTGTGCTGCACATGGCTACCTATTCCAGCGGGGCACGTGGGCCCAGAAGACAAGCCTGCCGGTGTGGACTGCCCCTATTTGACGTGCGCAGGCTGTCGCAAATATGAAAATCGGCCGATCATTTGTCGGCGGTTTGAATGTGCTTTTCTTAAAGCTCGGGCGTGGCCTGTGGAGTGGCGGCCGGATCGCTCTGGTCTCCTGTGTTTATCTGAATCGCTTCCTAACGGGTTATGGGGAAGTGCAGTCTACGAATTAGCGGCAGGCCGGCTGGACTCGCCAGTGGGCCGAACCATCATCAAACAGCTTCTGGAGCAATCGAACTTCGTCGTATTGATCACGCAAGACGGACGGCGGACTCTCCGCCCGGGCCTCCGCGTGGACACAAAACCGGAACGCATCCCCCGTCCCCACTTTGTGCAGAATCATCACCCGAAAGACAGCTCGCTTCGCCCGCACAATCGGCCGTTACCGTGAAGCCGATGCCAGAATGGAAAGCTGCACCCCGAACTCTTAAGCTGTCGCGGAAAGCAATTTTCGCAGGACCATCGGCAGGATACCACCGTGCCGGTAATACTCGAGTTCCACAGGGGTGTCAATTCGCGCCAGACAGGTGAACTCGACGGCCTGGCCATCGCTTTTCCGCACAACCACCCGGACGCGACACCGCGGAGTCAGCCCCGATTCCGGCTCGACGATGTCAATCACTTCTTCGCCACTTAAACCCAGGCTTTGCCATGTCTGGCCTTCTGGAAATTGAAGAGGGAGGACCCCCATTCCCACGAGGTTGCTCCGATGGATGCGTTCGAAACTGCTGGCCAGGACGGCACGGATGCCGAGAAGGGCTGTGCCTTTGGCAGCCCAGTCGCGACTGCTTCCGGTGCCGTATTCGGCCCCGGCCAGAACCACTAGGGGAGTTCCGTCGGCCTTGTATCGCATGGCAGCCTCGAAGACCGAAAGTACCTCGCCAGTTGGCCAGTAGCGTGTTACACCGCCTTCTTGGTCTGGGACCAAATAATTTCGCAGGCGGATGTTTGCAAATGTCCCCCGAACCATGACCAGATCGTTGCCGCGTCGAGCTCCGTAAGTGTTGAATTCTTCGGGTGAAACGCCTCTTTTAATAAGAAAGCGGCCCGCAGGGCTGTCTTTGGGGATGTTACCCGCTGGCGAGATATGGTCCGTCGTGACGGAATCCCCCAGGGCCAGAAGGACCCGCGCACCGCGGATTGGAGGCGGGGGCGTGGGCTCTGCTGAGAGCCCATCAAAATAGGGAGGCTCGTGAATATACGTGCTTTCCTCGCGCCATGGGAAAAGTTCGCTGGGCCGAACCGCGAGACTTTGCCATAGTTCGTCACCCTCAAAAACCGATTGATAACGTTTTTGGAAAAGATCGGGTGTCAACACCTGAGCCATCGCAGAGGCAATTTCCTGCTCGCTCGGCCAGAGGTCCTTCAGATACACCGGCTGTCCGGTCCGGTCGGCACCGAGCGGCTCGTTGACAAGATCCCGTGTTACTGACCCAGCTAAAGCCGCCGCCACCACGAGCGGTGGGGAAGCCAGATAATTCGCTTTCACAAGCGGATGAATTCGGCCTTCAAAGTTGCGGTTTCCGCTGAGCACTGCCGCCACCACTAGATTGCCTCGCTTAACAGCTTCTGCCACCGCTTCTGGCAGGGGACCACTGTTCCCGATGCACGTCGTGCATCCGTATCCAACAAGGGCGAATCCCAGCTTTTCCAAATAGGGAAGAAGCCCCAATCGTTCAAGGTAATCGGTGACCACGCGAGATCCTGGCGCGAGGCTCGTCTTCACGTAAGCAGGAACCGTGAGTCCCTTTTCACAGGCCTTTTTTGCCAACAATCCGGCCGCAATCATCAACTTGGGATTGCTCGTGTTTGTACAACTTGTGATGGCGGCGATGACCACCGAGCCGTGACCGAGGGTGATTTCTTTCCCATCCGAACGAAAGCTCTCCTGACGGCTCACTGCGTCGGGAGTGAGTCCAAAACCCCGTTTGTCTGGAGGTGCTGTCAGAGCTCCGGCGAAGCTTTGAGCCAGTCTGGTGATGGGAACTCTGTCCTGGGGGCGTTTCGGCCCTGCCACCGAGCCTTCCACGGTCGACAGATCCAGGCGAAGGACCTTCGTGTAGCTGGGCACGGGATCACCAGGGTTGCGGAAAAGCCCCTGCTCTTTGCAGTACCTTTCGACCAGCTCCACAAGTTCCGCGGGACGTCCGGTTTCTCGAAGATACTGGAGCGTTTGATCGTCGATGGGGAAAAAGCCCATAGTCGCCCCGTATTCCGGCGCCATGTTGGCCAGAACAGCGCGGTCATAGACGGGCATGCGAGCGACCGCCTCGCCGAAGAATTCGACGAACTTGCCGACGACTCCCTCTTTTCGCAGCAGCTCGGTGACGGTGAGCACCAGATCAGTCGCGGTAACGCCTTCTCGTAAGTCACCAACCAGTTCCAGACCCACAACTTCTGGGGCCAGCATGTACATGGGTTGGCCCAGCATGGCGGCTTCGGCCTCGATCCCTCCCACTCCCCAGCCCAGTACGCCCAGCCCATTGATCATTGTCGTATGGCTGTCTGTCCCTACCAGGGTGTCCGGGTAAGCCAGCCCCTCATCATTTGTGACAACACAACGGGCGAGATACTCCAGATTGATTTGATGGATAATCCCGGCTGCCGGTGGAACCACGCGGAGATTGGCAAAGCTGACCTGCCCCCAGCGGAGAAACTCATACCGCTCTCGGTTCCGTTCGAACTCCAAGCGAACGTTTTTCTGAAAGGCTTCCCTGTTCCCAAAGAAGTCCACCTGGACGGAATGATCAATCACAAGATCCACAGGGATGAGGGGATTCACGCGCGAAGGCTGGCCGCCCATCCGATGGATCGCACTCCGCATAGCGGCCAGATCCACCAGAGCAGGAACCCCTGTAAAATCCTGAAGGATGACGCGTGCGGGCTTGAACGGCACTTCGATGTC
The DNA here is from genome assembly GCF_039793925.1 of Thermogutta sp. Lineage (GTDB taxonomy): Bacteria > Planctomycetota > Planctomycetia > Pirellulales > Thermoguttaceae > Thermogutta. The sequence continues at coordinate 54,693 of NZ_JBAMME010000199.1, read as the reverse complement.
TGCACGGCCTTTGGAATCGGCCCATCGGGCGAGTCGCTTGACATCGTCTACCGTAATCGAGAATCCATCGCATTGCCGCAGCACGGACTCTAGCAAAATGCGGATGGAATAAGGGAGCTCCGTCAGCCGCGTCAATCCCAGGTCTTCAAGCCGGGCGAGGCGAAAGAATTTCCATGCACCTTCGGAAGTACGAAGTTCGCCGAGAGCTTGGAATGGATCGTCCGCAATTCTGACCATCGCAGTGTTATTTCCCTCACATTCTTCTTCAGTGTGAAAAACAAACGCCTGGATAGGAACATGCTATCCTATCCCTTCGCGCGGCTCCTGGGTAGTGCAGCCCGGCCATTCACACGGACCTTCCCAGAAAAATGCCGCGACCAAACCAGCGAGAGTCGCGAGGACGACAGTGCGCCGGACGGCGTGCACTCTCTCAGAAGTCTCCGTCTCCGAATTTCGCAAAGGGCAAGTTTACGTTTGCGGGAATCGTTCAGGTGGTTCGAGCGGATGATCCCCCAGCCCATCGATTACCCCGAGGTGTTTGCCGAGCCAGGGCCGAAACGATTCGGACAGTTCTTCCCAAAATCGCGGAAGCGGGGCCGTGATGTCAATTGGCTCGAAGGTCATGGGATGGAGGAAATGGAGTTCCCGGGCGTGCAGTGCGATGGGACAGAACCGTGGGTCCGAATGTTGAGGGCCGACTCGGCGACGAGACCCGTATTGCCAATCCCCCACGACGGGATGACCCCGTGACGCCGCCTGCACCCGAATCTGGTGCATACGCCCGGTTTCGAGCTCAATTTCCAACCAGCTGAGGCCCTCCCAGTATTGAAGCACCCGATACCTGAGCACGGCCAGGCGTGCCTCCGGATGATTCTCGGGCACGATCTCCGCCTGAGGGACATCGGGGATCTTCCGCATGTGATCGCGCCACTCTCCAGTTGGCGGGGACACATTCCCCTCCACGACGGCCCAATAGAGTTTTCGGATGGCTCGGGACTCAAACTGTTCCGTGATCCGCCTGGTTGCCCGAGTGTGGCGCGTAAACAGAATTGCCCCGGTCACAGGCCGGTCCAACCGGTGGGGGACGCCCAGATAAACTCCCGCGCCTGGGGGGCTACGCATGGAAAGAAAATCGCGGAGCAATTCCACCAAAGATGGGACCCCCGGCGGACCCTGAACCAGTATCCCGGCCGGCTTGTTGATGACCAGCACCTCGCGGGCTTCGTAGAGGATCTCTGGCACACCCTCGGGGAACGACAGCCAGGGCTTCTGGGGGCGACGCGGTTGCGGATGCTGCGAATCAGATTCCTTCATCGCGGCCGGACAGGGAAATTGCAAACCGGATTGAGGGGAACGTTCTTCAGGTGGCCTGGTGCCAAAATGGCAGGTCGATAGTCTCTTGGCCTGCGGGAAAGGACCAATGACGTCGGACGCTCAATCATATCTTTTGTTTGTTTCGCGGGTTATGATTTGTGGCTACCATTGAATATACCAATGGCACAGGCTTTGCGAAACGCCTCTTTTCAGTGGTCAAGTACCCTTGAGACCTACGATCATGAACCGTCACTCGTGCCTCCTCTTTGGGTTGCAGCAAAACCTCAAGTCTGTGTACCGGTGAGGAGGGGGCGCACTGGAAATACAAAGTTTTGTCCCAGAGAAAGGGAGAAATAACATGGCACAGGAAAAGATTATCGGAATCGACCTAGGGACGACCAACTCGGTGGTGGCCGTCATGGAAGGGAAGGAGGTCAAGGTAATCCCCAATCAAGAGGGGAATCGTCTGACCCCAAGCGTGGTGGCCTTCACAGAGCGTGGCGAGATTCTCGTCGGTGAGCCCGCCAAGCGGCAAGCGATCACCAACCCCAAGCGGACAATTTACTCGATCAAGCGCTTCATGGGCCGGCGTCGCGAGGAGGTCAAGACGGAAGAGGCGATGGTCCCCTACGAAATCGTCGGGGAGCCTGGCGAATACGTCAAAGTGAAAGTCGGGGACCGGCTCTACACGCCTCCGGAAATCTCCGCCATGATTTTGCGGAAACTTAAAGATGCTGCGGAAGCGTATTTGGGTCATCGTGTCAATAAGGCGGTGATCACCGTTCCCGCTTACTTCAACGACGCGCAGCGGCAAGCCACCAAGGACGCGGGCCAAATTGCCGGGTTGGAAGTGGTGCGCATCATCAACGAGCCGACGGCCGCGTCTCTGGCTTACGGGTTGGATAAGAAGGAGGCGGAAAAGATCGTCGTCTTCGACCTCGGCGGTGGCACGTTCGACGTTTCTATCCTCGAGGTCGCGGAAGGTGTGTTCCGGGTCATCAGCACCAGCGGTGATACGCATTTGGGCGGTGATGACTTCGACCGGGCGCTGGTGGACTATGTCGCCGAGGAATTCAAGAAAGAGCACGGCATTGACCTCCGGAAGGATCCGATGGCCCTCCAGCGGCTTCAGGAAGCCTGTGAAAAAGCCAAGAAAGAGCTCAGCTCGCTTCAGCAAACGGACATCAACCTGCCGTTCATCACCGCGGATGCAAGCGGTCCCAAGCACCTCCACATGACGATCACCCGGTCCAAGTTCGAACAGCTTGTGGACCACCTCATCCAGCGATGCCGGGGACCGGTCGAGCAGGCCCTCCGTGACGCCCGGCTCACAGCCAAGGATATCGACGAGGTGGTGCTCGTCGGTGGTTCGACGCGGATCCCGAAGGTTCAGGAATTGGTCCGCGAAATGTTCGGCAAAGAGCCGCATAAGGGTGTTAATCCCGACGAAGTGGTGGCTGTTGGTGCGGCCATTCAGGGAGCCGTGCTGGCTGGTGAGGTCAAGGACGTGCTCTTGCTCGACGTCACGCCGCTCTCCCTGGGTATTGAGACCTTGGGTGGCATTATGACCAAGATCGTCGAGCGGAACACCACCATCCCGTGCACCCGGAAGCAGATCTTCAGCACTGCCGAAGACAACCAGACGGCGGTGACGATCAAGGTGTACCAGGGTGAACGGGAAATGGCAGCCGACAACCGCTTGCTCGGGATGTTCAACCTGGAAGGGATTCCGCCTGCTCCTCGCGGTGTGCCGCAGATCGAAGTAACCTTCGACATCGACGCTAATGGTATCCTCCATGTGACGGCCAAAGACCTGGGCACCGGTAAGGAGCAGAAGGTCCGTATCGAGCAGTCCGCCGGGTTGACCAAAGAAGAAATCGAGCGGATGCGTCGGGAGGCCGAGCTCCACGCGGAGGAAGACCGCCGCAAACGCGAACTGGCCGAACTCCGCAACAAAGCCGACAACCTGTGCTGGCAGATCGAGAAGCTCATGAAAGAGCACGAAGGGAAACTCACGTCGGCGGACCGCGACGCGCTAACTCGCGCGATCGAAAAGACACGCAATGCGGCCAAGTCCGACAGTGCCGAGCAAATCAAGTCCGCTATTAGCGAGCTTGAGGCAGCGGCCCACGCCTTTAGCAAGACGCTTTACGAGAAAGCCGCTGCGGGCGCCAGCGCGTCCGCATCCGGCGGCGCAACCTCGGGATCGGGCGGTGGCAAGAATGACGATACCATCGATGCGGAATTCGAGGTCAAGTGATCCGCCGTGGGAGGCCCTATACCTCGTTGCGATTTGTCACGCGGATTGACGGATTCGGGGGTCGCTGCGAACTGCTTCAGTTCAGCGACCTCCTTTTATAAGAAGCCGCGCTCTCGGCAGGACCGAGGACCCTGACGACCAGTTCCTCGCAGTTTGCTGGAGAACTGTGTCACAACGATCTAATACGTCAGTCGGTCGCTGTGGTCTTTGGCGACAAGGGGTTTCTTGTCTTCAAGAGCATACGTGCATTAATACGTGAAGCCTGGAACGATAAAATCTCATACAACCGCCGTAAAGAAAGGAGGCAATCATGCCCGCTTTTCGATTCGATAAACTGACCATCAAAGCGCAGGAAGCCGTAGCGAACGCACAATCGCTGGCATCCGAACGAGGGCATCCGGAGATTGACCCGGTCCACCTGCTGGCCGCTCTCGTAAGCGAGACAGACGGCCTGATTAAGCCGATTCTGGAGCGGATTGGGGTCAACCGGTCTCAGCTTGAACGGATCATCGAGGGTGAGCTCAATCATTTTCCAAAGGTCTCCGGCGGGGCCCAGCCGCAACCCTCGTCTTCCCTGATGAAGGTCCTCGAACAATCTCAACGCGAGGCGGATACCCTGCGTGATGATTTCATTTCCACTGAACATCTGCTGCTGGCACTGGCCAAGGTGGATTCGAAGGCCCGTAACATTCTTAAACTCAACGGCATCACCGATCAGGAGATTCTTCAAGCGATGCGGGCTGTGAGGGGAACGGCCCGAGTGGAGGATCAGAATCCGGAAGCCAAGTTTCAGGCGCTTGAGCGTTATGGGGTGGACCTCGTGGAGCGGGCCCGCAAGGGAAAACTCGACCCTGTGATCGGCCGGGATCAGGAAATTCGCCGTGTCATGCAGGTCCTGTCACGGCGCACTAAAAACAACCCCGTGCTGATTGGTGATCCCGGTGTGGGAAAAACCGCGATCGTCGAGGGATTAGCCCAACGGATTGCAGACGGGGACGTTCCCGAAAACCTGAAAAACAAGCGTGTCATTGCTCTTGACATGGGGGCCTTAATCGCCGGAACCAAATATCGTGGCGAATTCGAGGAACGTCTCAAAGCCGTGCTGCGGGAGGTGGAAGCGGCTGGTGGTAATATCATCCTCTTTATCGACGAACTGCACACTGTGGTGGGAGCAGGAAGGGCGGAAGGCGGCGCGGACGCTGCCAACCTGCTCAAGCCAGCGCTCGCCCGCGGTGATCTGCGGTGCATCGGCGCCACGACACTGGACGAGTATCGCAAATACATCGAGAAAGACGCCGCTTTGGAACGGCGGTTTCAACCGGTGTACGTGGGCGAGCCTTCCGTCGAGGATACAATCGCCATTCTCCGCGGTCTCAAACCCCGGTATGAAGCCCATCACGGTGTAAAGATTAAGGATTCAGCGCTCGTCGCTGCGGCGCGATTGTCCCACCGTTACATCACCGATCGGTATCTCCCGGATAAAGCCATCGATCTGGTGGACGAGGCGATGAGTCGGCTCGCCATGGAGCTGAAGAGTATTCCGGTGGAAATCGACCAGCTCCAGCGACGGATTGTGCAACTGGAATTGGCCGAGCGTCAGCTTGCTGACGAAACCGAAGAACATACCAAGGAACGCCGGGCAGAAATTCAGGAGGAAATCAACAAGCTGCGTCAGGAACTGCAAAAACTTCGTGATCAGTGGGAGAAAGAGAAAGCCGCTATCGAACAGATTCGGCGTCTGCAAAATGAGCTTCAGCAGGCCGAGCATGAGTTCAATCAACTGCAGGCCGCCATCAAGGAGAAACAGTCCTCCGGTATGCTGGTGCGCGAAGAAGACTACCAGCGGCTCTACGAATTGGATATCAGACGCCGTGAGTTGGCGAAACAGCTCGAGCAGGCGGAGAATTCTTATCCGGTCCCGGATGACAAACGGCTGCTCCGACTGGAAGTGGGTCCCGAAGAGATTGCCGAGGTCGTCAGTGCCTGGACCGGTATCCCCGTTTCTCGAATGATGGAAACCGAGCGGGCCAAGCTACTCGTGCTCGAGGAACGACTCCACCAGCGGGTGGTGGGGCAGGACGAGGCGGTGGAAGCGGTCGCGAACGCCGTGCGACGCAGCCGCTCAGGTCTTCAGGACCCGAAACGTCCCATTGGCTCGTTCATCTTCCTGGGACCCACCGGTGTGGGAAAGACGGAGCTGTGCAAAGCACTCGCCGAGGTCCTCTTCGACGACGAAAACGCCCTGGTGCGGCTTGACATGAGCGAGTTTATGGAGCGGCACACTGTGAGCCGGTTGATCGGTGCTCCGCCAGGTTATGTGGGATATGAGGAGGGTGGAGTACTCACCGAGGCCATCCGCCGGCGTCCCTACGCCGTGGTCCTGTTGGATGAAATTGAAAAGGCTCATCGCGATGTGTTCAACATCCTCCTGCAAGTCCTTGACGATGGGCGGCTCACGGACAATCAGGGCCATACGGTGGATTTCACCAACACCATCATCGTGATGACCTCCAACATCGGCAGCCAGCTCATCCAGGAGATCACCCAAGCGGGCGGCACGGAGGACGAGATCCGCGAGGCTGTTACGCATGCACTCAAACAGCACTTCCTGCCGGAGTTCCTCAACCGCATCGACGAAGTGATCATCTTCCACCCGCTTCGCAAGGATCAGATCAAGAAGATCGCCGAAATCCAGATTCGACGGCTCAAAGATCGGCTGGCCACCAAGGGAATTACCCTGGAAGTCACCGATCGAGCGATCGAGGCGCTGGCCGAGCTGGGTTACGATCCCACTTATGGCGCGAGGCCTCTCAAGCGGGTCATCCAACAGCGCATCGAAAATCCGCTTGCCTTGGAACTTCTCAAGGAGTCCGATTGGGAAGGCGTGACCATGCGGGTGGATTACGACGATCGGGCCGAGGAATTCACATTCGAGCGACTTGTTCCCGAGCCGGCCACAGTCGGTAGCTCTCGCTGAAAGTCGGCCTCGGGGCAGACCACGTCGTCCGCCTGCTCTAACCTCCAATCCGTGTTGGGGTAAGCCCAGCCTGCCCCAACACTTTTTGTTTCTGCCGGGATTCGCACCCAGCTTGTCCAACTTGCGGCACGAAAGACGCAGGCCGATCAGCGAAGTTTCGCGGGGCCCGGCTCTGCAAGACGATCAACCGCCCTCTGGGTTGGGTAACTCACTCACATCCAGCGATTGCAGCCATTCGAGCACCACCCATCCCACTTTGGCCAGGCTCAACGGAGAGCATTGCGCGGGTGTGTCGTTTTGAGTATGCCAGGCGGGATAGTCAAAATCTATGAGCACGCAGGCGGGAATTCCCCCGATATTGTGAAGCGCTAAATGATCGTCCCGGATTTCATACTTTTTTTGGGGGATGAATTCAAGCACTTTGAGCCGGGCGGCCGTCTTCCAGATGCCGTCCACAATCCAACGGGAGTCTCGCCACCACGCGCTGTTCCGCTCCTGGTAGATTTGCAGGTCCGCGTCGCCCACCATATCGAACAAAACAGCGGCGCGATAACGCCAGCGCCGCTGCGACGCAGAATCGACGTATTGCTGTGCAAAGTATTCCGAACCCTGGAAGTAGGCATCCCATTCCGAAAAAATGAACTCCTCCCCGTCGAAACACACCATATCGACACCCAAATCCGATGGCAGCTTGCTGACGTGGTGTGCCATCTCCATAAGGACGGCCACCCCGCTGGCACCGTCATTGGCCCCGATAAATCGGCCGCGCGGATTGATCCGATCTCGCAACGGGTAAGGAAGAGTGTCGTAATGGGCGCAAAGGAGAATGCGCTCCGTCCGTTCCGGGAAGAACCTGGCAATGAGATTAGCCATTGGCACCGGACCGCCGGTGCGAGGATCCCGCCCGGAAAAGCGCTGGAGCTCCACCTCCGCTCCGAGTTCCGCGAAATGTTTGAGAAGGAGTTCTTGCTGTTTCGCCATGCCCGGCGAGCCGCTGGGGCGGGGTCCTATCTCACACAATTGTTCGAGATAGCGAAAGGCACGCGCGCCGTCAAAAGGAATCTGCTCGACTCGCCAGTGAGACACCCTGCCGGTCCCGCGGGGAAGAAATTGCCACACAAGCAGGCCTGAAGTCAAAGCGAACAGCGAAAAGAGGCCTACGCTTCCGATCAACCGCACCCATCCGGCTTGATGCCGGAAGCGAAAAAAATAACCTAAGTGCTCGCGAGCAACGGAACGCACCAAACCAATTTCGGCTCCTGAACCGAAGGTTACAAAACAAAGAAAGGCCACTTGTCCTCCGGGTGGCCATTGTGCTGCCAGACGAAGCGCCCAGCCCGTTTTTCTTCAGGATTTTATTCCCCGACAAAAGGCAACAGCGCCATGATCCGCGCCCGCTTGATGGCCTTACTGATGGCGTGCTGGCTTTTCGCAGCACAACCGGTCTTGCGGCGGCCCACAATTTTACCCTGTCGGTTGGTCAACTTTTTCAGCAATTCCACGTCCTTGTAGTCCACGTAGAGAGGACGCGGATACTGCCCGTCCACCATCAGCGGGTCACGCTTTCGACGCTTTGCTCGGATTCTTTTCTTTGCCATATCGACTCGCCAGTCAAATCAACGCATGCGTGTCTACAAGCACTCGTTCTCGCTTTTTTTCGCCCAGAAATCTTCGATTACGCTTCAGTATAAACCCGACAAACGCAAAAGCCAAGGGAAGGGGCAACCTACGTCATCCCACTCTTTTGAGGATCTGCAATGTACCGGATGGAGGTGCAATTCGTGAATTGTCCCTACCTGCAAGTACCAATTGAAATGGGAGGGTTCATCCAAGACTAAACAACGCGGGTATGGCCCGTTCCGCGTACCCGGTCTGGTTGCAGCGGATGAGGAACACATCCCGCGCCGCGTGACAAAGAGAAAACCACCGAGGCCCCTTCCACGGGGGGTTATCCGCATCGCATTATTCGAGGTCGGAGAGATCGATCTTCTCCTCCTCCGCCAGCTTACGGAGCTTGCTGATCGCCCGCGCTTCAAGCTGGCGAACACGTTCCTTCGTCACACCCAGCTCGGCACCCACTTCCTTGAGAGTGAGCGGTTCCTGTTGCCGGTCCAAGCCGAAGCGTCGGATGATGATCTGCCGCTCGCGCTCGTCCAACCGCTGGAGGATATTCTGAATCTGAATTTCTCGCTGGAGCTGGTTGGCTTCCTGCTCGACCTGGTCCGACCGCTCGTCCTGGGTCAGCGTGAATAGCTCGTTCTGACTGGTTCGGAATCGTTCCCTATATCGGTGCTCATCCGGGATGGTTCGGGCAAAATTCTTCATGATGGCCCAGCTTGCATAAGTGCTGAATTTATTGCCGCGGGAGTAGTCGAATTTCTCGACAGCCCGAATGAGCGACATATTGCCATCGCTGACCAGCTCGAAGAAGTTTTCGGCAGGTCCCACGTGTCGCTTGGCGATCGAGACGACCAGGCGGAGATTCGCCGATATGATTTCGTTTTTGGTCTTCACCGACTCTTCGTAGAGCCGTTCAATCTCATCCATGAGAGCACGGTTGGGACGTTTTCGGGCGTCCATCTCTTGCCGCAATTGTTCACGCAGCTTGGACGCCTTGTACTTGAGGTAGTTCATCTTCCGGAATAGATGGATTTCCTGCTCCTGAGTCAAAAGCGGGACTTCATAGAGACTGGCGAGGTAAGGGGGTAACCCCTGCGGCAACTTGGAGGCACGCTGCGGACGTTCCGCAGGTGGCGGAGGCCCGAGGATCTCCTTTTCCTGCTCCGGAGTTACCTTCTCGAACATTTCATTGGGGATGTAATCGAGAGGCAGCTCCATGATCCGCTTAGCCCGCATCTCGTCGATGATGCGGGTCACACGAGCCCGGGTGAGGCAGTATCGCTTGGCGATCACGTCGAGAGATTCCCCTGCCCGGTAATCGCGGTAGATCCGCTCCTTGGTTTCTTCGCTAAGCGGTCCCCGCGTTTCCGGGAAGATCGCCATCTCGGGATTGGCCTGATCAAATTGTTGCAATATGTATCGAATCGTTTCCATGCTTCTTCCTGTACGAAGCGCTAACCGCCGAGTCACCTCCGGGCGACAAGCGCCGGCCTGGGCCAGACGCCTTGCCCGTTCGATGATGGCATCGCGTTCCTGCGGGCTCAATTGACTGAACTGGGATGCCCGTTTAATCCGCTTTTCCTCCTCTTTGGCGAAGCGATCGACGGTGCTTTCCAAAAAGCCCAGCCGAACCCGCCCGTCTACCAGGAACCGGCGACTGACGAGGCCCGCCCGCCGCCATCTGGTGATCGTTTTCGTAGAGACGTTGAATTTCTCGGCAAGCTCCTGGAGAGTGTAGTATTTCTCACTAACTTCTTCTGGCCGAAGCGGTACGGACTCGGCGACGTCCTCGATGAAGAGGATCAGATCGTGGCGAACGTCCTCGCCGAGAAACTCGCCGATATTCTTGTCCGGCCGGAAGCGGGTAATTTTGTAACAGATCGTGCTATAGGAATACCACTTATCGGGCTTGATTTCACTCAAAAGGGCTTCCGCCCGCGCCATCTGCTCGATTTTTTTGGCTCGGGGTGTAAACCGGACCACTTGGAGGCAAAGCTCCTTCATGGCCGGGATGCGGTAATCCGTACTGACTTTTACGACCTCACTCATGGCAACACCCCTTATTGCGCGAACTGCAGCCGGTCGTTGAGACCCTGCTCGCCGTCCGCTGCCGTTTAATCGACGCATCGCCCGACAGAAAGGTTCGAAAACAATTTGTTAAATTTACCAGCACTTATTGGCCTCATCCTCCAGAGGCCAGTGTACCAAACCCGGAATTTTTTGCAACTGAGTCTTCGCAAAATTTCAAAATCAACCGAACTACACGCGGGTAGTCACTGAAATCTGCCCTTTCTGGTGGTATCGAGAAGTCCCTTTCTGCCGGTTCTGCCAATTTTGTCTATAGGCGTGCCAAGAGCCTTCTCGTTCGCAAAATCCGTTCCAATTGACGAGTAGATTCCCAAAATCTCGTAGCCTGCAAATTGCCGACTGCTGGACCGCCGCGCAAGGCGGGGGCCGAATTGGCGCTCTTGCAAAATCGCACAACTTATTTCAAAAAGCTCAGCAAATCCCTCACACCCCCACCCCTCCCCCGCTATCAGTCGCAATCACTCTTTCCTTCGGTTCCTTTGATATTGACGTGGTGAGACCTGCGGGGTTACAGTTTTTCCTCACAAAACCTCGAACCTATCCGGCTGACGTGGTAATCCGCCAGGATCGGTCCATACCACCAAGGATGGCAATATGCCCAGCTTGAGCATCTCTCCCAATATCGCGTCGCGGTCGACCCTCCGTTTCCTAACGGTGATGTTTACTCTTTTGGTTGCCTGGGGGGGACTTCTTGTTTCGCCCATTTCAGGCCAGAGTTCGGCTCAGTCCTCTGGGGCCCAAAGTCCCTCGCGTGCTCGAACACCTCCGCTGCCCCCCAGAATTCAAGACCTCCCCAGTACCAAGAACTTGGGCCAGCGGCTTTCATCACCTTCGAGAGGGGGCCAAAATCCTGTTTTAGATGGTAACAACAATACAGGAAATCGTCCCTTGGCAGCTCCTCCAGCAGTAGTAACTCCCCCTCCTGGTGTGCGGACTCCATCCACCGCAGCCCACGACGACGTCGCCATACCCACTGTTTCGGCCGTCGACTGGGTCGAGATCCGAATCACAGCCGAGGGGCAACTCCCCGGGCAAGGGGGAGGCCCTTCCGCCGCCATCAATATAAACGGCCAGCTCGCATATGAGGAGCAGGTGCTACAACCGGGAGACGGCCGAACGACGCCCATCCAGGGTCTCCGCGCCTATCAGACTGCTACCGCCCAGTTCCAAGTAGCCGATAAACGATTCCAAATCCAACTTCGACAGGAAATGACGCACCTAGCCTTCTCCATGGAGAAAGGCCAGTTCACAATTTTTTCGCCCGAGGGGTCGCTCACGCGCGACGAAGTTGATCTGTTGGATGTGATCGGTAACAGCATACTCTTGGATCAGTTGTTACCGACACAACCCGTCCGGCTAGGGTTCACGTGGGAAATTCCGGACGAGGCCGTGGCAGGCTTGTTGGGCCTGGAATCGGTCACCGAAAATACGCTTCAGGGGCGTGTGACCCAGCTCAACCAGGGCACCGTCGAAGCCGAGGCCTCTGGAAAAGTGCAAGGTCGGGTTATGGGAGCGACAAGTCAGATGCAGGTGGCGATGCGGTTTCAATGGTCGCTGCTGGACCGCCGCGTCACCGCACTGGCCCTCGCTCTCCGTGATAATCGCTCCGCAGGCTACGTGGACAGCCCATTCCAGGGGACCGTCCGACTTCAGTTAACGCGGCAGCGACGACTGGAGCCACAACTTCTTTCACCTAGCAAAATACCCACTTTGACTTTTCCGCCCCCGGAGGAGCAAACCCGCCTCGTTTACCGCTCGGCGGGCGGCGGATTTCAAATTGTCCACGATCGAAGATGGTACGTCATCACAGACGCCCCCGACATGGTGGTGTTTCGCTTGGTCGATCAACGTGGCCTTTTGGGACAGTGCAATATAGCGCGGAGCGACTCCCAGGGGCCAGTGCAACTGACTTTGGCGGCCTTTCAAAACAACGTGCGTCAGGCGCTGGGGAGTAATTTCGGGCAATTTCTGGAGGCCGATGAGATGGAGAGTCCGACCGGACATCGCCTGTTGCGGATCCATGCTCTAGGGCGTACGGACGATGTCAACATTCACTGGATTTACTATCTGCTAGGCTCGCCTCGGGATGGCTACTACGCCGCGGTGTTTACCGTGGACGATACGTCCTGGCCACTCTTCGATGGAGCCGACCGCAAGTTTATTGATGGGTTTCATTTCCTCGAACCCACACCGGCGACGGCTTCGGGGACTTCTTCAGCCGTTTCCCGATAACGACTAGCCTTTCCGAGAAAACCCGCATTTTTGCTCACCGATTGACAAAAATTCCTGTGGCATACCAAACACCATTGCTCCCTCGTTTGATGTCATATCCGTAGGCGTCTGAACGGGAGGAAACCGCCCGCCAGTGACCCGGAGAGAGCCGCCAGCACCTCACGCATTCCAAGGCCGCTCGGAGCAACCCCTGGCCGGGCCAGCTTTCTGCGCATACCTCGCTGGCTGTGCTTTTTCCGCGAAGTGTTCTGATAATGCGGGCAAAGCGCGACTCCCAAAAATGATGTCCCTGCAGCCGGATTCTGGCTTGATATTGGGAGTGCTTTTCTGATTCAGAGAAAAGATAGGGATCAGGTCGGCCGAGTATGCTCTTCGGACGCTCGGGATGGACACGCACAGCATAGACCATCGTCCGCTGTGTGAGTGTCCCCCGTGGAAGCGTCAAAATCGCCACCATCTGATCGGCAGTGTACGGTCGTCCGTCGAGAAATGGAAATACGCTCACAACCTCACCGTAGTATTTTTCACCTTCCGAGGCGTAATCCACAATAAACAACCCGGGCCGGCCTTCCATTTCCGAAAGGGACGGGTCATCGAGCAGGCGGACCGTTCGTCCGTCGCAATCCACGGTGGTCGACTCCGGCAATCGTACGCGAACAAAATGCACAAGCTCACGCAGCACACGGGGATCGCGAAATGCCGTGCCTTCAAACTTTTCTCGCAACGATTCGTTTTTCTCAGGGTACAGGTAGACAAGCAGCATCTTCTTTTCGCGACGGGCCTGGGCCACTCCCTGCGCGTAGTCGGTCAGCCACATTTCAGCCTCTTGGATGGGGGCTAAATGAGTGGCCAGGGCGACATCGGAGTTTCCAGAATGAGCTGATTGAGAGGCGGATTGTTGACCGCTTGCCCCAGGGGCGTCGGTGGCCTCGGACATTGGCTTCGGCACGGACGCAGGGCCCGAACCGATCAGAGAGGCAAGAGTGTCCACCACGGCTTGCCGTCGAGCGAGACTGAACCCTTCCTCCTCGTCGCATATGAAGGTCGCGACCACCTTTCCAAAGTCTTCGTTTTCTTCGGGACTTTTCAGGAAGTTGATAATCGCTAGGCCTGGCTGGTTGCCAAGCTCCGCGAACGCAGGATCCTCATGCACCAAGATTTCGCCATTGATGGTACGTATCCTTTCGTCCGGCTGAACGATCACCGCCTCGCACGCCGCGCCGAACTGTTTGCACAGATCAGTCAGCGTCCTGGTGGCCATTTCGGACGAAGTTTTACGCGCGAAAAGAACAAGCAAAACCTTGCGGTGAGACCTGGCTGAAGGATACGCCAAAGAGTATCGGTTGTGGATCGCCGTCTCGATCGCTGTCTCCGCGGCATCCTTCCGATATTGCCCATCTTGCGCCGACGTCTCATTATTCTGAAATTCTCGGAGAAGCGGTTTCTCATCCTGTTTAACAGACAGAGATTGCGGTGCCGAAGCCGGACCTTCAGATGACGGCCCGCGCTGCTCCTCACTGACTCCAATTTGGGCTCCCTGTAAGACGGCCATGCACAGAAGAATGGCCACACGAGTGAACACACTTCCAGTTGGGAAAACGCCTGGCTGGTGAAGCGCACACAAGGAGCTTGGCATGACAGGGACTCCGCTGCATGTTCACAAACGCGTCCTCCAACCGTCCCTGGCGACCTACTCCACGCACTCTTTTCATCACACCCACATTGACAATTCGGAACACTAGATTAAACACAGAATGTCACCAAATTGCAACCAATCAATTGAAGGCGAAGAATGGTCAATCCACGTTGACTTTTTTGGTCAGTAAAGCTAAAACATCAGCAAACCTCGATGTTTCAGAGGAGTTGTCCGCCACTTTCGTTGGCTTTTGGCTGAAAAGTTGTGGCGTGTGCGTCTTGAGACCTATTTTGATAGCCAATCTCCAATCTGGGCGTGGCAATGTGGGAGCGGACAACTCATCAGCCGGCTTATGAGTCATCCGTTAACAAAGGCCAAACTATTCCATGAGGAGTTTCTGACTGTGAGAAGGAAAACGATTGCCTGGACTGCATTGTGGCTGGCTTTCGCCGGTGTGTTGGGGCAGATTCGTTCCTCGATCGCGGGGATTCCCGAGTGGACGGTTCTCTGTGCGGAGGCAGCCAAGCAATTTCGGCCGATTACGGAAGAGGATGTCAAAGTGGCCAAAAACGATTTGCGGGCAGCCATCGTGCGGTTGGAAGCTCGTTTTGAAAAGGCAGGTCCGGAAGCGGAAGGCTGGAAAAAATATCTCCAGTGGACTCATCTTACAGCCGAGCTGGCCAAAGAATCTCCCAATCTGAGTTTGTTGGAGGAGGTGTACACGCGGCTGGCCGCGGGTCACGAAGGCTTGCAATTGACCTGCTTCGCAGACGTACGCCGGGCTGTGCAGCGGTATGTGGCCCTGTCTCGAGCGCTTGGCGATGCGAGCATCGAAGCTCGTTACCGAACCGTCGTAGACAATCTTGGGAAGGCTCTCACAGAGTACCAGGAAACGGCGGATCCGCGGGTCGGCTCCGCAATTCAGGATATGCTGGACTGGCTGGAGTTAGCCGGGCAGGCACCGGAGTTGCGCGCTGCAGTTCACAACGCTTTCGCCCAGCCGAACGTGTTTATCCGAGTGAGAGAAGATTTTCTCGTTTCCGCATTTGAGGAACCGGTCGATGTCACGGAAGACGTCCGCGAAATCATTTTAGGAACTGACGTTCGGGGAAAAGGGCACATTGTGGGCCAACGCTCCTTGGAACTCGTCCCCTCTCCTGATCGGGCTCTGATGGCCATCGTGGTTCAGGGAACCATTCATTCAGATACTGTCGGATTGAACGGACCGGCTCGTATCTACTCGCGATCGGAGACTCCATTCACCGCTCGCAAGTTGGTGGCGTTTACTCCCGACGGCCTGTCCTTTGAACCCGCAACCTGCTCCGCCACAACCCACAGTGACATTCAGGACGTGGATGTGACATGCAATAGCGCGTGTGTAGAACGCATCGCCTGGCGGCGGACATTCAAGCAAAAAAGTGCCGCCGAATGGGAAGCCGCCCGAAAAGCCGAACGCCGCGTGGAACGGCGCGTGGATAGGGAGGCCGACTCCCAGCTAGAAAAAGCGGCCGAGCGCTACGAGGAACGTGTCCGGCAGCCCCTGCTGGATCGCGGCTTGTTTCCCAAGTGGCGCGTGAGCACCTCCGAAAGCGAACTCAGCATGACGGTGTTACAGCTCGGACACGGTGGCCTGGGGGCGGCCGATGCTCCCCCTGAGTTGACAACAGATGGCGCTATTGCCCTCCAGGTTCACCATACCTGGTTTAACAATCTCGCGGAGGGGTTTCTGGGCGGAATGATTCTCAAGGAAGAACGCCTCCAACAGCTTGCCCAGGACCTCCTAGGACGTGTCCCCGAGGAACTCAAGCGAGACGAAGGAGAAGAACCCTGGACTGTACGCTTTGCTGCTCGCCGACCGATCGCGGTGACGTTCGCAGACGGGCGACTGGTCGTGGAATTTCGCGGGGAAACCTACTGGCGTGGTGACCGGGCCTATCCCGGCATGGATGTCCGCGCGACTTATCGAATTGAATCCGGCACCGGAGAAAAAGGCCCCGAAATCCGGCTTGTCCGTGAAGGTCCGCTGACTGTCTTACCTCCCAATTTCGACCCGGAGAGGGATCGCCTGTCCGTCCGGCAACAGACCATTCGCAGCCTGTTGGAACGGCGATTCGAAAAAATCTTCCGGGAAATAATCACAATTGAACCGATCAAACCGGAAGGCCAATGGGCCAAGGCCGGGCCGCTCGTCATCACGCACTTGGAAAGCACCGGGGGATGGCTGAAAGCAGTGCTTGACCCCGCCCGCTGAACCGTACCTAAACGCTGCGGCCGCGAGAGAGCCCCACTCCCGAGACCAATCACAGCCTTGCAACGGCGTGGGCTTCGGTTCAGGGGCTCTCCGCTGGAAAGGCGTGATCGATTCGCCAATTCATGACTGCCTTCCCAGGACAACCAGGGGGTGAAATTGTAGCACACCACGCCAGGCAGCCGTTATTTTCTGCCTTTTTCGACAGGTGTATCTTTTTCTTGGCGGTATGATAAATGGAGGGCTTCATTTGGCCGCTTGACCGGTGCTGCGGATCCGGGTGGCATCACGCAGCGTAGAGAATCACCGGCCAGGATGCCTCAAGGCACGATGACCACCGGCACAATGGTTTTTCGAAGCATCGTTCCATTTTTGCGGAGATAGCACATCCAGTTTGGAAATCGAGAAACGGGAGTTTGCTGATGAGCGACGCGGCTGCTCAAGACAAGACCTGGGTGGAAATCAGTTTCGATTGTGTCCCCCTGCGAACCATCACGAGAAATGATCCACCTTTGGACGCGTCTCCGAAGTTTCTCGCCTTATGGGAACGGGTTCAAAAAGCCATCCGTAAGCACGGACGCCACAATACATATTATCTGTTTAACGCCCATTGCCGATTCCACCTCACCAACGATCCCAATCGCGGGCTGCTCGATTTCAGCTTTGAAGGTTGCGCCATCACCGACCCAGAAGACAGGAAAACCGTCGCCTGCGATCTGGATGTGGAACTGCGAGGAGATACGTGTGACTGGGCCACCGAGCCGATCATTCGATGGTTCACGGAGACGGTCAGGTATGCCGTGATCGCTGAGTTCGATCGCTACATCGCGGCGGGCGACCTCGCCAAGACCGTCGAGCGTCTCCAAAAGCTGGAGGCCGAAACGGCCTCTAAAGGCGGCTATGTGGGTTTCGGACTATGAGCGTGACGAAATCCACTAAGCGGCATTCAAAAGGTGCCACAGTTGCAGCAACCAGTCGTCAATCAGCAAGGCCTGATTAATGTTCCGCTCGACATCCTGGTAGGCCGCCAGGCAGCATTCGAGACATTCATATAATACGTCCTCCGTAACTGGTGGGGTACTTTGAAGGAAGACGCCAATATCTTCGCCGACGGATGTATCCGCGGTTTGTGCGCTGTGGCATGCCATCGTGCACAAGGCCTGACGGAAAAACTCCAGCGTCAGTCCGATCAATTGCTGGAGCGCCCGGCGTCGCATGGCGGCCTCTTTCCCGGCAGATTCGAGGTAAATCCGCACTTCCTCACTCCAGTCGTTTACGTCAAAGCACCGGGTGGAAAGGGCTTTCCTCCATTTTGCAGCAAGGTCCCACAGATCCTGCGAGGCAAGCTCGGCAGCCTGGGCAAGACTTCCACCGGCACACCGAATGAGTTCTCGAGCCCAGGCGGGATCGTCTACCACGCCCTGCTCGATCAACAGGCGGGCGGCGATTTCTTCGGGAAGGGGACGAAAACGAATCATCTGGCTGCGTGACCGTATCGTGGGCAATTGCTTTGCCGGAGAGTTGCTGATGAGGATGAGCACCGCCGTTGCGGGTGGCTCTTCCAGCGTCTTGAGAAGCGCGTTTGCCCCTTCCACATTCAAATAGTCTGCGTCGTCAATAATAGCAACCCGATAACGCCCCGAAAACGGTGTCAAAGCGAGGTGGCCCACCAGGCCGGCGCGCTCTGTACCCCTCTCAGATCGGTCGCCTATGAGCATTTCCAGCGGAATGAAAGACTTCTCCGGGGGCTTACTGAGGAGGAGGAAATCAGGATGCGTCCCCGAAATCACCTGCACGCAGGCGGAACACGCGTTGCATGGCGCAAAGGCCTCTTTTGATGGGTGTTCGCACAGCAGGAGCTGGGCTAGTTTATGGGCAAAGGTTCGTTTTCCGACTCCGGGAGGCCCCACAAAGAGATAGGTCCCCCCAATGCGACCGCGAGCAAAAGCCCGGCGAAACCGTTCCGCAATCGCGTCGTGTCCTTCGATCCCCTGCCAGCTCATGGCTTTGCTACGTGTATTCTCCAAATTGCCGACTTGTCTTCGAAGGCGCAAGCTCGTTCCTCGCCTAATTATTTCCGACTACCCGGTGGATCTTCGTGAGCCCAGCATCGATTCAACAATTCTCCGAATGGCGGCATGAACTTCTTCCACAGGTCGGTCCGCCCGCACTACGGCGATTCGATCTGCAGCACGGACGGCTTCCTGTAAAAACCCGTCGCGAACTTTCTCCAGAAATTCCCGCCCGCGCGATTCCAGACGATCCAGCGTGCGGTCGATCCTTGCTAATGCTTCCTCGACAGGCATGTCGAGTACGATCGTCAGGTTCGGAAGCAGTCCGCCGGTGGCGAAGAGACCAATGTTACGTACGGCTTCGACAGACAGGCCCCCACCGTAGCCCTGGTACGCAATGTTGGAAAGGAGGTACCGGTCGGAAACAACAATTTTTCCGGCCTCCAAGGCAGGGCGAATGATCTCGGAAGCAAGTTGCGCCCGGGCGGCCATGTAAAGGAGTGTTTCTGCTTCAAGGCACATGGGTACGTCGTCACGATGAAGGAGAATCGACCGGATGGATTCGCCCAGTGCCGTACCCCCGGGATCGCGACAGCGCATCACAACATGGCCCTGCTCCTCCAACCATCGACAGAGCAGCTCAACCTGTGTGGTCTTTCCAGTTCCGTCTCCACCTTCAATTGCGATGAACATCTCAGGATACACCAATGGTAAGGACTGTTCCCGCGTCACAAAAAAGATTTGGGCTGCTTGCGCGGCCGATCAGCAGGATGCCCAGATGTACGAGGGCTCGAAAGAATAAGCCTAGCACGACCCACGGGTTCTGGGAACACAGCGTTCCACGAAATCCAGGAAAGTTTCTCTGCTGGTGTAGTGTGTTGAGTGGTCGGTTTTTTCGAATACAATCCATGTAGCTACAGACTCGGCGAAAGCAGCCGCGTTCGCCAGTTGACAAGATCGGGTTTCTCATCGGCTCAGAAAGAGAGGTGGCTCATGTCTCCTCGCAACGTCAGTTTGGTGGTCATGCTCCTGTTAATGGGCACGGCCTGGGGGAACGGCGAAGAATTTCGCCCCTGGTCCGACGCGACAGGCCGATTCAGTATTCGGGCACGGCTTCTCACGGTGAGCCGTGATCTTGCCATTCTGGAGCGGGAGGATGGGACAAAGGTGGCTGTGGAGGTTGAAAAACTGAGCCCTCAGGACCGCGCCTACCTGGATAGCTTGATGGCCGAGAACCCGTTTAAGCCATTACAGGAGGACTCGGCAAAGCAACCGGAGATCGCCCGGCCTTCGGGAGAGTCACCAGCCCCAACAGAATCGAATTCCCCACCGCCGACGGCATCATCCGGCGGAGAATCTTTCCAACCGTATTTTCTTTCACACAGTGGACCGCTCACCGTCAACTGGGAGATTGTCAGACCTATTTCTGTTAATCCTGGAGTTGGCTGGCAGCTTACGCTCCCCGAAGTGGCACCGCTGAGTCTGCAGCCCAAAACGATCGATCTGCCGCCCAAGGCCGATTTCTTCGAGGAAGTCACCGCGCTGGCCGTAAATCCGCGGGCAGGCTGGGCGCTTGTCAAGTTGGCTAATCGGCGACCGGGCGCGCAGTCAAAATTGGAACGGATAGTCCTTTGCGATCTCATATCCGGACGCACGGCGATAGCCTCGCTCTTTGAGCCCCCTCAAACGCCACTGGCGATTTACTGCGCCGACACATCTTCACGCCGCTACCTTCTTTTTCGCCGCGATGAGTTCGGTTTTGGAAATCAGGACACGTTATTTATTCACAGTGTTTTACCCGCCCGCGGAGGTGTGGAGGGAGAACTTGACTCTCTGGTCTCCCTAACCGCGCTCACTACCTGGATTCCGTATGACACGAAAAGAGGTGTGGGACGCGATGTGAAATGGGCTGATTTTCCCGACGAGCGAACGCTCGTCACCTGCAGCGGCGATGGACGCATCGCTATCTGGAACCTGGAAACGATGCACCCCGAAGCGAGTCTCCCCGCCGGATTCGGCCACGTTCCTGCGCTCAGTCCGCATCGGCAATGGCTGGCTTTCGCTACCCGAAACGAGGTAGGAATCCTGGATTTGCATAAGCGGGAAGTGATTGCGGTACAACAGGCACCGCAGCAGTTGGGTTTTCCCGTGCTCGCCTTCAGTCCTTCCGGACAGAAACTCGCATGTCTGGCGAATCGATCATCTATCTACGTGTGGGATGTAGCGACGGGCAAGCTTGAGGCAAGCTTTCCACTGCCCACCGGCCTTGCCATTCAAAAGGATGCTTTCATTTTCCCACACGACGAGTTTCTCTTGATCGGAAATCGCTACCTATTCCACTGGAAGTCGCAACTACTCGT
Source organism: Thermogutta sp. (assembly GCF_039793925.1). GTDB lineage: Bacteria > Planctomycetota > Planctomycetia > Pirellulales > Thermoguttaceae > Thermogutta. The sequence goes on along the minus strand of NZ_JBAMME010000199.1, from coordinate 33,946 downwards.
GTGGGAGTATGAGGATCTGGGTCCCACAACAACGCTGGGTGATCACGTCTGTGCAGTGGTGGGTCATCGGTCAGGAAACGGAATTGAATCGAGAGCTCTCGTGCTCGCGCATGTTCCCCATGCCGCAGCGCTCCAGGTACTCGATCGCGCCCTCAACAACCCGGAAACTTTCGCCTTTCGAAAGGGTATACCCGTAAAAATAGACGTTTCTGCCGTTCCTGAAGCCGGTCGGGAAAAAGTTCAAGAAATTCTCACCGAGCGGCTGCGGAGTATGGATTGTAAGATCGAGCCTGATGCCCGCGTCACCATTGTTGCGGCAGTCACCGGTCCCAAAGAACGCACGGTGTCATACATCCACTCAGGCGACTACAAAGTGAAAGAATATCAATTGTCGCTAAAAATTGTGGTCGGTAACCAGGTGCTTTGGGAAACCTCCGCGGGGGGCGTTCCTTTCATTCTGTTTTTACGACCCGGCGAGAATGTGGGACAGAAACTCAAGGAGTTGACGTCCAAACCCAATTATGAGTGGTTTAAGGCAGTGGCGATGCCACAATTTTTGCCGGAGATGCCCGTCAAAGGGACTGTCGCGTTGGGCCGCGGTCCACTTCCATCGACTGATCTGTAATACGCGCTTGTAATACGCGCGGACTCGCAAGCCGACACTGGTCGCACGTATCCGACGTGAACGTCTATTCCGGGGAGAACACGTCGTCTGCTAGAAATTGAAGCCTCATGGCACCGATGACCGATTGGGCAACTCGTTTTACTTTTCCGCATTAATGACTATCGTAATAGACATTAATTATTTTGTTGCCCGCAATAGTTGACATACTGACAGACGGCGGTTAACCTACTCAACGGATCAATAGTCTGGTAGAGCTTCAGAGCGTCCCCGGCGATTCTCCCCCCAGGCCGTAGTTATCCTCGATTGAAAATCGAAATCGACTGCCAGCGCGCGGCGAGCGAATGGCCCCATCGCTGACCGCTGGTGTGCATAGCTCTGCGAGTTCCCAACAGTCCCGCCAAACCGAGATCATCCATGCAATTCCGTTTTCTGCCGGCGATCGTGCGGCGATTGCGCTTTCTCGCAGAAAGGTGCCCACTTATGAGGAACCTGACCGTCTTTGGTGTATTGGTATTTGCGCTCCTTGTCTTTCCGGGATTTGTAGGTGGGGAAGAAGCAACAAACATCTTTGAAAGCCCCACGCCACCCCAACCCGCTGGAGAGCTGGATCGCATTGTCTTCACCAAACTGGAACAGCTTGGCATCAAGCCGATCTTGTGCTCGGATGCCGTGTTTGTACGTCGCCTCTATTTGGACATGCTGGGGAAATTGCCTACTTCTGACGAGGTTCGCGAGTTTCTCGCCGACCAATCCCCGGACAAGCGAACTCGCCTCGTGGACCGTCTCATGGAGCGTCGTGAGTTCGTGGATTACTGGGCCATGAAATGGGGCGATACCCTCCGGATCAAGGCGGAAATTCCGGTCAACTTATGGCCCAACGGTGCGAGGGCCTTCCATCGGTTTGTGTGGGCGTCGCTGGCATCCAACAAGCCGTATGACCAGTTTGTCCGGGAGATGCTGACGGCGAGTGGGAGTAATTTCCGCGTGGGAGCGGTCAACTTTTACCGAGCTGTTCAGGACAGGAGCCCTGCGGGGATTGCTTCGATGGTGACCCTCACATTGATGGGCGTGCGGACGGATCACTGGCCGAAGGAACGCCTGGACGGTATGGCGGTGTTCTTCTCGCAGATCGCTTATAAACCGACAAGCGAATGGAAAGAGGAAGTGGTGTTTTGGGATCCGTGGGGATTACGCTTGGTGCCCACCAACTTCGTCCCCGGACGCGACACGCCTGGCACAGTGCGTCCGAAACCAACGGACGAGGTCATCTCACCTGCTCCACCGCCAGTTTCCCACGAACCCCTGGTGGGTGTATTTCCCGACGGCACAAAAGTAACAATCCCGCCGGATCGGGACCCTCGCGAAGTTTTCGCCGAATGGCTCATCAGGCCGGATAATCCGTGGTTTACCAAGTGTATCGTCAATCGGGTGTGGGCCTGGATTATGGGGCGCGGCATCATCCATGAGCCGGACGACATCCGCGATGATAACCCGCCGAGTAATCCTGAACTTCTCGCCTATCTTGAAAAAGAAATGATCCAGAGCGGTTACAATCTACGGCATCTCTATCGGATTATCCTCACATCACAGACGTACCAATTCTCTTCGATTCCCCACAATTCGTCGCCGGAGGCCCTGGCGAATTTTGCAAGCTATCTGCCGCGACGACTGGAAGCGGAAGTGTTGATCGATGCCATCAACGATATCACCGGGACAAGCGATTTGTATACGAGCGCCATCCCCGAGCCATTCACCTACATGCCGCGGGATGTCTCCGCGGTCTCGCTGGCGGATGGCAGCATCATCAGTCCTTTCCTAACCCTCTTTGGCCGATCGGCTCGCGCCACAGGGGCGTTCAACGAGCGTTCCAACAAGCCGACGCCGTCGCAGTGGCTGCACATGCTCAATTCCAGTGCAATTTACAGCAAACTGGCAAGCGGGCCCAAATTGACGGCGCTGTTCCGGTCAGGTCGACCAATACCTGAAATTGTGGACGAACTTTATGTCACAATTCTTTCTCGTACTCCCACTCCTGAGGAATTGCAATCCTGCAGGGAATATATCGAGAAATCGAGGTCCCGCCCAGAAGCAATGGTCGACGTAGCATGGGCCCTCATCAATTCACCGGAGTTTTTGTATCGACATTGATCATCGGGACGAATTGGACAGAAGAACCATACACGAGAGGGAGGCCCAACCATGGTGAAGGAAGATCGTCTCACAGAAATCCGCGTGCCTCGTCGCGAGGTTCTGCGGCACGGGGTGTACGGTGCGGGTGGGGTGCTCTTGGGAAGCGGCTTCACAAAATCCATTGTTGCACAGGAGACCGCTTCGCCGGCCACCCCCAACATCGAGCCCAAAGCCAAGTCCGTCATTCAGATTTTCCTTTGGGGCGGAATGTCCCACAACGACACGTGGGATCCTAAACCCGGCGCTGGACGGGATTATCTGGGCGAATTCACGGAGGTCATCGACACAAACGTCCCGGGAATTCAGCTCAGCGCCCTTTTCCCTAAACTGGCCAAGCAGGCCGACAAGTTCTCGCTCATTCGCAGTATGACCCATGGCAACAACGGGCACGAGACGGCCGCCTACATCATGCAAACCGGCCATCTGCCCGGGGAACGCCTTGCCTATCCGAGCATTGGTGCGGTTTTCGCCTACTTTAAGGGCAAGGACTACAAGGGCATCATTCCTCCGTACGTCGTTCTGACCCGCTCACCGGGTCGATTCTCCGAGGAAGGATTTTTGGGCCCCAACTACAAGGCCTTTGCGACGGGCGGCGATCCGAACGCGACGCGTTTCGAGGTGGAGGGCGTCGTGGCCCGGGGAATCACCGACGATCGCCAAAAGGCTCGACGCGAGCTGCTAGACAAATTGAACACGTTCGGACGGCTGGTCGTTGAGCATCCCGAAATCGCTTTGGCGGAAGAAAGCAAGCGAACGGCTTATGAGCTGATCCTCGGTCCTGGTCGAGAGGTGTTCGACCTCAGTAAGGAAGACCCGAAACTCCGGGATGCCTACGGCCGACACACTTTTGGACAGTGCTGCCTCGTCGCACGGCGGCTCGTGGAAGCTGGGGTTCCTTACATTGTCATCAATTATCCCGGCGGGTGGGATACCCATAGCAACCATTTCGCCACCATGCGGCGACAATGTCCGCAGCTTGACGAGGGGCTGGCCATGCTCCTGCAGGACCTCCATGATCGTGGCCTGCTGGAAACCACGCTCGTGTGGTGCACCGGCGAGTTTGGACGAACACCGAAAGTTTCTTGGGAACCGCCCTGGAACGGCGGACGACATCACCATGGTAACGTGTTCACGGTTCTGGTGGCCGGTGGCGGCTTCAAGGGTGGACGTGTGATAGGTGCGTCGGACGAAGTAGGCGCCGCCGTGAAGGAACGGCCGGTGTATCCGGTGGACCTCCTGGGTACGATTTACGCCCTTGGTGGCATCGACTTTAGAGCCAAACTGCCGCATCCGGAAGGCCTGGATGCCCCCGTACTCCCAGAGCCGAGTGACCGCGTGAAATCCGCGGGCCTGCTGACGGAATTGATCGCCTGAATGGAAAGGCCAGGTTCCGTAAGCCCCATTCCCGCCGAGTGCGGCTTCAGACAATGAAGTACCTGCCCCGGGATGTACGCAGGGCGAGACGGGAG
>NZ_JBAMME010000199.1:0-29652 GCF_039793925.1 Thermogutta sp. | reverse complement strand
CCGTGTTTCGCGGAAGGGGTGAAAAGACCACTTTTAGGAGACGGGGTTTCCTCCAAACAGGTGACTGGAGCGGGTTGATAAACGCGCCCCGGCCAGGGGCGGCTGGATATACACAAATCATCGGAGCACAGCATCAACGGTGTGAGATCGTTCACAGCCGAGGCTCGTGGTGGAGGCGATTGATCAATGAAAAACACATCCCTTCCTTTCTTCTTTCCTTTGCTGATCGCGATTCTGACGGCAAACGTCGCTCTGCCACAGGGTTATATTGGATACGTCTACCCAGCGGGTGCTCAGCAGGGCACGACAGTGCAGGTCCGTTTGGGTGGCCAGCGGCTGGAGGTCCCGACGGGTGCGATCGTCTCGGGAAAGGGAGTTGAGGCAAAACTTGTCGAATACCGCTGGTACCTCAACAATCAGGAAGTAGCCCTCATGCGGGAGCAACTGCAGATCCTTGAAAAGCTGGCCAAGGGAAAGGAAAGCGCCGGCGAAAAAGTCGATGAAGCTACGCAACGGATGATGGAGCGGATACGAGAGCGGATCGCGGAATGGGAAAACTTTCCCGCCAATCGATCGATCGTGGAGATAGCGATTGTCGAACTCAAAGTGGCGCCGGATGCCGATCCAGGCCCGCGCGAGATCCGACTGGTGACCACGCAGGGAGTGACCAACCCACTCGTCTTTCACATCGGACAGTTCCCCGAGGTAGCTCGGAAGCCGCTTAAATCATGCCCCAAACCGATCCTTGGAAATGAACAGGCTGCCGAAGTGAAGCGTCCGCCCGAAGAGAAAGAAGTGAAGGTGACCATCCCTTGCGTGGTGAATGGACAAATTGCGCCTGGATTTGTGGATGCCTACCGCTTCGAAGCCAAAAAAGGCCAGCGACTGGTGATCAAAGCGGCCACGCGAGAACTGATTCCCTACATTGCGGATGCGGTGCCGGGGTGGTTTCAATCGGTGCTCACCCTGTATGATGCCAACGGTCGCGAGGTCGCCTTCAGCGATAGCTTTCGATTCGACCCTGATCCCGTCATCTACTACGAGGTCCCCGCAGATGGCGAATACGTGCTGACCATTTCCGATGCCCTTTTCCGGGGCCGGGAAGATTTCGTCTATCGGGTGTCCATTGCCGAGGCGCCCTTCATCACGCATATCTTTCCGCTTGGGGGACAGGTGGGGCAGGCGGTTTCCCTGCAAGTAAAAGGCTGGAACACAGATGGCGCCCAGGTGCAGATGCCACCACCAGATGCCGGGCCTGGGATTCACTACATCCGTGTGGTCCGAAACGGTCTGGTTTCCAATCGCGTGCCGTTTGCACTGGACACCCTGCCCGAAGTGTTTGAAAAGGAACCTAATAATCAGCAGGACCAGGCACAACCGGTTTCCCTTCCGGTAATTGTCAACGGGCGCATTGATCAACCCGGCGACTGCGACGTCTTCCGTGTGGAAGGCAAAGCAGGCCAGATGCTCGTGGCGGAAGTCATGGCACGACGCCTGAATTCCCCGCTGGACTCCTTGCTGCGGATTACCGACGCGAACGGTAAACTCCTCGCCATCAACGATGATCACGAGGATCCAGGAATGGGCCAGATGACCTACCACGCGGATTCGTACATCATGTTCCAGCTACCGGCGGACGGAATCTATTTCGTCCATCTCGACGACACCACTCGAAAAGGTGGCGATGAGTACGCGTATCGCTTGCGAGTAAGTGAACCGCGCCCTGATTTTGCCCTCCGGGTGATTCCGTCAGGGTTAGCCATTCGTGCTGAGAGCACCGCTGCCCTGCGGGTGTACGCAATCCGCAAAGACGGATTCGCAGGCGATATCCAGGTGACACTTAAGGATCCGCCGGAAGGTTTCACGAATTCTCCGGTAACTCTGAGGGCCAATCAGGAAATGGTCTCGCTCGGGGTAAAAACAACGTTGAAGGACTCCAACGGGGCCGTCCCGCTCACAGTGATTGGAAAGGCCAAAATTGGGGACCAGGAGATCGTTCATGAGGCTGTCCCCGCCGAGGACAAGATGCAGGCATTCCTGTGGCGGCACCTCCTTCCTGTAGGAGACTTAATGGCCCGGGTGTATGATCCTTCCTATCAGCCGCCACCGAAGCGAACCCCGCCCCAGGTACCGCCGGAAATGGTGGAGGCTGCCCGAAAGGCCATCAAAGAAGCCGGTCGTGCTCCGTTCAGTAAGGCCCAGGTGGCCGGTCGCGTTCGCATGCTCAATATGCTGTACGAGAATGAATTCCTGACCGACGAGTTTTACCTGGCCAAAATGGCCGAATGTGCTGCCGCCGAGGAATAATGCAACACCTCCGGCGATGACGCTGGCGACAAAGCCGGCATTTCCCCTCTAGAAAAGAACCATGATCCCCACAAGTTAGTGGCAAGATCGGACACTATAAGGGAGAACACGTACTGACGAAAATCTAAGCCCTCATCCTGTGGGGCCGAAGCAGTAAACAAAAAAGGGCTGCGTCGAGGGCAAGACGCAGTCCTTTTTTCAGCGAGGGCGACGGGACTCGAACCCGCAACCACCGGATCGACAGTCCGGTACTCTAACCAATTGAGCTACGCCCCCAGTACATTGGCATCCTCTTATTTAGAATATTCCTCAGCTCGGCCGATTGGTCAAGCCCCCGCCCCCCGGCCACTTTCAACCCGTATAACCCGGGGCAAACCCTCTACCCTGCCCCGCACCGGGCCCAGAGAGCAGACAAACTCCCCTCTTAAACAGGGGTTTCGATTCCACAAGGAAAACGGTTTTCTGCCCTAACAAAAATGTGTGCTAAACTCTTTACAGGGCACTTCTTTAAGCGTCTCAGCCCTGACCTTCTCAGCGGCTTGGGAGGTCTATCATACCATGCTTGAACGGTGTTTGTCGTTCATCGATCGGTGGCTCAATTATTTGGGTCCTCGCGAATGGCTGATCGTGGCCGTGGTGGGACTTGCTTTGGGAGCCCTCTGGCTACGCGGGTTCGGTTCCCGCAGTGAGTACTGACGCATGCGCCATATGGTCCAGTTTTAGTTCAATGTTTCCCTGGAAGGGAGTCTCCAATTTCGTTGCTGCTTGTTGGAGCCGTTACAGACACCGGGGGAGCGGCGAGCTCTTCCTCCGGATACGCGTCGGGCATTTCCCGCAACTTCCCAGTCCAGGCAATGATATTGCCCAGCAGCCGGACGTAGGCATCCCCCACCTCGATATAGCCCCCCGGCGGAATCTGCGCCACGATCCGGTACACACCCCAGTCCACCATTCCGCCGATCCAGTGGGGAGCCACATCAAAAGCGAGAGCAGCCGTTCTGCCGGCACCAAATCGGCTTACGACGAGGAGAGGAACTGTATCGACCACGGACACGTCCAACTTGCCATTGCTATTTGAAACTGCAAGACGGTCACCGACAAGCAACGTGGTGGCCTGCGGCTTGGGAAATATCTGATTGAACCCGGCGACCAACGGCGGTTTATCCCAGGGGAGACCATCCGTGATCGGATGCCGTTTCGCCATTCGGACGACGCATCCCTGAGGGCAATTGACGCGGTCGTCGGACATGCTCAGATAGACCGGCAACACCTGGGCAATCGGACGATTCACATATTCTCCTACTCGGCCAAAGTAGCTTTCCCAGCCACCGATCATGAGAAGCCCTGAGCCTTGCTTCACATGTTCGGCAATCTGTTTAAGCTGCGTTAACGTGAAACCAACTGACGGGTAGTCGCTGATGACGTAGAGGGCGAACGGCTCTTTGAGGAGGTCGTCCGGGACGTGTCGCCGACTGGGAACATGCTCGTAGTCGAAGCCGCAGTACTCCATAACACCGGCCAGGTAGGCGGCTGGTCCTGTGAGTTCATCGTCACCGAAGTAACAAACCCGTGGAAGCATAAAACCACCTCATTCAAATTCGTCCGGGGAAAAGGACACGAGGCCCCGTAATGACGACCCTCTTCCATTGTTCTTCCAACGGACCAGGATAACAAGAATGCTCCACGGGCGATCTGGAAAAGATCAAGACCAGCATTCAAGACGGCCGACTACGATCGCTGGCCGATTTCGTACAGGTAGTCGAGGGTGTAAATTCCCGTGTCGTGGCCGTCACTGAATCCGATTTTGTAGGCGTAGTTGCCTACTGGCTTCACTTCTTTGAGCGTGACCCGGGGAGCCTCCGTGGGAGCTGCACGCGCGATTCTCTCTTTGCACGTGGCGCACGGACACAGTTGACGAAGTCTGTCGGGAGGATAACGTGCCGTGACCCCGTCATTCCATTCAATGACGAGGTCACCGCCTTCTAACCGCAGCACCAGAGGTCTTGGGGAAGACATACGGAACTGTCTGCTAGGCTGACATTAAGTGCCCGTAGAAGACGCTTCACGATCTGCCGCTCACGGTCGGGCCGCGCTGGCAGGGTGCGACGAACCGCTGTTGGCCAACTTGACTTCGGTTGGCCGACAGTACGACAGCGCCAGCAATGCGTAAGCTGTCACGAGGTTCGGGTCGCCCTCCATCCAGCGATCGGCCGTGTTGACCCACGAGCCGTCTTCACGCTGACGCTTTGCAAGAGCCTCAAACAATTCCGCGCGCCAATCGTGTCGTCTTCCCTGGGCATCGACAAAGAACGGCTCTCCGAGAGCGTCCATCGTTTTGGCAAAGGTGTGGTAGTAGTAGTACAGGCCTTGCTGGCCCAGCCCGGGATTGCTGTCGAGGTCGTAATGCTGCGCGATCCACCGCTTGGCTGCCTGAACGCGCGGGTCGTCCGCCGTAAGACCGGCATAAATAAGACTCTTTAAACCGGCATACGTCATAGATCCATAACTGCGAAGGCCACCCGTTGGAGTTTGGCCAGCCATGCTCTGTCCGCCCGCAGCACAGGTGTAATAAAAGCCGCCATCGGGATTTTTGCTCGCGAACGGGGTGGTATTGTACTGTGTTTCCAGATTTTGGCACCGGGAAACAAAGATCAGGGCCTTCTGAATCGCAGGATCGTCCGGTCCACGTCCGACAGCACGCAGGGCATCGATGAGAAACGCCGTGTTGGAGAGATCCGGTCTCTTACTCCGACCGTAGCCGGCACCCCCGTAAAAATAATCACTCGGATCTTTGTCTTCACTCTCATCCCATTGAATGCCCTTGACGAATTTTTCAGCGCGGGCGATCACGTCTTTATAGCGATCAGGATCGGCCCACTGAAAGCACATCATGGCAATGCAAGTTTCATAGTTTTTGTAAAAGCCATTGGGCGTATAAATGCCGCCATCGGGTTGAATCTGTTTCTCCAAATAACCCAGGCCAGCACGCACCGGCGGATCATGGGCAGTTAGTCCACTTCGCACCAGGGCTGCCACAGCCAAAGCCGTGATCCCCACTCCCGTTTCTGGCGAGAAGGACCCATCCGTCATCTGATGCGTCACGAGGTAGTTGACCCCTTTGTCCACGCATGTCTTGTAGGCTGCGGGATCCGGACCGACTCTGACGCCGACCGCCTCCTCACCGTGGGCGTCCGCCCAGGAGGTGGCCCACAGCATCACCACGCTCATCGCGGTTGCCAGGAAACGAATCCAAAAGGAAACATTGGGAATACTCATTGGGTGCATCCTTCCTCTAAAGTTGAAATCGACCAGAAGATATACCCGCTTGCGCAAGTTAGGTCATCCTACCGAAGCCACCCCGGTGGCGCGAAGCAAAATCAATACCAACAACTTTAGAATTGTTTTCGAGCTCGCTGTGCGACCGCGATCACTCTGCTTAACTTTCGCTGAATCGTCAATTTAGATTATAAGGAGTGGACCACGTTCGTGTGGCATGAGTAACCGAATTATTCGGCAACTTGGTGTTCTGTCGCGCCGATCGACACGCGTGTCGAGATCACCGACATATCGCGGCCCCGTGTTGCTCAGATTTTTCGCGCGCAGATTCCGGCTCTTCGATCCCCAGACGCTTCATCTTTTTATACAGCGTCGTGCGATTGATCCCCAGGGCTTTGGCCGTCGCCTGACGATTCCAGTTATGCATCTCCAACATTTGCAGAATTATCTGCCGCTCGGGGAGCTGGAGAGCCTGTTTTAAGGGAGCTTTTTCAGGAGTGCTCAAACCGGGAGTGAGCGCCGCTGCTACATCCGGGGGCAGGTCTTCTAGGGTGATGACAGGTTTTCGGCCTAGAAGGACAGCCCTTTCAAGGACGTTCTGAAGCTCTCGGACATTGCCAGGCCACCGATAGGCCTGGAGGGCAGCCATGGCCTCGTCGCTGAGACTCTTGAGGGGTTTTCCCATTTCCTCGCAGATCCGTTTGAGGAAGTGCTCAGCGAGAAGGGGAATATCCGATACACGTTCCCGCAGCGGCGGCAGCTCGATGTTGATGACGTTGATCCGGTAATACAGATCCCGCCGGAACCGTCCTTCCTGAACCGCCTTTTGCAGGTCCTCGTTGGTGGCCAGGATAACCCGCACGTCCACTGTGATCGTCTCAGTACTGCCAACTGGTTCAAACTGGTAGTCTTGCAGAACACGGAGGAGTTTGACCTGCAGCGCCGGGCTTGCCGTCCCAATCTCGTCCAGAAAGATCGTGCCACCATCCGCTTGTTTGAATTTTCCGATCTTATCGCCTGTGGCACCGGTGAAGGCTCCCGCCACGTGTCCAAAAAGTTCACTCTCCAGAAGCGTTTCGGGCAGCGCCCCACAGGCCACCTCTACGAACGGTTTGTCCCGGCGGCTGCTCCGCCGATGAATGGCCCGCGCGATCAGGGACTTGCCTGTACCGCTTTCCCCCGTGATGAGGACGGTCGCTTTTGTGTCGGCTACAGCCTCGATCATGTCGTACACTCGGAGCATCCGGTGGTCTCGGCCCACAATGGCATCCAGGCCATAGCGTAAGTCGAGTTGTGTCTTAAGATTTTTGTTTTCCTCGACCACGCGTTTCTGATTGAGCGCACGCTCGATGGCGACCTGAAGCTCCTCGTCGATGAGCGGTTTGGTGAGAAAATCGAACGCCCCGGCGCGAATCGCCTCGACAGCAAGGTCCACGGAACCGTAGCCCGTCACCAGAATGACGGGCATTTCTGGGTACCGTTCCCGGCAAAATCTCAGAATGTCGAACCCGTCGCCGTCGGAAAGCCGGACGTCCACGACGGCAACGTCGTACGACCGCCGCGTCAGCTCCCGAAGCGACTCCTCGACACCGGCCGCCGTGTCCACGCGATAACCCTGCTCCCGTAGCCAGTTGGCCATCGCCTGAAGAAGGTGGCGATCGTCGTCAACGAGCAAGAGCGCTGCCTTGGGCATGGGAGGCACCTACTCAATCGAGACCCATCAGTGAGGAAGGAAGCCCCAACGAGGGCAGAAACATAAAAACCCGTCGAGAAGTATCTACCTCACGCAAAGCCATTCGTCAACATGCGCAATCTAGGAAACATAAGCAGGAGTATGCGATAGAACGCGGAGCCCCGGCCTGAGGAGACACCCTCAGAAGTGGGGGGATGATGATTAACTCACCTTGGTGGTGGTTTCCATTCCACCTCTAGAGTGGTATGATATGAGTTGAGAGGACGTATGGCACGCCTCCTTGCGCTCGAGGGAAGGGACGCAGTAAAACCTCGTGCCAAACGCTGTCAGAAATGAGCTCTCAATTGGAGGGACCTTAAGATGGCGATTCGCGTTGTCATAGCCGACGATCATGAGGTGATCCGATGGGGTTTGAAAGAGCTCCTCAAAGGCTCCGATATCGAGGTCATCGGTGAAGCCGCCACTGGCGACGAGACCGTTCAAACGGTGAAAGCCCTTCGCCCGGACGTCCTCATTCTGGACATCCGCTTTCCCGACCTCGACGGTCTGGAAACCCTGGTGAAAATTCGCGAGGCGGGCCTGGACACCCGGGTGGTCCTGCTTTCCACCTATGACTATCAAAGTTATGCCGCCAGAGCCGTTGCACTTGGGGTCTCCGAATACCTTTTGAAAGGGGCCGGGCGAGAGGAGATCCTCCGGGCCATACATGCGGCTGCGGCCGGGGAACCGCCCAAAATCGACAGCCGACTGGGTGAGGTCATTCAGGCGATGCAGTCCAAACAACCCATCGAGGATGACATGGTCCAGCTCACCCAGCGGGAAACTCAGGTACTCCGGCATATCGCGTTGGGACTTTCCAACAGAGAGATCGCGAACTCCCTGGCTATCAGCGTGGAAACGGTCAAAGAGCACGTCCAGAATATCCTGCGAAAACTGAACGTGAATGATCGCACGCAGGCTGCGGTTTGGGCGGTGAGGAAAGGCCTGGTGTGACCACTGGCGAAGGAGGTCGCCTCTTCAGCAACCTCCAAAACGGACGGCAGAAATCGCGTTGGTGGGACTTCGGCATGTAAAACTGGGTGCGCCCGGAAATTACCCAGTTCCTTCCTAGCCCAATCCCCGCCGTAACGAGGATGGGTTTCATTTTGGCCCCTTTTTTCAACACAATCTTCATTCCAGAAAGGGTAATTTAAGAAGAGCGCTTTTGTGCCGACTGAATCTGCACAAAGGCGAGGCGAAGTTCGTGGAGCATTTGTTCCAACGCCTGTTTTTCTTCTGGCGTGATGTTTCCACTTGTCTTCTCATAGAGCAGATTGATTGTGTCAATGAGGTGCCTGGCCCGATTCAGCCGCACCTCGACCTTTCCGGTCAGAGGATCAGGCAAAAGCCCCAGGGCCGCTAGAGCCTGCATGGAAAAGCTGCTCGCCAGGCCGGTCAAAGTGGGCGGCGGCAAAGGCGGGTCACCTTCCCCGGCCGACGGCGAGGACTCCCGCTGCTTTTGGCTCTCCTGCTTTTCCTTTTCCACCCGGGCTTTCCAGTCTTCGTCCACAACAATCCGCTCATCGGTCGGGCCTGCAGATTCAGCCGTCTCTTGAGGCTGGCCCCAGTGATTTTTTGGCTGCTCCGATTGGCCGTGTGAATCGTCTGCCCACATGTTCGTTTCCTCCGCTCCCTGAATAGGTTAAATCGATTCCGAGTTATCGGCGGGCCCGTCGGCCGCGCCAAGCCCGGCGGATCATTCCCGCGTGCCTTCTCGCGAAAGTGGGCATGCTTGCCTACATTGCTACCTGCCCTTCCAGTCTGCAAGACCGAAAAAGCGTCATCTCCCGTGCGAGCTACTACTCTGCACGGGTACAGTTACCAGCCCCTTAAATTTCCTCGCGACTTTAATTTCAGTTTCTGATTCCTGCTATCCAAGTCAAGAGTTAGAAAAAGGGAAGTTCCCCAGCCGTAAGCGGCAAATGCAACGCTGAGAATTTGGGGAGCGGTGAGTTCTTTCCCTTGTACTCCGCCCAAAGCGCACCACCAACTGGGAAAAGCTCCGCTGTATCCTTCACGGACGACACCTCCCGGTTGGGGTGATTCCGAATCGCCCCCAACCGAGCTCGGAATTTGTGTTGGATCGTGTTTGTTTCGTATTTCAGGAGGTGTCGAAAAATTGACGTTGCCCGAGTTTGCGCGGTTTCGCTATACTTGACCGCTCCCGCGTGACGTGAAGGATGGGTTCATTATCTCAAAACCCATGAAGACCAAAGGCACCAACAACCGCTGGTGCCATGCCGCGTCTCGGACAATCGAGGCAACCAAAAGCTCTGCAAGAGTCTTCCTATTCCTGGCCAGGTTTGGAACGATTTCGGCAAGGAAGCTGAAATGGATTCTGTCGCTTGCGAGGGAGTGACGAGGCAGCCACTTTCGGTGTCTGTGGTAGTTCCGCTGCACAATGAAGCGGGCAACATCGAGACCCTGCACAGCGAATTGAGAGAGGTTCTTCAATCTCTCGGCTGTTGCTGGGACATCTGCTACGTGGACGATGGTTCCACCGACGAGACTCCGCAGAAACTCGCTCAAATTGCTGAAAGAGACGGCAACGTGCAGGTGATTTTTCTCACTCGACGGTTCGGTCAGGCGGCCGCTCTTCGCGCGGGCATGGATGCCTCGCATGGGGACATCGTGATCACACTTGACGGGGATCTCCAAAACGATCCCCGAGACATCCCGCATTTCCTGGCGAAAATTGCGGAGGGTTACGACGTCGTCCACGGCTGGCGACTGCAACGACAAGATTCTTATTTGCGTCGGCGTCTCCCTTCCCAGGTCGCTAACTGGTTGATCCGCAAACTGACAGGTGCCCCCACACCTGACCTGGGCTGTGGGATCCGCGCAATGCGGCGCTGGGTGGTGGAGCATCTGGAACTGGTTGGCGACATGCACCGATATTTACCCATCCTGGCACGCGACCTAGGGGCCAGGAGCACGGTGATCGTCGTGAATCACCGTCCGAGAAGATTTGGAAAAAGCAAATACGGACTTCGCAGATTCTTCGCGGTTCTGGCAGATTTGCCCCTCATCATATTTCTCACACGATATCGGTGGAGACCCATTCGACTGATGGCAGCCCTGTCCACCGTGGTCGGATGCCTGGGAACCATGGCAGCAGTACCGGGGATCGTGTGGACCGCCTTTGGCCGTTTGCCCCTCGGCATCCCGCTTGTGGCGGCAGCGGTGGTCTCGTGGGGAATGAGTCTTCTTCTCCTCGCCGTGGGGCTCCTTGCTGAACTTCAAGTCCGCCTGGCAACCACAGCAGGAAGGAATGCCCCATATTTGATTCGGTCGGTGGTTTCAAACAAACAGGAGGCCAAAGTCGTTCGATTTCCGCAACCACCATCTCCGGTAAGCTCGGGCCGAACAGGATCGTTTGGCTGAACGCGGCGCACAACCCTCTTACGAGGTTCCTTCCTGTTGACTTACACAGATGGAGTGAGACAGGTTTGGAACGGAAATGTCCATCACGTTAGCCTGACAAGACGGACAACTTACTGTGGTCTGCGGAACCTGATCACGGCACGCGTCTCAAGTGATACAGTCGTAAAGTGCTAGGAGGTGGGAGTGGGCCAGGGCGAGGTCGGTCGCGGTTGGGAGGCAGCGTCTCCCATTTGAGCAAGTAAGATTCTTTACCCGGTGGCTCGCCCGAGTCCCAGGCGAAGCGAACCTCCATCCCTGGGAATTCGGATTCTCGTCGCGTGATTTCTCCGGGTAACCGAATGGCATGCCGGCAGGTGTCAATCGGCCGCAACGTCTCCTCGTCCAGGACCCACGTACCGCTTCCATACTGACTGTGCTTAAATGTCTGAACGAGGTATCCCGCCTGCGCAATCCGTACGGGGCCTGGGGAGATTTCAATTCCAATACTTCCCCCGCCCGAAAATTCCCACCGATATTCCCAGTTGCTCGTTTGATAAATCACCCAGCGATCCTTTTCCCATCGGGCGTTATAGATTTGGCTTCGCCCAGACTGGTCGTATTTGTGATAGGTGACAATCGGGCGGTGCTGAGTGTCGAATCCCACATGATGCCCGACGTTGATCAGTCCCAGTTTGACGGGCACCGGATCAACAATCACACCCGGCGTCGCTGCTGTGATGGGCGGGGTGAGAGGCGTGCCATCGACTGTCTCCCAGTGGACGAGATCGCGGCTTCGAGCATAGCTGATGTCGTGGTTCGTACTGCAATCCGGGGTGTCCCGCCACATCCAGCAGAGATGCCACAGTCCGTCGGGACCCAATATCGGACCCGACGGATAGGCGCTCATTTGTTCGCCACCATCCAAAAGCGGGACCGGCAAAAGACGCCGCCAGGATTGTGATTCGACGTCGTAAATATTGAAAAGCTGACGTCCGCGACCGCTGGCACCATCGCGGTAATAAAAGACCAGGTCGCCCTCCGGTGTACTGATGAAACGGGGATAGGTGACCCGGTCTTCGTTCACACCAACCATCCTGTGGACAGGAATTAAACTTTCCAAATTGTGCGGCGCAGTCATGCGAAAATAAATGAGCGGCGTCACGTGCATATTGCCGCTCACATGCAGGCAACCGCGCTTGTCCACCGCCAAAGCAATGCTGTTATGACTGTCCCATCCGACCGACGTTGGAAGCTTTTTGAAGCGAAAATGTGATTCATCAAGTTTCCGCTGTCCGACAACCATTTGCCGGTCGGCATCATAAAAGGCCACATACTGATAGGGTGAAACGGTGAGGAGAAAAAAGCCCACAGGGTGGCCCGCCCAAACCGACCCAATCTCACAAGCGTCGAGAATTTCCCACTTCTCCGTGACAATGTCACACGGCGCATTAGCCGCATACACCAGTGCTAGGAAGGTACAGAAAATCGTGGACATGAACGCCTCCTTTCTAGGAAAAAGGGGTGGTTCAAGGCGTGGCGGGTCTCTAGACTGTAACGAGAGTATACCGGTAAATCATCGAGAAGGGAGAGATGCAGGATTGGCTCTCCGGCGTAGCCCTGATAGGGAACGCGCACAGTGGCTGGAAAGTTGGCCGGAACACTTAGGCCCGCTAAGCGAAGTTTGGGGGAAGTCCGGGCAGGTCAGAAACGATCGCGATCAGTGCCCTTGGGATAGGCCAAACCATCGTGCGGCGGCCATTTGGCGCTCATTGAGGAGCTCCGTGAAGCGCTCGGCAGAACCTCAAAAACAAATGCCCTGGAGAGGATTCGAACCTCCAAGGGGTTTCCCCCACATGGTCCTGAGCCATGCGCGTCTGCCAGTTCCGCCACCAGGGCATCTGCCAATGACCCAGCCGAAACACTAGGCCTCCGGCGTCTTTGGCCACATTCGGTTTGCCAGACACGCCGGTTAACAGGCCATCTCACTGGGTTTCTTAGGCCTTGTCATTTATCATTCTAATATTTGCCCGGCAAGTCGGGAAGCCTGTCCCTTCGTGGCAATTTGGCCGTCAAAACCAGCATGCCATCTGAGCTTGATCCCAAAAAGCAGCGTGAATTCGCCGTGCGGGTGGTGAAGCAGCTCCGCGAGGCGGGATTTGTCGCCTATTGGGCGGGTGGTTGTGTCCGCGACCAACTCCTCGGTCGTACGCCCAAAGATTACGACGTCGTAACCAATGCCTTGCCGGAACAGGTACGGAAAATTTTTGGACACCGGCGGACTTTTGCCGTTGGGGCAGCCTTTGGGGTCATCACAGTTAACGGACCGAAAGGCGCCGGCCAAATCGAGGTTGCCACCTTTCGATCCGATTTGGGCTACAGCGACGGGCGACATCCGGATCGGGTCGTGTTTTCATCTCCCCAGGAGGACGCCCTGCGAAGAGATTTCACGATCAACGGCCTGTTTTATGACCCTATCGAAGATCGCGTTATCGACTACGTGGGGGGTGTTGACGACATCCAACGGCGAATCATTCGAGCGATCGGTGACCCGTATCAGCGGTTTGCCGAAGACAAACTGCGGATGCTCCGCGCGGTACGCTTCGTGGCGGAGCTTCAGTTTTCTCTTGATCCCCACACAGCGGCCGCTATTCGCGAACTTGTTCCTCAGATTCGCCAGGTCAGTCCAGAGCGGATTCTCATGGAATTGGAGCGACTTTTCGTCGCTCCCGGGCGTGTGGAGGGGCTTCGCTTATTCCGCGAACTGGGCTTTCTAGATGTCCTTCTCCCAGAATTGAAACCGGATACGGAGGAAAGACAATCGATCTGGGAACTCAACCTCCGTGTCCTCGGAGCGTTAACGGACCCAGACTTCCCCGTGGCATTTGCCGCGGTGGCCAGGAAATTGGTCACGCCTGCCGAATTGCCCCCCATCTGTAAAAGGTTGCGCATGTCGAACCAAGTTACGGCCAAGATTATTTGGCTGATCGAGCACGAGAATGATCTCGACTGTGCCCATCTCAGGCCCTGGTGGGAGGTCCAACCCATTCTTATCTCACCCTGGGTTCACGATCTGCTCAAACTGGCAGAAACTTGCGCCGTTCAGGAAGGCAAGAATGATCTTGCGAGCTTTCACTGGTGTCGGGAGCGGCTCCAGTGGCCACCCGAAAAACTCAATCCTCCCTTTCTTATCAAAGGAGACGACCTTCATGCTTTGGGATTACCGCCGGGGCCCATCTATCGGCAAATCCTTCAGGAAGTTCGCCGGGCCCAGTTGGACGGGGTTATCCAGTCGCGCGAAGCAGCCATTGAATGGATCCAGCGAAAGCTAAAATCAATGAATGGCACGGGCGAACGCAAATAACTTCGGCAGCGCCAATGCGATTAAGGAGGCAAAGGTTACAATGAGCAAAATGGACAAGAATCTCAACAAGCGGGATGCGCGAAAATTAGACGCCCTCCGAAAACGCTTACGGGAGCTTCAGCTACGCCTGGCAGGGGCCAAAAAGCAGCCGGACGACCCCCGAGAAATTGAAACACTCACAAAAGAGATCGCGGCCGTGGAGGCGGAGATCGCTCGGATCACTGGGCAGCAGTGTTGATGAGGCGATGTCAACGCAGCGACTGTCGTTCGCCAGCCCGGCTATCAGTTGACGGACAACCCCGGCCGAAGTCGTCCCGAAGCAATCGGCGATAAAACTTTGGTGCAAAGACGGTAATGGGAAGGTTTTAAAGATATGCAACCCAAGAGTGGTGAGTTCGTCAAAATAGCAGCACTCAAGTCCCCGCAAGAACTCCGCGACCGGATTGCAGCTCTGGGGTACGAGTTACCCGTCGACGATCAGCCGTTGTCCGCTGCGGAGGGATCCCCCTTAGCCCAGCCATTTGAAGTTGCAGGCTTCCGAATCCACAATCGCTGGTGCATCCACCCTATGGAAGGCTGGGATGGAACTCCGGAAGGCCAGCCCACCCAGCACACTATCCGGCGATGGGAACACTTTGGCGCGTCGGGAGCGAAGCTCATTTGGGGTGGAGAGGCGTTCGCCGTCCGTCGCGATGGCCGGGCCAATCCCCATCAGCTTTATTACCGGCCAGAAAACAAGGAAGCGATGCGACATCTCCTCCGGCGGCTACGCGACGTCCATGGCGAGTGTTATGGTGAGCGTGCGACGGAGGACCTCTTTGTCGGACTCCAGTTAACCCATTCAGGCCGCTTCTGCCGTCCCAATCGAAAGGATCGGGCGGAACCCCGCATTGTGTACCATCATCCGGTGCTGGATGCGAAATTCGGGATTGATCCCCAGGATGACTCAGTCATTTTGAAAGACGAGGACATTCCCGCGCTGATTGATGCTTACGTCGAAGCCGCGCGAATGGCACGCGACGTGGGCTTCCAATTCGTCGATATCAAGGCCTGCCATGGATATTTGGGACATGAATTTCTCTCGGCATTTGATCGTCCCGGACCGTACGGCGGCGATCTGCCGGGGCGCTCGCGCTTTCTCCGGGAGGTGATTCGTGCTGTTCGATCGGAATGCCCCGAGTTGGTCATCGGCGTGCGACTATCGGTTTTCGATTTTCCCCCGTTTCGCCCTGACCCCAGTCGCGCGGAGCCGGGAAAACTGGGGCCGGGAATTCCCCACGAATTTCCGGTGCCCTATCCCGGGTTTGGATGCAATCGCTGGAACCCGTTGGAAATCGATCTCCAAGAGCCGATCAAACTGCTGAAAGAACTCCACGAGGCATGTGGGGTAGCGATGGTCAATCTGACGGCCGGTTCACCCTATTACAACCCCCATATTCAACGGCCGGCGTTGTATCCGCCATCGGATGGATACCAACCGCCAGAAGATCCGCTTGTGGGCTGTTTGCGGCAAATCGCGGTGGTGAGGCAGATCAAACAAGCTTTGCCCGGTCTGCCTGTGGTCGGCACGGCTTATACGTATTTTCAGGAGTACCTGCCGCACGTGGCTCAGGGAGTTGTCCGAGCAGGCTGGACCGATTTTGTGGGAATTGGACGGCTGGTTCTGGCATACTGGGACTTGCCGGGAGATGTCCTTGCAGGAAGGGACCTCCAAACCAAACGCCTTTGTCGGACTTTCAGTGACTGCACCACCGCGCCGCGTAACGGCCTCGTCAGCGGCTGTTATCCGCTTGATCCCTATTATCGTGCGTTGCCTGAGAATGAAATCCTCCGGGAAATTAAAAGTGGGCTCCGTGGGTCACGACGGCAGGTTGAAAAGCCATCGCAGGGCGTGAGCTGGTCATCAGGTGGGCCATGAAAACGCTCTTTCGTGCTTCACGCGATACCCACCACTTTTGGCATAATCCCTTTTTTGATCTTGTCGCGCTGTGGATTCGGTTGCGTGGACTGTTTTTCGTTATCGGGATGCTTCTGGTTGCGGTGGCGATGCCGCTGTCGGCCAGGTTGCCGGTAGATCGGTCTCTCCTGCACATGCTTGCGGCAAACGACCCGGAGAGAAAAATTTGGTCGGAATTTGAGCAAATCTTTGGGACACAAGATTTTGTGCTGATCGCGTATCGAGATACCCAACTTTTCGCCGCAAGCGGAGAGGGGATCGCCCGATTGTCTGAGGTGGCTCAACGGCTTCGTGCCGTGTCCGGCGTGAAAGATGTTTGGAGCTTAGACCAGCTTCTGGGGCCGGCGATTGTCAGCCGATCTTCGCTTGCGGAGTCCGTGCGTCATTTGTTCGAAAATTACACGCACAACGCCCTGGGAAACGTGGCGGCTGTGATTGTCCTTATTGATCCGCTTTCGGACCACGGGGAGGCTCAACGCGCCACAGCGATCGACCAGCTCACCGCAATCGCATCGAGCCTGCCAGAGGGAGTGATTGTGGGGCCACCCGTCGTAGTCGAAACCGGATTCCGGATGGTTGAGCGCGATGGTTCCCGCATCGCATGGACGGCGGGGATTCTGCTGGCCGGGGTCATACTCATTTGTTCAGGCCAACTTCGCTGGGTGTTGATAGCGGCAATGCTCATTACCACTAGTGTAACCGGGGCAAAGGCAACATTTGCGATTTTGGGAGGCTCCGGAAATCTCATCGATTCCGCACTGGTAGCGGTGATCACGGTCATTGCGGTGGCCACTCTCATGCATCTTGTCGTACGTGTGGAAAATGCCAGGTGGAGAGGCCATTCCGCGGAGTCTGCATTGCACGCAAGTACCCGGCAACTCACGCTCCCTGTGATGCTGGCACTGGCAACTGACGCGATTGGTTTTGGGGCCTTGACAGTCTCCGGAGTCACACCGGTGCGAAGCTTCGCCGTCGTGGCGGTGTTGGCGGTGGGTTGGCTTCTGATCGCGATGCTCTGCTTCTTACCGGCTACCTTCATGGGCGCAGAAAAGATCGCGGTCCGTGTACGCCGAGAAACAATCCGTTTTTTTGCATCGTCCGTCTTCCTCCGTGCTGAGACCCTGAGGCGTTCCCTTACCGAAGCGGGACCGTTGCAAGCGGTACTCCAGGGGGTGCTTAAAGTCTCGTTGCGGCACCGGTGGCGGGTCGTCACCACAGCAATAGTCCTCATGGCGGCAAGTCTGTGGGGTTGGCTTCGTGCGAAGTACGAAACTGATTTCACTCGAAGTTTCCGCGAAGACTCCAGTATCGTGCGGGCTTACGAGTGGCTCGATCAAGAACTTGGAGGCGCTGGAGTGTGGGATATCGCGCTCCCCGCGCCTGGGCATTTGACGCCGGAGTATCTGGCGGCTGTGGAAAACCTTCAGAATCGCTTGCGAACAGAGGTGAAAATCGAGAGCCAGGGACGATCCGTCCCGGGGCTCGCCAAGGTCCTCAGTTTGGCGGATCTCCGGGCTGCGCTGAACTCCCTGCCACTCCCCTCTGCGTTTTCATCAAGATGGACGGAAGACTGGGCTCTTCGGTTTGTTCAGATGCGAATGCCCGGCTTGTACCGCGCACTTTATACTGCCGATCCGAGAGAACCAACCCGCTGGTGGTTTCGCATCTTGCTGCGGTCACAGGAACGGGAGACGGGAGAATCGCGAGTTGCTCTCGTGCGGCAGGTACGTCAAATCGTGGAAGAAGAATGGCCGCGGATAATCCAGTCATGGCCGCATAAAGAGCCATCCCCAGCGGAATCGCGCCACGAAGCTCAAGCGTCATTCACCGGCGACTCAATGACTTCAAGAATCGGTCCGCTTGTCACCGGTTACTATGTTATCTTCGGAGAGCTTGTCAGAGGTCTGGTCGTCCAGCAAGGGCTAAGTTTTATCATTGCCATAGTCGGAATGGCTCTGTTATTCGCAGTGGCTTTTAGAAATCTTACCTGGGTTTTCGGGGTCCTGTTCGCCAACCTTTTACCGGTCGTTGTCCTGATGGGAACACTCGGCTGGATCGGAGTTCGCATCAACATGGGATCCGCCATGATGGCTGCCGTATCCCTGGGCTTGAGTGTCGATGCGTCGATTCACTACCTCACAGCTTTCCAGAGAGCACTCAAAGCCGGGCGGAGTATCACGCGAGCTTTGAGGGAAGCGCAAAACACCGTCGGGCCAGCCACCGTGTACGCCACGCTCGCGCTGGTTGTGGGATTTTTGAGCCTAACTCGCAGCCAATTTGTCCCCACGGCGGACTTCGGCATTCTTGTAAGCTGGACGATGGTAGGCGGACTTGTATCCAATCTGGTTCTCCTTCCCTGTTTGCTTTCCTTCAGTAAAAGGCACAACATCTCGGCTCTCAGAGCACGTTGGTTTTCCGACAACCATCCAACAAAGTGAAATAAGCGGTCTTGACGATCGGTTCGATGGATTGGGTTCATCACATAGCGACGGATGAGGCGGGTTACGGCCCCACGCTGGGGCCCTTGGTCATCACTGCCACCTTGTGGTCTGCGCCCCGCGAGTACCCACCGGAGGTCTGGTACTCGCTCTTGGCTCCTCGAATAACGGTTGCGCCACTAAGAAAGACGAGGCTTCCGAATGACCTCCGCGGATCTCCGGAGGCGATTGCTGATGGGGAGAAAAAGGGCGACCAGGCCCGTCCGTTATGGATTGCCGATTCCAAGAAGGTCTACAGTGGCGATTCCGGATGGCAGAATCTGGAAAGGGCTGCGCTTGCTATCCTCGGGCAAATCTTCCAATTTCCGTGCGAGTGGAAAAATCTCGTTCGTCAGCTCGATCCAGCAGCTCGCCCATGGCTCCAGATCATACCATGGCTGGCTGCATTCGACCGGAGCCTGCCTCTGGTGTGTGAGCGGGGTGAAATCGAACACGCCACCCAGTGTCTTTCAGATGCTCTTGCTGGAAACGATTTTCGTCTGGAACAAGTTCGCGTCCAATTTCTTCCGGCGGTCCGTTTCAATCAACTGATAGAACGGTTCGGGAAAAAAAGTGATCTCCTTTCTCATTTGACCCTCGAACTGGCGCGCCAGCTCGCACCGGAAGTTGGGCAAGCGCACGTTTGGTCTGACAAGCACGGTGGCCGAGACCGCTACGCCCAGCATCTTGGGACGGTTTTTTCTAGAGATTGCATCCGGGTCCTGCAGGAATCCCGAGAAATCAGCGAGTACGATATCCTCGAGCCTCAGCGCAACATACGCTTTTGTTTTCGGGCCAAGGCCGAATCATACTTCATCGTGGCAGCTTCCTCGATCGTTTCAAAATACCTGAGGGAGGTGGCTATGTGCGCATTCAATGAGTATTGGCGACGCTGGAAACCCGAGCTCCGTCCTACGGCGGGTTATCCGGAGGACGCCCGGCGCTTTCTTGAGGAAATTTCGCCCCTCCTCGAAAAGCTGGGAATTCCCCCTGCCTTCGTGCGACGGCTCAAATGAGTTCCATGAAGGTCTGAGTCGTATGCGCGTTGCAAGGGGCTTTCAGAGCGTCTTTGGGAGGGCTGCACGATCGCGCGAAATCAACCGCGAGTTGCCCAGGGCCGTGCAAAGGAAGAGCGGGTCTCGCACATGGCTCCTTTCGCTCGCCGGCAAATGGGATGAGTGACGTCCACGCAACCATTTTTAGGAGGCGGCTTCTCGAAGGAATGTGTGACAAAAAACGGTGTCCCTCGCAAAACCTTCCCTCAACCCACTATTGACACGGCCGGGCAAACGCTTAACATAAGACAAGAAGAGAACCAAAAAACAATTCAGGAAAGCTTGCAGAGTGCCCCCTTCGTCTAGTGGCCCAGGACGTCGGATTCTCAGTCCGAAAACACGGGTTCGACTCCCGTAGGGGGTAATTGGTCATTTAATCACGTCAAGTTCGATGTCCGCGGGTCGGCGCGCCGCGAGTGGCGTCGCGGCGCTCAAAGTTGGCTGCAGGCATGTGCTCGTGCGCAAACCCGGCTCGTTGGCTCTTTCTCGAAACGCTCTCGTCAAGTTAAGCATTTATCTTCGCCTCGTGGTCAGGTTTTGGCAGTTTTTCAGAAATCGCGCATGTCCGATGTGCCACCATGCGAGCACCGCGTTCGAACGATAGGAGCCGATCTGACGCTCGCTTTATGGCACAGCTCTGACGCGTGGCAGCCGAAAGCTTCGGCTGGGACTGGACGCCCGGCCTGCGACCGGACGATAGTCACTTCTTAGCGGTGTAGCGTCCTCGAGGCCGTCGAGATCCAGCGTACCGTTTAAAGTCGCTCTCCTGCGTGATGGTGCTTGACATTTTGGTGGATCGACACGCCACGCGATCCAAACTGAAGGGATACAGCAACACGCTGGGTTGAGCTTGAGGCGCAATCACATCGTCGTACTTGCAGGACAGATGTGCAAACTGGCAACCTCTCTCGGGACGAGAGCACCAGACCGCCAACGACCTGTCGTCACAGAAAAATGGTAGTAATCCCAAAAGATTCCGGCGGCTCGTGGGAGTTTCCCTGGAATGAAGAGTTGCCCTCGCGTCGTCTCCTGGTAAACTCATTCCGACAGGCCACTGAACATTGGCGTTGCTCCGCTATTCATCGGTTATGCAACGATTTACTGAAACGACGTCATACGATTTTGTTGGAACTCCGTGGTGGTCTGTATTCGGCCGCTGTGACGAATGAGCGAAGAGCTCTCTTCGGACTCTACTCAGCAACGGTGACGGCATATCGAACTGGAATCAAATCCGAAGGAAAGGAATTGCACTGATGAGACGACTGCTCATCCCAAAAACCCTGTCCTTCGTCGTGTGGGTGGCGATCATATTGGAGACGGGATTGACGGTTGCGTGGGAGGCAGAGCGGGAGCAGACATCAATAGCCCATCGGTCGGCTCGGCCGGCACCTCTGTGGCTGACAGAAGGAATCATCTATCAGATTTGGCTCCGTTCCTTTACTGCGGAAGGGACTTTGAAGGCCGCTACCGAGCGGTTGTCCTGGATCCGGGATATAGGCGCAACGATTGTCTATCTGCCGCCAGTGCAATTGGCCGATGACGATCTGCGAACGGAGTTTTGGAGTCCCCGCCAGAGAGGTTCTGGGCTGAACAATCCGCGAAATCCTTATCGAATTAAAGACTACTACCAGATTGATCCCGAATACGGGACCGAGGAGGATTTGCGCACATTTGTTCGGGAGGCGCATCGGCTTGGTCTCCGGGTGCTCATGGATGTTGTCTTTTATCATTGTGGACCAAATTGTGTATTGATGGACGAGCTGGAGTTTATCCAACGAGACCGCTCCGGCAGGCCTGTTCTCGGACCGTGGAATTTCCCACTTCTTAACTTCCAAAGCCAGAAGTTGCGGGAGTACCTCTGGGCCAATATGGACTACTATGTGCGAAAGTTCGAAGTGGATGGCTTTCGGTGTGATGCCTCCGACCGCGTGCCCCTGGACTTTTGGGAAGGGGCCCGAACGCGACTGGCGAATATCAAGCCCGATTTGGTGGTTTTAGCCGAGGGAGAAAACAGGCCGGCAGACCAAATCCATGCTTTTGACATCAATTATGAGTTTACCTGGTCGCGGCTGGTGCGGGCTGTTGCAGGGCGCGGCCAATCGGCTTCGGAGATCCGTAAGCATTGGGAGACGGTTGTCGCCCGATGGCCCGCCGGTGCCCGCTTCATTCGTTTCAGTGCCAATCATGATCTGGTCAACGACCAGGAACATGCGGAAGTTCTGTGCGGCCAGGCAGGAGCTGCTGCCCTCCTGGTGCTCAATTTTACGATCGACGGGGTACCGTTTCTGTATAACGGCCAGGAAATCGGTGACACCACCCCGCAAAGCATCTACGGCCGGTGGCCAATCCGGTGGGAGGCAGCCGGTTTGCCGAAGTCGGCCAGCCGGTTGACCCTAGTGAAAAAACTGTGTCAACTGCGTCGCCGAGAACCCGCCCTGACCCGGGGCCAAACCCTGTGGCTCGAAAATGACCAACCCGATCATGTGATATCCTTTATCCGTCGGTTGCCCAACTCGGAGATTGTGTCAATCGTCAACCTTTCCAATCGGCCGGTAGAGGTGCAAGTGAAGTTACCATCCCAGGCAGGTGAACAATTTGAAGACCTGTTGAATTCTAGACGCGTGGCCCAGGCCACCCGCGACGGCCTCAACCTGAATCTTGAGGCCTTCGGCTACTTCGTAGGCAAACGGCAAATGTAGTCATTCGCGCAGTGTCGAGAATTCCCCGCAGATGCGGGCTCGCTCGGCACGATGGAGAGGGCGTTGCGGAGACGCGGGCGCAACCCGGCAACAACGCAGGGCGAATCGACTGGGCCCAGCATCACGAGCCAGGTTTGCCGATTGGGAGTGGCTCAGTGGAATCAGTCGCAACGCACTCCAGCCGCTGTTGCTTGTAGGAGGCTTGCTGCTGCGACGGGGGTCAAATATCGCCACGCCGTCTCATGTGGTGGTGAATTCAACGACCCACGGGTCACCCGCGTAGCCCATAAACCCCGTCTTGTCGCTCTCCGGAACCACCGTCTTCGCATACTCGTGGTTGTGCCTTGATGGGATTGACGAAGAAGCCGAGTCCGGCCTTTTCAGGGTTTTGCCGCGAGCTTTCCGCCACTCATGGACGCAGCAGACAGCATCTTTCCAAAGCCAACGCTTCAGTCTATGCGAGAGAAATTCGACCAAAATACTGTTGCTGAGGTTCGCAGATGACTACCCGAGCTGAAAGCTCACTGGTTGGTGTCACACAAGCAGGACTAGGTCACCAGCCGCTGGACTCCCATCGTTGACGAAGTGTTTGAAATCCTCTCACGGATCAAGCCCCATGGACTAGATACGGAAGGGAACCCGCAGGCTGTGAACCAGGAGTTCGTCGACCGGCTTCGCCGTCAAAGCTACAAGTTTCACGTTTGGACGATCGATGATGGCGATCTTTCCAGACGGTTTCGTGACCTGGGTGTGGGCTCGATCACCACCAACCGTCCGGCTTTTATTCGCAAAGAGTTGCAACAGCATATCGCAATAGCATAAAAATAAAATGTGAACCGGTAAGCGACGGTACACATTTGGCTTGCCAAAGGCATTCGTCGCTTCGGCAAGCTGCGAAATGGCTCGTCAGACGAGGGGAGGCCCAACTTATGGTGCGACAACCGATCTTAACGCCCTTGCTTGCCTATTTTCTGACCTGGGTGTGCTATGCTCATCGGACCTGTGCGGCTGGGCCGGGCAGTATTGAGTTTCGCGGCGACATTCGGGTCCCTCAAATTGCGTTTGCAATTGATGAAATCTTCCAAGCGACGCTAGTGACAGAGACTCCGCATCCGCGGCTCGTTGTTGAATTTCGCATTGACGAAAAGTCACTGCCTCGCCAGGCCTATAAAATTGAACGGATCGAAAGTCCTGCTGGTTTTCGGGTTACCGGTGGAGATCCGCCAGGGGCAATGTACGGTGGTCTCGACATAGCCGAGGCCATTCGAATCAATGCCTTGGGCGAACTGGCCGAAGGTGAGCGTCGGCCTTACATTGAACGTCGGGGCATCAAATTCAATATCCCTCTCGATGTCCGAACGCCCAGCTATTCCGACAATGGGGACAGTTTTCAGGCCAACATTCCCGAGGTCTGGAGCACCGCCTTCTGGCACGAGTTTCTCGACGAAATGGCCCGCCATCGATACAACGTGCTCACACTCTGGAATCTGCACCCTTTTCCATCGATTGTTCGCGTCCCGGAGTTTCCTGATGTGGCACTGAATGACGTGTGGCGGACTCGTCTTCGCCTGGATGATACGTTTTCACACTCGGGAAGTGATATGGTTCGGCCCGAGATGCTGCGCGACGTGGAGATTGTTCGACGAATGACGATTGATGAGAAAATTGCTTTCTGGCGGCATGTGATGGAGTATGCGCATGACCGGGGCATCGAAGTGTACTGGTTCACCTGGAATATTTTCGTCTGGGGGACGGACGGCAAATATGGCATCACGGCTGACCGTGATAATCCTGTGACCATCCAGTATTTCCGAGCCAGTGTGCGAGAGTTGGTTCGTACCTATCCGCTTTTGGCGGGCATAGGTATCACCGCCGGGGAAAACATGGGTCGGGACGACAAGCGTTTAACCAAAGAACAGTGGTTGTGGCAAACCTACGGTGAAGGAATCCGCGATGCCCTGGCTGATCAGCCCGGGCGACCTTTTCGCCTGATCCATCGCTTCCACATGACCAACCTCAGCGAAATCCTCAAGGAATTTCACGAGGCTCGGGATATTCTGGAATTCAGTTTTAAATACTCAATTGCCCATATGTATTCTATTCCTGATCCACCATTTATTAAAACCGCACTCCAACATATGCCCCCTGGAATGAAGACCTGGCTGACGGTCCGTAATGATGACATCTATAGTTTTCGTTGGGGTGATCCCGATTATGCCCGCGAATATATACTCAATATGCCGGGTTCTAATCGCCTGGCAGGATTCTATATGGGTCCCGACGGATATTGCTGGGGTCGAGAAGCCATCGATATCGATGGCGAAGTACCCCGGCAACTGGTCATGAAAAAGCAGTGGTACAGTTTCCTCCTTTGGGGACGCCTCAGCTACGACCCGCAGATCTCGAACGATCACTTTCGCAAAATTCTGGCGGCCAAATTCCCCGAGGTACCCTCTGAAAAGCTGTTCACGGCCTGGGCGGCGGCTTCCCGCGTGTTCCCCCTAATCACTCGGTTCTTCTGGGGGGATATCGACCTGCGATGGTTTCCGGAAGCCTGCATGCGGTACCCGGCTCCTCGTGGCTTCTACACCGTGAAAGACTTCATCCTGGGGGAAACAATGCCCGGCAGTGGTGTGCTGAACATTCGGGAATGGCTCAATCATAAGGACCACCCCGAAAAGGTTGCGGTCGGACCTTTGGAAATCGCCAGCGACTTGGAAAGCAATGCCCAGAAAACGTTGACGTTACTGGCCGACTTGAAATCGCCCAACATCACCGGCCGGGAACTCCAACGGACGCTCGGTGATCTGGAAGCTATGGCCTATCTTGGAAAGTACTATGCCGAAAAGATTCGCGGCGCGGTAAAGCTGGCAGAATTTGATCGCGACGGCAAGGCCGAGCATCAGCAGGCTGCTGTGGCACACCTCCAAAACGCACTCACCAACTGGCAGCGATACGCCGAGATAACGCGCAGCCAATATAAGCCGCAACTCCTCAACCGTATCGGCTATGTGGACCTTAATGAAGTAACGGCCTACGTCGAGCAAGACATCCAGATCGCTCAACAATGGAGGCCAGGCGCCCTCCGCGAAGCTGCCCCCGCTCGCCGACAGGGGGACGTCCCTTTTCGGCCGTAATGTAAAGGACGAACAAGAAAGCCGCGGCACGACTCAGCGACCATCCATGGTTGTTCGCTTAAGATGCCCCAACCAGCATCGGCCATAATTGACGGTTGATTAAGACCCTGGCACTCTACTACGTGCAATCCAACCATGGCCGGCTGATTCTCTCCTCTGCCCATAGAGTGCAGTTTCGCGCGATCGTACCCAATTTGATTGAGTCACATGCCTCCAACGAATGGCAAGGGCGGAAATGCGTTCGAATGACTTTTCCTTCGCTGCTGACAAACGCATAATTAAGACCGGATTGGCTGGAAGAATCTTGCTCGTCAACCACAAATCAGAAAGGAGTTTCCCGTGCCTGTGCTTGTCCGCTGCACCTGTGGAAGCGAGTATAACCTTAAAGACGAGTACGCGGGTAAGCTCGTGCAGTGTCCGCGATGTGGGCAAAATCTGTTGGTACCTTCACCACAGCAGGAGGAAATCCCTTTACAACGGGGGGAACCTCCCTTTGACCGAGATCTTTACCTGTTGCGGCAGCACGTCGTAGCCGTTTCGGAAAAGTACTCGATCTGCGATGAAGACAACAATCCCATTATGTTCGTGGAGCGGCGAGTTTATCTCGGGAGGGGCATTCTGGCGATTTTCGGCAGCTTTCTCGTGCTTGCTTTGACAATGGGACTATCTGGGTACCTCGGGTACGTGCTCGACGAGGAATGGTTGCTCGCCGTGGGCACTCTTGTGGGAGCAGTGCTCGCCATCGTGATCTTTATCGCCATCCTGCCCAAAAGACACGTGATGTTTTGGCGTGACGACTCGCGGGTAGAGAAATTGCTCGAAATCCTCCAGGACCGAAAGTTCATGCCGATCGTCGCGACTTACACCGTGCGCGATCCGGCCGGCAATATCCTCGCCCGGCTGCGAAAAAACCTGTTCACCAACGTCTTTCGCCGCAAATGGACGTGTTTTCGCCCCGATGGTACCATCTGGTGTGTGGCCAAAGAAGACTCGCTTATCCTTTCCCTGTTGCGTCGTTTGATCGGGCCCCTCTTCGGAATCCTCCGCACGAACTTCATCATCTGTCATCCGGACACAGACGAGGTTATTGGCGAATTCAATCGCAAGTGGACGCTCTTCGATCGATATGTCCTGGACCTGCGAGCGGACCGCGACGGCTTCCTTGATCGCCGCGTAGCGCTCGCGCTGGGGGTCATGCTCGATACCGGCGAACGTCGCTGATGAAGGTACAGAGGCCATGGCCGACGACAATCCTGATCTGCGCACACCCGAACCCACCCCGCTTGTCATAACAGAAGACATGCTCGCTGAACCGACGGCCACAGCTCCGCCGCTTGTCGACTTTGAGCGGGGAATGTGCTGGACTCCCGCCATGACCCTGGGATTGATTGTTCTCAATCTCTGCTTCTTTATCCCCGTATTTTCGGCGGAAAAGCCAGAACAGGTGCTGGACGTCTTTCTAAAAACGGCCATCATTCGGGAAAAAGTCTTGGCCGGGGAAGTCTGGCGCATGATCACATCCCTTTTTATGCACGTCGATCTTGCACATCTTTTGGGAAACATGGCGGCACTGTACATCGTAGGAATGGCCTGTGAGCATGCCTTTGGTCCTTGGCAGACGGTCCTCACTTTCTCGGTAACCGGTCTATGTGGAGGCTTCGCCAGTCTCCTCGTGCATCCGGGGCCATCGGTGGGGGCCTCGGGCGCGGTTTTCGGCGTTCTCGGATGTGTGATCGGATTTTTCTGGCGACACCGCCGAGAGGTCCATCTTCGTGATAAACGCATCGGGTTGGCACTCCTGGCATGGGCTGTGTACCAGATCCTCACAGGCCTGACGGAGCCAATGATCGATAACGCCGCACATGTGGGCGGATTGATTGCAGGATTGGTGATTGGCTTCCTGCTTCCCCCGCGGTTACTTTCGAAGCGTGAACCCCTCGCGCTGGATGGAACTCCATGAGCAGATCGCCGGGGAAAGCGAGTCATAGAGTCTGGGATGAACTTCCGACGAGCCGGTTGCTGGTAGAGAATGGAAAACACTGGCGATGATCCAATGGCGCTGATAAGCGGCAACGGATGGGAGGTGCGACATGGTAAGTACTCTCGTGATGATCGTTTTGTCCGTGACCGTGGGAGCCCCGGCTGACGAGTGGTCCGTTTTACCTGGCCATTCGCAGCTCAAAGACCCCCAAAGTATGATGACCAACTATCTCCTTGGTCAAATCGCCGAGGCACAAAAAAGGTGGCGTGAGGCCTACGAGAAGCGCACCACTGTGGAAGAAATTCGGCAACATCAGGAGTTCCTAAAGCGGGAATTCCTGCGACGAATTGGGGGCCTGCCGGAGCGGACACCGCTCAATCCCCAGGTGGTGGGCCGCCTCCAAAGAAAAGGCTACTTGGTGGAAAAGATCATTTTTGAAAGCCAACCGCGTCATTTTGTGACGGCCGTATTGTTTCTGCCCGATCCCGCCAAATATCAGCCACCCTATGCGGCCGTGCTGGTTCCCTGCGGACATTCCAATGAATCGAAAGGCTACAAAGAATACGCTGCTTTTGCCGCCCTGTGTGCCAGCAACGGCCTGGCCGCCTTGGTCTTCGATCCCATTGACCAAGGCGAACGCCATCAGTGGCGGAATCCCGATGGCAAGTTCACCCTTTGGGGAACTGCAGGACACAACATGATCGGGGTCGGCTCGATCCTCCTCGGACGAAACACCGCACGATTTGAAATCTGGGACGGTATTCGGGCCATCGATTACTTACAATCCCGACCCGATATTGACCCGCAAAAAATTGGCTGCTCCGGCATCAGTGGCGGTGGCACCCAGACCTCCTATCTGATGGCACTGGATCCCCGAATTAAAGCGGCAGCACCGGGCTGCTATATTTGTAGTCTCTATGGTCGACTCATTCGAGAGAATGGCCCCCAAGATGCCGAGCAGAACATTTACGGCCAGCTAGCCCTAGGAATGGACCATGCCGATTATTGCATCATGCGCGCACCGGCCCCCACGCTGCTGCTGGCGGCCACCCGGGACTTCTTCAACATCGAGGATACCTGGATGTCGTTCCGCTTGGCGAAGCGCGTGTACGGGCGATTAGGCTATCCGGAACGCATGGATCTCGCCGAGACGGACACCGAGCACGGTTTCACCGTTCAGTTGCGGGAGGCCTCGGTCCGCTTCATGCTCCGCTGGTTGCTGGGCCGGGATGAGCCCGTCTTCGAGCCCGCCGATCTCGATGTCCCGACGGCCGCCGAGCTTCAATGCACGCCCCAGGGTGAAGTGATGCTCCTGGACGGTGCGCGGTCCGTGTACGACCTTAACCGGGATTACGCTCAAGAGCTGAAAATCCGCCGAGAAAACCTCTGGAAAACAACACCGCTAGAAAAATTGCTCGAACGCGTGGCCGAAATTGCCGGGGTACGGCCTCTGGAGGATTTACCGCGGCCCGATGTTACAGTGTGTCAGACCGTCAATGGGGAAACCGCCACCCTGGAAAAGCTTATCTTCCGACCGGAACCTGGAATTGAACTGCCCGCCCTGATTTTCACACCTAAAGACCGTCAACCAAAAAGCGGCGTCATTTATATTCACGAAGACGGTAAAGCGACCGATGCGGGAAAAGGAGGGCCCATTGACGAACTTGTCCAACAACGCAAGCTGGTCCTGGCTGTTGACTTGCGCGGATTGGGTGAAACGCAGCGAACCGGCCAAACCTATTTTCGTCCTGAGTATCATGGACCTGATGGCCAGGACTTCTATCTCGCCTATCATTTGGGAAAGTCTTATGTGGGAATGCGGGCGGAAGACATCCTTGTGGTGGCCCGCTGGCTTAAAGAGGAGCGGTTACCGGCGGGCGTCCCTTTGGAGCTAGTTTCGGTGGGATATCTCAACAGCAGCGCCCTGCATGCGGCCGTGCGTGAGCGGGACCTCTTCCAGCATATCCATCTCGTCCGGCCGCTCATTTCCTGGGATAACGTGGTCCAACTGGGGTTCAGCAAGAATCGCTTGGTCAACACGGTTCACGGAGCCCTGGAGGTCTACGACCTCCCCGACTTGGTCCGCGTTTTGGGCGAAAGGGTGACGATCCAGGATCCCCGCGATGCCATGGGTCAAGAGTGGTCCGGGCACCTCTGATAACTTCAGCCGCTTAGAGGGGATTATGGGCTGAGAATCTCCCCTCTCGTTCTACTGCCGTACCCTCCACTGGTATGGTCTCGCTCAGTGTGGTGTGGCCCAGGCGTTGGCCAAAGCGGGGATCATTGCCAATTTCAACATGGTGCCTG
>NZ_JBAMME010000198.1:0-8045 GCF_039793925.1 Thermogutta sp. | reverse complement strand
GGAAAATCGGCCGAGAATGAAGAAGCCGACAGGGTCTTATTAGCGATCCTTGTTGGCGGATTTCACTTTGGCGTAGTGTGGGGATGTAGCTCAGTTGGGAGAGCGCCTGCTTTGCAAGCAGGAGGTCGTCGGTTCGAGTCCGATCATCTCCATTAAGTTAGCTCCCAGACAGAAGTTCCGCCGCCCATCGGGTTGCGGAATGTCGCCCTTCATGGGCATTCCCGGCCGAAAGTTCTTTATCGTGTCCTCTTTTCCTCTTCGATGGGAAGCCGCTGAGGCGCTCTTTGGGCGAGTGGTTCGTCGGATTTCGTCTCCCCCCGATGCGGCCACGATAAACGTGTCCCTCCGTTAGGGCCGCTGTTCAGGGTGAGATAATCCATTCCTCCGAGCGCGCTGCGACTCTCTGCGAGGGTTTCTGTCCAGGTGAAGGGCGCAATCCATAACATCGAGCCTTCGCCTTCGTGACGATCTGTACGAAGCGGCTGGACCAGTCAGGCGGGTATCCGTTGGCCCTGCCATTTCCGCCCTTGTAAAATGCAACCACGTTGCGATGTCAAGTCTTTTTCAATGGAATCACGAAAAAATTCTTTCCAAGATTTGCCCGCGTGACTCGTCTTCCAAGATAGGAAAGGCAACCACAGGAAACGCTGGACAGGGATGGGCAGTCGAATTCCTTTTCGGTCAAACTGTTGAAGGAGAGGAGTGTGAACCATGTTGCAGGTCAAGACGCCGTGGTGGATTACAGGTGGGATTGCGGTTCTCGTGGTGGGGAGTTTGGGTTTGGGGACCACATGGAGTTACATTAAGACGGCATGGCGGGGGATTGGCAGCACAATCCGCGAAGCAACACCAATTACATTTGAGCTGAAGCGTCTCAATGGATTACTGGATGACCTGGAACCCGAGATTCGGCGAAACATGGGCGTTGTTGCCCAATTGGAGGTGGAGACAGAAAATCTTGCGCAGGAGATTGCGAAGTTAGAACAGGAACAAGCTCAGGCATTTGTGGAGATGAAGAAGCTCCGGGAGGCTCTGGGGCAAGGAAAGTCGGAGTATCAATTTGCCGGGCATGTGTTTAAACGAAGCGAGGTGGAGGCGGACCTTGCCCGGCGGATGGACCGCTATCAGGCCCGCCAGGCTGAGTTGGAGGTGAAAAAACAACTTCTGGTGGAGCGACAAAGTCACCTGGAGAGTGCAAAGAAAAAAGTGGATGCCTATCGCCAGCAATACGACCAGCTCAAGCTCAAAGCCGAATCGCTGGCAAGCCAGTTGAAGGTGTTGGAGGCGAACCAGGCTGCAGGCACTGTGGCGATCGATCAATCCCTGCTCGGACAGGCGAAGGAACTCGCGCAGGAGATTGAGACGCGAATTCGAGTCGCCCAGCGGATGCTTAAGAACGAGCAAAATCCGGGAGGCGAGATTCCTATAGAAGTGGACGACCGGCCGGTTACCGAGCGATTCGACGCGATGTTTG
Source organism: Thermogutta sp. (assembly GCF_039793925.1). Taxonomy (GTDB): domain Bacteria; phylum Planctomycetota; class Planctomycetia; order Pirellulales; family Thermoguttaceae; genus Thermogutta. Next base: position 6,571 of record NZ_JBAMME010000198.1, on the reverse strand, counting down.
GAGATCAATCCGATAAGTCCCCGGATGCCAACCAGGGCACGTGAAACCAGATGAGAAATCCGCGTGAGGGCGGCAGGGATCGACAGCCACGGTCCCTGTCGCCCGATTTTCCGAAATAAAACAACTCTGGGAGGAACGCTATGGTCAACAGCAAAGTTGTTTTGTTCGTCATCACATTGTGTTGGCCAATGTTTCTGGCGGGAGCTTTGACGGGCAGTGAAATCCCTGTGGAAGCACCGAACAAGGACGGGCAAAGCACTCGGCAGACGGACGAGTTCTCCCAGGGGGAGGGTCGGCGCCTGGTGATAGTTACCGGGCGGTGCCCGGGGCTGACCCAAGCAGACGCCGAACGTGAAGCAGAGCGGGTAGCAACCGAGAAGCACAAGGAAATGGTGCGCCAGATGGCTCAGGAGCTGGCGGGGGTGGATCTGTCGACCTCGGCAGTGGTGACGGAGTGGGCCTGGCTTACATCTCAGCCGGGCGTGACTCAAAGGGTTAAGAAAACCAGCGACGTCAGAGACTATGGCTGGATTGCAGAGCAGGAAGTGACAGTGACAATTCCCTATTCGGTGCTCAGCGAATGGTCCGCCCGTTTGAAAGCTTATCGAGCGCGGTACTGGCAGAAAGGGCTACTCGCGTTAATGGCAACGATTGCCAGCACGGTTTTGGCGGTGGTAGCGATGGTGGGTCTGGACCGAATGACGCGTGGCTATTATCGCGGATTGATTGTGACAATGGTCATACTGGTCCTGGCTTGCGTGGCTTCGGCGATCTGGATCAGTGCTCTTTGGCTTACTGGTTGACAGGGAAAGGCCGCGATGGGCTGGCTCGATCCACTGGAATGCAAGGTTGCCCGCGACTGCCTGCGGCAGGGTCAACTGGAAGAGGCGGCGCGCGTTCTGCTGAGATCGAAAAACCGGGAACATCGAGCAGTTCGCCGACTGCTTGTGGAAGTGGGACAGAAACTGATGGCCCGGGCTTTTCGAGAGGCCGAGGCGGGCCAGTGGGAGCTTGTTATAAAAACCCTTGACATCGCCGGCCAGTGCACGGCTTTGGAAGGGGAGGCCCTCGCATTGCAGAAGCACGCCGTCCAGGCCTTGGCCGAGAAGAAGCGAGAACAGGAGCGGGAGCTTGAGGAGCAAGCGAAAATCCACGAGCAGGTGAGTGAGGCGAGGCGGCTGGCGCAGGCCGGAGAGTTCACCCTAGCATTGGAGCTCTTGGCTCGGTGGGAAACGCAGGGTCGGCGAGAACTGGCGGCAGCAATTGAGGAAATCCGGCTTGGCCAACGGCGGTTTGAGATGGCGGTTCGGGCTTGCGAGGAGGCTCTCGAGCGGGGGGATGAAGGCCTGGCTCGCCATCATTGGGAGACACTCCGCGAGATCGCACGCCAAGCACCGCAGGTGAAGCAGCTTGCCGGAAAACTGGCCAGTTTGGCCGCTCGAGGCAGTCATCCGGCCGTGGACCGGGCTAGGCCAGTGCAGAGCCGCTCTGAAAAGATGCTGATGGAAGGGGTAGGCATGATACTGCTGGGTGAAGAAATTGTCGTTGGTTCCTCTCGGGAGGAAGTTCATCTTCCCATTTTGGGACGTATTCATCGCCGCCACGCGGTACTGCTGCGGGATCGCCAGGGCTGGCAACTCGTGGTTTGTCGTGATAAATACGGGGAGCCCTGTCCTGTCGAAGTTGATGGTCATAACGTAACCGACGTGTACCGACTGGAAGACGGGAACGTCGTGCAATTGGGTGAGGATAGATGTCGCTGGCGGTTTCGGTTGCCCATCAGCGGTTCCCTGACTGCCCTCTGGGAGGCGCTGCCCGATTCCACGGGAAGTGTGCTAGTGCCGAGCACGGGTGAAACAGTGAGGCGGGCGGTTTTCTTCGTGGATGAACTGTCCATTCGCCCCCATGCCCCAGCCCATATTATTCGCGGCAATCTCCCCTGTCAGGGTCTCATCTTGCGGTGGGAGAAGGAAGGCTTACACTGGGATGTCCAGGGTGGCTCGGCCTGGGCCGAAATCCCAGGCGTCACGTGGATTGCGAGCGATCGCTGTGTGTATCTGCCCAGCCGGCTCGTTATCGAGGCTCAATGGGATGAAGCGGAACGGTTGGGACACATGTTCGCTGAGCGTCAGCAACTTGACCGGGTAACGCTGATCTTTCGCCAGTGTTAGTTATGACGTCGGAATGTAACTCTTCTTTGGCGAGGTGATGGATGACGCACGGGGCTGAAGTTCTCAATGTGTTCATGCGATGTCGCAAAGAGCTGGAGCGGTTCGCCAGAGCTGCCTTTCCCCGCCTGGCGCACGACGTGGATGACCTGCTTCAGGAGATCTGGCTCGAACTCCAGGCGAAGGTGGCGTCGGCGGATTTTCAGGCTCCGAAAAACTGTGAGAGCTGGCTGAGGATGCTAGTCCGCAGTCGGGCCATCGATCGGCTGCGGTCCATGGAACGGCGGATTCTTTATAGCCTCACTAACAAAAAAGACCTCGATTCGGAAACGCCGGAAAGGAACGAACCAATAGATACAGGACCATCGCCGGCGACTTATGCCATCGAACAGGAACGTCGTCGCCGGCAGGGGCTTCTCCTCAGCGACGTGCTCGTGGAGTTTTGTCGCTGGTGTGAAAAGAGACCCCAGCGACTCGGCATCAAGGAGGCCTACGAACGGTCGTTGCATGGTCAAAGTCCCGCCCAGATTGCTGAGGCCATGGGGGTGTCTCCGGAGAGTGTCCATCAGTGGCTTCACCAGGCCCGGGAATGGGTACGGCAGCGCGTCACGGAACGCGATGTCGAGCGCTCCGTTTTTCTTACTCTGTATGGAGGGCAGTAAACTTCTGGGAAAAGTTAATCATGCAAGAAGGCGCGAGTAACACACCGGAATTAAAGACCCTGGGCGACGTGGTACGGTGGGTCATCGCAGAACTGGGCGCGATGTGCCCCAGCCCGGAGCGGCTGGCGGCCTATTTTGCCAATCCGGATGACGCAAGTTTGCGCGACGTACGGTATCACGTGGAAGAGGCTCGCTGCCCGATTTGCCGGGCGGAACGCGAAACGATGCAACGCGCCACTTCCGATTAGCGGCTGTGCTGGCATGTGTCTAGCCCGCTTTGGGCGCGTGCTTTAAAAATAGTCAGCCAGTTGCCGATAGTTTGCAGAATGATCCACCGGACTGCGCCATTGGCCGCCGCCTGGGAAAAGAGATCACCCTCTCAGTTCGCTAACAGATTAGAAACTCGCAGCAGCGCCGGATAAAGGGATAGTCGTGCCCAAACCAGTGGCCATCCAAAACCCACTCCGACGCGCAAGGCCGAGCCTTGTTTTCCATCCCTTTTCGACGTCATCTAGTTCCGACATGTCGTTTTAATCACTGTTTGAACTCACTTCTTGCATCCTTTGTATTGAAAACTGATCGCGGACAAAAAGAGAAGTCTGCTAAAAAATCGATATCGCAAGTGGCGCCTACATAGGCCCACCGTCGCCGCGAAGAGGCTGGTGGAACTTGTAAGATCGTCGTTGCTGGTTGCGCAAGCTTACTGCCAAGGCCGAGGTCAGGGAGATTATCTTCAGCTGTTGTCCATGCAATGGGGGAGCGACACTCGGACAGCACCCCATGCCTTGGGGCATCGAAACTGCGAGGGCGCGCTGGAGAGGTAACGGTGAAAACACTTCCACATTCTGGAGAATATCATCAATTTAGAGACAGAGACTTAAACCTTGAATTGTAGCAATGCAGACTGTACGCACTTTGGAAAGCAACGCTTATTGAGATTCAACGCAATGTCATGTCATGACTTGCGGTGGTATACAGACACTTTCAAAGGTAGGTGCCTGAAGAGAGAGCAGAGTTTTAACCAGCTTATCGTAAAAAAACCGCCCGTACATTCACGAGGCATGGTTCAAAATCCGGCCCAAGCCGACGAATTGCGTGGACACGCAAAATATACCTCCCTGGTCGAGGTACTTTGATTATTCCAAAACTTTTTTCGGCATAGATGTTCCATCCTCCGGTAGAAATGAGTTCAGTGTGTAGTGTCATCAAGGGCTGATAGTAATTGGTAGTTGTAAACAGAGAAATGGCCATTAAATAACCCCCAGCATTGCCTCGAGAAGAGTAAAGCAAAGCCACATCGTAGCTTCTCGCAGCGAGATCAACTGGCCATTCAATGTATTCTTGCGGGTAACACCAACCACTGATACTATCCTGTCTGGTATCATATTTAAGATGTTGTCCTCGCAATAGAGCGTTTTTCCAGTCTAGGGTGATCAACGCAGAAGCAGATTGCAGTTGCTGAACTCGCAGCTCCCACTTTTTCGCCACCAAGCCGGTCTTTATGTCGCTATAGAGCCAACATTCTATAGCTTCTAGTTGTTTGGATAGTCTGTCTCGCCCTTGGGCTTTTTCTGCGCTTAGCCAAAGCCGATCGCCCTCGGTCAGTCGGTCGGTAGCAGGAATTTCCTCTGCGGGCTCAAAGTTTTGAACAATCTCCCGAACGATTTCCAGACCGAGTTTGCCATCCAAGGCTTCGATGGCCAACCTGCGTGCTATCTGCAAGCCTGCGAACTTTACGGCCAAATCCTGCTCGTCGCGCACGGCTTCCAAAATCTCTTTGGCCAGTTTCCCTTTCTCAGTCGACGATTTGGCCTTGACTATCTCTCGCCCGAAAACTTCATCAAGGACTTTCTCGGCCTGGAGAAGTTCTTTCGCGTTTGGTTGCACCGCCCTTTGGCCAGGAGCGCCTTTGATATCAAATTTGATATCAAAACTATGTGTTTGTTCGGCGGCTTCACCGCGCGCGCCGCCCACAACAGTGAGGGCGGTGGATAGTGTACACAGCAACCAGAATAGCGCCCACTGTGACATAACCGCTGCCTCCTTCTATTGCCGACACTTCTATTGCAGAGACGCGAGTGGCCCTTTGCCGTCTTGGTCGATACTCAGATGCGGGAACAATCCCAGGTAGCAGATTCTAGCTGCGATGCAAGTCATTGGCAAGCAAGGCCGACGGGATGGGGAATTCACTCGTCGCGCTTGCCAGTTGCTCACGGCACCATCCTAACTCGGTCCAGTCACTACGGAGTTTCTGTTTGTCATCCCCACGACGATGCACTAACGCTTGCGTAGCGTTTGGATTCATCGATAAAGATGTACCAAAGGTGGCAGGTCTCGGGAGTTTTTAATGAGTTCAATCGCCTCGCGAACGGCTTTGGCTTTTTGCTGGCTTAATGCAAGCGGGAAGTCCGGTTCTCCCTTTTCGAAGCGTTCGGCGAGTTTCTCCAGCCGGGGGATCAAAGGCCGCGCATCGGCACCGTATGTGACCAGGATTTTCATCAATTCCGCCGTGCGCGTCTCGCTTCCCCAGGCATTCTGGGTCTCAGCATATTTCACGCATGCTTCCATCCCCTCCGCAACGTGGTATTTGGCCAGCACTCGCAGACCTGCCAGGCGGCTGCCATCGGCAAACATGATGCCACTGGGGGCGGGATCCATAATAGAGCGATAAATATCGGGTAAGAGCGGTCGAATATCCTCTTCAGAGAGTGACTCGTAAATGGAACTGATTACTGTGCGCGCTCTTCCGTCCTCGTTGCGCAGTCCTGCGCGAACCGCTTTATAAAATGCATCCCGGTCCAGACCATCCAGTGAATTCCCCAGGAGCTTGCGGGGCGAGTCAAACAGCGCATAGGCAAGATATCGCTGTTCCATGCCGCGAGGATCCTCTTTTGAGGGGCCTTGGGAAAGACGCTCCAGCAATATGGGAAGTGCTGGCTTTGCTGGGGGACCGATGGCTACCAGGGCTTCGGCGGCTTTTACCCTCAGCCACAAATCCTTGTGGCCTAGTAGTTTAATCAATTGAGGAACGGCCGGAGCTGCCGCCTGTTTAAAATGTACCAGAGCCTGGCAGGCGCCGTATCTGGCTTCTAGCCGGGGTGATTCAAGCATCTGCACCAACATGTCGGGAGGTGATTTCAGCCGCCGAGCCAGGGCCAGAGCTGCGCGCTCTCGCACAACCGGCGACCAGCTTGTCAGACGCTGCAATAACTCTTCTTCGGAAAGAGCATCATAAAAGCTATTGCGATCCTTATTTGTCCATCCACGTCCGTCGGCGATGATGCTCCGGGCTTGGTCAGATTTGAGCTCCTGTACGACGGAAGGCTGCTTTCCTGTCAGAAACAGTCTTTTCAGCGGCATCGCATAAGCGAGAAGGTAGACCCCTGTGCAATCCCATCCGGCATACTTGTCGTTCGTCATCTCCGGAGGGCCCTGGTGGCAGAACGTCCCATCCCAGCGCCGGGCCAGGTCAAAGTACCATGCACCAAATTCCTCCATCCAGGCCCCTGTAGCGTGCGGTCCACAAAGCGCCACCGCTGGCATGGCCCAGAGGATGTTAAAAAAGTTTCCCGTGTGGCCACAATCACGCTCGGCACCGTGTGAAGCGAGACTCATCCATGAGAAGAATTCTGCTGCCTCTTTGTCACCCAGCAGATTGAACATCACCGCAGCCATTCCACATTTGCCGTTGTCTTCGTGTGTTTCAATCCAGGGATGGTGGTCGCCGTAAGGGACAGCCCC
>NZ_JBAMME010000197.1:0-8093 GCF_039793925.1 Thermogutta sp. | reverse complement strand
CCCGGCAGGGCGGTGTCCACGGGCAGCGGCCTGTAATAGGCCTCAATCCGTTGCACATGCCGCTGAAACTCCTTGTCGTCCATGCGGCCGTACCGGCACAGTTCCATTTCCTCATCGACGTTAACCGCGTAGCGCCGGGCCAGCCCATCGAGAATCCGCCGGCGCTCCGAATTCACACGGAGGGCGCGTTCGTGTTCCAGTTCCCGGCGGAGCTGGTAGATTTCCCGCTGGGCCTCCAGGACGGCCTCCCGCTTCGCGTAGTGCGTCGTGCAGCGGTACTCTTCGACACGCTTGGGACGGTCCTTGTCACGTTCCGGGCGGGCCGGTTCCGCCTCAGCCTTATTCACGGCGTCGTCGCTATCCTGATCGGGTTCGTCGTCCGGTTCGTCGTCGGACTCTTTCGCATAGGCGGTTTTCGTTGCCTTGTCTTCGACCGGCGGCTGGCCGTTTTCGGTTTTTTGCTCTCCGGGCTTTTCGCTGGCCGCCATCTGCTGGCGAACCCACTTGTACCAGTCGGTGCTCTCGATGGCCTTTAAGATGGCCTGAATGTCTTCAGGGGTTAAAGCTGCCATGGCATACTCCGTCTTGCGATGTTCCGTTTCAAATGCGGGCACTGTGACGCTTCCAGGGGCAGGGAGCGTCGCGGCGTATTTTTCGCAGTAGAGGTCCCCGTCCCGCGCGTGATAGAGAAACGTCATACCGAGGTCCAGCCGTGGCGTCTCCGCCCCCAGCATGGCAATCGGATCGAGGAAAATCCGATCCGGGTCGAATCCGTCCTTGGGGACCCAGACTTCGGGACTGGGACGCGGATAACGCTTCAGTTTCTCGAATTCCTCCTTGAAAATATGAAAATCCGCCGTGATGACTGCTCGCCCGTCGCGTTCCTCCACGCGAAACGGCCCGGCGAAGCCAATGAGCGGCTTGTCGCTGCCCTCCGGGTCCGTGTGTCCGATGCACACCGCCGCATAATTGCCTGTTTCCTCAATCCGCCGGTTGCAGTTTCGGGCGATCTTTTCCAGGGCCTCCCGGTCGTAGGTCACCGGCGTCCCGTCCCGCAGGCGGGTGCTGTGTTCCGCGAACACCACCACCCCCGGCTTGTTCACGTACTTGTCCGGGGGAAACAGGCTGTCGGCGGTTCGGTTTTTGGGTTTGTCAACGGCCACGCTCATGACGATAATATAAGGGGTCGGTTTTCCAAAATGCCGCCACAGCATTTGCCAACACACCCAATGCTCCGGAGGTTGGCGCTATGAAACTCTCGATTCTTCTCGACCCTCTCAAGCGGCTGGCGCACCGTGTGTTCCTCGCCTATGCCCACTATCGCTGGCGACGCTGGCGATGCCCCTGGAGGTTTTATCAAGGCCGATGGTACGTGGTGGTCCGAGATAGGGACATGCACAAGGAAAAGGTCAAGGTCATCACGTGGTGCTGCCCGGAAACAGGAGACATCGAGTCCATCTGTATTCCGGTTCCGGGCTATGACTATTCAGACTACGTTCCGTTTGAGGATCGAATCCCGGATTCCGTGTACTTTCCCCTTATGCTGGGAACGTCTCCCCCTCCCGATGAACCAGACGACGTTCCTCAAAGAACCGACGTATGGTTTGCTTTTGAGTCCGAAAAATCCCAGGATTGATCCAATACAAGGCCAGCAACGTGGCAAATGCCTCCTGACGGTTTCTTAGAATGGCCTCTTTCAGCTCCGGTTGATAAACGGAATGAACGATTTCTGTCTTTTCCGACTCCCATGCCGCCCACCACTGGTCGGAATCGCTGATCCTGTCGCCGGACGTGTCTCGATCCACGATGTGCGCCAGCTCGTGGGCGTAAACATAATATTCGTGGATCGACTTTGGGGGGCCATTCCATACGACAATGGCTAAACGTTTTCCCTCTTTGGTTTCCACCCATCGAACAAATCCTGCGAGGCTGGAGCGCTCGACTTTTTTGCTGAACACGTTTTTAAGGTGTGTGTCCCACTGGGCCACCTCGTCCAAATCGCTGCACACGATCATCGTGGCATGGTGCTGAGCCAGTCGTCGCTTGGCTTCTTCACCCAGACTGGGCCAGATGCGCGTGATGGCGTGCTCCGCCATGCGGCGGTTGTTCTGGCGCCTTTGTTCCCGCTCCCGCCGCTTTCGACCGAACCCCAGACTTTCTGAAACCCTTTGCCAGATTGTTCGCAGTCGTTCCCGAAACGGATGGTCTGAAAGGGGATCGGTCTTCCCACTCTCGATGAAACCCCGCCGCCACTTTTCCTGGTCCTGTTCTGGCTCCTGGAGACTGTGCCAGCGGCTTTTGAGGAGAATCTGTAAGCGCCCCTGGTACACCCGCGTGATCCCCTCGGGCATTCTTTCGCGGGCGTAGGTTTCCGGGAGAGGACCTAATCCCGCGTCAAGCCCTGCCGGTGGCCGGTCAAGCCGGAGAAAGGGTCCGCGGGGACCTCCCCGACCCCGCCTACATCGAGCAATCCCGGCGCAGCTTGTTGGGCCTTCTCCCCTTCATCCCCTCTGATGGAAAGGACCTCATCATCCTCTGCCGGTTCAGCCAGGCCAAGAAGCTCGCGAACATCCCGAGCGCGAATGGCCAACCCCATCTGGTAGGCGGCTTGAATGGCTTGGAGCCGGTCCAGTGTGTCGGGCTTTTCTGTCTCGATGACCAGGCGGAGCGGGCAATCCTCAATCCACGGAAAGTTCCATTTCACAATGCGGGCCACCAGCTCGCTGGTCAGCGTTTCAGCGAGGTTCTGGGCGTCATACTTGACGATTTGAAGAAACGTGTCCAGGTGAATCGAGGCAAGGTTGGATCCCAAGCCGGTTGCGTGGGCCTCAGTGGTCAGCGTCTGGCCCAATATGTACCTCTTAATCTGATGTCCAAAGTAGTCGGTGATGATGTCCTTCAGGGCGGTGGCGCCGGCCATGTTCCGCTCAATGACCTCGACGCCGAACATCTGCCCTTCGGGACCCGCGGGGCGGGGGATCACCAGGATGTTGCGGGCGTTACCGATCCGCTCTTTTGCCGCGTTGATAGTATCCTCGCGGGCCTTTTCCGAACCGGCGGGGTAATACCAGAGTTCGAGTCCGAAGGCGGACCGCTCCAGATACTCCATTAGCCACGCGAGGGCCTCTTGTTTTTGGTACCAGGTCCAGTAAATGCGGGAACGGATACCAACGCCAAAAATCCGCGCGGCATTTTGCGGGGCGTACCAATCGCCGTCCTCGACCATGTGACGGTGAATCGTGATGAGTTCACGGAGGTGCGGCGGCGGAAAATACGCCAGCCCGTAGTGCGTCGGGAGAATCTTTCCCCCGTTGGCCTCCGCCCACGCCCGCCACCGCTGCACGTTTTCCGAAATGCCCGTGCTGGCGCCGATCCTGACGCCCACACAGTCCGGGTCGAAATCACCACTCTCATCATCCCATCGCCACACCAGCTTATCGCCGTGAAGCGGCCGCCACTGCCGAATGCCGATGAGAGATCTCCCCTTGCGAAGCATCCACCCCGCCGTATTCACGACGGCGTAGCGGCCGAAAAACAGTGCTTCGAGTAACACCTCGCGGTACTGCGTAAAGCGGGGAATTTTCCTCAGAATCCATGTGACCGTGTCGGCAATCTCGGCCTGCTCTTCGTCGTGGGGGTCGTCGGCTTCGAGGTGCCAGTCCAAAAGGGCCACCGCCCGCTTGCGGACTTCCAGCGGTTCCATGACCGCGGCATCCTGGCGCATGTATTGCGCATTGGCCCAGGAGTGCTGAAGGGCCTCGTCGGACGGAACGTAGCTTTTGCTGGCCCCGCCCATGACCCCCGCAAACGTGACTATGTGGGGGACCGGGGGCTGGCCGAGATTAGGGGCCACCCGCGACTTTGCTTTCCCGTTGCCACCCAGGGGCTTTCGCTCGATGGTGTTTCCTGAAATGAAAACCAGCTCGTCAGCCATTTCTGTCTCCTAGTCGATCACTCCGACGCCGAACAGTTCGGCCATCCGTGGCGGGATAGGGCCTGTGGGTTTGAACGTCCGGGCCACTTCGTAGGGTTTCACGGACTGAAGCCACTTTCCGCGGGGCGTTTGAACAAGGCGGGGAATGAACACTTCACCGTATTCGCCCGAGTAGTCGCCCGGCTTAAGCGGGGCGAACGTGGCTTTCCGCGGGACATAACCCCCGGCAATGGCCACCAGCCGATAGTCGAACCGGTGACCCGAAACGGTCCCGCGAATCCGCAGATTGTCCCAGACCCAGCCGCCTTTTGATCGCGACTCCAACAGATCCATAAACATTTGTGGCGGCACGTAGCTATACGCATAAATGGGACCCGGTCCGCTAGGCACGTAGTCTTGCAGGTCCTTGTCCCACTTTTTCTGCCAGAACCGAACGAAAAGCGTGCTGTCCCGCGCGTCGTAGGCCACACTGTGGACGTTGCTCGACTGCACGTCCACAAACTTTCCCGTGTTGATCGGGTGGTCCGGCGGTAGGCCGACAATCCCGTGCAGCGGCGACAGGTCCACCTCTCCGCCTTCGACCCGTCCCGACCGGGGCGTGAAAATCTCCTGGAAAAGGTCTTGTTCGGTCACTTCCGGCGGGCCGAGAAAATGGGCCGCCATCGTCTCGCCCGTCTTCTCCAGCCATTCCCACGCCGCCGCCTTGGCCCGCTCATAAACCGGCGTCCCCGGCTTCACGTTTTTCGGTGACGGGAGGACCTCGTAGCCGTAGGCGCGGAGAAAATTGATCGCGCCCTGGAGCAGCCAGGCCTCCTTGCCCGGCTCGAACCACATGCGACCTGGTCCGAACATGCTGAGAAGCAGCTTGCCGGGGGTACCGAGGGAATTCAGCCACTCGCGAACCAGGTCGCCCAGATCGTCATTACGTTTGGCGTACCGTTCGATCGTCCACGTCAAATTGCCGAACCGCATTCCCATCATGCCGCGGAGGGCCTGCGGTCCCGGACCCCAAAGCCGCAAGGCGTTGATGACCTGGTCCACGTCGGCTGGCCGCGGCGCGCGACGCCCCCACGCGGCGTCGAATAGCTTGCCGATCGGCGATTCGGCAAACACCTTCTTCGCCGCCAATCGGGCGTCCCGATGGGCACGATGAAAAAGCGGTGAAAACTCGGCCATGCTGTTAATGTACCAGCGCGGAAAGGCGGAATACCGCCGTTATGAAAGCCCGCGGGGATGGCAATAAAAGTTACCTATTTTCACCGGGGCGCGCTCAACGGCGCTCAACGAAGTTAAATTAGGCAAAGTTTCTATCGCCAGTCGAAAGGCACGCTGGACCTCCCGCCCGGCCGATACTGAAGCGATTCAACCCGCCGCGGCGCATGCTCCGTGAGAATACGCAGGGCCATTTCGAGGGCGTCGGGGCCGTCATCGTGTTGCCCTTCGGGAAATTGCTTCAGTTGCTCGACCACCAGCCTTGCCCCGGGCGAGTCCGCGAATCGAAGCTCTTTCGCCGCCAACCACGGCCCGAGACGCCGAATCCGCAAAATCTTCGGCAAGTAGTTGGCGATATAGACGACCGGCAGTCGGACATTGAACCCCGCTTTTCCCCGCCGCTCCAGCTCCTGCGCGAACAGTAGCTGAAACTGGTTGGTCTCCACCCCCACGAAATCCGGGCGCAATCGGTCGAAAAGATCAAGCGCTGCGTCCAGTGTCGCGGTCGGCGGACGCACCGCCAGATCGGCGTCCACGTACACGAGGCCGCTCTGCTTATGCAGCCCCGCCCACACAATGGCGGCGTAGTCGCTCGCTGAGTCTTCACGCCCCCGGCTGGGATCGATCGCCATGACCACCGTCGAAAAATCGCGTCGGTCCGGCCATTCCTCATCGGGGACCCATAGCCAGTCCCCAAAGTATTCCGCGGGCCACTCCGTGCCCCCGGCCTCCACGGGGTTCTGCTGATAAAGCGCCGCAAAGCCCCGCGGGTCGGCCGCACGGATTTCCTCCAGCTCTTCGCGGGCTAAAAATTCCGGCCAGAGGGCCTCCCCCGGCAACCGCCGGTCCCCCGGAGTCCGTTTTTCAACCGCCAGCGCCGGCAGCGTGACCACCTGCCATTTTCCTAGCCCCCTCCCCTTGAGTTTGAGAATCCGCCCCACCAGGTCATCGATGTGCCACCTGGTCATGGTGATAAGAACCCTCGCGCCCTTGGCCCGCCGCGTCCAGAAATCGCGTGTGAACCACTCCCACACCCGGTCACGATAGACCTCACTTTCCGCCTCTTCGGCCGATTTGATCGGGTCGTCGATGATCCCGAAGTCGAATCCGAAGCCCGTTATCGCCCCGCCTACCCCCACAGCGCGCAGATAGCCCCGGCGCTGAGGAATCTCGAAATGTCCGTCCGTCCGCTTGTATCGCCCCGCGCGCAGCCCGCGTCCAGGCAAACGCAAGGGGAACAGTGATTGATATTCCGGGCTTTCGATAATCCGCTGGACGTCGCGGGAATTGGCCTCTGCCAAGGCCGCCGTATGCGCGGCCATGATGATCCGGGCGTCGGGGTTTTCACCCAAGATGAGCGCCGGCAATCGACGGGAAACCAGCTCCGTTTTCCCATGCCGCGGGGGCATCGAGATGATCAATTGCGGCCACTCGCCCTGCCGCCACCTATCCAGCGCCTCCGCCACCAGCTGGTGGTGCCAGTGGACCTGGTAATCGGGGAAAGTCCATCGCGTGAACGGTAGCAGCGCCCGGCGGGCTTCACGCCGCCACGCCTCGCGTAAGGCCGGGGGCAAATCCGCGGGGCGCGGCATGTCACGATTGCCCTCCCCACAGCTCCGCAATAGACTGATAGCCCATAGCCCGGGCCTCTGCCTCGGCCTCGGCCATCAGCTTATCATCGGGCACATCGGCCAGATCATCACCGCTTGCAACCAGTGGGGGCACGTCCACACGAAACTTGGGACGGTACGCACTCAAAAGAAAAGTGAGAAGTCGATCAGAACCAGCCAGCGCCCGCTCGAACGCCGCCCGCTCCAGCCGGTCGTAGGCCATCTCTCGGGCTTCAAGAAACCGTTTCCGGTACTCCGGGTCTTTCAGCCAGTGGTAGTGCGTGCTTCGTCCGACTCCGGCCGCTTTCGCCGCCTCACTGATGTTGGCCAGCTCGGCGATGCTCTTCAGAAATTTCTCTTGCGCGATCTCGGTTTTGAGTTCGCGCATCCGGGCTGCGCTCTTGGTACTCTTTTTCCGCCGTTTCGCCGTCACTTTCTTACGCCCCGCCGACGCCGCCGCGTCCGCTCATACACGGGCCTATCGAACTTAAAGCACTCCGACAAATCCTGTTCGCGCCAGTAGCGTGCCCACCCCACTTCGTAACAGTCCGCACACAGAGGAAACACCGACGGCCACCCGGTCCCCGGTTCGCGATAGTAAACATCGTCCGTCAGCCGCCTACACTCACGGCATTGCACGGGGTGGTTTTTCATTATCACGCCCTGGTACAAGACATGGCCTTGCTTCTAGCAAGTAACGGAGCCGTTGCACCTCGCGCCTTGTATCCTCCGCGCTTTGCGACATGTGTTCCAGGCAGTCGATTTGCTTGGTGATCGCCTCTGTGTTCGCGCGCACAACATCCTGCGTGCTTTTGCTCAGGACGATGATATTTCGGACCAGCCAAGCGCAAAACCCAAGCAGCGCCAGCGCGAACGCCGCGAAGCCAGCCTGAACCGTCCCGCTCCAGAGGGTCACGTCGCCCATCCCTAGCGCCTCCGGAACAGCCGCCAGCGGTAGATACGCTGGCTAGGGACAACACACTGTCCACCGGCGCAGCTAGCTGAGAAAGAAGAAGAGGGGACGGCGGCCGGGTCCCAGCTTCGGTCCTTCGCGTCCTGTGACACACCCTCAACCGTGACCGCCGCCGTCCGGTCCACAACAGCACACAATTTATAATCGGGCGTTAACAGGCGATAGTCAAGTATGAGTGCAAACATTAGGTCGATCATATCAGCAGATAATCCAGCTTCTTGATTGGGAACCCATCCAGGTCACCGACCGCGTAGGCCTCCCCGCGGCGAACCACCAGGTCGAAGTCCTCCGGTGTGCAGCGGTAGCACCCCGGGGGCAGCGGATAATCTCCGTCGGGACCGGTCACCCAGCCGTCGCCCCAGGA
>NZ_JBAMME010000196.1:0-1006 GCF_039793925.1 Thermogutta sp. | reverse complement strand
ACTTCGACGAACTCGGCTCGACGAGACTGCTGACCGACGCCGACGGCGACATCACTGACAAGTATGCCTACGACGCCTACGGCTCGCTTCTTTCGCACGACTGCTACTCCGGCTCAATCAACCAGCCCTACCAATACGTCGGCCAACTCGGCTACTACACGCACTACCAGGAGCCGGAGTTCGGGCTGCTGCAGCTTGGGGTGAGGTTTTATGATCCGGAGGTGGGGAGGTTTACCAGCAGGGATCCGGTGCGGGATGGTCTCAACTGGTACGTATACGGAGCGGACATTCCCAATTGTGCAGTCGATCCTTTCGGGGACAAATGGCGCCTTATCGACTGGATCAAGCACTACTTTTTCGGAGGTGGTCGCCCCGTTGACCTCGCAGACGTTGGACTTCTAGATGATCTGCGTGCGGAGCTAGATGCAAAGGGCTATACGGCTTCGTACGAATCGACTCAAGCTCAAGCTATGATGCTAAAAGCGCAGTCGTGGTGTGGAAAAGGGAATCGCGGGACCAGCGCAGTTCTTGATGTATACACCGGTGAGCGTGTGTTCCATCCCCTGATAGGAAGTGAGGGCAGCTCCAACTCGGCCCTATTCCCGATAGGTGGAACGACTGTGACAGCTACTGGCTACTGTGCTATTACTGTCAATTGCTGCAGGAGGCAACTAACATACACCTGCTTTTCTAATTGGAAATTGCGCGACAGGTTTGCAGATGTGATCGATTGGTTTGATTTAGTTGATTGGATAGACATCGATTTTCCCTATTCACGGCCATATGATATAACCGCCAGTTGGACAACTGGGTTTCGTCGGGGGAGCCTGCGATTTTGAACAATGAATGCGAAATTGTTTCTGAAGATAATAATCGGTCTTTTCCTACTGGTCATCACACTAAGCATTTTTACATTCCATATGGATCCTGTCCCGTCGGCAGTGGAAAGCTGGTAAGCGTCAAACCGCCCCCACCTTGACAGAAGCTACGATGGCGCGACTTGGTC
>NZ_JBAMME010000195.1:0-1016 GCF_039793925.1 Thermogutta sp. | reverse complement strand
GAACATGTGCCGATCGTTGGCCGGCACCAGGTAGTCCACCGTCGAACTGGGGATGGGCGATTCATCGAAAATATAACTGGCACGAAGGTCAAACCAATCGGTCACCTTGTATTCCGCCCCGATGCTCAGGCGCCAGACGTCCATCCAGTTTTTCGCCTTGGTCACGCTCGTCACACCCGGCAAGATGGCTTCGTCGTACTTGATGGTCAGGTCTTTGTAACTGCTCCAGCCGGTCCAGATGGCTCCGAGCTCGATGAGCAGTCGGTCCATGGGGCGAATGCCCGCCCCCAGGAAGACCATATCCGGCAGAGTGACACTGCCTTCGGCTCCGGTGTCGTTAAACCACGTGGCCGCAGCGGGAGCGAGGGGACCGGAGGTGAGGGCCGCCGGCTTGGTGAAATCGGCATCCCCGTCGAGGTGTTGTTTCACGTTGCTGTGATAGGACGCGCCCAGAGACAGCCAGTCCATGGGTTTCACGTGCAGCCCCAACGTGAACCCGTACCCAAAGGTATCCCCCGTAAGCTTGCTCTTCACATCAAGGGCGCTGGTGGTGGGGTCATTGATCTTGGTGGAAAAGCCCAAAGCCGCCAAGGTCGCCCCGGCACCGCCTCTGACGAAAGGCGCCGTGGCATCGATTTTCTGTTCCAGGGTGAGATCGAACCACATGACTTCCACGCCAGCGGAAACGGAAACCATGTCGTTGAGCTTCACCGCCACGTTGGGATTAAAGGAGAGAGTCTGAATGATGGCATTGTAATTATTGTAGCGGCCCCACCAGTTCTTGTCGAATTCCGTGCCCAAGCCGAATCGGGAATACAGACCCGCCCCGAACCACAGAGCGTCCGAAAACTGATAGCTGGCATACAAGTGGGGCGGAATCCACCCGTTGCTTTCCGTCGACTTGGTGTTGCTTTGCCCGGAATAGGGATTGACCGTGGTCACATCCGTCATGGGCGCAATAAAAGTGGCGCCGGCCATCACCTGCACGCCGGGAAGCTGGGTGATTCCGGCCGGTT
>NZ_JBAMME010000194.1:0-1017 GCF_039793925.1 Thermogutta sp. | reverse complement strand
CGCACCGGAATCGATGGCCGACTGAAGCGCGGTGGCCCAGTTTTCTTTTCGGTGTCGGCCTTTGCGCTCGACCCAAAGTTCGCTGGGGGCAAACCGGGTGATGGGAACCCATTGCTCGACGGGTTCAGAGTCAAACTCGGGTGTCTCTTCGATGGGCAAACGGAGTGTCGAGCTCGGGGCCGTTGTCGTCAGCCTATAAACCGGTTTCGATGTCCATTCACTGATCTGCGACTCATGCAGGGTGGTTCCGGGGGCTTTCAGCGACGTTGCATATCCTTTCACTTCGATATCTCTGAGGAGGGTCGCAACGGAATCCACCAATTCGATTGCCGGCGAATCGCTGGATGCGGGATGGAAAAGCCTGGCTTCCAGAAGTGTAAAGCCTTGTCCTCTTGCCACGACCGCTGGAACGCTATTCCAACTTATCAATGCCCGGATGATGCTTTTGTTCCGCGACTCCAGTCCGACTCGCCTCTGCCCTGAAAGCGTTATGTGCTCGAATGTAGCAAGTTGATTGCAGTCGGAAATAATACCGTATTCACAACCTTGGACATTCAGACCACGGACGAGCAACGGCCCATTATCACCGAACATGGCGAGCCCAGCGAAACCAGTGTTTTCCGGGTCGGATGAGCGAATCGTAACGTTCCACACATGACCGGTATTGGACGCAAAGAATTCGAGCCCGACTGCCCCCGGGTTGCCCGCTCCTAAGTCAATCGTCACGTCACGAACTGCGTTTCGAAAGGCTTGCGCGATTCGCCAAGAAGTGACGATCATCGGTTTCGGTTGGGCAGGATTGTCGAATCCCGGAGCGCGATCCCGAAGCCTGATAATCACGCGGTCGCGGCTTTGGCCTTGGATGATTCGTCGAGAGGGAACCCCTCCAGGCCGTTGAGGAGGCTTGATGGTGTCGCTGATCAAGTAAATTCCGTTAGGAAAATAAATTAAACCAGTATTGCTGAAAGCCTTCTGGATGGCCTCAGTGTCGTCGGTGACTCCGTCACCGACCGCGCC